>PANW01000042.1 GCA_002707785.1 Cellvibrionaceae bacterium | reverse complement strand
AAGCCTGAATCCCTTGTTGTTCAATAGTTTCTTCGCAGATCCATTGTAACAACAGAGATTCAGGCTTTCTTATTTATCACAAACTGTGGGACAGCAGTGCCCTCAGGGCCCTTTTTTGTGTCTGGTGTATTTAGCGCGGTATTTGAAACGGCTATAGATCAATGTGACTTCGATATAGGTGCAAACGGCGTTTGATATCCGCTGTGTCAAATGCGTTTGATTTCGGCATGCTTTTGATGTCGGTGCCTTTGGCGATGGATAGGTTTCTAGTCAGTCGACTCCTGTGGCCGTAGATGCTCGCCGAAGCGTTCATTGACGACTTCTCCCTTCATAGCTTCTTGTTCCACGATTATTTTCGCTCCATTTCTAGTGCAGCCTGCTCTTGTTGGTTTGATTCTCCTCATCACCTATGGGGTGGCACGATTTCTACATTGAGTGGTCCATTTTTCCAAACGTTTGAGTTCAGGAGGACAGCCATATTCCTTTTTCATTTCTTTATTGGTTTTGTTTGCACGGTTGAGATCCTGTCTTTTATGAGGTCTTGAGGTTATTGCTTCTATATATAGATGCAAAAGTGGAATCTATGAGGTTTTCTATTCAAGCTGTCGAGGAAGCAGTGAGACGGTGATGATTCTGGTTTGTTCGCGCATAACGAAGGGCAGTGAGTTTTGCGTTTTGACTCACTGCGATATTTTCCATTTACGTTGTTCTGAGTTGTGCGCTACTGGCATTTGTTATGTGGCAGTGAACTGTGAGGTAGAAACACTACTTTTCATTTTTCAGGTGTGGCAGGTTTGTCAGTTTCCTTTGCTAGGTGCAGTCCGTTCTGATTAGCGGTATTTGAGATAAGAAAATGGAGTCGAAAGCAACGTTGTTGTTTTTTGTTTTTTGTTTTTCGTTTGAGGCCTAAATATATCTATGAGGTTTTTCCCTAAAAAAGCGTCTTAACGATGAGGAATGAAGTTTTGAGGTGTAAAAAACACCGTTAACGGTAAAAAAACTCAAAAAAATCGTATTTTTCTAAAAAAAAAGCAGTGAAAGGGTGCAAAAGCTTGTTTTTTTAAATAATATTCTGGTCGACGTCTTAGGCGTTTAATATTTGTGCTATGGTTCATTGTGTTAGTGGTTGTGCATCTTTTTATACTGAGGAGAATTGAAGATGGCTAGAGTAGCAAAAGCGAAAGCTAAAAAGGCGCCGGCAAAACGTCGTGCACCGGCTAAAGCAAAAGCAAAAGTAAAAAAAGCCCCGGCAGCAGTTGCCGCCCCGGCTGTTACCAAAGCTCAGGATGCCCTGAGTAAACTTCAAAAAGAAATCCAAGCCCAAGCGAAGGCTCAAGCTGCTGCTCGTAAGAAAGCGGCTTCTGCTAAAAACAAGGCTGCCAAGTCTAAGAAAGCCGCTGATAAGCGTGCCGCTCAAGCCGCGACTAAGGCTGCCGCAAAAGTGGGTGCCAAGGTTAAGACTCTGCGCGGTAAGGCTGCAAGTGCCAAACTGACTCTTTCAACGGCCAAGAGCGTTGCTGCTGCAAAAGCTGCTGAAGCTGCAGTATTGGCGAAGGTTGATGCTCTGTCTGCTTCTTTGGCAACTAAAGCAGAGGCGGATCTGGAGAAAGCCGCTAAAGCGTTTGAAGCTAAGTGGAAGAAACAGCGCGCCGCGGCCAATGCTAAGAAAGTTGCTGCAGCTAAGAAGAAATTGGCTGCTAAAGCAAAAGCCGTAGCAAAGAAGGCGATGGATAAAGCCAAAGCTGCAGAGAAGAAAGCTGCGACTAAAGCGAAAGCTGCTGAGAAGAAAGCCGCTGCTAAAGCCAAAGCTGCCGAGAAGAAAGCTGCCGCTAAAGCAAAGGCTGCAGAGAAGAAAGCGGCCGCTAAAGCTAAAGCAGCGGAGAAGAAAGCCGCTGCTAAAGCTAAGAAAAAGGCTGCTCCTAAGAAGCGTAAACCTGCTGCTAAGAAAGCTGCTCCTAAAAAGGCTGTGGCTAAGAAGAAGCCTGCAGCCAAGAAGCGTGCCGCTAAGAAGAAGTAAATATCGGTCCAATTTGGGGGGTAATTCTCCAAATTACGTTTCAAAAAATCCCCGAGGGCCTAATGCTCCGGGGATTTTTTCGTTCTAAGCTGTCTCAACTGGCCAAAATCTGAGAAAATGTGCGCCATTCGCCCTTAGGTTCAAAGGTTAGGTTAGGCATGAGTACAATTTTGGCGGTCGATACATCTAGTGAGGCGTGCTCGATTGCATTGTCCCGAAACGGCGAGATAACGAGTGAGTTTGTATTGGCGCCTCGTCAACATACTCAACGTTTACTCCCCATGATTGATCAGCTATTGGTTTCACAAGGAATTACCCTCGGTGATCTAGATGCTATTGCCTATGGCAGAGGGCCAGGTTCTTTTACTGGGTTGAGAATTTGTCTCGGTGTCGTTCAAGGACTGGCATTTTCCGCAAATATTCCAGTGATACCTGTGTCTACCTTAAAAACCATGGCGGTAGGAGCGATTCGCCAGTTTTCATTGAGCGGAGATGATCGCGTTTTGGTCGCTTTGGATGCCAGAATGAACGAGATTTATGGTGCCGTTTATACCGGAGATACGCCGCTTCCCAGTGAGTTGGTGTCTGAATTTGTGGGTGCACCAGAGCAATTGAGTGAATGCCCGCAGATCCTAGACGTGCCAGCAGCGAAGTTGATCAAGGTTGGTGCTGGTTGTCACTATGAGGCGGTGCAAGCTATCGATACCCGCCACGAAGATCAGGCGTTATTGGCGCGAGCTGAAGATATGTTGATTCTCGCTGACGCGGCCTTCGCGCAAGGCGAGTTTGTGGCTGCCGAAGATACGCAACCTGTCTATCTGAGGGACAGTGTTGCTTGGAAAAAACGCGAAAGAATTCGCCGTTAATCTTTTTTCAAGGACGTTATGGATACTTTACAGCTAGCTCTCTTGGCGCTGATTCAAGGGATTACTGAGTTTCTTCCTATTTCCAGCTCTGGGCATCTGATTTTGCCTAGCGAAATTCTTGGATGGCAAGATCAGGGTTTAGCCTTCGACGTCGCCGTGCATGTGGGATCGTTGATTGCTGTGTTGGGGTACTTTCGCCGCGATATAATCACTTTAATTGAGGCGTGGTTTGTTAGCCTGAAAGGGGCATCAAGTAATGATAGTCGTCTCGCATGGTATGTTATTTGGGCGACGGTGCCAGCAGGCTTAGCGGGTTTAGTGTTTAATGATTTTATTGAGCAGAATTTGCGAACCATTGCTGTGATCGCGGCGACGACCATGATCTTCGGTGTTTTCCTCGGTCTTGCCGATTGGCAAGGAACGCGACGAACAGCACTTAAGGAAATGAGCTGGAAACAAGCTTTGTTGATCGGTTGTGCTCAGGCTCTTGCTCTTATTCCTGGTACATCTCGATCGGGAGTCACCATTACAGCCGCTTTAGCACTTGGTCTCGAACGGCAAGCAGCAGCGCGTTTTTCGTTCTTGTTGTCCATACCGTTAATCACACTCAGTGGCGGGTATAAGGGACTGGAGCTGGCTGGACAAAGTAATATCAATTGGAGTGATTTAGCGATTGGGGCTGTGCTGGCGGCAGTCAGTGCGGCGGCTTGTATTCACTTATTTCTTAAATGGATCGATCGCGTGGGCATGTGGCCTTTTGTGGTCTATCGATTGTTGCTAGGTGCATGGCTGTTCAGTCTAGCCTATTGAAAAATGATGGAGGGGGGCGGCTGGCTTTTTATGAGTCACTGCCGAATTTTCCTAACAAGGGATAATAGCCAATGAAGAAGGTAGCGTTTATAGGTTTGGGCGTCATGGGTTATCCGATGGCCGGCCACTTACAGAAGGCTGGGCACTCGGTAACGGTGTACAACCGAACGGAACAAAAAGCGCTGGCTTGGTGTGATGAGTATAAAGGAGAACATCATCAGACGCCTGCGGGTGCCTGTGCCAATGCTGATGTGGTCTTTTGCTGTGTCGGTAATGATGACGATTTAAGGCAGGTGGTGTTGGGCGAGCAGGGCATCGCGACGGGGCTGAAAAAGGGCGCAGTGTTAGTTGATCACACCACTGCCTCAGCAGAAGTTGCGCGGCAAGTCGCATGCGAGCTTGAATCGCGTGGCTGTTATTTTCTGGATGCTCCGGTATCTGGGGGGCAGCAGGGGGCTGAAAACGGTGCGCTTACCGTGATGGTGGGAGGCGAGGCTGATATCTTCTCCCAAGTAAAACCTGTGATCGACTGCTTTGCGCGTTCAGCACAGTTAATGGGACCGGTGGGCAGTGGTCAGCTGTGCAAAATGGTGAATCAAATTTGTATTGCTGGCTTGGTACAAGGGTTGGCTGAAGGTTTACATTTTGCTGAAAAAGCGGGTTTAGATGGCCACAAAGTCATTGATGTTATCGGCAAGGGCGCCGCTCAATCCTGGCAAATGGACAATCGACACAACACCATGCTGGCGGACGAATATGAACACGGATTTGCGGTTGATTGGATGAGAAAAGACCTATCCATTGTGCTGTCTGAAGCTCGAGACAACGGAGCGAAGCTCCCGGTTACTGCCTTGGTTGATCAATTTTATGCTGATGTTCAAGAGATGGGCGGCGGACGCTGGGATACCTCCAGCTTGTTGGCGCGCTTGAAAAAATCCCCTTAATTAGAATTGGCGTTAACTCGACTCACAATAGATTCTCGGAGTAGTTTAGCGCATCTTACGATTCCACAGACTTTCACGAAGAGTTTTGTCATGAGCCAATCGAATTTTTCCAAGGATTTTAATCAGCGATTATTGTCCTTTTTAGCAGCATCCCCTACGCCTTTTCACGCCGTTGAAAGCATGAGTCAGCTACTTGAAGCGGCTGGCTTTCAATCGCTCTCAGAAACGGATCACTGGGATCTTAACGCGGGAGAGAAATACTACGTATGCCGCAATGATTCGTCGATTATTGCCTTTGTCTACGGTCAAGAGCCATTGCCGCAGAGTGGTATTCGCATGGTTGGGGCTCACACCGATAGTCCGTGCCTGAAAGTTAAACCTCAACCAGAGCTGACTCGGCAGGGGTATTTTCAGTTGGGTGTTGAGACCTATGGCGGAGTGCTGTTGAACCCTTGGTTTGATCGCGACTTATCGCTGGCTGGGCGCGTGAGCTATCGCAACAGCGCAGGGGCAGTGACCAGCAGTTTGATTAATTTTGAGCGAGCTATCGCCACCATTCCGAGTCTTGCTATCCATCTGGATCGTGAGGCAAACAAAAACAGAAGCATCAATTCACAAAAAGATATACCGCCCGTACTGATGCAGGTTGCGGGTGATAAGTCCGTGGACTTTCGTGATCTTCTAAAGGGCTACTTAATCGACCAAGGGACAGCCGATGTGGCTAAGGTACTCGATTACGACTTGAGCTTCTACGATACTCAAACGCCGGAAATCATTGGTTGGAACAACGAGTTTGTTGCCAGTGCCCGTCTCGATAACTTATTGAGTTGTTTTATTGGCTTAGAAGCAATCTTAGCTGCCGATGGAGAGCAATCGGTATTGCTGATGTGCAATGACCATGAAGAGGTGGGGAGCCGCTCAGCTTGTGGTGCACAGGGGCCTATGTTGGCTGATTTTCTGAGTCGTTTGCTACCGGACGCTCAAGATCGCTTGCGCACCATTTCGCACTCTTTAATGGTGTCGGCCGATAATGCTCATGGTATTCACCCGAATTTCAGTGACAAGCACGACGGCAATCATGGCCCGTTGCTCAATAAGGGGCCGGTGATCAAAGTCAATGCCAACCAAAGCTATGCCACCAACAGTGAAACTTCGGCTTTGTTTCGCCATTGGGCCGAACTGGCCGATGTCACCGTACAAGCTTTCGTGACCCGAACCGATATGGGCTGTGGCAGCACGATTGGTCCGATTACCGCAGCCGAGGTTGGAGTGAGGACCCTCGATATTGGCGTGCCCACTTTTGGCATGCATTCTATTCGAGAGTTGGCTGGCGTGGATGACGCGCACAACCTATTTAGGGTCTTAATGGAGTTTTTTAAGCATTCCGCATCACTGGGTGATGCTGCTGGGTGATGCCGTTCACAGAGTCGGCGAAAAGCAGGGTATATACTCGGGAATTGATCTAAAGGCGCCGCTTATCGATTGAGCGCGCCGTTAATCCTGTTATAGATGAGTTGTCCATGTCTGATCTCCTAAGCATTCTCACCCGTTTCTCGCCATTTGATGATCTCGAGCACCAGTACATTGATCAAGTCGCCGAACACGCCGAACTGATTACCGCAGAGAAGGGCAAATTGATATTTCGACGCGGTAAGCCAGCCGACCACCGGTATTATCTTGTAGAGGGGGTGGTCGATTTAGTGGGTGCCAGCTTTGACAGTGAAAGGGTCGACGCCGAGCAAGAACGCGCCAAAGTGACTCTTACCGACACCTCTCCAACACAGGTGTCTGCGGTGGCTAAATCGGCGGTTACCTTACTTAAGGTGGAGGCAGATTTTTTAGATTTGGCTCTTGCGTGGAGTCAGGCTCCAGTTGCCCATGAAGAGCCTAAAGCGCTGTTTAAGACTGAGCCTGTGGCCGACACCCGCAGTGATCAAGAGATGCTTGATAATCTCGATTTGGCTTCAGCTCACGTAGAGGTAGAAGATGAGGAGGGAGGGGATTGGATGTCGGGGCTTCTGGCGTCACCTTTATTTGCTCGCGTACCTCCCGCGCATATACAAACCCTGTTTACCCGCTTTGAGGCACAAGAGGTGGCTAAAGGGGATGTAATTGTGAAAGAGGGAGCATCTGGTGACTATTTTTATGTGATTGTTCATGGATCGGCCCATGTCACGAATTTGACGAGAAAGATCAATGTAATGCTGGAAGAGGGGCAATTTTTTGGTGAAGAAGCTCTGGTGGCAGAAACACCGCGTAATGCTTCGGTCACTATGTTGAGTCCTGGATTGCTGATGCGTTTGGCGAAGGAGGATTTCATCACGCTATTGCACGAACCGATAGAATCTGTTTTCAGTTATGACCAATTTATTACCGAGCGCTCACGTTACACCTTAGTTGATGTCCGTATGCCTCTTGAATTTCGTTGCCATCACGTGCCGGGTTCGAAAAATCTACCTTTGGCGTCTTTGCGAGATCGATTGCCGAGCCTATCCGCCAATGAATACTATTTAATTACTGATGATGCCGGTAGGCGCAGCCATCTAGCTGCTTATTTGCTATGCCAGGCAGGGTTTAATGCCGGTATTTTGCAAGAATCCGCTCAGCGTTACGAGAAAAGTGCTTAGTGAAAGTACTGCTGTTGTCTGCCTATGATGCAGACAGTCATCAAAGTTGGCGCAAAGGGCTGGCGACGGCTTTTTCTGATTGGGAGTGGACGGTATTAACCTTACCACCACGCTATTTTAGTTGGCGAATACGCGGCAATAGTTTGACGTGGGCGATGGAGCAGCGATCGCTGTTAGAGCGGCCCTATGATCTTTTGATTGTCACCTCCATGACGGATCTCTCGGCCTTGAGAGGTTTTGTCCCTTCATTGGCGAGCCTGCCAACGATTGTCTATTTTCACGAAAATCAATTCGGCTACCCCAATAGCGATAAGGCTCACTCGAGCGTCGAGCCGCAAGTGTTGAACCTATACACTGCGCTCTGCGCCGATCATATACTGTTCAACAGTGCCTACAATCGAGATACTTTTCTCGCCGGCGTCGAGGCATTGCTCAAACGTCTCCCAGATCACGTGCCGAAGAATATACGTCCAAGTATCGAGAAAAGGGCCTCGGTGTTGCCGGTGCCTCTCGCAGACTCTTGCTATGGACATGCTCGTTTGTCTGAGCGAGAGCGGCAAGCTTTATGGGGCGACGCATCATCTTCTGAGCGCGCTGCGCTCGCAGCTCCTATCAAACTCCTGTGGGCGGCTCGGTGGGAGTACGACAAGGGGCCTGATTTACTGCTCGCCATTCTCGATTCCCTACAAGCGCAAAAGATTGATTTTCGACTCTGTTTGTTAGGTCAGACATTTAGACAGTACCCTGAGGCGTTTGATCAAATTCGAGAGCGCTTTCAGCCGCAACTGGTTCAGTATGGATATGAAGAGTCAGGGGAGCGCTATCGGCAGTGGTTGGTTTCGGCGGACGTCGTACTGTCTACTGCGTTGCATGAGTTCCAGGGGTTGGCTGTATTGGAGGCGATGGCCGCGGGTTGTCGCCCAGCGCTACCCAAACGCTTGGCTTATCCAGAGTGGGTGAGCGAGGACTTTCTCTATGATGTGGGGGGGTTGAGCCTCGAGCGGCAAGCCGAAAATGCGCTGGAGTTGATTTTGTCACTTGGTAGGAAGGAACTCTCGGTTGAGATTCCGGATTTAAGTTGGAGCCAGCTCAAATCTCAATATGCTGACGTGTTTCACTCAGTTGTTGAGGCGTCTTAGAGGCTGGCTTCGGCGTGGGTCGCCTAGTATCATAGCGCCACTTCGAAGTTTATTAGAGCACTAGTAGAATTATGGCAAAATCACGCATCCTCACTGGCATTACCACCACCGGTACACCTCATCTTGGTAATTATGTCGGCGCCATTCGTCCGGCGATTGCCGCTAGTCAGAATCAGGACAATCTGTCTTTTTACTTCTTGGCCGATTTTCACGCGTTGATTAAATGTCAGGACCCTGAACAAGTTCATCAGTCCACTATGGAAATCGCGGCCACTTGGCTGGCGCTAGGGCTGGATACTGATAATGTGGTGTTTTACCGTCAATCTGACATTCCAGAGATCCCAGAATTGTGCTGGATGCTCAATTGTATGGCTGCGAAAGGCTTAATGAATCGTGCTCACGCCTATAAGGCGGCCGTTGCCGCCAACCAAGAGGCGGGTGAAGATACGGATTACGGCGTGACCATGGGTTTGTATAGCTACCCTGTGCTGATGGCAGCTGATATTTTGATGTTTAACGCCAACAAAGTACCTGTCGGCAAAGATCAAATTCAACACGTCGAGATGGCTCGCGATATCGCGGCGCGTTTTAATCATCACTATGGCCAGCACTTTGTGGCTCCTGAAGCCGTAGTTGATGACAAGGTGGCGGTGTTGCAAGGGCTCGATGGTCGTAAAATGAGCAAGAGCTACGGCAATACCATTCCTCTGTTCTTGACCGAAAAACAACTGAAAAAACACATCAACAAAATCAAAACCAACTTGCTGGAGCCCGGAGAGCCGAAAGATCCCGATAGCTCCACGGTGTTTCAAATTTGGCAGGCTTTTGCCAGTGAGCAACAAACCGTCGATATGCGTCAGGCATTTGCCGATGGCATCGCTTGGGGTGAAGCCAAGAAGCAGTTGTTTGAGTTGGTTAATGGAGAGCTGGCGGAGGCTCGAGAGCGCTATAACGAGCTGTTGGCCAATCCTGCAGCGATTGAAGAAAAACTGCAGCAAGGCGCTGAAAAAGCGCGTTCTTTCAGTTCGCCTTTGTTGGCCAAGTGCAGAAAATCAGTGGGTATTCGCCCGATAGGCTAAGCTCCCGCCATGCTAGGACCCTCAGTGCTCCGGTCGTGCTAGGCGAGCTAGCGCAGGGCCTTTTTTGTATTCCCGATAAGCCCCTCGACGAGGGGTTTTATCCCTTCTTTATATACAGAATGTTGTACTCCGAGATCGCCAAGAGGGCGCGATAGTGTTGGATCGGGGGTTTCTTCGTTCCTGCCTCTATCGTTTTGACCTGGCGCCTCTTGTCGACATTCACCTCTGCTTCTAGCGGCCATTAACGTCTGATTATCAGCAACGGTGAACGGCCGCGCAACAAACTCTACTCTCGCAATCCATTGTCGTTGGCAAACCTCTGGCACAAGGACTAGGCTTTCTTTGATTGTCTGCCAAATTGCCCATCAATAATTCTCAACTTGGCCGATATCCCTATAGTCATGTTGCAATTGGTGAGTGATTCATGGAGTCGAATGTCAAACTGTTGGTCGTGTCTGGTGTTACTTGGACGGCGGCCCTAATTGTGTGTCTGGTCTTTGGGGTGGAGGCCACTGTAGCGGTAATCGTTGGCGGCGCGGTCGTGAACGGGGTGATGATTGCCCGGTGTGGCCTTGGATCTGAAGACAAGGTCGAACCGAGTGACGATGTGGAGCGCGCTTTGATTCAAGTAGGCGAAGTGCTCGACCTTGAGGGAGGCGTGCTGTGCGAGGCTTTAGAGACCAGCGGTAGGAATATTAATGACGTGGTCGGCACAAGCGTTGAATCTCTCTCTCAAAGCTTTCAAGGCCTATCTGCGCGAGCGCAAGAACAGCAGAGTTTGATGCACGAGCTCGTCGCTGAAATTTCAGGGTCCCCGGGTGACACTGACGGCGAGGCAGTGACCCTCAGTCACTTTGCCGAAGAAGTCGGCACTATATTGGATGATTATGTGAAGCTGTTTGTCGACGTTAGCGACAAGAGTGTCAGTGCCGTACACAACATCCAAGACATGGTTCAGCATTTTGATAGTATGTTCTTACTCATCAACGATATCCGAGGGATCGCTGACCAAACCAATTTGTTGGCGCTTAATGCGGCCATCGAAGCTGCGAGAGCAGGAGAGGCCGGTCGAGGCTTTGCCGTGGTCGCCGATGAAGTGCGTAAGCTCTCACAGAGCTCCAGTCTTTTGAATGATCAAATCCGAGAAAAGGCCGAAGTTGCAAAATCTACCATTACTCGAGTTGAGAAGGTGGTAGGCGAAATTGCATCGCTGGACATGAGTATCGCCATTGATGCTAAGGGGCATCTGGATGGCATGCTGCAGCAGCTTGAGAACGTTAATCAAGGGGTCTCTGATGGCGTAAGCAAGATGGCTGACGCCAGTGAAAAAACTCATCACGATGTCAATAGCGCAATTACCGCTTTGCAGTTTGCCGATATTGTCAGCCAAGAAGTCAGTCGTCTCAGCGAAAAAATCAGCGGTTTAAAGAGTGCGTTGGCCAGTTTGCCAAAGGACCGTGATCAGGTGTCGGAATTTGAAGTCTCGCAGTTGAAAGAAATCGTTCAGCAGCGTATTCAAGCGAGTAGCGTAGTCGCCTCTTTGTCTGCAGGAGAGGCCGATCTGTTCTAGGCAGGCAGTTTGTGTCTATGGTGAAAGAACGAGGTTAGACGTAGAGTAGAAACACATTTTTTATTAACCAGGGGAGTTTTCAATGGCGATCACCATAAAGACGGTCAGCGCTGGGTGCTACGAGATATCATTGGATGAAACCTTCGACTTTAATTGTGTTGAAGAGTTTCGCCGAGCCTATGAGTCTGTGAGTGTCAAAGGAGCCGCGCAGTTTATTATCGATTTCCGCAGCACTCATTACATGGATAGTTCGGCATTGGGGATGCTGATTAACATGCAAAAATATTGGGATGGTCGGTGCTCGGATATTCGTCTTATTAACACCAACCCTCAAGTCAGAAAAATATTCGCCATATCGAGATTCGATAAGAAATTTACGATCGAATAGGGAGGGATTTTCTTGAACGAGATGAAAGTGCTGATCGTTGATGATCACCAGTACAATCTCGACCTACTGGCGTTTATTCTCGAAGATCACGACTATCAATCCTGTTTTGCCACCAATGGCCAGGAAGCTCTGGATCGGGTAGTTAGTGATGCCTCGATCGGCGTGATATTGATGGACGTCAATATGCCGGTCATGGATGGTCGTGAAGCCACCAAACGTATCAAAGAAGCAATTACCGATCGTTTCATCCCCATTGTTTTCGTAACGGCCTTAGATGAAGATCAGGCTTTGGCAGAATGTCTCAGTGCCGGCGGTGATGATTTTATCTCCAAACCTGTCAATGAAAGTGTGTTGCTAGCGAAAATTGCAGCACATTTGCGCACCGCTAATCTCTATCAAGAGTTGCGGGAAACGAATGAACGGCTGTCTTATCATCAGCGCTTGATGGATCGCGAACACGCCATTGTTGAACACGTATTTCAAAATGGACTGCAGCGAGTAGGTTCCGACTGTCGAAATCTCAAGCACCGAATTTCACCGATGTCGATGTTCAATGGCGACATATTTTTGGCTGCACCCAGTCCTTCGGGCGGTGTGTATTTGGTTTTGGGTGATTTTACCGGGCACGGTTTATCTGCGGCTATTGGTTGTCTTCCGGTGGCGGATATTTTCTACGCCATGAGCAATAAGCAGGCGAGTATTGCTGAACTGGCAACAGAAATTAATCACAAATTGCAGGGGCTGTTGCCCAGCAACATGTTTTTTTGCGCGGCAATCATGGAGTTGTCGGCGAACGGAGATCGGCTCAGTTACTGGGTGGGTGGCATAAACGATCTGTTGTTGGTTTCACCCTCGGGGGGAGTGGTCGAGCGATTACAAGCTCAACATATGCCTTTAGGGGTTCTGGACGATCATGAGTTCGATGCAACTGTGGATGTCGTTAATCCGCCCGCGGGTACTCGGGTGGTCATCTACACCGATGGAATTATAGAAAGCCAAGATGATCAGGGGCAGATGTTTGGTGAGGAGCGTCTCGAGGCGTTACTGGCGACACCTGCAGACTGTTATGTAGATCGGATCTATGAGGCCGTTAATGAGTATCGTCAGCAGGCAGAACAAACTGATGACATGACATTGGTCGAGCTAACCTGTTGCCCGGTGGAGTATGCCGACGGGCTGGCTCATCGAGATACGGGTGACGGATCGCTGTCATTACCTTGGACACTGAGCTTTTCACTAACGCCTGATGAACTTGGCAAGCCGGATCTAGTCGCAGAGGTGGTGCGTTTGTTGGGCGGGGATGTAACTTTTAAATCCCATCTTGATATTTTATACACGTTACTCAGTGAGCTAATCAACAATTCACTCGAGCATGGTTTGTTGGAACTTGATTCCGCGATTAAGGAAACGACCGATGGGTTTGAGCGCTACTATCGCTTGCGTCGACAGCGGCTGGAGACTTTGAATGGCGGTTCTATTGACCTCAGCTTGCAGTTGACCGGAACCAATACTAATAAGCTAAAAATCATTGTGAGTGATTCAGGCAAAGGGTTTGATGTAGAGGCCTTGCAACACGTGAGCGACTTCGATGTAAACGAACAGGATCATTCATTTGGGCGTGGCATTGATTTGATTCGCTCGCTTTGTGATTCGGTGGTTTACAGTGATGGAGGAAGCACAGTCACTGTTGTCTATCGATTGGATTGACGCGAGCTAGCAGGCCGTATTTACGGCTCACCCGTCCTTGGGCTTCTGGCAGAGTAATTACGATTGAAACAGTGACTCATCGGCGAGTACGGCGACCATCGCTTGCGTCAGCTGCTTCAATTCGTCGTCGCTCATAACGTAGGGCGGCATAACGTAGACGAGTTTTCCGAACGGCCTAATCCACACTCCTTGTTTGATAAATGCTTCTTGAATCTTTGCCATATCCACCGGCTGTTGCATCTCGACTACACCAATGGCGCCTAGGCATCTTACTTCCTGCACGTGTGAGTAGTCTTTGCAGGGGGAGAGGCCTTCGCTCAGCTGCCGATGAATACGTTGGATGTTACTTTGCCAGTCGTCGCTCAATAGCAGGCGGGTGCTCGCTAAAGCGGTCGCTGCCGCCAGCGGGTTACCCATGAACGTAGGGCCGTGCATAAAGACGCCGGCTTCGCCCCGGCAGATTCCGTCACTGATCTTGTCAGAGCAAAGCGTAGCTGCCATCGTCATGGTTCCGCCGGTGAGCGCCTTGCCGAGGCATAGGATATCGGGTTCTACGTCGGCGTGTTCGCAGGCAAACAGTTTTCCTGTTCGACCAAAGCCGGTGGCAATCTCGTCAGCAATGAGAAGCACCTTGTACTGATCGCAGAGCTTACGTGCCTGGCGGAGATATTCTGGTGGATAGAAACGCATGCCGCCGGCACCTTGCACAATCGGCTCCAAAATGACCGCTGCGAGCTCGTGGTGATGAGAGGACAGCTGTTGCTCAAAATCCTGAATGTATTCTGCTTTCCAAGGCGTATCGAAGCCTGCGATAGGTGCTTCTGTGAAATGTTGTTGAGTGAGGCTGTCTTTAAATAGATGGTGCATACCCGTCACTGGGTCGCAGACCGACATGGCACCAATGGTGTCGCCATGATAGCCGCTGCGTAAGCTGAGCAGTTTGTTCTTGTGTGGCTGAGCCTGACTGTGCCAATACTGGACGGCCATCTTCATGGCGACTTCCACAGCCACGGAACCCGAATCCGAGAAAAATACTTTGCTTAAGTTGGGGGGAGTAATCTCAACCAATAGCTGAGCCAATTCAGCGGCCGGTTGATGCGTGAGGCCGCCAAACATGACGTGCGACATCTTGTCGATCTGTTGTTTGGCGGCGGCGTTTAAGGTGGGGTGATTGTAGCCATGGATGGTACACCACCAAGAGGACATGCCATCGAGCAGTTGTCGCCCGTCGGTTAAGGTCAGGGTGCAACCGCTAGCCGATTCCACCGCATAGATGGGGGGGGCGTCAATAAATGAGGCGTAGGGGTGCCACACGTACTGGCGATCCAGCTCGGTAATGGATTCTGCTGTGTGTTTAGTGTCGCCAAGGATAGAAGGTGTATCGCTCATGCTCGCCTCTGAATATGGATTGGCGACATTGTAGGAGGCTAGCAAGTAAACGCAAGGCTATTGAGCCCACTGAATCATTGCTCGAGATTCAGGGGCTAGGCAAGTCGGCCCCAGTTACCATTTGGCATATAAAAAAGTTACTGTTTGGCAAAGTTGGCCGTCGCTTGAGCGATGGGTTGGTGCTGGCTTCTTATGTGTCCGGTTATCAGTTGAATCTCTCAACCAAATGAAATTGTTTCTGAGTCAGATCGGCCATTTCTTGGCTGAGCTGAGCCGCAGATTCGGCTTCTTGCTGTGTCTGCGAGGCAATGTCCGAGATCGACTGTGTGTTTTGTTCAACGCCAATGGCAGTGGCAGACTGCTCTTCGGCGGCTGATGCAATGCGTTGTGACATAGTGTCAATCATACCGACAGACTCTGAGATACCGCTTAACGCACTGCTGACGTTATTCATCTCCTCAACGCTTTTGTCGGCAAGATTGAGACAGGAGCCCATGTTGTCGGAGGCATCATTGGTCGCCTTGCCGAGCTTCTCAATAATGTCCTGAATATGTTGTGTCGATTCTTGGGTGCGCTGCGCTAAGGTGCGGACTTCATCGGCTACCACGGCAAATCCTCGGCCTTGCTCGCCCGCTCGTGCAGCCTCGATGGCGGCGTTTAGTGCAAGCAGGTTGGTTTGCTCTGCAATGCCGCGGATTACATCCACCACGCTGGCAATTTGAGCGCTATCAGCAGAGAGTCGATCAATCACTGTACCAAGGTCTGATACGGTGCTAGAAAGCCCCTGAATAGCCCCGCTGGCCCCGCTGAGTACTTGATTACCATGGGCGACTTGATTGATTGCGTCGTTGGTAGCCGTAGAGGTCTGGGTGGCTCCGGCAGCGACTTCTTGCACGGCCAATGACATTTGTTGCATGGATCTGGCTACATTTTCAGTTTCTTGCAGCTGGGCTGTCATACCGTTGTGGCTGCAACGCGATTGCTCCAGAGCGAGCTCCGAGCGCTGCATGACTTCTTTAGAAGATTCCACAAAGCGACCTAGGGCGGTGCGGAGTCGGGCTTTCTGAGCCAATTGCGACAGTTCAATTTCACCAACGGCATCGCCACGACCGGTATAAATGTAGGCGGCTAAGGGATCATTGATCTCCCGCCGAGCCAACGTTGCGGCTTCATTTTGACCCCGCTGCGCGAGCCAAGTGCTGAGAACACCGGCCGCGGCGCTGGTAAATATAGCCATCACACCTGCAATTGCGGAAAGTTCGGCAAAAACGGCCAAGTCAATCAACAATACTGTGAGTACGACTGCGGTTGTCAGCGTAAAATCGATTAACTTGTGGCGCCATTTTTCCAGGGCGGGAATGGGGTTTTGTCCGTTGTTGATACGCTGATAGGTTTTTTCAGCACGTTGGATGGCGGCCGCATCGGCTTTAAAACGCACCGACTCATAGCCGGTGACTTGATTGTTCTCCCGCAGGGGAGTGACATAGGCATCTACCCAATAGTGATCGCCATTCTTACAGCGGTTTTTGACAATTCCCATCCAAGGTTTGCCCTGCTTGATGGTGTCCCACAGGCCTTGAAAGGCCGCAGCCGGCATATCGGGATGGCGCAGTATATTGTGGGCTTGACCGATCAGCTCATCCCGGTTGTATCCGGCGATTCTACAAAAGGTGTCATTGCAGAATGTGATGACACCTTTGTCTGTGGTTGCGGAGACAATTTCATCTGTGCTCGCAAAAGTGACTTCTCGTCCCGTCACCGGTCCCATTTTACGCATGATTCATTTTCCAGCTGTTGATCTGCTTATATCGTATGTGAAAAGCATAGTTCGAAAACCTACTTTTGCCTGATAGCCGGCATTTGTAGGTCTATCAGGAGCTCTCTATATTTGCTTTTAACGGCATCTTGCGCGCATTCTGAAGTCATTCATCGAAATAATCAAAAGATGATTTGTGCGTCAGGCCGCCTCAACGGAGGTGCCAAACGCTTCGATCAGATGTTGTAGCTGGTTTCGTTGTTGAGGTCCGATGTCTTTGAATTCAATGCTGAGCTCGGTATGGCGGTAGGGGCGTCGTAAGAATCGGAAGCCTTTGACTCGAGCCTGGCACCGCACTTGAAATTCGTCGTTAAAACGGAATTCGCATTCGGGTAGATAGCTGTTGTGATGCAGTTGATCAAGCACATTGCCGCCGATGACCAATCGCATGCCTCCAGCCGAGATATTATTGGCGGTGGCATACCAAGGGGTTCGCCGAGGCGATTGCAGTCTTACCGACAGCGGTTGCTGTTTACTGAGAGTGAGACGAGTAGAGCGGCGGCGTTGCTGATATTGCACCTCGTCGGACAGCGATAGTGAGTAAATAGGGGAGGACAAGCTCATGACAATACTGCTGAGCTGGCAGGAGAAGGACAAAATAAGCCCTTGATGGTGGTGCTTAATGGTAAAGGTATCCCCCGGCTGGTAGATAAAGTCGGCCGGTTGGGGGAAGAGTTCATCGAGCTCAATATGGAGTTGGTTTAGATCGATGGCCAGAATCATACTCTGATAGGTTTCACCGGTACGATCACTGATGACTTCGATTAACTGACGCTTTTCTTGAAGTTCGAATAAGGGGGCGTAATTCGCGATTTTGCTCGACAGAGAGCGAACGCCTTGGTCAACGTCGATGGTGCTGGCTTTGCGGCTAAATTTTTGCAGAACAGATTGCAAAATGGCCATAGAAAGTCACTCCTAAAAATGGGCTACGTCCAGGCTCTTGGCTGAGGCCTGGTAGTTTCTACAAAGGGAATTGCAATGCCTGTGCCAAACGAGATGAGCTGCTCGTGCTTATTTCGCAGGGCTTATAGATACTGGCTCTTGCTCCTGTCGAGCGGTCAGAAGCCATTGCTCAAACTATCGCCAGTGGGCAGAAGTGTGCCGCTAGAGCGGCAAAGTTGATGAGTGAACTTGCCGGTTTCTTGTGCCGCACAAAATCCGTACAATAGCCGGCCTTAAAATCACCTCCGATGTGCCAGGTTTTGCCATGACTGATCTTCAGCCCCAACCTTCATCCAGCGACGAGCGTAAACAGCGCCTAGAAGTCAATAAGCTGCACAAGCGACTTCGTCGAAATGTGGGAAACGCTATTGTCGACTACAACATGATCGAAGAGGGCGATGTGGTGATGGCCTGCATCAGCGGGGGTAAAGACAGCTTTGCCATGTTGGACATTTTGTTGCACCTACAAAAAACCGCGCCCATTCGGTTTGACGTGGTCGCGGTCAACATGGATCAAAAGCAGCCCGGCTTTCCCGAGCATGTGCTGCCAGAGTATTTCGAGTCTATCGGGGTACCTTACTATATTGTTGATAAAGACACTTACAGTGTTGTGCGGGAGAAAATTCCAGAAGGGCAAAAAACCTGCGGTCTGTGTTCTCGACTGCGACGGGGGACGCTCTATGCCTTTGCTGAAAAGATTGGCGCGACCAAACTGGCCTTGGGTCATCACATGGATGATATCGTCGAAACGCTGTTTCTGAATATGTTCTACGGCAGTCGTCTGAAAGCAATGCCGCCTAAACTGCGTTCTGATGATCAGCGCAATGTTGTCATCCGTCCCTTGGCCTATTGCCGTGAAGCCGATTTGATTGCCTACGCGGATCACAAGCAATTCCCGATTATTCCGTGCAACCTCTGTGGCTCTCAAGAGAATCTTCAGCGCCAAGCGGTGAAGGGGATGTTGATGGAATGGGAAAAAAACGATGTCAGTCGAGTCGAGCGTATTTTTAAGTCCATTCAAAACGTTTCGCCTAGCCAGCTCGCGGATCGCGAGCTGTTTGATTTCGTCAATTTACCGCTCGATCGTCAGGGTGAACGCTCTGAATATGATTACGATGAAGCGACTATCGGGGCTTCAAACATAAACGACTCAAGCAGCGCTACTGCGGACATCCCCTTGGGCGTACAGATCGTCGAAACCGTTCAATTACCTTAGCCCTGTGGTCGAGCCGAGGCGCTTGTCTGTGCTGATTGATGCTCGAAAGTAATTTCTAGGAAGACAGGTTTCTAGGAGGGCAGGCTTCGCGGCACGAATTCAGACTTTAACGGGTAGAGTTTCAACAGTTATAGAACTGATACGCTCTCCAAACTATTGATTCTTTGTCAAAAATAGACCCGCCTGCTATTTAATCTTATACGAGGTGTAATTTAACGCCAGATTCATGGATGAAACAGAGCTGTAAAGTGAGCAGCGGAGGTTCAAATGACGGCAGGCCAAAAAGCCTATGAAGTGGTTTATATCGATAAATTCTCTGATATGGCCAGTGCAGAATTAGCTCGGGAGAACTTACGACGTACCTTCGGGCTGAACGACCACATGTTAAGTACCTTGTCTTGCGGTATGCCGATTGTCGTCAAGAAAGGGATTTCTTTCGATGAAGCGCGAAAATTTGAGCATGCCATCAAAGGCAGTGGAGGCGTTTGTTGGATTCAAGAAATGTCGCCCGACGGCAGCTTTCATGAGCGTCGTCACGATGCGCGACGTCAAACTCTTGATCGTCGAGGGAACTTTCGAGGCTCCTCAATCCTTCCTGACCGCCGCTACGGTATGGGGCGACGGAGTGGTGACAATCGAAGCCACTAATAGATTTGTTCGTGGATTAGTGAGCAACTGGGCTCGCTTTATGCCTGCGCATCTCAATAGTTAGAAAGCATCAGGTGATCGCGCGGCATCTCTAATCGAGCTTCAATCGTCGAAGCTGATGAGACTAAAGCAGGGAATACTTGATTCCGTTAGACGCTCGCTTCCTTTGAGGTTGATCAGATCAACAATCGCTGCCACTTCATTAATCTCTGCGCCTTGATTGCGGATTAAACGGCTAGCGGCCAATAAGGTACCACCAGTGGCGATTAAATCATCAACGATGACCACCTTATCACCAACTGAAAAAGCACTCTTTTGTAGTTCTAGTTCACCCTTAGCGTACTCACTGTCATAGCTGACACGATCCACCTCTCCTGGCAGCTTTCCCGGTTTTCGGATTAGCACAAGAGGCTTGTTCAGTGCGTAGGCGAGATTGGAGCCGAGTAAGAAGCCGCGCGCATCTAACGCGGCAATGTGGGTGATGTCTTGATTGAGATACCGCCAAGCAAGGCTGTCGGTAATCATGCGTGCGGTGGCGGGATTCTGAAATAGCGGCGTTATATCGCGAAAACTAACACCTTCTTGCGGCCAGTTCTCGACGGTTGGAATGTGCGAACGAATCAAGAATTCATCAAAAACCATATGTGAGCATCCTTTAGCGGAGTTGACCATCCCCTTGATTACGGTATTCGGGAACGGGGCTTTGGTTCAAAGGCTATAGCATTAAAGGCAATGCTATTAGCGATTATAGTGGACAGGAATCTCGGTGGTATCTTTTACCTCTTCCATCACCACGTAGCTGGTGCATTCGTGGACGCCCGGCAGGGTAAGCAGCGTTTCCCCGTAAAATTGTCGGTAGGAACTCATATCGGCAACTCTGGCTTTGAGCAGATAGTCGAAGCTGCCGGATACTAAGTAGCACTCTTGGATCTCTGGTAGCGCCATGGCGGCTTCGCGAAAGGCCTCAAAGGTATCTTTTGCTGAGCGAGATAGGCGAATCTGCACGAATACCACAAGGCCTGCGTCCAGATAGTCGGGATTGATCAGGGCGGTGTAACCTTTGATGACTCCTTCTCGCTCCAATCGCTTTACTCGCTCTTTGCAGGGGGTTGCGCTGAGGCCTACTTGTCTTGAAAGCTCCGCGAAACTGGTTCTTCCGTCTTTTTGCAGTACGCGAATAATATTTTTATCAACGGTATTTAGTTTTTTCATGGGGTAGCTGTTTGTGCCCGTTTAGTGTTTTCTTTCCAGTTGATTCAACTGCCTTTTTTCCAATCTACATAAAATGCTCTTATTTGAGAAGCCTAAGATGGTCATTCGTTGTTGGTGATTTTGTCTTTATCACTGACATAGGGCCCATAACTACTGACAAGGCCCGCTAACTGCGGTGACTGTGTGAATCAGAGAGTCTTTAAGGAGAAATAATAATGTTGATCGGCGTTCCCAAAGAAATTAAGAACCATGAGTATCGTATTGGTTTAACCCCGGCCAGTGCACGAGAGCTTGTTGGCCGAGGTCATCAAGTGATGATTGAAACACAAGGGGGGGCTGAAATTGGCTTTGAAGACCAAGCCTATCTGGATGCCGGCGCCTCGATAGTGGCTACAGCGGAAGAGATATTTGCGAAAGCTGACATGATCGTCAAAGTCAAAGAGCCCCAGCCCCATGAGTGTCGACAGTTGCGAGCGGGTCAAATCCTATTCACCTATTTGCATCTAGCGGCTGATAGCCTTCAAGCACAATTATTAGCGGAGTCCGGGGCCACCTGTATTGCCTATGAAACGGTAACAGATGCTAGAGGTGCGCTGCCTTTGCTGGCGCCTATGTCAGAGGTCGCAGGGCGTTTATCTGTGCAAGCCGGAGCTTACCACTTGCAGAAAGCTCAAGGTGGAATGGGGGCCTTACTGGGAGGTGTACCTGGCGTTGCACCGGCCAAAGTCGTGGTTATCGGTGGGGGTGTCGTAGGGACTCAAGCGGCGTCTATGGCTATTGGCTTGGGGGCGGATGTCACCATTCTTGATCGCTCATTGCCTCGTTTACGTCAGTTAGACGTCGAGTTCTCCGGTCGAGTGAAGTGCGTGTATTCTAGTATTGATGCTATTGAACAGCATGCACTTGAGGCGGATTTGGTGGTTGGGGCGGTACTGATTCCCGGGGCAGCAGCGCCTAAGTTGTTGACTCAAGAATTAATTGCTCGGATGAAAAAAGGTGCCGTCGTGGTTGATGTGGCCATTGATCAGGGCGGGTGTTTTGAAACGTCAAAAGCCACAACTCATCAAGATCCTACCTACGTGGTTGAAGAGGTCATCCACTACTGTGTTGCTAATATGCCGGGAGCCGTTGCCAGAACGTCTACCATGGCGCTGAACAATGCCACTTTACCCTTTGTGTTGGCGCTCGCTGATAAAGGGGCAGAACAAGCCATGCAGGCGGACGAACATTTGTTTGCTGGGCTTAACGTTTATCAGGGGCAGATTACCTGCGAAGCGGTGGCCAAGGCTCTGGATATGCCTTACGTAAAGCCGGTGGCTTTGCTCGAGACAGTAAGAGCAGCCTAATCGCGAGAGTTAGTCTTCTTTGAGAGTTGTTACTTAAGGGTGAGTACTTAAAGAAGATGCTTCAAACAGCCAGCTCATAGGTGCGTTGACTTGGGAAGCGCGTTTATTAGCTGGCTGCATAGTTTGATTTGCGCTCATTCGATCGTCGATGTTTTGTCTCGACGGAGGCAGTGGACGGCCTTGTTTCTTTCGACGACAGAGAGTCGTCACCTTTTTACCCATTTGTCTTCAGTTTATGCCAGAGAATGGCGACAAACTTTGTGGTAGCTTCTATCCTGATTTATGATGACGGCGTTGCGCAGAAATTCGCTTTTCAGCACTGCGATTGCTATAAACTAATGATTTCCAACTAAAATCTTAGTTGACTCGCTTAGGTGGGTAGTCATCAAATCCGTCAGCCAATAGAGGACCACGAGTGCAGTCATTCTTCCAAGGAATTTCCTATCGTCTTGCCAAAGTGGGCGTTATTCTTGCCTTTGTGCTGGGTTTGGGGATGAGTTCCTTTCAATTGTATCTTGATTATTTATCCCAAGAGCAAGAGCTGGACTTGTTGATCGAGCGCGTGATCGAGGTTGCCGCACCGCCGGCCACTCGAGCCGTTCATACTTTAGATGACGATCTTTCCATGGAAGTGGTCAATGGTATGTTGGCCTACGATTTTATCTTCGATGTTGCCATACTCGATGAGTTAGGCAACGTGCTTGCGCAAGGCGATAAGCCAAGATCCAGCTCCCCCACCAGCTGGTTAACCAGCTACTTTGTAGAAGACAGCAAAAGCTACTCTGCGAGCCTCAGTATTCCTGGTTACGATAAGAGTACCGCAGGCTCGATTACTTTCAGGGTAGATCTCAACAAAGCGTTGGAGACTTTCTATCAGCGCTCTACCTTCGTGATTTTAAGTGGTCTGATTCGCAACTCAATTTTGGTGTTGCTGCTATTTATAGCATTCTATTACATGCTGACAAACCCTCTGATTCGTATGGTGCAAGAGATTAAATCCATACGTCCAGATAAGCCGGGCGCGCGTCGTATTACGGTAGCGCACCCTGAACGTCATGATGAACTCACTCAGCTGGCACTTTCTTCCAATAGCATGTTAGATGCAATTGAGGAGGCCTTTACCAAGCGCTTAGAGGTTGAGTCGGCGCTACGGGAAAGTGAAGAGGCTATACGTCTGATTGTTAACGAACTGCCGGCGATGGTTGGGCTGCGTCACACAGACGGTACCATGGAATTTGCCAATCAAAATATGGCCGAATTCTTTGGAAAGACCACGGAGACGATTTCCGGGCTTAATATTCTAGAGTTCGGCTTTGCCTTCGGGGAAGCCCCAAATGTGTATAACGCCATAGGTGCGACCTCGGAAAGTGGGGATGTGTTGGATGAGGGCGCTTTCGAAGGTTATTTTATTTCCGCGGTCGGTGAGAAACGTTACTTGCAGGGGCATGCAAAATCCATCGTTATGCAGGGTGAGCGCCTAGTGCTGATGGTCGCCAATGACATCACTGCGAGAAAGGAAGCCGAAGAGAAGATGGAATACATGGCGTATCACGATGCGCTGACTAATCTTCCTAATCGCGTGCACCTGGTTGAACGACTTGAACATGAAATTGTTCGTGCGCGTCGACATAAGTATTACGGTGCGATTCTTTTTATCGATCTTGATCATTTTAAAAACATTAATGATTCTCTCGGGCATCCTGTGGGCGATCAGCTGCTCAAGCAAGTGGCCGAGCGTTTAGGTAACGTTGTCAGAGAAGAGGACTTAGTTGCCCGTCTAAGTGGCGATGAGTTTGTGGTGGTGTTGACCGTGTTGGATCATGACTTAGATGCTGCAGGCCTAAAGGCGGGTGAAGTCGCGGAGAAGATACGCAAGAGTTTATCGGAGCCCTATCCCTACAAAGATATCAAATTGCATGTGTCGTGCAGCATCGGGATTGTTGTTTATGCCGACAAAGAAAGCTCCGTGCATGAATTGTTGCGTTTTGCTGATACCGCCATGTATCAAGTTAAGGCGAAGGGCCGTGATGCAATCGAGTTCTTCAACTTGGGGATGGCCGATAAGGTCAGCTATCAGTTGCGGTTGGAAAGTGAGCTCCACAAAGCACTGGCGGAAAACCAATTTGAATTGTTTTTTCAGCCGAAAGTCGATGTGGCCTCCAACAAGATTCTAGGGGCGGAAGCACTATTGCGCTGGCAACATCCTGAGCGCGGTATGATTTCTCCTGGAGAGTTTATTCCGGTGCTGGAATCTTCGGGTTTGATGGTGGAAGTCGGTCGTTGGATTATCGAAGAGGGCTGTCGGGCGCTTAATTCACTGGACAAGAGTGGCGTTTGGCATGAGGGCATGCGGCTGAGCTTAAATGTCAGCCCTCGACAGTTTAGGGGGCAGACGTTTGTTGACGATATGGCCAAAACCCTTCATGAAATTGTCATTCCGCGCGATAGTCTCGACCTTGAAATCACTGAAGGGGTGGTGATTCACAACGTCGATGAAACCATTGCCACTATGACGGCTTTGTCGGCCATGGGTATTAGCTTTTCTCTCGATGATTTTGGGACCGGTTATTCGTCGATTAGTTATTTGAAGCGCTTGCCGGTATCAACTTTGAAGATCGACTACAGCTTTGTGCGTGATATTGTTGATGATCGCAGTGATCGAGTTTTGGTGGAGACCATTGTCACTATGGGTCAGCTATTGGATTTGAATGTGGTAGCTGAGGGGGTCGAAGAGAAAAGCCAGCTGGATATTCTCACAGCCTTCGGTTGCAACTGTTATCAAGGTTACTACTTTAGTCGTCCAGTTCCTTTCGGTGAATTCGAATCGCTATTGAAAGGCAATCAGGTAGGTATTCAGGGTTAGATCTGCGTTTCTCCGTGATGCGTTAAAAGACTGGAAAAAGTCTCGACAATAGCACCGGCACTGCGGTTTCAACCCTTAGAATTCTCGGTCCGAGATGTATGGTCTGACAACCTGCTTGGTTCAATTTCTCTATCTCGTAGTCGATAAATCCACCTTCAGGACCTATCACTAGAACACTTTCTTCACGAGTCGGAGCAGGGCAAGTCACCGCATTTTTGGGGTGTGCGACTAACGCACGTTTATGTTTGCAGAGATCGGGTAGCTGGTCTTCGACGAAAGGCTTGAATCGCTTTTCTAAAGTCACACTTGGCATCCGTGTGTCCACTCCTTGCTCAAGCCCCAATGTCAGTTGTTCCTCAATCTTTTGTGTTTCTAGGAACGGGGTTTGCCAGAAGCTTTTCTCCACTCGATAGCTGTTGATGAGTATCAGCTCTTTGACTCCCATGGTGGAAACTGTTTGCAGGATACGTTTCAGCATTTTGGGGCGCGGTAGAGCTACGATCAGTGTCAGGGGTAGGGGTGCTGGGGGTATTTCTGTAAGTGCGACCTGCAGGCTTGTCGATTCATCCGTTAAGGCTGTGACCTTAGCAATTCCGGTATTGCCATTGATTATTCCGGCTTTTAGCTCCGTGCCTACGGATACTTGTTGCACCGTTCGCATATGAGTGTGACGACGCCCGAAGAGAGTTACTGTATGGGTATCGGTAAAGTCAGATTCACGTAGTAGCAATAGATTCATTGGTTCAGTACTTGTCGTAGGTGGGAGTGCTCAGGCTGCAGCTGATCAGTAGGAAGGGCGTCATTTTATCGGCTGGAGCTGTACTCTGTATAGTCAGCTCTGTTGAGATTCATGGGTGAAGCGTTTAGGATTGCCTTCGCAGTTAGCGAGTCAGTACTGGCACGGTTGTGTGGGTTGCACCTAGGGAGCTTATCCAGTGTGAGGCAATCTAGACAAAGGCTAAGATGTTGTGCTCATGTTGGCTGCTATTTGTTCAATCTGACCGCCCTTAGCTCAGCTGGATAGAGCGTCCCCCTCCTAAGGGGAAGGCCAGTGGTTCGAATCCACTAGGGCGGGCCATTTCTCGCACTCTAAGCTCTGCGGTGAATTATTTCTTAAAGTGTAGGTCTTACACACATCCTCTTTTGCTGGTTTTGAGTTATGAAAGACACGGCTCCGCGTTTACTTAAAACGGATTTCCCGCCCCTCCATCGCACGGAGTTACACACGTTACAAGTCAATTTAGGCTATCTGTGTAATCTGAGTTGCACCCATTGCCATGTTAATGCCGGCCCTAAGCGAACCGAGTTAATGACTCGTGACGTCATCGATTTACTGCTGCAATTTATCGACGCAAAAAAAATACAATGCCTAGATCTTACCGGTGGAGCGCCGGAAATGAATCCGCATTTTCGCTATCTGGTGGCCGAGGCTCGAGCGCGCGGAGTGGAAGTCATTGATCGCTGCAATTTAACGATTCTAGAAGAACCAGGCTATGAGGACTTGGCTCAATTTCTGGCCGACAGTGGTGTTTACATCAGTGCTTCCTTGCCTTGTTATGAGGAGGCCAATGTTAATGAGCAGCGAGGTAAAGGCGTTTATCAAACATCGATCGAGGCTTTGCAGCGATTGAATCGTTTGGGGTATGGAAAAGGTGGGGGTCTGAAGTTGGACCTGGTTTACAACCCCAACGGAGCTTTCTTGCCTCCGCCTCAGGCAAGTTTGCAAGCCGAGTATAAGCAGCAGTTGCTCGCGCATCACGGTATCGAATTCGACGAATTGTTAACCATTACCAATATGCCAATCAGTCGTTTTGGCAGCATGTTGATGAGCAAAGGTCAGCTGGAGTCCTATTTGACGTTGCTCAAAGACAACTATAGCGAAAGCAATTTAGGCGGTGTCATGTGTCGCAGTTTGATCAGTGTGGATTGGCAGGGGCACGTCTATGATTGCGATTTTAATCAGATGTTGGAATGGCCCATGCAGTTGTCGACAACCGACTCTTCACCCCTAGGTGATTTGTTGGCCAGCGATAGCCGCAAGGTTCATCTTCGTGATCTGTTGCAGCGATCGCTCGAGGGTGAGCCGATCGTCATCGGCGAACATTGCTATGGTTGTACGGCTGGGCAGGGCAGCAGCTGCGGCGGTGCGCTTGAGTGAAGGCGAAGGCAAACTTAACGGCTCCGATGTTGATTAGCATTGTTATCCCAACCTTCAATGAAGCGAGTTCTATAAAAGCCACGTTGCAGCCCCTGCAGTCGTTGCGCGAGCAGGGGCGGGTAGAAGTGATTCTCAGCGATGGCGGTAGTACGGATGCCACCTTCGATCAGGCGCAGTTCTTAGTGGATGAGGTTGTCTGCGAGGTAAAGGGGCGGGCAGCTCAAATGAATGCCGGAGCAGATCGAGCGAAAGGGGAGTGTTTGCTGTTTTTACATGCGGATACACAATTGCCCGACAATTTCGTCGATTTGATTGCTGAGGCAATGCCGTTCCCGTCAGAGAGTGATTGCTGGGGCTTTTTCCCGGTACGTTTGAGCGGTCAATTATGGTCCCTGCGAATCGTAGAGCGGTTCATGAATTTACGTTCAAGGTTGTCGGCAATAGCGACCGGCGACCAGGCGTTGTTCGTCAGTCGCGCGCTGTGGCAAAAGCTCTGTGGTTTTGCCGATATCCCACTGATGGAGGATGTTGAATTTTCATCTCGCGCGCGTAAAGTGTCGCGCCCACGAGTGATGCGAGGCAAACTGGTCACTTCCAGTCGGCGCTGGGAGCAGCGTGGCGTCGTTCCAACGGTGCTACTGATGTGGAAGTTGCGCTGGTTGTATTTTCGCGGCGTGAACCCCCAAGCCTTGTCAGAAATGTATCGTTAACACCAACGTTTGAGTTTGCGTCTTTCTCTTGCCTTGGTGAGAGTCGTCGTAGCCAAAACTTTGAAGGAATAAAAAAATTGACCGCAACTCCTACCGCAGCGCACACGCCCAGTAATGATGTTTGTATTATTCAATTTGCAAAAAGGCCGCAACTCAATCGAGTGAAAACGCGCATGCAACCGCGGCTGAGCGCTCAACAATCTCTGCAGTTACACAGCGATTTGGTCGCTCACACTTTTCAAAGCTTGCGCAGCCCTAGTGAATGGGATTACCAGCTGTGGGTATCAGGGCGGGGGGCTTCGCCAGATTTTTTTGACAAATTGGTCGAGCTGTTGCCTGTTCCGATTGAGGTGCAGCAGGGCGGTGATCTTGGTGCTCGTATGGCCGATAGCTTGCGGCAAGTATTGCAAAGCTATCGTTTCGCAATCATTGTCGGCAGCGACTGCCCTGAGCTGGATACCGGCCGGCTTCAAGATCTGATAGTGGCGTTGCGAAGTGGTCTGCCAGCGGCGCTGATTCCTGCCGATGATGGTGGCTATGTGGCTTTAGGCTTGAGTCGATTCTCTGAGGCGCTGTTTCAAGGAATCGATTGGGGGACCGACCGGGTTTATGAGCAGACGATTGTTCATTTACAAAGACTGGAGTGGTCTTTTTATCGTGCGAGCTCCTTGCCCGATATTGATCGTCCTGAAGATCTGACACGTTTGCGAGATTATGCTTGGGGGCACAAGTGGTTTGAGCTCGCGCCATCTTGCGAGCCCTAATCGTTTTTGTTGTTGTGTCTATCGCCGGCTAGGCTTTAATAACGGTGTGGCTGGCGCTCTGTCGGTGTGCGTCGCCACTGGCATTGTAGAGGCGGGGAGTGTCTATACTCTGTCCTCGCAGCAAGCCCAGCAACTGTTTAAGGGTCTTTTGGCCGCGTGAAATGATTTTGCCGTTGACGTCGTTGTGTTCTTTGCACCCATTGAGTTTGAGTTGAAACTCTTCCCACAATGGCAGTAACGCGGGGTCCTTAAGTTCTTCCAGCAATCTTAGCCAGCAATCTTTCGGCGCCATTCCCGTGCGTTCTGCAAGAAAGCTAATCCAACCACCGCGTTGCTTGGCGCTACCTTCTAGCCTAGCCATGCAGTGTTGTTTTTCGGCAACGATACGGTTGAGTTGTTCTGAATCTCTAGACTGAAGCACTTGGTGCTCTTGCTCTAAGAGTTTGGTAAGTTGTTGAGCAACAAGAATGTCTTGTTCAATAAGCTGACGTACCGCCTGCGCGGATACATGGACGGATGACATGGGCACCTCCCGTTAGTCACATCAATAGGGGCTTGGTGCCCGCTACGACGTGAGTTGGTCAAATTCTTGATGGCGAATCAGTCGCAGTTTGGGAATTGCAGCGCGAAGCGTTCAGTCAAGAAATAGATCTAATTACAGCGTGTATTTAGCTTTTAGAAGAGCTCGTCTTGAGACAACATGTTCTCGGCGATTCGCTCGGCATTAATTTCAAAAGACCCGTCGGCAATGGCTTTTTGAATGGCTGCCACACGATCGCTATCGACGTCGTCGGCGGCCTGGATGTTTGATTCCAGACGATTCAGGGTTTGAGCTTGAGAGCTCAACGAGACTTCCGGCTTGGCCGTTTGTTCACCTTTGACGTCTGGGGCACTGGGCTTTTGTCCACTGCCAGAACCTGAGTCGACCCGATTGCGGGGCGCTCCACTGGATGTATTGATGTTGCTGTTTGTATCGATAACCATTGCTGCAATTCCCATTTAGTTGCTGCACTACTGCGAAAGATGGTTGTTAGCCATCGGGTAGTTTGTTTGACCAAAGGTACCCACGAAGAGGGTTTCGGCAGTTGCCTTTATAACTTTAGTCAAAAACTCATCTTTTTTTGTGTTTTTATCGCGCCATAGTATTTCCGCGTCAAAAACTCTGTTGTTTGGTTATAACTAAGGGCCTTATTAGAGGCGTATTTCTACTTGCCCCGCACCGACGACCCTTGCTTTTACAATGCGTTCCGTCCGATCGTTTTGTACGCGTATTTGCTCACCCACTTTGCCGTGTGTCATGGCGGTGCCTGCCGCTGCTACTGATATGCCTTGATTGATGGCTGTGATAGTGACGTGATCGCCTTTAGAGACGACTTGAGCGGCGGTTAGATGGGTGCTTTTTATGACTTCACCAGCACGTAGGGCTTTTTTGGTTTGCAGGCCCAGAGCTGATGTTGTCTGGCTGAGGTTGTTGCCGTTCATGCTGGATATTTTGCGGGTCTCCAATCTGACATCGGCGCTGCTCAGCGTTTCATGGCGAGCGAGATCTCTATTGGCGACCAGCACGACTCCTTCGTGTGTTACCTTTGCGGTGAGATAGAACGACCAAGGTTTAATGCCCATACACTGTGCCTTGACTGTCACATTGCTGGCACGCAGCGATTGCTCATGCAGCGTGTACGTCAAAGGATTGTCACATTTGGAGAGTCGTAGGCGCTGATCAATCGAATTGACAGAAACCGTGGTTTTGTAGTCGGGGAATCGTTTTTGGATGGAGTTGTTCAGGAAGCTTGTGGCTTGCTGTCTCACTTCGGTCATCGGGTGCCAGCTTTGCCCATAGGATGCGCTCGCAAGAGCTAGCCAGAGGGTAATTGTGTGATAAAAACTACGAACTCCCATATTATTGACCTATGCTCTAGTAGGATGCTTTTTCTCTACGGTGCTAATTGCTAAAGGCTTCGTAAAGCTTGCCGCTATAACAGTTAGTGATGGAAAAAGCGTCATTAAATTGAGGTTATTTGTACTCGTTACTCAAAATAAAGCAAAGACTGTGCCGATCCTTGTAAGGGGTGTCACAGAGAGTGTAAGGAGCTTGCATGGCTGGTGTATTGGACAGCGTTAACCAACGAACACAGTTGGTCGGGCAAAATCGCCTAGAGCTGTTGTTGTTTAGGTTGGGGAGTGATCAGCTGTATGGCATCAATGTCTTTAAGGTAAAAGAGGTGCTGCAGTGTCCTTCGCTGAATGAAATTCCTCAGCGAAACCCGGTCGTTCGGGGGGTTGCTCATATTCGAGGCAATACCGTATCCATCATGGATATGAATCTCGCCACGGGTCATCAGCCGCTCGAGAATATACAAAATTGTTTTGTCATTATCACCGAGTACAACCGATCCACACAGGGCTTTTTGGTTCGCGGTGTGGAGCGGATCGTCAACATGAATTGGGAAGACATTCATCCGCCACCCACTGGTGCGGGTAGTGAGAACTACCTTACGGCGGTCACGGAGGTGGATGGGAAGCTGGTTGAGATTATCGATGTTGAAAAAATCTTGGCAGAAGTCTCTCCTATGAGCGAAGACGTCAGTGCCGGCGTCATCGAGGACGGTATTGCTGAACGCGTGGTGCAGAAACATATTCTCATCGCCGATGATTCATCGATTGCTCGCAAGCAGATTCAGCGAGTGGTTGAGTCCATGGGGATAAAAACCACGCTGAAAAAAGATGGCCGAGAGGCGATCGAGTATCTCAATAAAATGGTTGAGGATGGCTTAGATCCTTTGACTGAGTTGATCATGGTGATTTCAGACATTGAGATGCCTGAAATGGATGGTTACACCTTTACCGCTGAGGTGCGCGGAAACCCGGCTTTGAAGGATTTGTTTATCGTTTTGCACACGTCGTTAAGTGGTGTGTTCAACGAAGCCATGGTGAAGAAGGTGGGGGCGGATGATTTTCTCGCTAAATTCAATCCTGATGAGCTGGCTCGACGAGTGAATGATCGGGTTCTGGATATGACCGGTGAGAGAATTCTGGATGAAGAGGAAGACGAGGGTTCGTGATAGTTCACATTTGTAGCATCTTACTCACTGTAACGAACAGCGATCGAGGTTCGGCAATTAATGGTTGTTAATTGTCTAGCCTCCGTCGCGCCGCCACTTGAACCTATCGAGAAGGCGTTATGACTAGCCGTCAGTCCACATCCCTAGGTGCATCAGCGGGCTCATTTCAGCTGGAAGCAGAGGAGTTCGAGAGTTTCCGTCGCTTTTTACAGGACGCGTGCGGGATATTCTTGGCGGAAAACAAGCAATATTTAGTCACGACCCGTATTCGCAAAATCCTTAGTGACAATCAATTGCCCAGTCTGGCGGCCCTGGTCGATCAGATGCGCTTGAATCGTCATTCCAAGCTTCGTGATCAGGTCATCGATGCAATGACCACTAATGAGACTTTCTGGTTTCGCGACACCTATCCCTATGATTATCTGAGTCGTCAGTTGTTTATGGAATTGCAGGAGCGGCGAGACTTTGGGTCTATCCGTATTTGGTCGGCAGCGTGTTCTTCAGGCCAAGAGCCCTATTCAATTAGCATGGTGGCGGATGAGTGTCGCCGCAAGGAGCGTGGTGCTTTCAAGCGGCCGCTAGAAATTGTGGCCACAGATCTGTCCAGCAGCATGCTCGATCAAGCAAAGCTTGGTGAGTATGATCGAATGTCTGTCGTTCGTGGGTTGTCGAGAGAGCGCCTAGATGCTTATTTCGATAAATTGCCGAACGATGTGTGGCGAGTGAAGCCACTGGTGGGCAATTGTGTGCAATTTCGTGCACTAAATCTCATGGATTCTTTTGCCGGCTTGGGTAAGTTCGATATCATATTTTGTCGCAACGTCTTAATCTATTTTTCGGGTGATTTAAAAGTCGATATTCTTAAGCGTATGCACGCGGCGTTGAAGCCTGGTGGAGTGCTGTTTCTGGGTTCGTCCGAGGGGTTGGCTGGAGCGGCTCACTTATTTGAAATGGTGCACAGTAATCCGGGAATTTTGTATCGGGCGCTGTGAGTGCTGCTTATAGTGCCCGGGCTGCGGGCTGCGGGCTGCGGACTCAAAAGCCGACATAAAGGGCTTTGGGCGCGGGTAGTTGTCTTTGCTGTGTTGTTCTCATTTGGTTCTCTTTTTTTGTCTTAAAGCTTTTCGATCAAGTCTCATTCTAGAGGTTCGGTTGGTTTGAGCTTTTCTTATCTAGTTTCTTTCTGTTCTGCCCATGTAAAAGGGCGGTTGTCTTCTGTCCGATTCTTGTGTTGCCGATTAGCGGAAATCGTTTGCCGCTTTTTCCTAGTCCGAGTTCCTTTCGAAGGTTGATGCTTAAAAATATCCTTTAAATACAGCGACTTACCTTTCTTTCATGTCTTTGGCACGGCTGTTGCTCTAGTAAACCTAGACATTGATTAAGCGGCAACTGCTGCACACTCGGGGTAAACGTAATGGGTATTGGATTCGAACAGGCTCTCGGCATACACGACGACGCATTGCGTTTTCGCAGTCAGCGTGCCGGTGTATTGGCGAACAATCTCGCCAATATGGATACACCCAATTACAAAGCCCGTGACATGGATTTCAAGGCGGCCATGGCCCGCGCCAATGAGGCCAGCAGCACTATCCAGTTAAAAACTACTCATAACGGTCACCATCAGGCGGACGGTCTGTTGGATGGCGCGGGTGATGAGCTCTATCGAGTGCCGACACAGCCCAGCATTGATGGTAATACCGTTGAAGAGCATGTAGAGCACGCCAAACACATGGAAAACGCCCTGCAATTTCAGGCGACGTTTACCTTTTTAAATAGCAAATTCAAAGGCTTAACGTCGGCTTTGCGCGGCGAGTAAGCAACATCAAATAGGTGAGGGTAAGACCATGGCATTAGGAAACGTATTTGATATTGCTGGCTCAGCAATGACGGCACAAAGCGTACGCTTAAATACGACCGCCAGTAATTTGGCCAACGCACAAACGGCTAGTTCCAGTATTGATGAGGTCTATCGTGGTCGCCACCCGGTTTTTGGTGCGGTGATGAAGGATGCGACGCAGTTCGGTACCAATCCAACCGATGCGAAATCCCAGGCGGGCGTTCAGGTTCTCGGTATTGTTGAAAGTGATGCACCCTTGCAGCGTCGCTATGAACCTCATCATCCCCAGTCTGATGAAGAGGGGTATGTATTTTATCCCAACGTCAATGTGGTGGAAGAAATGACCAATATGATCTCTGCATCGCGGTCTTTTCAGACGAATGTCGAGGTGATGAATTCCGCTAAGCAAATGGTGCAACGAGTTCTGACTTTAGGCCAGTAGTTAGGTTTTAAGAGTGAAAGTGGTGAGAAATAGAGTGGTCAACGACGCGTTATCTAAACAGAAAGGGGCGGATGAGTCATGACAGTAAATGCTACCTCCGAAACGAGTAATTTCCTCAGTCAGTTTCAAACACAGCCTGAGGAAGCCAAAAGCAATGAGCTTGGTAAAGATGAGTTCCTAAAGCTTCTGGTGACTCAGATGGAAAACCAAAACCCATTGGAGCCCCAAGATAACGGTGAATTTATTGCGCAGCTGGCTCAGTTCAGTTCGCTTGAGGGTATCGACAACCTGAATGACACCATGGGCAGTTTTGTGTCGAATTATCAGTCGGGTATGGCCTTGGAGGCGACTGCGCTGGTGGGTCGAAAGGTTCAAGTCGATACTAATGAGGCTTGGATGCAGCAGGGCGAATTGTTTACTGGGGTTGTTCAGTTGCCGGTGTCAAGCCCTGATTTGCGTCTCAGCATTTATGATTCGGCCGGTCAATTGGTACGTAACGTACAAATGGGTAGTCAGCCGGCCAAGGATCACGATTTGATGTGGGATGGTCTCGACAATAGCGGCGAACAGTTGCCGAGCGGTATGTATACGGTTAAGGCTGAAGCGCAGATCGACGGCAAAATGCAGGAGCTAAACACGCTCTTGGGTGCCAACGTCAACAGCGTAACCTTAGGCACCAATGGTGGTGGTACGACTTTGAACTTGGCCGGTATCGGCAAGGTGCCGATCGAGGACGTGAAGACAATTCAGTAGTCGCTTTGAATGTCGCAATTTATTGATTTACAGCAGTAACTACAGCCGTAACTACAGCCGTAACTACAGCGTAGTAACTAAGAGCAGTTGAGGGTAAAGCTATGTCGTTTAACATTGGGTTAACCGGAATTCGTGCAGCAGACAGTGATTTGCGGGTGACAGGTAATAATATTGCTAACGCCAGTACCACCGGGTTCAAGCGTTCTCGAGCTGAGTTCGGGGATGTTTATGCCAGTTCTATCGTGGGTACGGCAGCGAATGCCACCGGTAGCGGCGTGTCCCTCACAGACGTCGCTCAGCAGTTTACTCAGGGCAATATTTCTTTTACCGATAACTCGCTAGATTTGGCCATTAACGGTAGTGGCTTTTTTATCATGAGCGACAACGGTGACCCGAGCTATTCTCGTGCCGGTATGTTCTCTACCGATAATCAAGGCTTCATCGTCAACAATTCAGGTTTCAATTTGCAGGGCTTCGCGGCAGATGCCGACGGAAATATTATCAACGGTGTTTTAACCGACTTGCAAATTCAGGCGGGCAATCAGGCCCCGCAGCAAACCTCTGAAGTCAATTCCGAATTGAATTTGGATGCGACTGAAACTGCACCTGTGGAGTTGGTTTCGACGACCAATGGCTCACAAGTGTTACTGGCGTCAACGCCAGCGGCTCCGGTCACGCGTATGACTACAGGCTTTGGCTTGCCGACGAGTTTTGCTGCCGATGAAGTGGCAGTGACTTTTGCCATTCCTGGGTTTGCAGCGCCAGCGCCGTTAAACGTAGATGCTGCCAGTGTCAGCGCCGTGGGTAATGGTGATGCAGTCATTGATGATGCTGCGGAGTTGGGCGCGTTGCTCAACAACTACTTCGGTGGTTTGGGCGCACCCTATGACGGTCTTTCCGCTACGGTTACAGGATCAACCATCGATATTGACTTGCCCGGTGCGACAGCAGGCGGTAACACCAATTTTTCTGTGACTCTGTCGAACATTACCGGTAATGGTATTGCTGCTTTCGCCGCAGTTGCGCCCAATATTACGTCGGGTTTGTCATCGGCTTATCAGGCGCCGGACAATAGCTATAATCCCGGCGAGATCAATATTATTACGGCGACTTCAACCCGTACGATTGATTTCACGAGTTCTCCGGGCGCCAATGCAACAGCTCGGCAAATTGCTGAAGAAATCAATATTCAAGATCAGACATTGAATCTGGGTATTGCTGCCAGCGCGAGAACGTCTATGCGTCTATCGAGTGTCGGCGCGTTTAACCCCGGTGAATTGGTGTTAGCGTTGAAGGGAGCCGATGGGGCAGGAGCGGCAAACTTTTTGGTCTTGAATCCCGCTGGTGGGACCGGAACTATCGAGCAGCAGATCATCAATGCCATTGCCGGTGCGAATATTCCCGGTTTGTCTGCCGTGTCCTCAACACCTGGTGAAATTGATATCGTCGCTCTAAACGGCGAGGACATAATCATTCAGAACAATGCCGCCGGTGGTGGCGCAACGCTGGATTACGTGGGTCTGACGGATTTTGGTGGCACGCTCGGTGTGCCTGCAACCAGCCCAGGTCCGTTGTCGCTCAATCCTGGCACCGAAATGGTGATAGGTGGCGAGGTGGATATTACCGTCAATGATGGTGTCAATATTGCCGCAAACAATGCGGGCACACCTGGCAATATCTGGGGCACGCTACCGGGTAACTCCAGTAATACCTTTGATCCGGTGGATCCCGAAACCTACAACTCGGCGACCTCGGTGACCATCTACGACAGTCTGGGTAATTCACACATCATGACCCAGTACTTTGTTAAAGAGCGGACTGACCCAACCAATACCGCCGGGACCTCAAATACGTGGTCCATGTATGTGTTGATCGATGGGCAGAACGTGGGTAATCCACCTGCGGGCAGCACTGTTCCGGGATTGGCGCAATACCAGATGCAGTTTACTTCTGATGGTAGTTTGGATCCGGCTAACGACGGCCCGTTTCTTGTCAGCAACTGGACGCCTCTTGATAGTGCCGGCAACTTTAACGGCGCTTTAGGACCCAATACCGGTGGAGCTTTGCCGATTTTAACGCCGCCAACCTCATCAAACTTTGAGATTGATATCTTTGGAACCACTCAGTTCGGTAGTGATTTTGCGGTCAATGATGTCGAGCAGGATGGTTTTACGACAGGTCGTTTGACGGGGCTGAATATTGATGACAGTGGTATTATCTTTGCTCGGTTCACCAATGGTCAGGCGCAAACTCTAGGGCAGATAGCGCTAGCTGGTTTCACCAATGAACAAGGAATGCAGCCGCAGGGTGATACCGCGTGGACTGAGACCTTTGAGTCGGGTCCACCATTGATTGGCCTACCGCAAACCGCGGCGCTGGGGCTGATTCAGTCGGGATCGTTGGAGGAGTCCAATGTGGATATTTCCGAAGAGTTGGTAAATCTAATTATCGCCCAGCGAAACTATCAATCTAATGCAAAAACGATTGAGACGGCTGATCAGGTGACTCAGACCATTCTAAATATCTAGCGGCGCAATGCTGTGAGATAGCTTTTGGAGGCTGGCGTGTTTAGTTTACGCTAGTTTCTAGTTTCTAGTTTCTAGTTTCTAGTTTCTAGTTTCTAGTTTCTGGCCTGCTCCTTGCAATACCTTATGAAAGTTCTTTAAAGCGGCAAGCGTTGTCCGCTGAGAGCATTCATGAGGAGACAGGTAATGGATCGGGCACTCTATATTTCCATGACCGGCGCCAAACATAATATGTTGGCGCAAACGGTACATTCCAACAATTTGGCCAACGCCAATACCACCGGATTTCGCGCCGACTTCGCACAGGCGCGCAGCATGGGTGTGTATCACGGCGAGGGGCATCCCACTCGAGCCTATGCCTTAACGGAAAACCCTTCGTCGAATTTTTCTCAAGGCGCAATGATTCAAACCGGTCGCGATTTGGATTTCGCCATTGAAGGGGAGGGGTTCGTCGCGGTTCAATCGGCTGATGGTTCCGAAGCATACACTCGGGCTGCGTCTTTACAGATTACCGCACAAGGTCAGTTAGTCACCGGCAGTAATATGCCAGTGCTAGGCCAAGGTGGGCCGGTGTTCATTCCGCCTACCAGTAAAATTGATATCGGCGTTGATGGTTCAATTACCATTAAAGGCGCTAATCCCCTAGATCTCGCTCAACCCGATCGTATCCGCTTAGTGAATCCCGATCTCGCCGAGTTAGAGAAAGGTGAGGATGGTTTGTTTCGTTTGCGCGATGGCGCTGAAGCGCCGATAGATGGAGCGATTCGTTTACAGCCGGGCTTCGTTGAAAGTAGCAATGTCAACGCTATCAGCGAATTCACCGATGTCCTGTCGTTGTCTCGTCAGTACGAACTCAGCGTGAAAATGATGAAAACAGTAGAAGGTAATTCCGAATCTTCGGCGCGGTTATTGCAGAGTCAGTAATTGAGCGTCTAAGTGTCAGAGAATTGGCTATATAGAATTCAGTAGAGAACTCGTAGGTATTCACATGATTCCAGCATTGTATGTCAGTAAAACCGGTCTTAGCGCTCAGGATACGCAACTGAGTACCATCTCCAATAACTTGGCGAATGCCTCAACTGTTGGTTTTAAGCGCGACAGAGCGGTGTTCGAAGATCTGTTCTATCAGATTCAGCGTCAGCCTGGTGCTCAATCCACACAAGATACACAGCTGCCCTCTGGCTTGCAGGTCGGTACCGGTGTTCGAGTGGTGGGTACTCAGAAAGAATTTACTTCGGGCAGCATTCAAATTACCGGGAATAATCTCGATGTGGCGATTGATGGTCGCGGATTTTTTCAGATGTTGTCACCGGACGGTGAGATCACCTACACCCGTAATGGTCAGTTTCATCTCAGTGCTGATGGTGAAATTGTCAATGCGGCGGGGTTGTTGTTGCAGCCGGCGATTACCGTACCACAGAGCACGCTGCAGCTAACGATTGGCGATGATGGCGTGGTCAGTGCAACCATTGCCGGTCAGGTAGATCCTCAGGAGATTGGACAAATCGAAACGGTGGACTTTATCAATCCCGGTGGTCTGCAAGCGGTGGGCGGCAATATCTTTCGACAAACGGCATCCAGTGGTGACCCCATTGCTGGCACTCCCGGTCTTGATGGTCTAGGCGCGGTTAAACAGGGTTCATTGGAAAACTCCAACGTTGATATCGTCGAAGAGATGGTCAACATGATTACCACACAGCGCGTGTATGAGTTGAATTCCAAGGTGATTTCAACATCGGACCAAATGCTGCAGTACATCAGTCAGAACTTGTAATTTGAATGTTGAACCAATGCTGGGAAGAACAGTATGAACACAGTCATTCCTAAACGGCTCCTATTGGCCCTGTTTGTCGTGATTTCGGTGTCGGGGTGCGCGGTTAGTACACCGGTAAAGCCCGGTGATCCGGCTTACGCGCCAGTCATGTCTCTGCCGCAAGCGCAGCAATATCCACAGGATGGGTCTCTGTTTCTAGCAGGAAATGGCATGCAGCTGTTTGCCGATCGAAAGGCGACTCGCGTTGGTGATGTGATTACGATTGTGCTTGATGAACGCACGGTTTCTCAGAAGACCAATAATGTTTCTATTTCGAAAGAGAGTGATACCTCCTTTAATGCGGGGCCAGTCCTAGGCACAAATCCGTCGTACAAAAATCTGAGCTTGGATACTGATATTCAGCACGATCGAGATTTCGAGGGAGAAGCTGATGCCGATCAGAGTAACAGTTTGCAAGGCAATATCACCGTCACTGTTTCGGATATTTTGCCCAACGGGAATCTCGTCGTCCGAGGTGAAAAATGGATGATGCTGACCCGTGGTGATGAATACATCCGTATTAGCGGAATCTTGCGCCCAGAGGATGTCACACCTGAAAACACTGTGCCATCGAATCGATTGGCCAATGCGCGTATTTCCTATAGTGGTACCGGTGAACTGGCGGATAGTAGCGACATGGGTTGGCTGACACGATTTTTCAATAGCCCTGCCTGGCCTTTCTAGAGTCTGTTTTTATGTTAACCGTCGTCAATGAGAGAAACATCATGCAACGCGTAATCTTGGTTCTATGTCTGTTTTTTACTGTCCAGAGCGTTTGGGCCGAGCGCATCAAGGATCTTGCTGATGTGGCGGGTATTCGCTCCAATAAACTGCTGGGTTATGGACTGGTGGTGGGTTTGGACGGGACGGGCGATAAAACCAATCAGGCGCCGTTTACCACTCAGTCCTTCAATAGCATGCTGAAACAGTTTGGCATTACGTTACCTCCGGGTTCAAATTTCAATCTGAAGAATGTTGCCGCGGTGATGGTGCATGGAGAGTTGCCAGCGTTCTCCAAACCTGGGAAAAAAATTGATGTCACCGTATCGTCAATGGCTGATGCGAAAAGCTTGCGCGGTGGGACGTTGCTCATGACGCCGCTCAAGGCGTTGGATGGAAATGTGTACGCAGTCGCTCAAGGTAATTTGGTGGTAGGTGGATTTGGTGCAGAGGGCGCCGACGGTTCTCGGGTCACGGTCAATGTGCCCAGTGTTGGGCGGGTCCCTAATGGCGCCATGGTCGAGCGCGCGGTACCCAATACCTTTGCCAATGGTAAGCCGATTGTTTTCAATCTACATCGCGCTGATTTCACTACCGCGAAACACATGGCGGAAGCCATCAATACCATTCTGGGGCCTGATGTTGCACGTCCTGTGGATGCCGCCTCGATTATGGTGGACTCCCCCATCAACCCTGCTCAGAAAGTGAATTACCTCGCCATGCTCGAAAATATCGAAGTGGCGCCTGGTCGAGAGGCGGCTCGAGTGGTCATCAATTCACGTACTGGCACCATTGTTGTGGGCCAAGATGTACGCGTAGATCCAGTTGCGGTCACTCACGGCAGTCTCACCGTCACTGTGGCAGAGAGTATTGAGGTCAGCCAGCCTGGTGCATTTGGTGAAGGGCAAACGGTGGTTTTACCTGAGACCAATGAGGTGACTGCTGAGCAGGAAATCAATCCGATGTTTAAGTTTGACGGTGGCTCAAGCTTAGAGAGCATTGTGCGAGCGGTAAATCTCGTCGGTGCAGCACCTGGGGATTTGATGGCCATTCTCGAGGCAATGAAACAAGCCGGTGCACTCAAGGCCGACTTAATCGTCATTTAATTCGCCCAATACACAGAGAAAAAACTCATGACTATTGGATCCTTTTCATCACATCCAGCGAGCGTTCAGAACGCTGCTTCTGATGTTTACACCGACCTAAACTCTCTGCAAAAAATCAAGCAGATGGGGCGCGGTGATGATGCCGATAAACAGCAGGCGCTTGAGGCAGTTGCCAAGCAGTTCGAGTCGGTGTTTTTAAACATGATGATGAAAAGTATGCGAGAGGCCAATCAGGCTTTCGAAGATGAATCCATGTCGTCCAATGAGATGGACTTTTACCAGCAGATGTTTGATCAGCAATTGGCTCTGTCTCTATCTAAGGATGGTGTCGGAATTGCTGATGCCTTAGTGCGTCAACTGCAACGTCAATTGCCGTCATCCTATTCTTCACAAGGCACGGAAAAATCTGCCAATCCCTTTGATATGTATTCCGACATTCAACGCTTGATGGAATCGAGTCGGACCAAAGTGATGTCACCGAAAAACGGCGAAGCGGTTGCGCCAATCGCTGATCGTGCGAAGGAAGACTTGAGCCTATCGTCACCGGATACTTTCATTCAGCAGCTGTACCCGATGGCTGAAAAAGCGGCTGCCAAGTTGGGCGTGGATCCTCGAGCGCTTTTGTCACAAGCGGCGCTGGAAACCGGTTGGGGGCAGCACATGATCAAAGGGGCGCAGGGCGAAAACAGCCACAATCTATTTGGTATCAAAGCCAATAACGGCTGGGGAGGGGAGGTTGCGACTGTGCAGACCTTGGAGTATCGCAACGGCATTCCCCAGCAGCAGGTGGCAAACTTTCGCTCCTACGATTCCTATCAACAGAGCTTTGATGATTATGTGGAATTTATTCAATCCAATGGGCGCTACCAAAAGGCACTAGACTCGGCCAGTTCTACCGAAGACTACCTGCGTCAATTACAGTCGGCGGGCTACGCAACTGACCCCAATTATGCCAACAAAATACTGGATATTGCAGAGCGAAATTTCAGCAAAGACGATGTTGTCGTTGAGGGAGGTCAGGGCTAATGCCGGGTTTACTGGATACGGCCGTTACCGGACTGCGCACCAGTCAAACGGCGCTGCGCACCACCGGTCAAAATATTGCGAACGCCAATACGCCCGGTTACAGCCGACAGAGTATTGAGGTAGCCACCAATCCGGCACAAAACAATGGTGCAGGGTTCATTGGCAACGGTGCCAGAGTTACCGCGATTGAGCGTACTGTTGATGAGTTTTTGATTGCTCAGTTACGTACAGATACCTCTCTGCATGCAGAGCTGAGTGCGTTCAATGAGAATATCCGACAGCTGGATACATTGCTGTCTGATCCTTCTACAGGCTTGTCCCAAGGGTTGGACAAGTTTTTTGCGACCATGGAGAACGGTGCAGATGATCCCACCTCGATCCCTTCTCGCCAGTTGATTGTCAGCGAAGCAGATAATTTGGCACAACGGTTCAACACACTCTATGACAGCATTGAAACGGTCAGCAAGAATGTCAATCAAAAGCTTGGCGTAGCCGTATCACAGATCAACGCTTTGGCAACGAGCATTGCCGAAATAAATAAGAATATTGCGCAATCCATAGGAACTAGTGATCAGCCGCCCAATGATTTACTTGATCAACGTGAAGAGGCCTTAAGGCAGTTATCCGAGCTCGTCTCTATAGATGTTGTAGATCAGGGTGATGGTTTACTCAATGTGAGTATCGGCTCTGGCCAGTCACTTGTCGTCGGTGGCGACGCTCGTCAGTTGGCGTTGGTGGACGGTGTGCTTGATCCCCAGCAAAAAGAGATCGCTTACCAAGATAGTGTCGGCAGTCAGGTGATCAGCAGCTTCATCGATGGCGGTGAGGTTGGCGGCTTGTTGGATTTTCGTGAGAGTACACTCTCGACGGCCTTTAATGAGCTAGGCCGCATCGCCATGGTGATGAGTGATAGTTTTAACGACGCTCACAGCAAAGGTATTGATCTCAATAATCAGTTTGGCGGATTGTTTTTTGCCGATGTCAACGATCCGGCGGTTGCTTCAACCCGAGTGTTTGGTGACAGCAATAATGCGCCACCATCGGATCGAGTAATGAGCGTCGAGTTGACCGATGCTTCTCAGCTAACCGCCAGTGACTATGTGCTGGAGGTGGCCAGTGGTGATACCAGCTATCGTGTCACCCGAGAGACAGATGGTGCGGTGGTTTTCTCTGGGGCGCTTCCGTCCAGCTTCCCGTCGTCGATTGAGTTTGATGGCGTTCAATTGAATTTCTCCAGTGGTTCGTTTCAGGCGGGCGATACCTTCTTGATTCAGCCGACCCGCACAGGCGCTCGTGATATTGCCTCGGCACTGGAGCGCCCCGATCAGTTGGCATTTGCAAGTCCATTAGTGACTACCAGTGACAGCGGCAATATCGGCAACGCAGAAATATCGGCGGGTTCATTGGTTAGCTTGGAAGATGTTAATGGAGTAGCTTTACCGCTGTTTGATACGACAGGGCAAATGTCGCCACCTCTGTTGGTTCAATTTAATACACCCACCAGCTATGACGTTTTGGATAATTCGGACCCTGCAAATCCGGTGCAGTTGGATCCACCTATTCGCAATCAAACCTACGTTCCCGGTCAGACGAATCAGCTTTTCACGCAGGATTCCGGTGCCTCCTTGATCGCCGCCAATGGCGCGAGTTTAGGGATTGGTGCCGTCACTGCGGGTGCGGGCCCTTTGCCGGCTAACCCAAATGGCTATCCGTCTGAAATTTTGTCTGTGACATACACAGATCCGGCAACGGGAGCAACCCAGGTTCAGTCAATCAGTACTGGGCCTGATGACAGTGCAAAGAGTATTGCTAGTCAGTTGTCGAATCTCTCTGGTGTGACCGCCAACGCGCGCAATGAAATGACCTTGACCGGCTTTGCAGGTTTGACCAACAACACGCCATTGCAAGTGGATATTAATGGAGTGGATTTGGTCGAATATACCGCCGGTGTTGTGGATGGATCGGTGCCAAACCCTGCAACCGATAGCGCGGGCTTTAATGCTTACTTGGCAGATCGAATTAATGCCGACCCGACTTTGCAGGCATCAGGGGTTTATGCCGTCGCCGGTACAAATGCTATCAGTGGTAATCCGGAGCTGCGGGTATATTCCACTCAGGGTGATGATTTTAACGTAACCCTTGAAGCGCAAGGTGGCGAGACTTTAACCGTCAACGACTACAATGCGACGGCCGCTAATTTGACGGGGGCCGGTGCAGGCAATGAATCAACAGTAACCATTGGCGGTACTCTGGATGTTGAGGTTTCGTCAGACTACGCTCTGACGACCAATCCGATACTCAGTTCTCTGTTTGGAGATAGCTCCGCGGTTGGCTTTTCAAAATCAAGCTATCTTGGTATCGAGGCCAGCATCAATGGAGTTGCTGATCAAGGTGATCGCTTTACCTTAGATTTCAACGCTGACGGTATTTCAGACAATCGCAATGCGCTCGACTTGGTTAATCTCAATTCTCAACAAGTGGTTGATGATGGTTTGAAGACGTTGAGTGACAGTTACGGCACCTTGGTCGAGCTGGTCAGTATTCAGACAAACGCATCTGGTATCAACTTGGAGGCAGGGCAGCAGGTTTTGAATCAAACAGAAGATCTGCGCAACTCGGTCTCTGGGGTAAATCTTGATGAAGAAGCCGCAAACCTGATTCAGTTTGAACAAATATACAACGCTAACGCTCAAGTAATCTCAGTTGCGAGAGATTTGTTTGATCGTCTGATTTCGATTTTCTGAGGCTAATGTTATGAGAATATCATCAACTCAAATATTTGATATTGCTAATGACAGTATCAGTGAGAGCAATCAGGCAATTGCGAAAACACAGGCGCAGCTATCTACGGGGCAGCGTGTGTTGACTCCTTCAGATGATCCAGTAGCGTCTACAAAAATACTGGAAATCGAGCAAAACTTGGCAAAGCTGGATCAATACGGCAAGAATATCGATATCGCCGAGAATAACTTGTCGCAAGAAGAATCTACCTTGTCGAGTGTATCTAATCTTTTGCAGCGAGTGCGTGAGATTGCCGTGCAAGCCGGTAACACCGCTACCTACACCAGTAGTGAATACGCGGCTTTGGCTTCGGAGGTGGATTCTCGAATTGATGAGTTAATGAATCTGCTCAATACTCGCAATGTCGGCGGGGGCTATATCTTTGCAGGCTATACCGGCGGTGATAAACCTTTTGTGGGGGATGCGCAATCGGGCTTTGAATTTACCGGCACCGACGGCCAAGTGAATATCAAAATATCTGATTCAACTCAAGTAGCAACCAGTGACTCGGGAAAAGCTATTTTTGTCGATATTCCGGCGGCACAAAACAGCTTTAATACCTCAGAAAGCTCCGCCAATACGTCTAGCCCCGCGGCGCAAGTTAGCGTGGGACAGGTGGTGGATCAATCCGCCTATGATGACTTTTATCCAGAAGACATGATAATTACCTTTAAAGACGATACCTCAGTGGTGCCTGTGGGTAAGAATTTCACTATCACTGAGCGTTCTACCGGCAATGTGATTCCGGGCTTTCAGAACATGCCTTATGTTTCCGGACAGGAGATCCAGGTTAATGGTTTGAGTTTTAATATTACCGGCACTCCAACCTCGGGTAGTGGCGCTGCTGATGGCGATCAGTTTTTTGTTGAGTCGAGCCCCAATCAAGATGTTCTTACTACCTTGGCCCGTTTTAGCGATGCAATGAAACAGGTCGATGGAACGCAAGAAAGTAAGGATTTTGTTGCTCAGATCGTCGCAGATACGCTCGATAACATAAACAACGCACAAACCAGCATTTTGGAAACGACAGCAGAGTTAGGTGCGAGACTAAATACCTTGGAGAGTACCAAGGAATTGCATATAAACACGGATCTCGTATCGCGAGAGATTATGTCTGAGTTGAGAGATTTGGATTACGCTGAGGCCGCATCGCGCTTGGCGTCTCAAACATTAGTTTTAGAAGCCGCTCAGGCAACCTTTGTTCGTGTCAGTCAATTAACCCTATTTAGTAGGCTCTAATTACTGGGGCAAGGTTTTCTATGGGTTGTCGGCTACACAGTTTTGTCTACAGTCACTTAGCCAAAATCGCCCTGTAGCTCCGTTGTTGTCGCCATCCATGAAGTGGTGCCGATGGCGCCTATCTTAAAATTCAATTCCGCGTTTGATACTAGCTTTTGTTAGTCTAGATAAGATTTAATCAAATTTTGATTGCGCTTTCCGTTTACCGTTGCGGCTTTCTGTTGGCTTTCTTCCTTCTGGCTGAGCACCAGAATTTCCTCTTGCTGCGTTTGTATGACATTAAACGCTCGCTTCGCTTCATCGTAGTAGCTCTTAGGGAGGTTGTCCGGAAAGGCAATGTCCGCGGCCTTGTCTCTTATGCTCACTAGGCTTTCTACTTGATCCCACTGTTTGTCTTTAACTGCCTGGTGCAATCGCATCGAGGCTTGCAGTGCTTGCTCAATGTTCTTTTTGAAATGATTCATGTCGCCGCTCAAATATAGGTCGAGTAAGAGTATAGGTTCTGCGTCGTACTATCGGTAGTGTTTATTGTCATGTTTTTCGAGCGGCAAAAGTCAGTCTTGGAGGGAGGTAAAAGATTGCCGCTTTTGTAGGTGAGCGCTGTGTAGTATTTCTTTTGACATCAGAAAACCCTTTAAAAACACAGGGTTGTATTTTTTATTGCGTATTGGCACGGCCGTTGCAAATTACTGAGATGTGATTTGTGGTAATGCAGAAAAGGTAATGGCTTTCCGCTTTGTCACTGAAATTTATAAATGGCCAACTTGGGTTGGCAAGCCTCTAGTGTAACAGGAGAAGCATTATGCCATTAGTGATTAATACCAATGTGGCAGCGTTAAATTCACAGCGACAACTGGTCAAGTCTGGTAATGACATGGCAGAAGCTATGGAGCGTCTGTCTTCTGGTCGCCGAATTAATACTGCAGCCGATGATGCCGCGGGTCTTGCGATTGCCAACCGTCAAACCTCACAAATTCGTGGTTTGGATCAGGCTATTCGAAATGCCAACGACGGTGTTTCATTGATTCAAACAGCCGAAGGGGCGTTGGACGAAACGACCAACATTTTGCAGCGAATGAGAGAGTTGGCTATTCAATCTGCCAACGGCATCTATTCGGATGCGGATCGTTCTACCCTGGATGCTGAAGTTCAGCAATTGAAGGCGGAATTGGATCGTATTTCCGAGACCACCAGCTTTAACGGTCAGAAAGTTCTCGATGGTACGCTGGGTGATGTAGAGCTGCAGATCGGCTCCGAAGCGAATGAGACCGTTTCTTTCTCTGTTCAAGCATCTGATATCGAATCCCTAGGGGGAGCGAGTTCTGCCGATGTGGTTGGTGCAACTGTCACTAACGGGTTGACAGTATTGGCCGACATTACTGGGGTTGCTACTACGGGCACAAATTCGTTGATCATCAATGATGTTAATGTTGGCTCGCTTACGTCGGCAACTCTAACGGATTTGAATGACTATATAGGTGCGATGAACAGCTCTCTGGAAGTTGGGCGTGCCGGTGTAGAAGTCAGCGCTTCGGTCGAATTGAATGGCTCGTCTGTTGGAGCAGGCGAGCTCAGTGACGCGGCGGGTACGTTTGTTACCATCGCGCTAGTTGATGGTGACGGCCTGACGACAACCTACAATATTTCCGATACCGCGAACCTGGAAGAACTGGCTGATAAGATAAATTCCGCCAGCGGTGGCAATGTAAAGGCAAGTATTGGTGATGACGGTAGATTGTCTTTGCTGTCCGAGGGGGCAACCAGTATCACCGTAACCGATGCTACGGGCGCCTCAGGGTTGAAAACTACAGTAGAGAACTTCCGCTTGAATCTGACTGATACCAATTCAGAAGACGGCAATGATGAAGTTTCAATTCAATTTGGCACTGGATCCTTGGCAACTATTGTTACTAACGATTCTATGGCATCGGAACTCGGTTTGGATGCCCGAGCCAAGAGCGATATTACCTCGGGAGTTGTAACGGGCACGGCAGCGGTGTTGGAGGGTGACTTAGTCGTCAACGGGGTCGAGATTGGTTCGATCACGCCGACAGCTGCCAGTGCAGCGGCGCTTACCAGTGCTATTGTTGCCGCCGTCAATGATGTTTCTGCCGAAACGGGAGTGGTGGCATCGGTCATCAACTCCGATGGTACCGTTGGGGCGGCAGTTACGTCTTATACGTTGAATACCTTGGATGGTAGCGAGATTTCGATCGATTTCGCGGGCACAACGGCAACCGCTCTATTGTTAGGCATTCAAGAAACGAATGTCAGTAGCGCGACTGGGGACTCGGTGGCAGGTATCGATATTTCAACGGCCGCTGGTGCTCAAGACTCTATCGAAGTGATCGATGTCGCTTTGGAGCAGATCAATGCTTCACGATCTGAGCTGGGTGCGGTTACCAACCGACTCGAATTTACTATGAGCAACTTGATGAACGTGTCGGAGAATACATCGGCAGCCAGATCTCGAATTGTTGATGCTGATTTCGCAGCAGAGACGGCCAACTTGTCGAGGGCACAAGTGCTACAACAGGCGTCGCAAGCGATGCTGGCGCAGGCCAATGCCCAGCCACAGCAGGTGTTGCAATTGTTGAACGGCTAATAGTCTCGTTCAGCATAGAGGCGCTCAATTGGTGAGCGTCGGTGGCTGCTTTCGAAAAAACCGAAGATTAGTGTCTTCGGTTTTTTTTGGGTTCTATTAAATGGGTTTTTATTACCATTTTCATAAGTTGTTGAAAGTAATTAATTTTTTCCTTGTTTTCCGGTCCCCCTTGCTGATCTCTTTTAGAGTAAATTGCGGTTAAAGATTACTCAGTGGGTGCCGATACTCTTAGTCAGAGGTACTACAGACGTATCAATCTAGGGTACGCAGGGTAGTGCTTTCCTAGACCTTGGTTTGCTGGTCGAACTGACTGGCGTGAGCAAAACAACGTAGGAGGCTTAAGATGCCTTTAGTAATTAACAGTAACATTCAGTCGCTCAATTCACAGCGCCAGTTAGTGAAGTCCGGAATGGAGGTGGATCAGGCAATGGAGCGTTTGTCATCGGGCAAACGTATCAATACCGCAGCAGATGATGCCGCGGGCTTGGCCATTTCAAACCGTCAAACTTCTCAGATTCGCGGTCTGGATCGTGCGGTAGCCAACGCCAACGATGGTGTTTCTCTGATTCAAACAGCAGAGGGTGCTCTCGACGAAAGCACCAACATTCTGCAGCGTATGCGTGAACTGTCTATTCAGTCTGCGAACGGAATCTATTCCGATGCGGATCGTTCTACTTTGGATGCTGAGGTTCAGCAGCTGAAAGCGGAATTGGATCGTATTTCGGAAACCACTGCCTTTAACGGACAGAATATTCTCGACGGCACTCAGGGTGAGATCGCCCTACAAGTAGGGTCAGAAGCCAATCAAACCATTAATTTCTCGGTCGCCGCAGTGGACACAGATTCATTGGGTGGCACCAGCTCAGCAGATATCATCGGTGCGGAAGTAGCCGGTGGGTTAGCAACACTGCAGGCAGTTACGGGTGTAGATACTACCGGTACTAACGCTTTGATCATCAATGATGTAAACGTGGGCTCACTGACTTCTGCCACTATTACCGATCTTAACGATGCATTGGGTGCAATTAACGGCGCTCTTGAAAGTGGTCGTGCAGGTGCTGAAGTAGGCGCTCTAGTTGAACTCAATGGTTCATCTGTGGGTACCGGTGAGCTAAACGATGCTGCGAGTCAGTTTGTGACCATTACCGTTGTTGACGGCGAGGGTTTAAGTACCGCCTATAACATTACAGACACTGAAAACCTCGAAGATTTTGCCGCTAAGGTAAATGATGTGGCAGGTGGTCAGGTGAGAGCTTCCGTAGGGGATGATGGCAAGTTGTCATTGCTTTCAGACGGATCAACCAGCGTTACCATTGTTGATGCAACTGGCGCTACTGGTTTGAGTACCACCACTGAAAACTTCCGCTTAACAGTTACCGATACCAACAGTACTGATGGCAGCGATGAGATCTCTATTGCTTTCGGTACGGGTTCTTTGGCGACCATTACGACCAATGATTCTATGGCTGCCGGCTTGGGCTTAGATGCTCGTACTGACGCCGATATTACCTCCGGTGTCGTGACTGGTACAGTGGCGGTGCTTGAAGGTGACCTGGTCATCAATGGCGTTGAAATAGGTGCGGTAACTCCAACTGCAGCTTCTGCAGCCGGATTGACGGCGGAATTGGTTGAGACCATTAACGCCAAAACTGCTGAGACTGGCGTGGTAGCAACCGTTGTAAGTTCCGACGGTACTGTGGGTACTTTGACATCCTATACGCTGAACTCGGTAAGTGGCGACGAAATTAGTATCGATTTCGCCGGCACCACTGCGACTCAGGCGCTGCTGGGGTTGAATGAAACCAATGACTCTCAATTAACCGGGGATTCTGTAGCAAATATTGATATTTCTACTGCTGCTGGTGCTCAAGATGCCATCGATGTTATCGATACGGCACTGGAGCAAATCAACTCTACACGAGCTGATTTGGGTGCGGTCAATAACCGTCTCGACTTCACTGTGAGTAACTTGTCAAACGTTTCTGAGAACACCTCGGCAGCACGTTCACGGATTCAAGATGCTGACTTTGCAGCGGAAACGGCGAATCTCTCCAGAGCCCAAGTCCTGCAGCAGGCATCGCAAGCGATGTTGGCTCAAGCGAACGCTGCGCCGCAGCAAGTACTGTCGCTGCTTCGTTAAGTTCGGAGCGATAGTTAACTTTTTGAGTGGGGGTCGCTATTTGGCCCCCTCAACTAAGTTAAGAGGTTAGCCCATGAATGAAGTGAGAATCTCTCAATCAGTCCCTACGAGCTCTGTAGGTGTGACTTCATCGGCGGGTTCTGGCGACAAGAAAGAGGACGTTGGCGAAGCCGGCAAAATCTTGCCTCCCGAGTCGGTAGCGGCAGTAGTTGGGGAGACAAGTGAAGCTGTTTCGGAAACAGTAAGTCAGGCGGTGGCAGATCTTAACCGCTATGTTCAAAATGAACAGAGAGACTTGTTGTTTAGCATGGACAATGGCACCGGAGACATGGTGGTACGTGTTCTAGACCGTGACAGTGGCGATTTGATACGGCAAATACCGAATCAGATCGTTTTGGATCTTGCTGCGAGGGCGCGTGAAAACGAACCCATTCAGTTGATCGACATGCAGGGCTAGCTCATCTAGCTCTGTTCAACACCAAAAGGCGTATCATTGGTACGTCTTTTGCTGTTTCTTTCATAATGACTCGATCTGTGATTCGTCTATTTGAGAATATCAACAGCTTTATGGCTATTGAAACGCAGAGTTTGAGATCAAACCAATATTGAAGCTCATTAAGCATGCGCCGATAACTTGAGGGTAACGGAGTTTTCCGTTGATCATTTTGGCGTTAATCGTAGGTTTGAGATTATGGATTCCATTGGCGGTAACATTATCAGTTCACTGGGCGCGGGTTCGGGGATTAATTCCACCGAAATCGTCGGGCAGTTGCGCGATATCGAAAAGGCCCCGCGCCAGGCTCAGATTGATAGCACCAAAGAGAACTTCGAAGCTCAAATTTCAGATTTCGGATTACTCCGTGGCGCGTTGTCCACGTTGCAGGATGCCGCGCAGTTGCTTGCGAACACGGAAACCTTTAATAGCAAATCTGCATCGTTTACCAATAGCGATGCATTCATTCCAGTTTCTCTCGAGGAAGATACGCCTGTCGGTGAGTATGCCTTTGAAGTCATTGACGTGGCCAAGTCTCACTCACTCTCTTCTGGGGCTGTTTTTGCCGATCCTACCGATGAGGTAGGCAAGGGTGAATTGACACTGAATTTTGGCAGTTGGGACAAAGGACTGCCGCCTACCACCTTTACGCAGAACACCGATAAAGATGCGGTCACCATTACTATCGATGATGACAACAACTCCCTCAACGGTCTGCGCGACGCTATCAATGAAGCGGACGTTGGTGTCAGTGCCAGTATCGTCAATAACGGTTCGGGTTATCAGCTATTAATTACCAGCGAGAGTGGCGAAACCAATCAGCTGTCTTTGACGGCTGTAGAAGATGGCGGCGCACCGGGACTCTCGGCGTTTGATTTCAATCAGACCACTCAAAACATGGTGCAGAATCAGCAAGGGCAAGATGCTCAGCTGGAAATTAATGGTTTGGCGATCACTCGCAGCAGCAACGTTGTCGATGATGTGTTGCCCGGTTTTGAGTTCAATCTGGCCAAGGCTGATCCGGGTAATATTGTCACGGTAACCATTTCTGAAGACAAAGCCGGTGGTGAGCAAGCGGTAAGAGATTTTGTAGAAGCTTATAACCTGTTCTTAGAAGCGATTGAGCCTGCCGTGGGTACAGATCCAGAGACTGATGAAAAAGGTAGCTTGGATCGTGATCCGACGGCCCGGGGGCTTGAGTCATCACTGAAAAGCGTACTGGCTAACAATGTTGGTGGATTGGATAGCGGTTTTACTTCGCTCGGCAGCATAGGTATTCGCACGGCTCTCGATGGTTCGTTGGAAATCAATGAAGAGTTCTTTAGCCGCGCCTTTGATGAAAACTACGGATTGGTCAAGGATCTGTTTGTTCCTCAATCGTCTTCATCGTCAGATAAAGTTATTGTTAACAGCGTTCGTCCTGAAGCTGCGCCAGGAACTTATGATGTCGTTATTACTCAAGATGCAGTCAAGGGATTGCTGATTGGTAACGCAGCCGCTGGCACGCTGCTCGCGGATTTGTCTGCTCCAAGGAGCGAGGGGAGTTTTTCTGGTGCTGCCTCCGCATTCGCGAGTACTGATTTAAGTGCAGCAGTGCCCGGCGACTATGGCTTTGATGTGGCTATCGATGGTGGCGCAGCAATTTCAATCGTATTACCTCCAGCGGCTTATGCCGATGAGAATGCTATCGCAGCGGCTTTGCAGGTGCAGTTTGATGCGGCATCTGTGGCTGCAGATATCGTTCATAACGGATCGGAATTTGTCGTTACGTCACGAAGCCAGGGAGGGGATTCTTCGGTGGCGATTTCCGCGGTGCAAGAATTGGTGCCGGGAGAATTTGGGCTCGCCGCCGGCTCAGCTACCGCAGGAACAGGTCCCAATAGTAACGACTATGATTTTGCGATATCGGTCGATGGCGAAACATCCAATATTATTAGCCTATCTCCTGGTAATTACGCGTCCAATGAAGAGCTGGCTGCACATATACAGTCTCAAATTAACAACGATTCTGCCCTCAAAGAAAAGGGAGCAGATGTAGAGGTGATTTGGGATACCGACCATTTTGTCATCGTATCGAATGCCTATGGTTCTAGGTCAAATGTGTCGGTGCTTGGCGCAGGAGCCAAAGCTGGGGATTTGGGCTTAGCTGGAGGAACGACTCAAGCGGGTAGGGATGTGGCAGGTACCATCAATGGGGAGGCCGGCTTTGGTGTGGGCCAGGTGTTGTTGCCGGAGCTCAATTCTCCCGGTGCCGGCTTGAGCTTGATTATCGAGCCAGGCGCGACCACTTCAACGGTCACCTATTCTCGAGGGTTCGGCGAGGAGCTCAATCAGTTGATTGATAGCTACCTTGAAACCAATGGTATTTTTGCCACACGTGAGGCGACGATTAACCAAGAATTGGATGATCTGGAAGAGGATCAAACCCGTTTGGATGCTCGATCCGAAGCCTTTTACGATCGTATGTTGGCTCAGTTCTTGGCAATGGAGCGCATTGTCAGTAGTTTGAGCAGTTCGGGAAGTGCCCTTAATGACATTGGTAATCGCCTGCCATTTACTGCGCAGTCCAATTAATCCCATTCTTGGATAGATCAACGCGGGTGGTTGACCTCGCTATTTTGAGGCCCCTGAGAAGCCCCAACTTACTGTTTTTTGGTCTGTTTTTTGCAGTTCACCAGAAACCGTCTATTTTTTGACGTATAACAGTGAGGAATTCGATTCGCCATGAAGGTGTTGGTTACCGGTGCAGATGGATTTATAGGTTCACATCTCGTTGAGAGTCTAGTGATTAGCGGTTGTGACGTTAGGGCCTTGGTGCAGTACAACTCGTTTAATAGTTGGGGCTGGCTCGAGGGGGTTTCCTGCCTTCAGGATATCGAAGTGATCGCTGGAGATGTTAGGGATCCCATCCTATGTCGTGAGCTCTGTCGTGATGTCGACCAAGTTTTCCATCTGGCCGCCTTAATTGCCATTCCATACTCCTATCGAGCTCCCTCTAGCTATGTCGATACGAACGTGCAAGGCACATTAAATATGTGTCAGGCAGCGTTAGATATGGGTGTGACACGTTTCGTGCAAACCTCTACTAGCGAGGTGTATGGTACCGCCCAGTACGTGCCCATCGATGAATCACATCCACTGCAGCCTCAGTCGCCATACAGTGCGTCAAAGATCTCGGCCGATGCCATGGCGATGAGCTATTTCAATGCGTTTGAATTGCCGGTAACCGTGGCGAGACCCTTTAATACCTACGGCCCTCGCCAATCTGCGCGGGCAGTGATTCCGACGATTATCGGTCAAATTGCCAATGGTGCCAGTAGTATTGAGTTGGGCGATGTCTCACCGACGAGAGATTTCAATTACGTCACGGATACTTGTCAGGGATTTATAAAGCTAGCGCAAAGCGGTAATACCATCGGCGAAACGGTAAATATTTGTACCGGCGAAGAGATCAGTATTGAAAATACTCTGCATCTTATTAAAGAGCTGATGGGGAGTAGTGTGGAGTTTATTTGTGATCAACAGCGATTGCGACCTTCGGGCTCCGAAGTTTTTCGACTTTTGGGATGTCCTAAGAAACTCCGTAAATTAAGTGATTATTCGTCTCAGATAAGCCTCCGTGAAGGGCTGCAAGAGACCATAGATTGGTTTTCTCGAGATGAGAACCTCAGTCGCTACAAGACGCATTTGTACAATGTTTGAGCCCATTTTTCATTGTATAGAACACCATTTTGGTGGCGACAGAGTGGGCCTTCACGAGCCAGTGTTAGGTGATGTTGAAAAACGCTATCTGAATCAGGTTATTGACAGCGGTTTTGTCTCAACCGCCGGGGAGATGGTCGGACAATTTGAAAGGGACGTCGCACACCGAGTTGGCTCTAAGCACGCAGTTGCAGTTGTGAATGGTACAGCCGCATTGCAGTTGTCATTGCTTGCCTGTGGTGTGTTACCCGGTGATGAAGTCGTTACGCAGTCGTTGACCTTCATTGCGACTTCAAATGCCATACATCAATGTGGTGCAAGCCCTGTGTTTGTTGATGTTACATCAGAAAATCTTGGCATGAGTGCCGCAGCACTGCTGCGTTGGCTGCAAGAGAATGTAGAAGTTGTTGATGGCCTGCCGATTAATCACTCTACTGGTAAAGTGGTTCGTGCATGTATGCCGATGCATACGTTTGGAATGTCAGTCGAGATTGACGCCATTCAAGAGATGTGTCGAGACTACGGAATTGCTCTAGTGGAAGATTCCGCCGAGGCCTTGGGGGCTAGTTTTAAAGGTCGATCACTGGGGACCTTTGGGCAGTGCGGTGTATTTAGTTTTAACGGCAATAAGCTGATTACTACCGGTGGCGGTGGAATGATTGTTACCGACTGTGATGTTATCGCGGCAAAGACCAAGCACCTATCTACGACGGCAAAAATCGATGCCTATCGTCACGATGTCGCAGCCTTTAATTATAGAATGCCGAATCTCAATGCAGCCTTGGGTTGTGCTCAATTGACTCGAATTGACGATTTATTAGAGAGAAAGCGAAACCTAGCGAAGGCCTACGAAATTGCAATTGGTCAGGTCGATGGCGTTGAACTATTGGTTGGTTTGCCGGACGGCAGATCAAACAATTGGTTGCTGAATGTGCTCTGCGATAGTGTGGAGATAAAGGAATCTCTATCGTCCCAGGCGCAGCAAAGAAATATCCAAACTCGTTCTGTTTGGCAGCTGTTGCATCAGAGTGCCCCATACCGCCATTGTCAAACCGGTGAATTGCGAGTGTGTGAATCTGTCGCTGACAGAGTGCTGAGCCTACCCAGCATGCCGACGAGTGTGTCGCAATGAAGTCTATTGCAGTAATAACCGGTACTAGGGCCGATTACGGCTTGCTGTATTGGGTTATAAAGGGGCTTCATGAAAGTCATGATTTCCAGCTCCAGTTATTGGTGTGCGGTGCCCATCTGCAGGCTCAGTTTGGTGAAACGCGAACAGAGATCGAAAGTGATGGCTTTCCGATAACGCGCACCGTTGAGTTTTCCTGCAATACTCGTGAGCCGGCCGCCATGAGTCGATCCACAGGGGAGGCTGTTATTGGCTTCTCCCAAGCGTTTAGTGAGCTGGAGCCGCAAATGCTAATTGTTCTGGGTGATCGCTTTGAAGCTTTTGCGGCAACGCAGGCGGCGACCTTGATGAATATTCCTATTGCGCATTTACACGGAGGCGAGTTAACGGAAGGTGCCGTGGATGATTGTTTGCGTCACGCCATGACCAAGCTGTCTCAAATACACTTTGTTGCAGCCGAAGAGTATCGTCGTCGTGTTATTCAGCTCGGAGAACAGCCCGAACGGGTCTTTAGTGTGGGAGCAACAGGTCTTGAATCTCTTCTGAAAGAGCCGCTAATGACGGAGGCTGATTTACTCGAAAGCTTACCCATAGATAAATTTGACTCGCCGTTTTTTTTGATTACCTACCATCCTGAAACTAATGCGGCCGACGGCAACGGGAGTGTCGAGCCTCTGTTATCGGTATTGGATAGGTATCCAGACGCTCTGTTGCTTATTACCGCCCCAAACCTTGATCGGGGTGGTGACGCACTCTTAGAAAGACTAAAACAATTCTCGCAACCGCGAAGCAACGCTGTTTTTGTTGAGTCTTTAGGGCGTCGTCGTTATTTAAGCTGTCTATCCTTGGTTGATTGTGTCATTGGAAATTCCTCGAGCGGACTTATAGAGGTTCCTAGTTTTGGTAAGCCGACGGTTAATATTGGCGATCGACAAAAAGGACGATTATCGGCTGATTCGGTTCTCCATGTTGCCAACGATTTAGAGGCAATTAACCGAGGAATCGAGGTTGCGTTATCCGAGGAATTTGTTGAGATATGTCGAGGAGTGGTCAACCCGTACGGGCAAGGCAACACCAGTGAAAGAATACTGGAAGTCTTACGAACATTGGATTGGGCTCTATTCGATCGTGGAAAAGCATTCTACGACATATCGTTTGATTGTCCTCCAGATGAGGAGCATTGAGTGGCCGTTAAAATAATTGCGGAAGCGGGCGTCAACCACAATGGAGATTTTGATCTGGCCGCCCAGCTGGTAGAGGCTGGAGCAAAAGCCGGTGCCGATGTCATAAAGTTCCAAACTTTCCAGGCGCATCTTGTGGCCACCGCCAACGCCGAACAGGCGCAATACCAAAAGAAGAATTTGCAAGGCAATGACAGTCAACTAGAAATGCTTCGAAAGCTGGAGTTGAAGAAAGACTGTCATTGGGAGTTAAAAGCACAGTGTGAGTCTTTAGGTGTCGAATTCATGTCGACCCCTTTTGATCGTGACAGTATACGATTTCTTGTTGACGAGCTCGGCGTCACTAGCCTGAAAATACCCTCCGGAGAACTTACAAATGGCCCCCTTTTACTGGCATTTGCTCGCAGCGGTTGTGATTTAATCCTGTCCACTGGTATGGCCAATAGTGATGAGGTTGAGCGAGCGCTAGCGTTGATCGGCTGGGGGATGACCATACCCACAAGGCTGCCATCGGGCGAGCAGGAGTTTCGCGAAGCTTGGCACGACGAGCTTGTCAGAGAGCGACTGTGCGATAAGATCACGGTCTTGCATTGCACCTCTCAATATCCGGCACCGCCAGAGACGGTTAACCTAAGAGCAATGAATACCTTGTCGCAACAATTTGGTTTGCCCGTGGGTTATTCAGATCATACGGCGGGTATCAGTATTCCTGTTGCTGCTGCCGCAAAGGGCGCGGGCGTGATTGAAAAACACTTTACGCTCGATCGAAATATGACGGGGCCAGATCACAGGGCCTCGCTTGAGCCAATGGAGCTAACGCAAATGGTTGCCGGTGTGCGCTCGGTTGAGCTGGCACTGGGTGATGGTGTCAAGGCACCTCACAATTGTGAAAAAAACACTGCAGATGTGGCAAGGCGGAGTCTTGTTGCCGCTGAAAGCATCTCTGCGGGTAAGGTTTTTACTCATCAAAATGTCGTGGCTCGAAGGCCGGGAACTGGAGTCAGTCCAATGCGCTATTGGGATTTGATTGGAACTGTGGCTAAACGGGATTATCTAGCGGGTGAGTTATTAGAGAGTGACTAATTCCGGTATGAAATCTGCTAGGAGTAATAACTGGGCAAAAAAGCGTCAAGCATTTGCCGCGTGTGAAGATTAACAGCGAGTACTCGGATTATGGCTTTTCAATGGCAAAAGGCCTGTATAAGTGAAGACAAAACGATCATTGATGCGCTAGGCGTTATTGATCACAGTGCGGCAAAGGCGGCATTTGTGGTTCGTGAGGACGGAGTGCTGAGTGGATTGGTGACTGATGGCGACATCCGACGCGGATTGCTCGGAGGTGCCGGGATGTCTGAGGCCGTTGCCAGTGTCATGAATCGCTCGCCGTTAACTTGTGAACCTTCCGATAGCTCTCAAGCCATTCGTCGAATCATGGAGGCCAAACAATTGATGCATATGCCGGTTGTGGAAGGAGGAAAGCTGGTCAATGTACTGACCTTGCAGGAATTGACGGAAACACCTCGACGCGATAACCCCGTCTTTTTGATGGCGGGCGGTTATGGTTCACGTTTACGTCCACTGACGGATGCCTGTCCAAAGCCGTTGTTAAGGGTGGGCAGTAAACCTATTCTAGAAACGATTCTTGAGAGCTTTGCTGATGTTGGCTTTCACCGGTTTTATATCTCCACGCACTACCTTCCTGAGATGATTAAAGAGTACTTTGGTGACGGTAGTCGCTGGGGTGTCTCGATTGAATACACATACGAAGATCAACCTCTGGGCACTGCCGGGGCCTTGGGACTACTTCCTGACGACCTACCGGATATGCCGTTGATCATGATGAATGGTGACATTCTGACAAAAGTAAATTTCTCTCGATTACTCAAATACCATACTGAGTCCGCTGCTGATGCGACTATGTGTGTGCGTGAGCATGAGTATCAAGTGCCATACGGTGTGGTCCAAGCAGAAGATTTTAAAGTTCAATCAATGCATGAAAAACCGGTTTATCGCTACTACATAAATGCCGGCATCTACGTTATTAATCCGGCAATGATTGAGAAAGTTAGAGGCCTGAAACAAGTTGATATGCCGACCTTGTTGAATCAGCGGGTTGAAGAAGGCGGTCATGTGGCGATGTATCCTTTGGATGAATACTGGTTAGATATCGGACGCATGAATGACTTCGAGCGCGCTCAACAAGACATCAATAATATAGCGCTATGAAGCCACGCGTATTGGCGGTAATTACCGCACGCTCAGGAAGCAAAGGTTTAACAGACAAAAACATCAGAAACTTTGCCGGTGAACCCTTGCTTGCCCGCCCTATACTCACGGCGAAACAATGCTCCTGGATTGATCGAATTGTGTTGTCCACTGACAGTGAGAAGTATGCAGCTCTGGGGCAGCGCTATGGCGCTGAAGTTCCTTTTTTGAGGCCTGCAGAACTGGCATCTGATACCGCTAGCTCGGTGGATGTACTCATTGACCTACTGGATCGACTGGCGGCAGACGGAGAGCACTATCAATATCTATTGTTGCTAGAGCCAACCTCACCGCTGACTGAGGCAAGCGATCTGGATAAGGCAATGGAATTGCTACTTGAGAATGGCAATGCTAAATCGATAATGGCAGTGAGAGAAGTCTTAACGGAGCATCCAGCGTTTTGCGTAAAACTCTCGAGCGACAACTATATGATACCTTTGGGTGAGCAAGATTTTAGCAAGCCTTTACGTCGCCAAGATCTAACTCCGGTGTTTTGTTTTGCGGGATCTTTCTATCTGTCCACCACCGAGGCGTTGCGACAGTACGGACGCTTTTATCATCCCTATGCATTGGGGTATACCATGCAGTCGTGGAAAACTCAGGAGATCGACGACCTCGCTGATTTCATCTGTGCAGAGGCACTGTATCAGCATCGTGATCTTTTGAAAGGAGAATTGGATTGAACAATCGTGAGCTTCAGAGCCGCTTGCTAAGGGCCATCCCTGGAGGCGCGCATACTTACTCTCGAGGTTTTGATCAGTACCCGCAAAATGCACCGGCTATCATGCAGTCGGGAGCGGGGGGATATAGCCTAGGTTCTGATGGCCATCAGTACTTGGATTTCGTCATGGCTTTGCGTTCTGTAAACATCGGCTACGCCGAGCCAGTGATTTGTGATGTGGCGGAAAAGTACAGTCGACAGGGTAATAACCTGTCACGTCCCTCCTATGTAGAGCTTGAGGCCGCAGAAAGACTCATTGATATCATTAATTCTGTAGATATGGTGAAGTTCGCTAAGAATGGTTCTACTGCCGTTACTGCAGCGGTAAAGCTCGCGAGAGGGTATACGGGCCGCGATAATGTCGCGGTTTGCGCCCAGCAGCCCTTTTTTTCCTATGACGACTGGTTTATTGGCTCGACGGTTATTAGCAAGGGTATCCCACAGTCTGTGCAGGCGCAGACCTTCAAATTTGATTATAACGATATCGAATCTATTACGCGCTTATTTACTGAGCGAGGGAGTGAGTTGGCCTGCCTGGTGATGGAAGCGGCGGCGCTGGAGCATCCGGCGGAAAATCTTGAGGGACAAGCGGAAAACTATCTGCAGCTAGTTCAGCGATTGTGCAATCAATACGGTGTTGTATTTATTCTAGACGAAATGATCACTGGGTTTCGATGGGATATAAAGGGGGCGCAACACTACTACGGAATTACGCCGGATTTGTGCACATTTGGTAAGGCAATGGCAAATGGCTATTCGGTAGCTGCCGTCGCCGGTCGGCGGGAGATTATGGAATTGGGCTCTATTGAGACTGCCGATCAAGAGCGGCTATTTTTACTGTCCAGCACGCACGGTGCGGAGATGAGTAGCCTGGGAGCTTTTACCGCCACTCTTGACTTCATGCATGAGAATCCTGTCATCGAACATTTCTGGTCAACCGGATCTAAGATCGTTAATGCGTTTAATCGTCTCTCAGCCAAGCATGGCGTTAGTGAAAGGTTTAGTGCGCAAGGTGTCGATTGCTCACCTTATTACACCATCGTCGATGAGCACGGCAATAATGATATGGCGATGAGAACTCTGTTCCTTCAAGAAATGGTGAAACAGCGTGTGTTAATGCCTTGTATCGCACTGTGTTATCGCCACGATGAGCATGCCGTGAATCACTTAGAAGCGTCGTTGGATAGTGCCCTAGAAGTCTGTGCTCTAGCGGCAAACAATGGAATTGAAGAGTATTTACAGGGACCTATCGTAAAACCTGTTTTTCGGAAACGTAATTGATGGTTGCTAAAAAAGAAACACGAGAAGTTGTTGTTGTTACCGGTGGCAATGGCCTAATTGGTAAAAATTTTCTGTCTGCAATAGCCTCGAGCGGTCGCGTAGCGATAGGGTGTGATCTCGATGAGATCTCGCACAAAGATCTGCAGTCTCAAACAGACAGTGGTGAAATCGCGAGTGTGGTGATGAATATTGTTGAACCGGAATCGGTCAATGCTGCTATCGCCGAAATTCATCAGCGCTACGGAAGAATCGATGCTCTGGTGAATGCCGCTTATCCACGTAACTCAAGTTTTGGCGATGCATTTTTTGATGTTGATTTTCACAGTTTCTGTGACAATGTGAACCTTCAGTTAGGTGGCTACTTTCTTACTTCACAGAAGTTCTCCAAGTACTTTGTCGAACAGGGCCGTGGAGTGTTGGTGAATTTGGCATCAATATACGGTTGTGTGGCGCCACGCTTTGAGTTGTACGAAGGCACGGCTATGGGAATGCCCGTTGAGTATCCGTTGGTAAAATCGGCGATTATTCAGCTGACACAGTACTTAGCGGTCACGCTAAAGGGGACGGGAGTTCGGGCCAACTGCATAAGCCCTGGTGGAATACTCGATGGCCAAGATCATAATTTTCTCGAACGCTACAAAAGCTGTTGTTCGAGCAAGGGTATGCTGAATCCTGAAGATTTGAATTCAACCTTGTTGTATCTGCTGGCGGAAGAGTCTCGCTATGTGAACGGGCAGAATATCATCGTCGACGACGGCTTTGTTCTTTAATAGAAAGTTGAGTTCGGTAAATTACAGTTGAGAATAGGTGAGTATTGCAATGGTTAAGAGTCAAGCGAAGGCTGATTACGACACGGTTATTTCGGAACATTATCGCAAGGTCGCTGAAAGTGATGGCCTGTCGTCAAGCAGTACGATGGCTGATAATATCACCCGATCTACTGAGACTGAGGCGATTAAGGAATTCGTGGCGGCGGCGCTGGAGCGTCGCATGCAAGCAGGCGATACGGGGCCTGCTACTATCATGGATGTGGGGTGTGGTAACGGCTATACACTCGAAATTCTGAGTGAACAGTTTCCCGATCACGAATTTCTGGGTGTTGAGAAGACCGATGAGTTACGAACCTTAGCGATTACTCGATTTGAGTCGAACGCCTCGGTTGATATCATTGAAGGCGATATTAGAGATTCAAACTTATCTCAAGGGCGCTATGCGGACATATTGATTTGTCAGAGGGTAGTTATTAATTTGCTCGACCCTTCAGATCAGAGGGACGCGCTACGCAATATCAAGGAAACTGTTAAGGTTGGCGGGGCGATGCTGTTTGTGGAATGCTTCGAGTCCTCTCTGTCTCGATTAAATGAAGCTCGATCCGAGTTTGAGTTAGAGGCCATTCCCTCTGCTTATCATAATCTCTATCTAGAGGATGGTTTTTTTGACGTTGATGGAGTCTCACCCCACAGTTTATCGAGTTATGGTTTTGACCAGCCTAGCAATTTTTTATCAACGCATTTTTATGTGACTCGTGTTTTGCATCCGATGATGACCAAAGGTCAGCCAGTAAAACGAAACTCCGAGTTTGTTAACTTCTTTTCATCGGCTCTGAGGCCAGCCTCTGGTGACTATGCGCCGCTGAAGTTGGTTGTGTTGGATCGGATTTAGCGGGAGCGACATAGTGAGTGCTTTTGAGATGACTCGAAGCACTCCAGTCAATAGAGCGCTTGGGAGCTTTTCTATCGCTATAAAGGGGTTTTAGAAGCAATCATAAAGCGCCAGTTCATTAGCAGCGGCCCTGAAATTTGCAGCCTTCTGCCGTCGTCTAGACGCTCTGTGTAAGTCCCCATTCCAGTCCATCCAGTTTTCCTTTCCAAGTCTATATCTATTTCGAATGGAACATGTGAGAAATAGGGGTAGCCGCGTTGGGCGCAAAGTTCTTGAATGCGAGCAATCGAAAAGGTGCTGTAGTAGTACTCTTTAGGTTCATCGTAGGTGTAGTCTTTGATGAGAGTCGCAGTTTCTATGTCGCCATCGAAAAACAGCGAGCTGATTGCAAACCAGTCAGGGTTAAGATCGATGACTCGATTTATTGGAGATTGGAACTCTTTAAACATCATCAGCGTTTGCAGGCTAACTATCCCGCTATATCGATTGATGTGCTCCTCGCGAAGATTGAACCAGTCGTCTTGGCTCAGGTTGACATTTTGAATGGTCTTTTTTTGAATCAGTTGATTACCTTGATTCACTAAGTCCTGGTCAATGTCGACACCCTCAAACAAGCTTTTCTCGTGGTTTTTAGACAGGTAATAGGCATTGCTTCCCATGCCACAGCCAAGGTCGAGATAGTGTTCGCTTGGCTGAAACTTGATAGTGTCAGTTAACCATTTGTGAAACTGAATTGTGCTTTGGTAGGGGGTTTCCCATTGAGCTTCAAAATATTCGGTTAATCGCTTCTGATCGGCTTTTGCGTGTGTGTATGGTGCGTTCATACCGTTTTACCTTTGCGAAGGTTGTGATACTGCTGCTGTTGGGTGTGGTTTAGCGCTGCATCTGAATGTAGTCGGAGCAGATTATTCTTAAGCAATTTTCTGCATTCGCTGAGTAATTGGTCGAACATAGTCACGCAGTATCTGTAGTTCTCTTGCATGCTCTTTGTATCTTTCGAAGACAAACAAATTCGGTTAATGAGTGTAAAATAATTCTGTACGGTACCCATGAGTAGCCAGTAGGAAACCGGTTGGCTATCTTTCATTGCATTAACTTGAAGCATGATTCTATCGAGTTCGTCCTGAACATCTTTCTTGGTTTTAGGGTTTTTCAACATGGAGAGATTTCTGATGAAGTCTATCGTGGGCTGAACGTAGTCTTCAGTGGCCTTTTTAGTGTCTATCCATTCTTCAAGACTAGGGCTTTCAAAGCTGTGTTCAAGTATTCTCTCAACAACATCAGAAGGCTTGTCTAAATGGATGGAAATTTCTTCTTTGTGAAGCGGCTTTGTTCCATCGATATAAGCGCCATCGTTTAAATTGTAGATGTTTATATGGGGGTTGTTCTTTGCGGCAACCTCCATGTTGGCGCGAGAAGTGTCAAGAATTTGAGTGGTTTTTACGAAATCGGTGAAGTTGCCTTTTACCTCCAACCCTGCCTGCTGGTGTTGAACAGCATTCAGTGTCTTACTGGTTTGGTCGTTGTATTGACTCAGCGATGCGTGGCGTTGAGATTCATCTCTCATGCCTAGGTCGACACCGGCTAGATAGATTTCTTTGAAGCCAAGCTCTATTGCGAAAGACAGGCCAGTATTTGTACAGGTTGGATTTGATAGAACTAAGCTTGGCATTTTCTTGCCAAAAATGTGCTCGAGAATGTACTCGCCGGGATCGTTCGACTTGGTGGCAACCGCAGCGTTCTTAAACATAGCTAGGGACTCAGGCGGAACAGTATTGAGCCCGAGAATAGGGATTTTTTTACGATACTCTTCATCGCTAATTTCTAACAACATTTGCGTGGTGGCGTCCGTACGTTCCATTTCTACGTGGATATCCGGAACAATTCCTGCCTTGTAGAGCGTTCCCAGTGTGGAGCCGCAACATATAATAACGGCGTGTTTCTGATGCTCTCTTAGAGTGTCCAATAGACCGTCAAGAGAGGGGCCGTTACCCACGACAAACGCGGCTGGCAGATCTTTGAGTGGTTCGGTTGTACGCAGTACGGGCACGTTACGGTTCATGTTCTCAACCGTGTGGGCGATACAGATTTGTTCATCTTCCAGAAAGCCCGTTCCAGTCAATGCCAAGTGAAATTGGCTGCGCAATTGGTTGGTGAAGGCGAGGGCCTTCTCGCTCTGCAAGTGCTGATAGATGTAGGTGTTGGTCAAATTGTACAGTCCCGCTTCTAAACTAAAGGTTCGCAAGCGGTTTATCGTTATTTCATTGCTGGCACCTAGAAACATTCTGATGCGACGCCCCGGTCTCTGGAAGTAGCGAATAATAGGCTCCCAATCCAATGTGTGCAGGCATGCGTGAAACGAGTCTCTATGAGCTTCAAATATGATCAGATTGTAAATCTCAGCTTTTTTGATGAGCTCCGTAATCTGGTAGCCCAAGCCGCAACCGTTCATGATCAAAACCCCTATGGGGTTGGAGAAGTCACCGGTTTGTTCATTGATCTGATCTTGGTACTTGGCGAGTAGTTCTTGCAAAAATAGAGTTTGAAAAAAGTAGTCGTCGTCAGGTGTTGCATGGCGAACTTTGAACCACTTGGGATTCTTTGCATAGCTGTCAACTTGGTTCTTGCAGAACTCCTCTGGATCTCCACTGTACACTGGCCTGCCGTCGCTAGTGTTAATGAGGTTCAAGTAGCCATTGCTATCGGTTCCAATTTTCAACTCCGTGGGCGTGTAGTCAAAGAACTGGTCATAAATGGGCTTAGCGAACTGCTTGAACAGAGCCATGTTGCGTTGAAACTGAAGCTCCATCTCCATTTGTAGCTTCTGTAGCTCCGCTTGTTTTATTAGGGCGTCAATGTCAGTCATGGCGTTGGAGGGCTCCACAGAGATAGTTTCAGGCATGATCGAGTGTCCAGAAATTGTCGTTTTCTATATAGCTAGCACTCGCTGCAATAAATGTTCCGCCTTTTTGTAGTAAATAGCGGTTTTTTTGCTAGATTGTCCGCTCAAGTATAGGTCTGGATAGCCGATATTACTTTTGAGACAGGATTTTATGGTTATTGGAGGTTTGAAGTGGTTGCTTCTCATGCATTAAATAGTTATGCCGCCGTGCAGGTTGATGCGGGCGTTGAGGGCGCTAGCTCTCACCAGCTTATTACTATGTTATTTGATGGCGTCTACACCCGTTTGGCACAAGCCAAGGGGGCGATTCAGCAGAACGATCTGTCCTTAAAGGCCAAGAAAGTGTCGGAGACCATGAAAATCATCATGGGATTGCGAGAGTTTCTAGATTTTGATCAAGGTGGCGAGCTAGCGGCAAACTTAGATGCATTATATGACTATATCCAGCGAACCCTTATGCAGGGGCATATCAAAAACGATCCAGCGAAATTTGATGAGTGTCGTGAGTTGCTCGCTCAGGTTGGCGACGCCTGGTCTGAAATTTCCTAACAGTGGTGGGCTAGACTGGTAGCGCACTATATAGATGTTCTACCGCAGCCTGAGAGCGTTTTGATCAAAAAAAGAGCTCACCCGTTATGGGTGTTGGCTCTTTTTTTTGGGGTTTGTATCTTGTCTTCAGCCGCCTAATTTGTGGACCTGGTTGAGCAGGTGCTGAAAGCGTGCAAATTGAGGGCTGCTTTCGTTAAGGTCGGCTATGCTGGCCAAGTGTTCTTGGCACATTGCTTTTGTTTCTGGTGTAGCCCCAAGATCTTTGGTTTTAGCCAGTGATACCTGCACGATGTTTAAGCGCAAGCCGGTGTGATTGGGGAAGAGGGCGATAGCGCGAGTAAATACCTCGATGGAATCGTCATATTTTTTGGATTCGTAGAGCTTGATGCCTTTCTTGGTGAGATCGGCGGCAATTTTTCTGCCTTTTTTACTGACCGGTTCCTCCGAAAGTACGTCCGCTCGATCCGAAATGTCTTCGTTATTACTGTGTTGTTTGGCTACGGATTGTATCAAGTTGGCTGCGCTTTCTGGGTCGCCATTGGCGGTCATAGCTTGTGCCAGTTCCAGCTGTGAATAGGCGTCTTTACCTCCTTCCGATTGCAGTGCTTTGGCTTTTTCTAGATAGCTTGCCGCTTCGTCGTTTTTGCGTCGGTAGACAGCCAGCCTAGAGTTTGCTGCGGTAGCCTGCAGCTTAATGTTCTTGTCTTCCGGATGTTTTTTCTCGGCCCGCTTAATGTACATGTTGGCTTCTTTGGCCTTTTTATCTCTGGCTTCATACGCGTCAGTTTCGTCTTCTTGAAGTAGCTCGGATACGATGTCGAAGTAATCTTGCGGAGAGTAATAGCATGAATGCTCTCCGACTTTGAGTGCGCTGCGGCGAGCTTTTAATGACGTGTTCTGATCCTTGTTCTGTGCAGCCATGTTGGCAAGGCGTCGCTGCCTCAGTACTGATTTAGGGGAGACCTCTGCGGCTGCTTGCATCGCTTGTTGTGAGCGCTGGTAGTCGGCTTGTTGAGAGAAGACCTCCGCCAGTAGGTCGTGAGCTTCCACGTAGCGATGGTCGTGTTCGACAACGGCTTGCAGTTGTTCTTCGGCTTCATCAAACATCTGTCGGGCGAGGTAAGTCTTTCCCAGCCCGAGTTGTGCCCACACTGGGTTACTATTTTTTAGCGATTCTTCGTAGATGGTTTGGGCGCGATCATAGTCTTCTTGACGAAACAAAAGCTCGGCTTGAATCCGCTGATAGCTGCCTGTGTACTTCCCCCCGCTATCGAGCTTGGCCTGGCATTCAGCGATGGCTCGGTCATAATCGTTGTCGTCGATCGCTTGTTTAATGGGAAGTAGATCTTCATGCCGAATAACAATGCGATTAAGGCGAGTCTGCAGCATTGCAGGTGTGATTGGCTTGGTTAGATAGTCGTCGGGTAGGTATTCTAGGGCACCTAGGACCATATCTCTCGAGGTCTCCGCGGTAATCATTAGAAACATACTGGCGTTCTTCAGCAGTTTTCGATAACGCAATTCTTCGAGTACCTGCTGGCCGTCTTGGCCGGGGCCGAGATTATAGTCGCACAGCACTAGATCGTAGGAGGTTTTCTCACAGGCTTCGATAGCTTGTTCACTATTTGCGGCGGTGTCTGCGGTCTGGGTGCCGAGTGTCATAAGCATGCGTTTTAAGCTGCCTCTGACTTCATTCATGTCGTCGACTATAAGGCAGCGTTTTCTTTGGTATATTTTGATGGCATCGATCTGACGCATGGTTGGCTGATAACTCTCTTTATAGAACGGCTGGGCGGCCTTTGGTGAAGCTGTCGCTAAACCGCAGTATATATTGCAGTTAGATTTCTAGCTAAAATCGTTAACTAGAAATTGGTTATATCCGTTTATTGTAGAGGAAGAGAGATGATATTCCAGTAGTAGCGACTCCAGCGGGTGATGTTTGTTGGCACAAATTATGCTCTAACCAGATTAAGTGCTCATTGAGCGGCAGTTTTTTGCCACTTTTTGAGTTTTCTATGGTTCAGGAGGTTGATATGTCAATTGCAGTAACTCAAGCGGCGGTCACTATGGAAGATGCCGGCGAAGAACTAACCCCGCATCAGGTCATTCAGCTGTTGTTGGACGGAGCGCTGGAGCGTCTCGATCAGGCCGCGTTGCAGTTGCGCTGCGGTCGCGAGCAAGAGGCGGGTAAACTCATGGGTAAGGCTATTGGTATTATTAATGGTCTGCGAGAGAGTTTGGATTTTGATCGCGGCGGTGAAATGGCGGTCAAGTTGGATACACTCTACGGCTATCTGATTCGTCGGTTGTCTGAGGCTGAGGTCGATACAGGCGAGTTTGTACTGGCTGAGTCGTGCAAAATGTTGGGTGAACTAAAGGCAGGCTGGGACGACATGGCTGCTTAGCTTTTCTTGAGTAGTCGACGCCGTTGCTTGTTGTTCGCACGTGGATTTGGGAGTCTAAACTCTACAGTAAAGATTTGCCGTAGATGGCCGCTAGCCTTTGTATCGAAATACAAGGGTGGTACTCATGTCGCTTATTCCAGAAACACAAATGGCACTCATGCGAGAGCGTAAACAGTTCGAAAAAGCGTTTGATCAGCGTAATTGGTCTGATGTTTGTGAGCAGGAAAAACAATTGGTCAGCGCGGTCAATGAGGCATTTACTGATTCTGAAAAAGACTTAGGTCTACTCTTGAAAGAGATGAAAACAGTCGTAGCTGTTTATCGAGAGCTGCTTGACGTGTGCGTGACTACCACTGAGCATAAACTCGCAGAGCTGGATTCAGTGCGTTCTTAGTGTGTCTGCGTCTTGCGTTTGCTAGAGCCTGCTTGTCGATACAAAGGGGGAAGGTGTGAGTGATCGTCCTATTGATTCCTATCGTGCGATGGACATTAAAGCGCGTGTAGAATCTGCCAGTGCAGGCGAGTTGATCGCATTGTTGTTTGAAGGGCTAATTACGTCTCTGACAGCGGTGAAGGTAGCGATAGGTCGAGGTGATCTGAAAGCCAAAGCCGATAAAATTAGTAACGCCATTAGTATTCTGTCTGCGTTGCGGGAATCACTTAACGACGATGGCGGCGCTGAAATCACCTACAATCTCGATCGTTTGTATGATTACATGCAGCGAAAAATAATCACGGCAAATCAATCTCTCAATGTGGAAGATATTGATGAGGTGGTGGAGTTGGTCGTGATAATAAAGTCTGGCTGGGATGAGGCCTTGTCTTCTTCGTAAGTCTTTTTTGATTGAAATGCTCTTCTTTTTTTTGTTCTTGCATCTGCTCTTGGGGGTCAGCTTATAGGCTGCGCTATCCCCTCCGTTTTTATCCTTCCTTTATCTTTTTAAAATATTAAAAAGTTCTTTTAATATTCCTTCTGTTTCTATAGTATCTCCTGTCGAAAATTTGACCTGTGTAGGTATCTTGACTATTACTTTCACAGCGCAGTCATGGAATTGACAGTGGCGTAAGGTCGAAAGGCATAAAAAAATAAAAAGTGACCGGGTTTTGGGTAGTACAACCGCAGCTAGAGCAAGGTGTTTTTGCTCACGGCTATAAGTTAGCTTCGCTCGTAGTAGAAGGTCATCATTCGTATGTGGCGTGAATTAAAAGTATTAGTAGTGGACGACGATGAACAGCGTCGTCACGATTTAAAGGTTATCTTAGACTTCCTCGGCGAGCCCGCGGTGGTGTCTGGTTGCGATCAATGGCGAGAGCTGGCGGAGGAGGCTGAGGCTTCTGATTCGCCCTTCGTTGCCGTCATTATGGGTGACTGCTGTGATCCCGTTCCTTTGCTTGAGCGTGTTAAGTCTATTCGTGAGTGGAATGATCTGTTGCCGGTGATTTTACTGGGTGAGAAGCAGGTGCTACCCGAAGATGCTGATCCTTATTTGAAACACACTGTCATTGCTTCCCTAGAATTACCGCCCACCTACAATAAAATGCTGGACACGCTTCATCGCGCTCAACGCTATCGAGAGGCGCAAGAGAGTGCAAAGCGCGCTAATCATTGTCGTCCCGTACATTTGTTTCGGAGTTTGGTGGGCACCAGTCGCGAGATTGAAACGGTACGCGAGATGATGTCTCAAGTGGCCGACAAAGATGTCACAGTACTGATTACCGGTGAGTCCGGAACTGGCAAAGAAGTTGTGGCGCGTAACCTTCACTATAATTCTGACCGTCGTGATAAGCCCTTTGTGCCAGTAAACTGTGGTGCGATTCCCGCAGAATTGTTGGAAAGCGAGTTGTTTGGGCACGAGAAGGGAGCCTTTACCGGTGCCATTAATGCCCGCGCAGGGCGTTTTGAAATGGCTGAGGGCGGCACCTTGTTTCTTGATGAAATTGGGGACATGCCACTAAGCATGCAGGTAAAGATTTTACGTGTATTGCAGGAGCGTTGTTTTGAGCGCGTAGGCGCGAATAAGACGCAGACGGTGAATGTTCGCGTCATTGCCGCAACTCATCGGAATTTGGAGCAAATGATTACCGATGGTGGTTTCCGAGAAGATCTCTATTATCGCTTGAATGTATTCCCCATCGAAATGCCGTCGCTGCGTGAGCGGACCGAAGATATTCCGCTGTTGTTGAGTGAGCTGGTTTCACGCATGGAAAGTGAGAAGCGTGGTTCAATTCGTTTTAACTCGGCTGCGATCATGTCTCTCTGTCAACATGAGTGGTCTGGTAATGTTCGAGAGCTGGCTAACTTAGTTGAGCGTATGGCAATTATGCACCCCTATGGCGTTATTGGTGTGCAGGATCTTCCTAAAAAGTACCGTCATGTGGATGTGACCGACGAAGAGTTTGAGTTTGAAGTCGAAGAGCAGGTGGGGCAGCCCAATTTGGTCAGTATGTCCGACACGGCCCTGTTGCCAGATCAAGGAATAGATCTGAAAGAATACCTGACAAAATTGGAGCGTAACCTTATTCAGCAGGCGCTGGATGATTGTGGTGGTATTGTCGCTCGGGCCGCTGATCGCCTGTCGATTCGGCGTACTACCTTGGTCGAGAAGATGAGAAAATACGAGCTCCAGCGCGGGTAGTTTTTGCTTCTGTAAAGACGAGTCTGGTTTTTTCAAAATTTATCCTTTAGACTCCCTCCAAAGCCACTGCTTTATGCGGTGGCTTTTTCGTTGCTGCAGACTATGCAGCAACAGCTCAGTCCCCGGTCGAGCCGGTGTATGACTTAATTTACGAATTTAACGACTGATTAACGACATTAAAAACATGAATCATCTTTGTTCAACAGTTAAAGCTTGTGTCCTGGCGACCCCGTATTGCGCGATGTTTGCGCGAATCTGGGTGGTCTGTGCTGCTGTTGCTCGAGGATTTGATTAGGGTTTAGTTTGTTTTTATCAAGTCTTCGAAAGCCGCAGCCTAAAAACTGCGGCTTTTTTGGTTTTGGGGCGGTGGTTTTAGGCAGTACTAGTTGGAGTAACTTATGCAAGCCTCTTGGGCGTATGTGTGCGTGGTGTTGATATGGTCAACCACGCCCCTCGCAATTAAATTCAGCAACCACAGTTTGACGCCAATGGTCTCAATATCTCTGCGTATCGTCTTTGCAGTGGCGGTCGCTTGCGTGATGTTTGTGTTGCTTCGCCGTCGCATTCCGATGCGACTTGAGAATTGGCCGATTTATGCCGCAGCTGCTATCGGGCTCTTTCCGAATATGCCGTTGGTGTATACCGCCAGCGAGTACATTCCGTCGGGATTGATAGCCATCATGTTCGGCGTAACGCCTTTTGTGAATGGTTTGTTGGCGATTCCCATGTTGGGTGAGCCAAAATTGTCGCCATCGCGGTGGCTTTCTCTGCTGTTGGCATTGCTCGGTTTGTGGGTGGTGTTTTCTGATCAGTTAACTCTCGGGGAAAATGGCCCGCTGGGTATTGGTTTGATGATTGTTTCGGTGTGCGTGTTTTGTTTTAGCTCCTTACTCGTGAAGCGTTTGAGTGCGGTGCACGAGGTTGAGGCTATGGAGCAGGCCATGGGGGGGATGGTGTTTTCGATACCGGGGTTGTTGTTGTGCTGGTGGTTCTTGGATGGGGATCTCAATCTTGAGTTTAGCCCGCAGAGTTTCTGGGCCTTGCTGTATTTGTCTTTGATTGGCTCTCTGCTTGGGTTTGTTGCTTACTTTAAGATTCTTAAATCCTTCAATATCGCCACCGTGTCATTGATTCCTTTGTTGACGCCGGTGATAGCGGTCATTCTCGGTAGCTATTTGGCGGGTGAGGCGGTGAGCATCAATACACTGATGGGGGGAGCTTGCATTCTGCTGGCGTTAGGTTTTTATCAGGGGAGTTTTCGCTTTCTCTGGCAGCTGTTGGTTAGTCGTTCGGCTAGGCAATAACGAGGGATCATTTCTGTATCAGTAACTTGGCACCTTGCTTGCAGTACTCTTGTTGTATGTTCGAAAGCGTTAACTCTTTGACGCTTACGAGACGTAATCAGTACAGCAGGAGTAGATTATGGCGGGTGCCGCCTTGGTTCGAGAAGCTTCCATCCCAGTGACAGCGCATCCTGGCGTAGCAGCGGGTGTGGTCTCTAATAATCCAATTCCTTTGCCTAGTGGCAAAGAAGAGTTGCGTGAAGCTTTCGACATGTTCAATAAAATGTCGCAGCAACTGTCCAGTTCTTATGAGCTGCTGGAAAACCGTGTCGCTGATTTGACGCAAGAGCTGAACATGGTCTCTGCGCAGCGAATGCAGGAGTTGGCCGAGAAGGAAAAAATTGCCGAGCAGCTGGAAGGGTTGCTCAACGTTTTGCCCGGCGGTGTAATCGTACTCGATTCGCGTGGGTTTATTCGTCAGGCGAATCCTGCCGCTAGAGATATGTTGGGCGAGCCTATAGAAGGCGAGCGTTGGATGGAAATCATCGAGCGTAGCTTCTGCCCCAAAAAAGACGACGGACACGAAATCTCCACTAAAGACGGGCGTCGTATCAGTATCGCCACTCGCTCTTTGGCAGAAGATGGTCAAATCATTCTGCTAACCGATCAAACTGAGACTCGTCGATTGCAAAGCGAATTGAGTCGTCATGAGCGTCTTTCCGCGCTGGGGCAGATGGTTTCTGCATTGGCGCATCAGATTCGCACGCCTTTGTCGGCGGCTATGTTGTACGCGGGTCACTTGTCTGGCGGTGCCTTGTCTCAAGAGCAGCAAAGCACATTCTCAAATAAACTGTTGAAGCGTCTCAATCATATGGAGCGCCAAGTTCAGGATATGCTGGTGTTCGTGAAGGGCGATATTCCGCTCAACGATGTCATTACCTGTGCCGATTTACAGCAAGGCGTTGAGGAGGAGGTCGAGGTACTTTTGAACCCCAATGGGGTGAAGTGTCAGTGGCTTAATCACTGTCCAACTCATTTATTACGTTGTCACAAAGACGCCCTAATAGGCGCCATTTTAAACCTAGTTAATAACGCTGTTCAGGCCGGAAGTACCGAAATTCATATTGACCTAACATTGTCGGCGGAAAGCAGCATGAGTTTCTCCGTCTCTGATAATGGCCCTGGTATCGAGTTGAGTTTGTTGGAGTCTGTTAAAGATGTCTTTGTTACGACTAAATCTCAAGGTACCGGATTGGGCCTGTCAGTAGTGGAAAGCGTGGCTAAACGTCACGGCGGAAATTTCACGCTTGATTCCAAAGTCGGTCAAGGTACTTGCGCGAAGTTGCAGTTGCCTCTTGCACAATTAACCCAATCAACCATTTGTGAAGTAGGAGTTTGATATGGCTGCGCCTATGCCGGTAATGAATCCCAGTGTTGCCAAAGTCTTGATCGTTGAAGATGACATGGATTTACGAGAAGCCGTCGAGGATACCTTGCAGCTGGCAAACTTTGACGTGTTTTCTGCGGACAGCGGTGAAGCCGCGCTATTGCAGCTAGAAAGCGAGCCGGAGATTCAGTGTGTCGTCTCTGATGTCAATATGGGCGGCATGGATGGGCATCAACTGCTGCGTGAAATCAAAGCACGCTATCCGCATTTGCCAGTCATATTGAATACCGCATATGGCAGTATCGATCGTTCGGTGGATGCCATGCGCGAAGGCGCAGTGGACTATTTAGTGAAGCCTTTTGCGCCAGAAGTTCTGGTGGAAACAGTCACTCGATATACCAGTGAGTCTTCGACTCCTGGTGATGATTCGCCCATTGCTGAAGATCCTGCCAGTTTGCAGTTGTTGCAGTTGGCCCAGCGAGTCGCGGAATCCGATTCAACCGCGTTGATTATTGGTGAGTCGGGTACCGGTAAAGAGGTGTTAGCCAGATACATTCACGCTAAATCACCTCGAGTTAACAAGCCTTTTGTGGCCATCAATTGCGCAGCGATACCAGAAAATATGCTGGAGGCGATGTTGTTCGGTCATGAGAAGGGGGCATTTACTGGGGCTTATGCCAGTGCGCCAGGTAAATTCGAACAGGCCGATGGCGGTACCTTACTGCTGGATGAAATATCCGAGATGGATATGGGGTTGCAGGCCAAGCTGTTGCGTGTGTTGCAAGAGAAAGAGGTGGAGCGCTTAGGTGGTCGTAAGACGATTAAGCTGAATGTTAGGGTGATCGCAACGTCAAACCGAGATATGCGTCAGTACGTTGCCGAGGGTAAGTTTCGCGAGGATTTGTATTTTCGTTTGAGCGTTTTACCTTTGCACTGGGCCCCCTTGAGAGATCGCCCTGCGGACATATTGCCGTTGGCTGAAAGTCTGCTAGCTCGCCACGCTGGAAAACAATATCGCAAGGGCGTAAGGCTGGATGACAGTGCTCGTCAGGCGCTGCAGCAATATGTGTGGCCGGGCAATGTTCGTGAACTGGATAATGTCATGCAGCGGGCTTTGATTCTCCAAGCTGGTGCCACCATCTATGCTCAAGATTTGGGTTTGATTGATGTGCAGCAGCACAGTGCTAAGCCTAGTCTACTGGAGGCAGCCGATGGCAGCGGGGCAGCATTTTCTGGGACCCCGGCTGCGGCTCGTATGCCCAGCGAGAGTCAATCATCGGGCTTTTCTGTGCCGAGTGGGTTCGCTCAGGCTACATCCGAATTGGCCTCGTCATCAGTCGTTAATCAAGCGCTGGGCGGTTTGTCGGCTGAGAAAGAAGATGCCGGTGTGCTGGGAGATGATCTCAAGCGGCGAGAGTTCGAAATCATCTTGTCGGCGTTACGTGAAGAGCGTGGTAGTAAGAAAAATACTGCCGAACGTCTAGGGATTAGCGCGCGGACTCTGCGCTATAAAATAGCCCGCTTAAAAGACTCTGGGTTAGATGTGAGTACGGCTTATTGAGGTCATTCTGAGGCATCACTGGGGAGAATCCGCAGTGCAGCAGTGTGGCACCAATCGGTTTGACCTGGCATTCTGATGTCAGGCTGGGCTTTTCAAGAGGCCAAGCGGATGCTGTAAAGCAGATGATATCGCGTGGTGTGTGCGGCTTGGGTAAAGCTCATCACAAACTCAGCGGGGCCTAATAGAATAGGCCACACGAGTCTAATTAACACGATGTCCAGAAGGCGTGACGCACTCTAATAGCTCAAATCTACGAACTCAAACATCCATAGATTTGAACGATTTTTCGCTAGTGCTATTCAGCAATATTCGAAATCAAACTCTTTCAGTTCTCGTGCTAGCCGAATATCTTCCAGTCGTTCTTCTAGCCGTCGTCGCGAATCCAGCTCGTTGGATTGAGCCTGAGATGCGCGTTTACCGCGTTTTGCTTGAGTGGTTTTAGTGGTTTTACGGGTCGAGACCTCACTGCTCATATCGAAATTCCTCCGTGTCGATACTTACTGCGTTTTTGTTTTTTATTGGATTTATAATTTGGTCTGGTCGAAAACTATACCCTCTACGCTCAGAGGGTCAAGCCCTTGACGTTACGTTTTGATGAAATATCCGTGACCGAGCCGTCATTCCACGACTGTTACCTCCCGTAAACTCTCTATTTGTTCGCTTCCAGTGAAGGCAACGGCAATAACTTGCCGACGGCAATTCTTGGCTTGTTTTGTGCATCGAGCCTAGTACTACTCGTCTTAGCGATAGGATCGACAGTTTTTTGTCACCCTAAGGCGAGAGCTAGATTTTGCGAATATGGCTTGGAAGTGGATATGACTGATCGAGTAGACATAAATCGTTTGTTGGTTGAGATGCGTTCGTTAAAGACTCAGTCTCAGGGCTTTCAGCGCCCTGAAGGGCTAGCTGCTAAGGATGTGGCAGATGTGCTGCCGGGGCGTGCATCAAACGTAAAAGGTGCCTCAGAGGTACCGTCTTTTGGCGACATGTTAGAGCAAGCCGTCAATAAGGTGAATGACGTACAGAAGGCGTCCAGCAGTATGGCGACAGCCTACGAAATGGGTGATCCCAATGTCGACGTTACTGATGTCATGGTCGCCTCACAGAAGGCCAGTGTGTCTTTCCAATCCATGTTGCAGGTGAGAAACAAACTGATAGACGCGTACCGTGACGTCATGAATATGCCAGTTTAGAGCGTGTTTTCCTGTGTCGATTGATATAACAGCGAGTTGAGACAATAGATGGCTAATGCAGAAACTGACGTGATGTCGGAACCCAATAGCACTCCGGCCAACGATTTGATGGAGGGCTTTAACAGTCTAAATCTGATCCGCCAGGCAGGGTTGATGGTTGGATTGGCCGCCAGTGTCGCCATAGGCTTTGCGGTGGTGCTCTGGACCCAGGGTGAAGACTATCGTCCCCTCTATGGAAGCTTGGATCGATTGGATTCTGCGGAAGTGGTGGAAATCCTTGAAACCAATAACATTACCTTCAAAATTGATGGCGCCTCTGGAGCCTTATTGGTTGCCGACCAAGATGTCCATAACGCGCGTTTGAAATTGGCGGAAGCTGGCTTGCCGGGAGATGCCTCGGTGGGTTTTGAGCTGCTCGATCAAGAGCAGCCGCTGGGCACCAGTCAATTCATGGAAGGCGCACGCTATCGTCGCAGTCTAGAGGGTGAGCTTGCTCGCACCGTGACCAGCATTAACTCCGTTCGCAGCGCTCGAGTCCATTTGGCTATCCCCAAGCGCTCGGTCTTTGTAAGAGATCCTCGACGCCCAAGTGCGTCGGTATTCGTAGAGCTATTTCCGGGGCGCGGAATTAAACCAGCCCAAGTGAAGGCCATTGCAAATCTGGTCGCTTCTAGTATTCCCGAATTATCTCTCGAGAATGTAACGGTGGTCGATCAGAAGGGCAACTTGCTGACTACCGGTGAGGAAGACCAAGAAATGCTAATGGCTGGACGCCAGCGCGACTACACTCGCAAAGTAGAAAATGATATCGCCAATCGGATCAACAGTATTTTGAATCCTGTGGTCGGGGCTGGAAGTTATAAAGCGGAAGTCAGCGCCGATGTGGATTTCACTGAGGTCGAACAGGCGGAAGAGATCTTCAATCCGGATCTTCCCGCGGTTCGCAGTGAGCAAACCTTAGAAGAGGCGCGTGTTGGTGACGGTGCTGTGGCTGGCATACCCGGAGCCTTAACCAATCAGCCTCCAGCCAATGGAGAGGCGCCTGAGGTCGCAAATCCTAACAATCCTGCTGGCGCAGGACAGCCCTCACAAAACAGCCGTAAACAAGCAACACGGAATTTTGAGTTAGACCGTACAGTAAGCTATACCAAACACCAGTTGGGTAAGGTGCGTCGTTTGACGGTAGCGGTTGTGGTTGATGACAAGGTGAGTCTTGACCCAGAAACGGGGGCTCAGGTGCGCACACCTTGGAGCGAAAATGATCTTGAGCGCTTGGCGATTCTAGTGCGCGATGCGGTAGGCTTTTCAGCCGTACGTGGCGACAGCGTTAATGTGCTCAATTCACCGTTCGTAGAACGCGATGAAATAGTGATTGGTGAGCAGCCAATCTGGGAAAAACCTTGGTTTTTGTCATTGGCTAAACAGCTGGTGGGTTTGTTCATTATTGTGGCGTTAGTAGTGGGTTTGTTACGACCGGTATTGAAGAGCTTAACGAATACGGGAGCCAAGGCCAAAGAAGACGAGAAAGCCAAAGAAATGGCGGCCTTGCAGTCCTCTGGGCTCGACAGTTTCGAGGGTCTCTCCGATGAGACGGTTACTCTTACCGGCGGAGACGCTCTGGCATTACCGAGCCCAGAAGAAAGTTACGAACAACAATTGAACGCGATCAAGGGATTGGTGGCGGAAGATCCTGGCCGAGTGGCGCAGGTGATAAAACGTTGGGTCAACGAAGATGAGTGATGCGGAAGGCGCAAATGCGCAGCAACAAGGTGGTGCTCCAGCGCCACTGTCTATTTCTAAGGTCGAGCAGGCCGCGATTTTGCTAATGAGCATGGGCGAGGCGGATGCGGCAGAGATTCTCAAGCACATGGGTCCGAAAGAGGTTCAGCGATTGGGGACGGCGATGTCGCAGCTGGCTAACGTTGAACAAAATACAGTCGAAGTTGTGTTGGGTGATTTCCTTGAAGAGGTCCGCACTCTGACAGGCTTAGGAATGGGGGCTGATAGCTATATTCGTAACATGCTAGTGACTGCTCTTGGTGAAGATAAGGCTAATGGTCTCATCGATCGTATTCTTCTGGGTGGTAACACCACGGGTCTCGATACCCTTAAGTGGATGGAGCCGCGCTCTGTTGCCGACATCATTCGCAATGAGCACCCTCAAATCCAAGCGATTGTTATTGCCTATTTGGATTCTGATCAATCGGCGGAGATCATGCAGTTTTTTACCGAAAAAGTACGGCTGGATATCATGATGCGGGTAGCATCATTAGATACCGTTCAGCCGGGAGCGCTGCAAGAACTCAATGATATTTTAGAGAAGCAGTTCTCGGGCAATGCGGCTTCGCAAACCAAAGCCATGGGTGGCTATAAAGTCGCGGCAGAGATAATGAACAATCTCGATAGCTCAATTGAAGCGGATCTCATGGAATCCATAAAAGAAGTGGATGAGGATTTGGGTACCCAGATCCAAGACTTGATGTTTGTCTTTGATAATCTGAAAGAAGTTGATGATCGAGGTATTCAAGCGTTGCTGCGCGAAGTTTCTTCCGAAATTCTCATCGTTGCGCTTAAAGGGGCGGATGAAGGTCTACAGGAAAAAATCTTCAAAAATATGTCGAAGCGCGCTGCTGAATTGCTGCGCGATGATCTCGAAGCTAAGGGGCCTGTCAAGGTGTCCGAAGTGGAAGGTTCACAGAAAGAGATTCTCACTATTGCGAGACGAATGGCCGATGCCGGTGAAATCATGTTGGGAGGCGGCGGTGAACAAATGGTGTAAGCGTGGACGCTGCGAACGTCAGCGTTCCGACGTTGTAGGCAGTGCGTGCCCGCGCGCTCAATTATTACGTTGTGACGTTTTTTCTGCTCTCGCTTGCGGCTGCCTAATGCGTCGAGTACAGAATGAGTTATAAATCCCCCAATATTATTGCCTCCGAAGATCTAGGTGAGTTTGATGTTTGGCAATTGCCTGATATGGGTGGTGCCGAAAAAGTACTGCCATCGGCAGAGAAAGAGCAAAAGGATCGAGTGGCTCGCAGCGACGAAATTATCGAAGAAGTCGATCTAGATGAGTCTCTAGAGCTGTCACCCATTACCGCAGAAGAGCTTCAGGCGATTACTGAAGCAGCTGAAAAGGAAGGTTTCACTCAAGGGGAAAAAGCAGGTTTTGAGCAGGGTCAAAAAGAGGGGCTTGAACAGGGTTACCAAGCAGGACTGGAAAAAGCAGAGCAAGAAAGTCGGCCTGTGTTTGAGCAGCAAGTTTCACAGTTGTTGCAAGTGGCAGAAGCATTGATTGATCCCATTTCTCATCAGCAACAGCAGCTCGAGACGACGGTGCTCAATTACGTCACCAGCCTGACTCGACAGCTAGTCGAGCGAGAGCTGTTGCAAGATTCCTCGCATATTTTGTCGGTCGTAAAGCAGGCGATCGCCGTGTTACCCGTGGGGGCCCGCCATACTACGGTTTGCCTAAACCCCGATGACTTGGCCTTGGTGGAAACATTCAGTGAGGAGCATGGCAAAGACTGGGCATTTCGCGGGGATTCACAAATCCTACCGGGCGGCTGTCGGATTCAGACGGATGAAAGTCTCGTCGATTTCACTATTGAATCGAAATTACAGGCCATGTTCAGTCAATTCCTTGATCGTCAGTTGACAAGTTCCTCCGAGGAGGCAGACGATCTTTTATCTTCTGAATCTCAGAGTGACCACTTTCAGAGTGCCACGGCCGTTGAAGGCATAGGTAGTGCAGAAACTATAGAGAACAGCGAAAGCGCAAAATCGAACGACAATGACGGTCCAAAAAATGACGCCCACAGCGCAGAGATAGCTAGACCGAGCGGCGGTGCTTCTGACGAATCTCTAGGGCAAGCCCAAGATAATGACCTGCCAAGTACCTCAGCTGCATCCGAGACTGAACATAACAGCAGCTCCGCACAGGTTTCGTCACGTGAGCTTGACCCGGGTTCGCCACCACAGGCGTCTAATGTTGAGGGTTCTAATGGGAACACGCCCGCTGAGGGCTTTGACGGAAATAATCCTTCGTGAGTTTATTGCAGCACTTGCACGATCATCGACCCAATAAACGCTTTCAATTTCAGCCGCAAGCACAGGGGCGTTTAACTCGCTTAGTGGGTATGACGCTAGAGGCTGTGGGTTTGAATGTGTCTATTGGTCATCAATGTGAAGTGATCACCCATGATGACCGTCGAATTGATGCAGAAGTGGTTGGTTTTTCCGATGGCAAGATCTATCTCATGCCGATACAGCATGTTGAAGGTGTGCAGCCTGGTGCCATTGTTCGACCGGTGGGGGCCGATAGCGGCATTCAGATTGGTCCGGAGTTGCTGGGGCGGGTGATAGACGGCCTTGGCCAGCCGCTCGATGGCAAACCACTTTGGCCGGGCGACGACTACCTTGAATTCAATGCGGCCAAAATTAATCCCCTGCATCGTCATCCGATCAGTGAGCCCTTAGATGTGGGGATTCGCGCAATTAACGCATTGCTCACCGTGGGTCGGGGTCAGCGTTTGGGCTTATTCGCCGGCTCGGGTGTGGGTAAGAGTATGCTGCTGGGGATGATGACTCGCTTTACCACTGCCGACGTTGTTGTTGTAGGCCTAGTTGGCGAACGGGGCAGAGAGGTTAAGGAATTCATTGATCACATTTTGGGTGAGGAGGGCCTGCGTCGAGCCGTGGTAGTCGCGTCGCCTGCCGATGATGCTCCCTTAATGCGTTTGCGGGCATCGCAGTTGTGTACTCGCGTGGCTGAATATTATCGGGATCAAGGCAAGAATGTGCTCTTGCTCATGGATTCGCTCACTCGCTACGCTCAGGCTCAGCGTGAAATCTCTTTGTCGATCGGTGAGCCCCCAGCCACCAAAGGATATCCGCCCTCGGTGTTTGCCAAAATTCCACAACTGGTGGAGCGAGCCGGTAACGCCGCCGAAGGTGGCGGTTCTATCACGGCGTTCTATACGGTGCTCACCGAGGGAGATGATCTTCAAGATCCCATTGCTGATGCTGCGCGCGCGATTCTCGATGGACATATCGTTCTTTCTCGACGCTTGGCGGAGGAGGGGACTTATCCCGCTATTGACGTGGAAGCCTCCATCAGTCGTGCGATGCCAAATATTGTTCCTGCAGAACATCTCCAGATTATGCAGAAATTTAAACAAATGCAGTCACTTTATCAGGAGAACCGAGACCTGATTAATATCGGCGCTTATCGCAAAGGGAGTGATCCAGACATCGATAACGCAATAGAAAGGACACCGCATATCAAGGCGTTTATTTCCCAGGGACTACAAGAGCGTATAGATTTCCAAAACAGCTGTCAGCAGCTGCTGTCGCTGATGGCGCCAGTGCTCAGTCCGGTCGCTCAAGCTAGTGCAGCCGCGCAAACTCAGGACGCTGGCGTCACACCCTAAGCGCTAAGATTGCCGCTATGAAGCGGCTGCCTGTACGGTAAAGTGGTCGTCAATGAGGCTCGAAACACCGGAGCTATTGGCTACGAAGTAAAGGTTGATGAGATAAACGTGAAACGCTCCAAGCGAATGCTACTAGTACTGGATATGGCGAAAAGAGCCGAAGACGGAGCCGCTCAGGCCTTAGAGCAGGCTCGTCAGGCCTCTCAGCAGACAGAGCAGCAGCTGCAGCAGATCGAAAAGTATCAACTCGACTACCAAACCCAACTTAATCAGCCAAAGGCGGGCGTCAGTGTGCAAGCATTGATGAACGACCGACAGTTTTTGGCTCAGCTGATGGGGGTAGTAGAGACGCAGAAGGCGCAGCTGCAGCAATTGCGTGACAATGAAAGCAACGTTCTCCGCAACTGGCAACTCTGTTATCAACGCCGAAAAAACATCGAAAAGATGATCGCCGGATTGAAATCAGAAGAAGACGCTCAGTTTGAGAAACAGCTGCAAAAAGAGATGGATGAGCTGTCGATGATTGCTGCGAGAACACAAATTTAATTGCAATTCGAATCGCCTTCCTGTTCAAATAATCACCGATCAACAACATCGCCGAGCGTTTTATAGGCTCCATATCCTCATTGTTAGTGCTATTTTTCAACAGATGACGCCTAACTCCCCTTTCAAAGATCGAATTGCGCTTCATTGGGCGTGAATTTCTCGCAAGCCAAGAAACTCCGACTAGAATAAATATCGACACTCATTAGTAAAGTTATCAATTTACTGACCGATATCCACTGTAATCACCAAAACTATCGGTGATGTGAATGTTTAATAAGACACGGACGATAATAGGAGGCAGTGGTGAGTAACACAGTCACGGTTGACTTACCCGAGAATCTGACAATTGCCAATGCGGAATCGTTGTACAACGAACTCGATCAGTACATTAGCGGCAGCAACGATGTCATTTTTAGCGCAAACGATGTTACTAGAGCAGACACAGCAGGCTTACAGCTTATCTACGTGTTTATGAAAACACTCAAGCAGCATGAGGCTGAAGTAAGCTGGAGTTCACCTTCTAGCGCGCTAATTGAAGCCAGCGAACAGCTAGGCTTGAAGGAGCATTTAGGTCTTGTTGCTTGAACTGGTCGCAGTAGGACTCTCACTGATTAAACGGATTTAGATATCCCTCGAATAATACTTAATTTTTGTCACTTTGGAGACACGCTATGGCAAAGATTCTTGCCGTCGATGATTCTGCATCTATGCGCCAGATGGTTTCTTTTACCTTAAAAGGCGCTGGCCACGATGTAGTAGAAGCCTGTGACGGGGTGGAGGCCCTGAAGCTCGCAAAGGGGGGGGCGGTAGATCTGGTAATTTCCGATGTCAATATGCCCAATATGGATGGCATCGCGTTAATCGCTGAATTACGCAAGTTGCCAAGCTACAAGTTTGTGCCGATTCTGATGCTTACCACCGAGTCCAGCACAGGCAAAAAGATGCAAGGTAAGTCTGCAGGTGCTACCGGTTGGATTGTTAAACCATTCAATCCCGATCAGCTGCTAGCGACCATCAAAAAGGTGCTCTAGCATGAGTGTGGATCTGTCTCAGTTTCATCAGGTTTTCTTTGAGGAGAGTTTTGAAGGGCTCGACTCGATGGAAAGTGCATTGATGGAGTTAGATCCCTCGGCAGTCGATGCCGAAACCATCAATACCATATTTCGAGCCGCGCATTCTATCAAAGGCGGCAGTGCCACCTTTGGCTTTTCGATTGTCGCCGATTTCACTCATGTGCTCGAAACGTTACTCGATGAAATTCGATCTGATGCCCGTCCCATACGCCAGGATGATGTCGATTTATTCTTGCAGTCAGTGGATTGCCTGCGAGATCTGTTGTCCGCTTTGCAAAGTGATGAAACACCTGATGCGGAGCAATCTGCAACTTTAGGCAAAGCATTTGAAGAGATATTGGCACAAGACCCACAGTCACCCAACTATTTAACGGTACCGTCAGAGTCTTCGCCTTCAGGCGACATTGCTTCCCGAGAGTTAGAGGATTCTTCTTCTGTAAAAGAGGGGCCTGAAGGCGCTGAGGAAATCGATGGTCCGTGGCGTATACGCTTTATTCCCGGGCGAGACATTCTGCGTACCGGCAATGAGCCCCTTAGGATTCTGCGCGAGCTGGAAGAGCTAGGTAGAACTTGTGTGACACCGATATTTGAGCAGGTACCTGATTATTCAGTGCTCGATCCTGAGGCTTGTTACTTAGGTTTTGATATTGTATTTCGCGATAGAATCAGCAAGTCCAAACTTGATGAGGTGTTTGAGTGGGTTGTCGACGAATCTGACCTCGAGATAGTTCTCGCCTGTCATCAGCACGACGCTGAAGACCAAGGCTCGGATGAAAGCGGCATTGCGGTCTCTGAGAACGATGGGTGGAGCGTTAGTTTCAAGCCCGGTGAAGATGTCTTGCGGACTGGCAATGAGCCCCTACGCATATTTCGCGAATTGGCCGACGCAGGTTTACGACATGTCTCGGCACAAGTTGAATCATTACCCCGCTGGAGTTTACTTAACCCTGAATCGTGCTATTTGGCGTGGCAATTGAATATTGATGCAGGTTGTGACGAGTCGCAGATTCACGAAGCCTTTGAGTGGGTCGTGGATGAGTCCGATATTGTCGTCACAAGGCAAGTCAGTAGTGCGAAGGGGGCAACCGATGCGGCTGACTCGAGTTCAAACGGGCAAGAAGTCGACAGTATCAGTTTGTCGAAAAGCGAGTCGGTTAGCGTTGAAGAGACTCTGGAAAGTCGCGAGCCAGTTTCTATCGCGGGTGGTGAGCCGGACTCTCAGGTCGCAATAGCTTCTAACAAGTCTGCGCCACAGGAAAGAGACATCCCCAAAGCCGCCCCCGCCAAAAAAACGTCCTCGAACGAATCAACGTCAATTCGAGTGGGTATCGATAAGGTTGATACTCTAATCAATATGGTCGGTGAGCTGGTGATTACTCAGTCCATGTTGGGGGAATTGGGCAATGACTTTGATATCAATTGCCTGCCGAAGTTACGCGAAGGGCTGAGTCAGCTCGAGCAAAATACTCGCGAATTGCAAGAAAGCGTTATGCGCATTCGGATGCTGCCTATCAGCTTTGCTTTTAGTCGTTTTCCCCGAATGGTTCGCGATTTAGGCAAGAGGCTCAATAAAAAAATCCATCTAGAGCTCATTGGAGAGCAAACCGAACTCGATAAAACGGTGATGGAGAAAATCGGTGATCCCTTGGTTCATCTGGTACGCAACGCTATCGATCACGGTATAGAGCAGCCAGAAGAAAGAGTGGAGGCAGGCAAGTCTGATACCGGAATGATCACATTGAACGCCTATCATCAAGGCGGCAATGTGGTGATTGAGATTACCGATGACGGCAAGGGTTTAGATCGATCTCGAATTGTGGCGAAGGCGCTAGATAGCGGCATGATTCAGGAGAAGGAAGCACAATCTCTGTCCGACGAGCAGGTCTACGACATGATTTTCCAGCCGGGCTTCTCGACCGCGCAGGAAGTGAGTGATGTTTCTGGGCGCGGAGTTGGTATGGATGTCGTTCGGCGCAATATTCAGGCGTTAAATGGCTCCGTTGAAATCAACTCCACTATCGGTAAGGGGTCAAAAATTACTATTCGTCTGCCGCTAACCTTGGCCATATTGGATGGTCAGCTGGTGCGCGTCGGCGATCAAACCTACATATTTCCGTTGGTGTCCATTGTTGAATCTTTGCAGAGTAAAGACGAGAGAGTTAGCCGCGTGGCAGGCGGTTGTGATGTATTTCAGCTGCGCGATGAATACGTTCCCATTATTCAACTACATGAAATTTTCAATATCGACGCGGACACCAATAGCTTGGATGAAGCGTTGATGGTAGTGGTCGAATACGACGGTGAAAAGGTAGGAGTCGTGGTGGATGATCTGCAGGCCCAACAACAGGTCGTCATTAAAAGTCTTGAACAGAATTATCAGCGTGTTGAAGGTATTTCCGGCGCGACGATTTTGGGTGACGGCACTGTGGCTTTGATTTTGGATATTCCAGGTTTGGTCAAGCTTGCTGGGATCACTCATCAACAACAGGTTCAGTTGGTGTCGCCTGCGGGCTCGACACCATCGCTGAAAAGTATTGCTTAAGCAGGAATATGCAGATGCAAACAGTGATAGAAACGACACTAGATGCTCAAGATATGGCGGTTGGAGCTGACGATGGAAATCAGTATTTAACCTTTATCATGGCTGAGGAGGAATACGGTGTTGATATCTTGTGCGTGCAAGAGATCCGCGGTTGGGAATCAGCCACTCCCATACCCAATGCTCCACCGAATGTGAAAGGGGTGATTAATCTTCGCGGCACCATCGTTCCGTTGATTGACTTACGCCAATGCTTCGGCATGGAAGCCATAGAGTACACGCCTGTTACGGTGGTGATTGTCTTGAAGGTCGAAACCGAAAAGGGCAGTCGAGTTATGGGGATCATTGTCGATGCGGTATCGGATGTATACAACCTAACAGATGGCGATATGAAGGCCGCTCCAGATCTAGGGGACGCGGTGTCAACAGATTATATTCGAGGCTTGGTCAATGTTGATGACAAGATGGTTATCTTACTTGAAATCGACAAGCTCCTAGCCATGGACGAAATGCCAAACTTGGCTGAATTATCAAAACAACTCGTACAAGACGGCAACGTTTAGTGGCGACGAACTACTGATCTGCGTGATACACGCATATTGAGGGCGACATGAAGAAGATCTTTCAACAATTGGGTTTCTCTAACGACTCGGAACTTCGCGATATGCGATCCAAGTTGGCGGCCATTGATTTAGTGCAAGCGGTGATCGAATTTGATCTAAGCGGAAATATCATCACTGCCAATCAGAATTTTCTGAATGTAATGGGTTACCAGCTGGCGGAAATTCAAGGTAAGCACCACAGTCTGTTTATCGACGATGAAACTCGAAACAGTGTTGACTACCAACAGTTTTGGCAGGCGTTGAACCGCGGTGAAAATCGAGTGTCAGAATTTCGTCGTTTTGGAAAAGGGGGGAAGGAGGTGTGGATTCAAGCATCTTACAACCCGCTTTTTGATGACCAGGGAAACCCTTATCGGGTAGTGAAGTTTGCTACGGACATCACCCAGCAAAAACTCCAAGCGGCGGAAAATGAGCGAAACGCGAACATCTCCAACGCGCTGAAAGTTTGTCAGGCGAATGTTATGTTGGCGGACAATGATTTGAATATTGTTTATGTCAATGAGCAAGTTCAAAAAATGCTCAAAGATCGCGAAACCGAACTGCGGAAATATTTGCCGTCTTTTGATGTCAGTCGCTTGGTCGGAACCTGTGTTGACGACTTCCATAAAACGCCAGCGAAACAACGCTCAGTGATCTCCGAGTTACGCCATCCCTATAAAACGGATATTGAGCTAGGTGAGATGGTGTTCGGCTTGATTGCGACACCCTGGTACGGCATTAGCGGTGAGCGTATTGGTACGATCGTAGAGTGGTACGACAAAACCGATGAAGTGAGATTGCGCCGAGAGGAACGTCAGGCGGCAGAGGCGACCCTTCGAATTAAGCAGGCATTGGATGTTTGCGATACCAGCGTGATGATGGCAGATAACGATTTGAATATTATCTACACCAATCACGCTGTTGTGGATATGCTGCGTTCAAGAGAGCAGACGCTTACCCGAGAGTTGCCCAAATTCTCGATCGATAATTTGATTGGTACCTGTGTTGATGATTTTCATAAGAACCCAGCCCACCAGCGCGGTATGTTGAGTAAGCTGCGTACCCCCTATAGTACTTCTTTGAACGTAGGCGATCTGTCATTTAATCTGATTGCAACGCCGCTATTTGACGACGCTGGCGAGCGATTGGGCACGGTGGTCGAGTGGGAGGATATTACTGATCGGCTCGCGCGGGAGAAAGAAGAGCAGCGTATTTCGTCGGAAAACGCCCGTGTCAAACAAGCCCTCGATAATGTCTCTGCCAATGTAATGATCGCCGATAGTGACTACGAAATTATCTACATGAATGATTCCATCGTTGACATGATGAGAACCGCTGAAGCGGATATTCGAACACAGCTTACGGGTTTTGATACCAATCGCTTAGTGGGTTCGAATATTGATGTGTTCCATAAGAATCCTTCACATCAACGCACAATGCTAGACGCATTGCGATCTACGCATGTCGGGCAAATCGTAGTGGGCGGTAGAACCTTTAGGTTGATCGCTAATCCAATTTTGGTCGATGGTGAACGTATCGGTACAGTGGTCGAGTGGGCCGATCGAACCGCTGAAGTCGCAATTGAAGGTGAAATAGACGCAATGGTTGAAGCTGCATCTAGCGGTGATTTTACTCAGCAGATAAGTTTGAACGATAAAGATGGCTTCTTTGAAAATCTGAGTAAAGGATTGAACCACTTGGTAAGCACAGTGGAAGTTGCGCTTAACGATGTTATTCGTATGCTTGGAGCAATGGCCAAAGGCGATCTCACTGAGCGAATTACAAGAGACTATCAAGGCTCCTTTGGACAACTAAAAGACGATGCCAATGCGACGGCGAATAAACTGACGGAGGTGATAGGCAACATACGATCCTCCTCGGGAGCGATTACTTCCGCGGCCAATGAAATCGCTCAAGGCAACGCCGATCTGAGCCAGCGAACGGAAGAGCAAGCTTCCTCATTGGAAGAAACCGCTTCCAGCATGGAAGAGATGACATCGACGGTTAAACAGAGCGCGGAGAACGCGATAGAGGCCAATCAGTTGTCTGATAAAGCTCAGGACAAGGCCGTTCAGGGGGGAGAGGTGGTCAGTCGGGCAGTGGCTGCCATGGATGAAATCAACACCTCAAGCAAGAAGATTTCCGACATCATTGGTGTTATCGATGAGATTGCTTTCCAGACCAATTTGTTGGCATTGAATGCGGCTGTGGAAGCTGCGCGTGCGGGTGAGCAGGGGCGTGGTTTTGCGGTTGTGGCCGGCGAGGTTCGCAATCTAGCGCAGCGAAGCGCTGGCGCGGCTAAAGAGATCAAGGAACTCATTCGAGACAGTCAAAATAAGGTGGGTGACGGCACTCAGTTGGTTAATGAGTCCGGTGAAACTCTAAAAGATATTGTGAGCGCGGTGGAGAAGGTGAGCTCCATGATGCGTGAAATCAGTGAGGCAGCGCAGGAGCAAACCTCTGGTATCGATCAAGTGAATACGGCCGTCTCCGAAATGGATGATATGACTCAGCAAAATGCGGCTTTAGTGGAAGAAGTGTCAGCTGCAGGCGAAGCGATGGCTGAGCAAGCCCGGGGTATGAACTCTATGATGGATTTCTTCGTTGTGGATGATATGGGGCATGCGTCGAGCCAGTCGACATCCGCGACATCAGCGACATCTCGCTCAATACCGCGTGTTGCTCGTATTCCTTCAGCCTCATCACGTCTGTCTTCGGCCGAAGCCGATGATGAATGGGAAGAGTTCTAATATAAAGTCTAGGTGAGGCCGTGACAGCAGTAGATGTTGAAGCGGCACTCTTCGATGCGGTGAATGGTTGCGGGGGTAGTGGTGAAAGATTCTCATCTCGAGCGCGAGTTTCGAATGAGTCAGAAAAACTTTGATCAGGTCAAAGATATTGCCTACGACCTGACTGGAATCAAACTCACTGACCTTAAAAAAAACATGATATATAGTCGTCTTGCACGTCGGATTCGGCAGCGAGGGCTAAGCTCTTTTGATGAGTACTGCGAGTTGCTTGAGCAACCGGGTAACGATGAAGTTACTGATTTTGTCAACGCGATCACCACAAATCTCACGTCGTTTTTTCGTGAAAATCATCATTTCGATTTTTTGGTAAAAACCGTTTTTCCTCAGTTGCTGCGGAAGAATTCTGGCAGTCAGCGGATCAGGGTTTGGTCTGCAGGTTGCTCCACGGGCGAAGAGCCGTACTCTATCGCGATTTGCTTGAGGGAGCGAATGCCGGTTACTAAGTGGGATATTAAGGTGTTGGCGACCGATTTAGACACCAATGTAGTTTCACATGGCAAGCGTGGAGTTTATAGCGGTGACCGAATTGAATCCTTGGATGAATCCCGTTGTAAGAAGTGGTTCTTAAGAGATCCAAAATCTGAAGAAGTCAGAGTTAAGCCGGCATTGCAGGAACTCATCACGTTTAAACCACTGAATCTGCTAAATGAGTGGCCGATGAGAGGCCCTTTCGATGTTATTTTTTGTCGTAATGTCGTTATCTATTTCGACAAAGATACGCAGAAAACGCTGTTTAATCGCTATGCGGACATGTTGGCTCCTGGAGGATATTTGTTTATCGGTCACTCGGAGAATCTTCACAAGGTAAGTAATAGGTTTAAATCTCTAGGGAAAACTGTCTACCAAAAAATTGATTAGACTTAGAATTTATTAAAGGAATACGTGGTGATAAACGCTGTGCTGCCAAAACCCTTAAAGGGCTTTGAACATGTGAACCGCTACTGGGATAAGCGCCTGGATGTCGCCGCGGCCAAAATCCTTCCGGGGGAGTTCTACGTCAGTACGCAAGGCGAGATGATTGCCACTGTACTAGGTTCTTGCATTTCAGCTTGCATTCGAGATCGGGTTATCGGTATTGGTGGGATGAATCACTTTATGCTGCCAGCCTCAAATAATCACAGCAGTTGGAGTGTCAACGACATCAATGAGTCGACTCGATATGGTAACTGGGCCATGGAATACTTGATCAATGCAATTCTAAAAGCCGGTGGCAAGAAAGAGAATCTTGAGGTAAAACTATTTGGCGGTGGTCAGGTGCTGACAAATATGACCAACATAGGTGCTCGTAATATTGAATTTGCGGTTCGTTATTTAGAGCAAGAGGGATTGAGTGTTGTCGCGCAGGATGTCGGTGGTAACTATCCCAGAAAGGTGTTGTATTTCCCTGATACCGGTTCAGTGAAAATGCGCAAAATCAAGAAACAACATAACAATACCGTCGAAAAACGTGAAGAAGTTTACCGTAAAACTATCAATCAGCAGCCCAGTGGAGGGGATGTTGAATTGTTCTAAGCCCATAGAGTTGATTGCTTTGGCGAACACATTATCGCAAGCTGAAATTCAACTCTATGTAAACTATGAGGCGTGAATGACGAAGCCAGCAAGAGTTCTAATAGTTGACGATTCGGCATTGGTAAGATCTATGTTGACCGAGATTCTTCAAAGTGACTCGCGAGTCGAGGTTGTTGGGGCGGCTCAAGACCCTTTTGAAGCGAGAGAAATGATCAAGCGTCTGAATCCAGATGTTCTGACTTTGGACATAGAAATGCCGCGTATGAACGGGCTGACATTCTTGTCCAATCTGATGCGACTCAGACCAATGCCGGTGGTCATGATATCCACTCTGACCCACGCTGGCGCGCCGGCGACGTTGGAATCACTCGAGTTAGGGGCGGTTGATTTTCTCGCTAAACCCAAGGATCAAGGTCCAACCGCATTGGCGGACTATAAGCGGACTATCGTTGCCAAGGTGTGCGCCGCTGCGACGGCGAACTTATCCGGTCGCGATGATGTTTGGTTGGATCGACAGCTTGTGTCGGTGGCGGAGAGCGCTCGCCTGAGGGCGAACTATGTCTGTGCTATAGGTGCCTCCACGGGAGGTACGGAGGCGGTTAAGGAGGTGTTGCGCGTGCTGCCTAAACAATCTCCTCCCATTTTAGTCGCTCAACACATTCCTGCGGCATTCAGCAGCTCCTTTGCTGCTCGTCTAGATGGCAATTGCGAAATACGTGTATTCGAAGCCGAACATGATCAACCCGTGAGGGCGGGCTGCGCATATGTAGCGCCAGGTGGTTCGCATTTAGAGTTGGCGCGTTCGTCTTATGGGTATGTCTGTAAGCTCTCAGAGAGCCCGCCAGTGAATCGCCATAGGCCATCGGTAGAAGTGTTGTTTGACTCAGTGCTAGCAATGGCGAAGAAGAATGCTATGGGGGTTTTGTTAACCGGAATGGGGGCGGATGGAGCGGAAGGGCTGCTGAGAATGCGCGAAGGTGGTTGCACCACTATTGCTCAGGATGAAAAGAGCAGCGTGGTCTGGGGAATGCCTGGGGCGGCGGTGAAGCTCAATGCTGCGGATCGGATTTTATCGCTGAATAAGATATCGGGCGCTATTATCGAAGACGCTTTTGTCTAGTGGTGAAGCAGCATCTTTTAGGATGGGCATTTGAACCTGACTATTGGCTAGCCTGTATTTGTTGGCCAGTAAGATCGTCGATTTGTACCAAATTTGACCAAATTGTTGTGAGATTTCCGTGACCTAAGACATTATTGCCTGTAATCGCTCTCGACCACTGGAATCAATCGGCCGACTCTGATATTTATGGTCTATCATTAGTAACATTAGGTTTCATAAGCCTGTCTTGACATAACTTTTTGAGGTTGTTGGACAGTCTGGTTACAGCTTATGGAACTTGAGAAAACCGCCCATAGCCCTTTAAGGGTAGGTGGACGCGGTGACCAAAGCGCTGTGATTAAGGAATATCCACCGGGGATAAGAAGATCCGGGTCAAATTAGCAAGGTAAAGAGGCAAGTTATGACAATTGAATCTCGTGTTTCTGAGGACGGGCAGGAGTTGATAATTTCAATTCAAGGGCGTTTTGATTTCAGTGCACATCAGGATTTTCGCAATAGCTATGAAGCGCTTGAACAAGCTCCGGGTAAATACCGGGTGGATATGAATGAAACCACTTATTTGGATAGCTCCGCGTTGGGTATGTTGCTTCTTTTACGTGACCATGCCGGAGGTAATGCCGCACAGATCGAGATTGTTAACTGCAGTCCCGATGTTAAGAAAATACTGACCATATCTAACTTCGAACAGCTATTTAGTATTCAATAGTGTGTTCTTAGAGCGGGCCGAAAAGAATGTCGGAATCCGTACCCCTCACCATTTTGATTGCCGATGATACCGATTCTGATCGGTTGATTCTGGAAACAATCGTCAAAAAAGAAGGCCATAACGTGATAAGCGTATGTGACGGCGAAGAAGCTGTGGCAGCGTTTGTTGAAGAAAGCCCAGATATGGTTCTACTTGACGCGCTCATGCCTAAATTGGATGGATTTGGCGCGGCTCGAAAAATCAAGGAATTGGCGGGTGAAGAGCTGGTTCCCATTATCTTTCTTACCTCTTTAACGGATACAGAATCTCTGGTTCGCTGTTTGGATGCAGGGGGAGATGACTTCCTGTCTAAACCGTATAATCGGGTCATTCTCAAGGCAAAAATTAAGTCCTTCCGGCGCATGCGTGAAATGCATCAAGAGGTTCAGGTGCAGCGAGATCAGATCTCTTCTCACAATGACCACTTGATGCAGGAACAGACGATTGCCAAGCAGGTGTTTGATAATATCGCCCACACCGGCTGCTTAAACGCCGACAATGTTAAGTATATTCTTTCGCCTTTGGCCGTATTCAATGGTGATGTCATAGTCGCAGCGGTGCGTCCCTCCGGCAGTATGATGGTGCTGTTGGGCGACTTTACGGGCCATGGATTACCCGCCGCGATCGGTGCTATGCCTTTAGCTTCATCCTTTTATGGGATGGTGCAAAAGGGCTTTTCGATGGTCGACATACTTCGTGAAATTAACCAAAAGTTGAAACAGATTCTGCCGATTGGCGTGTTTTGCTGTGCCACCATGGTGGACATGAGCTTTTCCAAGCGCAAGATCAAAATCTGGAACGGCGGACTGCCTGATTGTTATCTGCATAGGGCCAGCAGTGGGGAGGTCGAGCCCATTCGTTCGACTCATCTGCCGCTAGGCGTTCTCGATAATATGAGTTTTAAAGACGACTGTTTACATATTGAAATGGAGGAAGATGATCGCCTCTATATGTGGTCTGATGGCATTATTGAGTCACGTAATGCTCACGGTGAGATGTTTGGTGAAGAGCGGCTCATGGGGCTTTTCAAAGACTCCGCCTCGTCCATCCCCGTGTTTGATCGTATCCTGACGGCGGTGCATGAATACTCTCAAGGCGAGCGTGATGACGATCTTTCGATGATTGAACTTTCCATGGCAGATCCAGCCGCGGTTACCAATACAAATTTGGAGTACGAGCCGCAGCGCTATGGGGGGATGTTGGAATGGTCGCTAGATCTCGAGCTTAAACCTTCAACCTTTAGAATGTTTGATCCGCTGCCCTTACTGCTTAATATCCTGGTCGAAGTACCGGGTTTAAGAAGTCACAGCGGTACTCTCTATACTATCTTGGCTGAACTTTATTCTAATGCCCTCGAGCACGGTGTATTGGGGCTGGATTCCGAGTGGAAAAAAACACCGGAAGGCTTCGCAAAATACTACGCAGAGCGCAAAACGCGAGTAGACCAGCTTCAAGGTGGTTATGTGCGCTTCAGTTTAGACCATCAGGTGATGGGGGATGGCGGTGCGCTCAGAATCGGTGTCGAAGACTCTGGTGATGGCTTCCAGCACCGAGAGAACATCAATAATACCCATAAATCCGAGGGGTATAGTGGTCGAGGTATTCCGCTAATCAGTACGTTGTGTGATTCGCTGCGCTATATTGGTAGTGGCAACCGAGTAGAAGCGGTGTTTCGTTGGGACGCCGATGACTAATGATTAATGGCTGAGGGATAGACAGTTAGCAATGACCAGTTCAGTTGATGCAGAAACATTGACCATGTTGAAAGACGTTATGGAAGATGATTTCGATACATTAATTACTACCTATGTTGATGATGTAGTGGCAAGAATACCTCGGTTGAAAGCTGCGTTGGGCAGCCAAAATTTCGAAGATTTGAGGCACTGCGCTCATAGCCTGAAGGGCAGTAGTAGTAATCTCGGTGCGCTGCCTCTCGCCGATTTGTGTATGCAGGTTGAAACCCTGGCGAAAGAGATGTGTGTAGAAGGCGTTGAGCCCCTGCTAACACAGATCGAAACAGAGTTTCATCAGGTTAAGGCACAGTTGGAGGCTTTTTAGCGCCAGTTCCCCTCCCAGTCGATGTGATTTTCATATTCCACGCTCGCCAGTGTATAGCTGGCACCTTCCTTGCTCTATTCTCAGTGTCATCCGAAAATTCAATGGGTGGCGACCAAAAATGTATTCAAAAGCGGTAAGTCGTTGCCGCTTCTATGCGAAGTTTTATTGCCGTGGGCGGCTAGAGCATGTCCAGGCTGGGTGAGGGCAGTATTTATGAATTCCAACGTGGCTGACGTGAATATTTCCGCTTTGTTGAATTTGGGGGTCAAGCCCTCGACGAAGGAGTTCGAACAAAAAGCGGGCAATAAGGACGATAGTTTTGATCGACACCTGTCAGAACAGGCCCAAAAGCAGAATCGAGCTTCAGCGGATGACGGGGTAGTAAAGGAGCCCAAATCTAATAGTCAGCCGACAGCAGGTCAATCTGCAAGCGATACATCTTCGCCGGGCGATCAGAGTGGGTCCAGCCAGGTCGCGTCTAATGATGATGTTCAGAGCGATACAGCAGGTGGTTCAGATCGCGAAGAGGAGACCGCACACGAGAGTTCTTCCGTAGCCGATGATGATAAAAGCGCTGAGCGGCGTGGCGGCGACGCACTGCAGCAAGATCCAGTTGCGGCGGACGGTATAGATCCATTGGTATCTGAGCCTCTCGCCGCGGAAGAGGTGTTGGTGGATGTTCCCGCCGATACCAATATCTCTTTGGAGAACATTGTTAAAGCCGTGTCTTCGGTAATTGACCCCCAATCCCCAGAGGCGGAATCAGTAGATGCCGTATTGGATGATTTAGTGGAGAGTATTGTTCCGACACACGGCGCACAAGTAGCGCCTGCTGTTGCGAGTCAGGCCAGCGATACCAAGGTTTCAAAGCCGGACGGGTCGCTGCGCCCCTCAGCATCGTTGTTGAACGCAGCGACACAGGCAGGATCGATAGAGGACGCTGAAGGTCTTGAGTTACCTGAAACGCCACCTGCAGATCCAAAACTGACGGCGACGAAGTTGAGCGAAGCGCCGCTTTCGCAAACTGCACAGCAGACGCCAGTTACGAAGTTACAAACACCGACAACTCTGGCCGCCGCGGTGGCCAGTGCAGTTGATTCTGTCGTCAAGGACACGGCAGGAACAAAAGGTGAGGGGGCAAGCTCTACTCGAGAGGCCAGCCCCCTAGTTGCCATATCCCAGCGCGGCGGTACGCGCCCGTTGAATGTACAGCAGGGCAATGCACAATTCTCCATGCCTACCCAGGCAAAAGCCGGTCAACCCCAGTGGCAGACGGCCGTCGCTGAACGAGTGGCCGTCATGGCATCGCAGCGAATTACTTCGGCAGAGATCCAGTTGGATCCTCCTGAGCTGGGGCAGCTGCAGGTGCGTGTTACCTTGAATCAGGAGCAGGCCAGCGTCAGTTTTTCCAGTCAGCATGCGGTCGTTCGCGAAGCGCTCGATCAAACTGCGCATCGACTTCGCGATATGTTTGATGCGGAGGGGTTGGATTTGGTTGATGTGGATGTATCGGATCAGTCTTTCCATCAAGGGCAAGGTGAAGAGGGCGGCGGCGGAGATGGTTTTGTGGCTTCCGACGAAATCAGTGCTGAACCGGAGATGGTTAAGGTCTCTCAGGGGCTGGTTGATCAGTTCGTTTAGCGATCATTCTGTTTTACGGGCTACGGGCTACGGGCTACGGGCTACGGGCTAGGAGCTACGGGCTACGAGCTAGGAGCTACGCGGTGCGGTTGCGTGAAGTGGCCGATACCGAGTTTTCAATGGTCTAGATTTTCATCTCCCAGGGTCGATGAGAAGGTTCATTATCGTCCGTATCTGTCCTGCGAGCGTTTTTAACTCATCACTTCTAACGTACGCGCCTGTCTAAAACGGTATTCGAGTCTCCTCAATGCCGCTTTTCTCTTTTTTTCTCTAGTAAGCAGCACTTCCCGCATCTAATTCGTTGTCTGTTAAAAAGTTGAGCTAGGCTTGCTGTTAGTAAGAGGGGCGAGCGCTCGGCTGGTTCTAATGGCACGGCTCTTGCTGCTATTTGGTTTTAAGAGTAGAGCGACAGGTTTTTGACATGGCAGAAGACGAAGAAGGCGTTGAAGAGTCCGGCGGCGGCAAGAAGAAATTGATCATTATGATTGTCGTGGGGTTGGTGCTGGTGGGGCTGTCGGTCGGCGGGACCCTGTTTGCGTTAAAGATGATGGGTGGCGATGAAGGAGCTGCGGGTGAGGATACCGCCAGTGAGGCTGATGCGGCGTCCGTCGAAGAGGTGCGAAAACCAGCAATTTATTTCCCTCTCAAACCCACCATTATCGTGAATTTCAACGCGCGTGGTCGTCAGCGTTTTTTGCAAGCAGAAGTCAGTTTGATGGTTCGCGAGGAAGATGTTGTGGCCGCCATCGAAGAGCACAGCACAATGCTGCAGCACGGACTGTTGATGCTGTTCAGCGGCCAAGATTACAGTGAACTGCAAACGGCTGAAGGCAAAGAGTTATTGCGACAAATGGCTCTAGAAGAAGTGCAGCGCATGCTGGAGCAAGAAATCGGCAAGCCCGGTGTCGAGCAGGTGTTGTTTACTAATTTAGTCATGCAGTAACCGAATACAACAAGGCGGGAACGCTAAGTGCAAGATCTACTGTCACAAGACGAGATTGATGCGTTACTCCACGGCGTCGATGATGGCGATGTCGAAACGGAGAGCGATGAGGATCCGGGTTCGGTTAAATCCTATGATTTAACCAGTCAGGATCGAATAGTTCGTGGGCGAATGCCTACGTTGGAAATGATTAATGAGCGTTTTGCTCGTTATACTCGCATAAGTATGTTTAACCTGCTGCGCCGTTCAGCGGATGTCTCTCTGGGCGGTGTTCAGATCCAGAAGTTCGGCGAATATGTGCACACGCTCTATGTGCCCACCAGTCTCAATATGGTCAAATTTCGACCTCTACGTGGCACCGCTCTTATTATCTTAGACGCCAAACTAGTGTTCAAATTGGTCGACAATTTTTTTGGTGGCGACGGTCGACACGCCAAAATCGAAGGGCGTGAATTTACCCCTACAGAGCTGCGAGTTGTGCAAATGGTGCTCGATCAAGCCTTCGTAGATTTGGCAGAAGCCTGGAAGGCAGTTATGCCAATTGATTTTGAGTACGTGAATTCAGAAGTTAATCCCTCGATGGCGAATATCGTCAGTCCTAGTGAAGTGGTAGTGGTTAGCACTTTTCATGTCGAGTTGGATGGTGGTGGTGGCGACCTACACATCACCATTCCATATTCCATGATTGAGCCTATCCGAGAGATGCTGGATGCTGGCCTACAAACCGATACCGATGAACTTGATGATCGCTGGGTTGTTGCGTTGCGCAATGATGTGATGGAAGCCAAGGTGGAGCTTGAGTGCGAGCTGGCACACAAAGAAATTACTTTGCGCGATATCGTTGAAATGAAGACTGGTGACGTGGTTCCAATTGAATTGCCTGAATTTCAGGTTGTCACCGCCAATAAAGTACCGATGTTTCGGAGTGAGTTAGGACAGTCCAATGGCAACTTAGCGCTCAAGGTTTCCGAATTGATTGATCGATCGAAATATCAAAACCTGTCCACCAAGCCAGAAGTGATTGAGGAAAACAAAGATGAGTGACGAAGATGTGATCGATGACAATGGCGAAGACGTGAATCAAGATGCCATGGCCGATGAGTGGGCCGCGGCTATGGCCGAAGCAGAAGGCGGTGATGCTGGTGCGGACGGCGCTGATGTTTCTCAGGTCGAGCTGGAAGAGTTGCAAGATGAATCCCCGGTACTAACCGGTGACAACCCGGACTTAGATGTGATTCTGGACATCCCTGTAACCATTGCCATGGAAGTGGGTTCTACGTCAATTACGATTCGCAACCTACTGCAGCTCAATCAGGGCTCGGTGATCGAGTTGGATCGTTTGGCCGGTGAACCATTGGATGTGCTGGTGAATGGTACTTTGATCGCTCATGGCGAAGTGGTTGTAGTGAATGAAAAATTCGGTATTCGCATGACCGATGTCATCAGTCCAGCGGAACGCATCAAGCGTTTGCGTTGATACTATTCTCCAACCCAGCGATACGCTGGGTTGGATGCTTGTCGAGATACTGCCGTGATGAAAACGATCAATATGCCGCGTCTATTTCCGATCTGTGGGTTTGTAAGCTCAAGATTGCGGGCAGTCATTGTCTGGGCTTCGATCCTGTTGCTAAATTCCTCCTTGGTTGTCGCGGAGGCGGAAAAAAATGCAGTAGCTCCCCCTATGCCCAATCAGGGTGCCTATATGCTGCAGGTGCTGCTGGGATTGTTGTTCGTTATTGGCTTGGTGTTCGCTTTAGCGTGGATACTCAAACGCGTTGGGCAGGGAACGCTGGTTGCCAGTCAGCAAATGAAAGTGGTGGCTGCTCTGCCGATGGGCACTCGCGAGCGAATCGCGTTGGTTGAAGTGGGCGGTCAGCATCTATTGTTAGGTATCACACCTACACAGATTAATACACTCCATGTGTTTGATGAGCCGGTGGATTTAGAGGCCGCAGGGCAGTCATCTACTTCAGAGTTCTCGGTCAAACTGAAAGAAATTTTGTCAAGGGGATCGGTTAAATCGTGAGTGCACTTGGTCAATTTAGTCAGGTACTAAAACCCCACATTCAACTGGCGTTGTTACTGCTTTCAGTGTTCGGCGGCATTGTTTTTTCGGGCAGTGTTGCAGCACAAAGTGCTGGCAGTGACATTATCGAAGCCGCAGCGTCGACAGCGTCTGAGCCTATGGCAATGAAGGGTATTCCGGGCTTGCCGGCCGTCACCGTTCAAACCAATCCCGATGGTTCCCAAGATTATACAGTGACCTTGCAAATTCTGGCGATAATGACAGTGTTGTCAATGTTGCCGGCACTGCTGATGATGATGACGTCATTTACGCGAATCATTATTGTTTTTGCAATCTTGAGACAGGCATTAGGTTTGCAACAGTCACCTTCTAATCAAATTTTGATCGGTCTGACTTTGTTCTTGACGTTCTTCATTATGACGCCGGTTTTTAAGCAGGTGAACGAAGAGGCATTGCAGCCCTACATCAATCAAACCATCAATGCGGGTGAAGCCTTCGAACGTGTGCAGAAACCCTTTCATGGTTTTATGCTTGCTCAAACTCGCGAGTCCGATATTGCCTTGTTTATGGAGATCGCCGACGAACGAGATGTGCAAACTGCTGAAGAGCTACCGATGAATATCCTAGTGCCGGCGTTTGTTACGTCTGAGCTAAAAACCGCATTCCAAATTGGCTTCATTATCTTTATCCCGTTTTTGGTCATTGATATTGTGGTTGCCAGTGTCTTGATGGCGATGGGTATGATGATGTTGTCCCCTCTGATTATCTCCTTGCCGTTTAAAATTATGTTGTTTGTTTTGGTGGATGGTTGGGCGTTGATTATTGGTACGTTAGCGGCTAGCTACGGATGAATGATTTTGTGCAAGAGGAGAACATCCTATGACTCCTGAAGTGGTAATGGATCTATTGGGAAGTGCTTTTTTTCTTACCGTCACCATGGTTGCGCTTATCGTAGGCCCCAGTTTGGCTGTTGGTTTGTTGGTGAGTATGTTTCAAGCGGCGACGCAGATTAACGAGCAAACACTTAGCTTTTTGCCTAGGCTGCTCATTACACTGGGTACGATAATGGTCGCCGGCGCTTGGTTGATCGCCCAGTTCATGGATCTGTTTACAGGGTTGATCACTCGAATACCGCAGCTGATTGGTTAGTTGAATGTGGTATCTAACGGACGCCCAGATTACCGAGTTTGTTGGCCGTTACGTTTGGCCGCTTTTTCGGATTGGGGCACTGTTCATGTCCATGCCGATAGTTGGTACAAGGCTGGTAACGGCACGAGTTCGTGTCGTGCTGGCAATTGCAGTAACCTTACTGATAGTTCCGTTGTTGCCTCCTATGCCTGCGGTTCCGGCACTTTCTGTTGACAGCTTTCTGATTATTATTCAGCAAATCATTATCGGAATTACCATTGGTTTTTTCTTGCAGGTGATATTTCACGTGTTTGTTTTGGCGGGGCAGTTCATGGCCATGAAAATGGGTTTGGGCTTTGCTTCGATGAACGATCCTGCCAGTGGTGTGACAGTTACCGTTGTGTCCCAGTATTATTTGATTCTGACGACTTTGTTGTTTTTGAGTGTCAATGGTCATTTGGCGGTCTTTCAAATGATCATTGAGAGTTTTACCACCTATCCAATTTCTAATTCAGGCTTTGGTGCTGATATCTTCTACCAGGTGGCCAGCAGCGGCACTTGGATGTTCAGTCGTGCGTTGCTGATTGCCATGCCGGTATTGACGTCGCTGTTGGTGGTGAACTTGGCTTTTGGTGTGATGAGTCGAGCAGCTCCGCAGATGAATGTATTTGCGGTGGGCTTTCCGATCACACTGCTATTTGGTTTGATTTTGATCTGGTACAGCATGCCAAGTTTTTTCCCGAACTATCAGCTGTTCATGGAAGAAGGCTTTAATGTTCTCTACAACTTTCTGGATATCCGCTGATGGCTGAAGACGACAGCAGTCAGGAAAAAACAGAAGAGCCCACGCAGAAGCGGCTCAGTAAGGCCCGTGAGGACGGGCAAGTTCCGCGATCGCGGGAATTAACCACGTCAGCCATTTTGTTGTCGGGCAGTATTGCCTTATTCGTATTCGCGCCTTTTATGTCTCAGCGACTGTTGGATATTCTTCGATTTAACTTTCAGTTTGAACGAGAAGTGATCTTTGATCCGGCAATGATGATTTCTCATCTTACGCATTCCTTCGCCGATGCCTTGTATTCTCTGTTTCCGTTGTTTGCCGTACTGGTAGTAGCAGCAATTCTGGGTCCAATCGCGTTGGGTGGATGGCTGTGGAGCACCAAGGCAATGGCACCCAAGGCCAGCCGCATGAATCCGATGGAAGGCCTAAAGCGCATGTTTGGCGTCAAGGGGTTGGTGGAGTTGGTTAAAGCGCTGGCAAAGGTCATTTTGATTCTCAGTCTCGCGATCGTGTTGTTGATAAGCATGCAGCAGGACATGCTGGAGTTGGCCAATCAGGCAGTAAAGCCCTCCATCGTCGATTCACTGCGAATTTCCGGCTGGGCGGCAATTGCGCTATCGGCAGTGACCATATTTATTGTTTTGGTGGATGTTCCCTTTCAGATTTGGGATAACTCGCGCAAGCTGAAGATGTCTCGCCAAGACATCAAGGATGAAATGAAAGATTCCGAGGGTAAGCCCGAGGTTAAGGGCCGTATAAGGCAGTTGCAGCGTGAGATGGCCAATAATCGCCAGTTGGCGGCGGTACCGGAAGCCGATGTCGTTATCACCAACCCGACGCACTTTTCGGTGGCGGTGAAGTATGACCCCGATAGCATGGAAACCCCCATCGTAGTTGCAAAAGGCGTCGACTTTGTGGCGTTGAAAATCCGAGAAGTTGCCAACGCCAATGACATCCAAATCATGGAGTCTCCGGTATTGGCGCGCGCGGTGTACCACACCACTGAAGTGGATCAAGAAATTCCCGCAGGCTTGTATATGGCCGTTGCACAAGTATTGGCCTACGTGTTTCAACTGTCGAATTATCGAAAAGGTCGAGGCGAGCGACCAGACTATCCACGTAATATTCCTGTCCCTAAAGACATGCAATTTGATCCCTAAACTCTCATCCTAATTTGGTTGGCGGAGAGCTGCGGCTGATATCTTTTCAGAAACCCAGTAAGCTCATCTTTTTATTCGGAGATCGCAGAGCATGATAGTAAAAACATTTTTCGGGCTTTTGATGCTGCTGGTTGCTTATTTCTGTTTTTGGCCCGTGGTGATTGAGCCCTTGGCGTGGCGAGCACCGACTGCGCCGGATTACCTTGGAGACTTTGCGGTTAATGATGTTTTGAAGAATGTCGAGCAGTTGAGCATGGGTGATCAAAGTGGTCCAGAAGGCGTTGTCGTCGATGCAGTAGGGAACGTTTACGCCACCACTGAGCAAGGTTGGATTGTGCGCTGGAAGAAAGGCGAGCTGGAGGGCGAAAAGTGGGTTAAGTTGCCCGGGCGTGGCTTAGGTATTTGTTTGGGAAGCAATAATGATTTTTGGGTGGCTGATGCTTTTGAAGGGGTGTTCCATATCAGCGCGGAAGGTGTGTTAACCCGTCGGCTAACTGAAGTTGAAGGTCAGCCATTGCAGTACGCCAATGATTTGGTGATGTCTGCGGATGGAAAGATCTATCTCACCGATTCCACCGCGCGTTTCTCCGCAAAGACTTATGGCAGCACGTATAAAGCTAGCTTGGTAGATATAATTGAGCATCAGTATACGGGGCGTTTGATATAGTACGATCCCATCACTGAGTCTTCCCGTGTGATCATGTCAAAACTCAGTTTTGCCAATGGCGTCACTATCGATCCTGATAATGAATTTTTGTTGATTAACGAAACGTCAGAATATCGAGTCTGGAAATATTGGCTGACAGGTGAAAAGCAAGGCCGCTCGGAAGTGATTCTAGATAATCTGCCGGGCTTTCCCGATAACATTTTGGCTGGACGCGAAGGGCGCTTCTGGCTGGGGTTTACATCGCCACGAATCGCCATACTGGATAGGTTGGCTGACAAACCATTCATGCGCAAAGTGGTTCAGCGTATGCCCGCTTTTGTGCGACCTGAAGCTCAGCGCTACGGTCATATTCTTGCCATATCGGGAGAGGGAGAAATTCTGGAAAATCTACAGGATCCAAGCGCAATTTACCCGCTGACAACCGGCGCCAGTGAAACCGATGATTACCTGTACATTAGCAGTCTGATTGCACCGACTCTAGCGCGCCTAGATCGCTCTATTATCGTCAATTGAATAAACCCTGTCAGTGAATCGCATTGATCGTGAACGCTGATTGTTTAAAAAATTTCTGAGGAATTTTAAATAGGTACGGTTCTTGCGATGTAAGAGGTAATTCTCTTATAAGCGTCAAGAAACCGTAGTCCTATGGCATCACAACTGTCTGAATTCCGCCAATTCGCGCGTTCCATTGATCGAAAAACCGCTGTTGATCACGTCCGTAGTGTGGGGCGCGGCAATTTGGGCGTGCCTCTGTTGCTGCTCATGCTACTGGGCATGATGACGCTGCCACTGCCGCCATTTCTTCTCGATATCTTTTTCTCTTTTAATATCGCGCTTTCGATTGTAGTTCTGCTAGTAGGGGTCTACAGCTTAAGGCCGCTAGATTTTGCGGTATTTCCAACCATATTGTTGGTCGCTACCTTGATGCGGCTGGCATTGAATGTGGCATCTACTCGTGTGGTCTTGTTGGAAGGGCATCAAGGGGGCGATGCGGCAGGTAAGGTAATTCAGGCTTTTGGTGAGGTGGTTATTGGCGGCAACTACGCGGTCGGTATCATTATCTTTATCATCCTGATGATTATTAATTTTGTGGTGGTGACCAAAGGTGCCGGTCGTATCTCGGAAGTAAGCGCACGGTTTACCTTGGATGCCATGCCGGGTAAGCAAATGGCCATCGATGCTGATTTGAATGCCGGTTTAATCGACCAAGATGAGGCTCGAACACGCCGTGAAGATGTCGCGTCGGAAGCGGATTTTTACGGTGCAATGGATGGTGCCAGTAAGTTTGTGCGCGGTGACGCTATTGCCGGTATTTTGATTTTGGTGTTAAACATTATCGGCGGTTTGATTGTCGGAATGATCCAGCATGAGCTGGAGTTTCAAGACGCGTTAGAAAAATACATTTTGCTGACCATCGGTGATGGTCTGGTCGCACAAATACCATCGCTGCTGTTGTCGACCTCGGCGGCCATCATGGTAACGCGGGTCAACAGCTCAGAAGATATGCGCAGTCAGGTTATGCGTCAGATGTTTGATTCACCGAAGGCATTGGGTGTAGCCGCGGTTATTTTGTTTATCATGGGTGCCATTCCTGGTATGCCTCACGTTTCCTTCTTGAGCTTGGCGTTCTTGGCGGCAGGGTTAGCACTATTTCTCTACTACAAACAGCATCAGACAGAAATTACTGCTCGGGTAGCTGGCGCTGGCGCTGGCGCTGGCAATGCTCTAGTGCCGTCACCGGGCTCACCTGCGGTAACCGCTGCTGGTCAAGGCGCGACTCCCATTACTGTGGATGCCAAAGATGTGACGCCAGCGGAATCTCCCGATATTGGCTGGGATGATGTGCAACCGGTGGATGTTGTAGGGCTCGAAGTGGGTTATAGGTTGATTCCCATGGTGGATAAAAATCAAGGTGGTGAGCTGCTGGGCCGCATCAAAGGGGTGCGCAAAAAGCTATCTCAAGAGGTGGGTTTTTTGATTCCCTCGGTTCACATCCGCGACAATTTGGATTTGATGCCCAACGCCTATCGCATCAGTTTAATGGGGGTCACGATTGGTGAAGCCGAAGTGCATCCAGACAAAGAGCTGGCGATCAACCCCGGGCAGGTATTTGGCAATATCGATGGCATTGCAACAACGGATCCGGCCTTTGGTTTAGAGGCGGTTTGGATTGACCGAGATCGCAAGGATAAAGCTCAAACCCTCGGTTATACCGTGGTCGATGCCTCGACTGTGGTGGCCACTCATATCAATCAAATTTTGCACAAACACAGCTCGGAATTACTGGGTCATGAAGAGGTGCAGAAACTGCTGGATAAGCTGGAAGAGACTTCTCCGAAATTGGTCGAGCAGCTGGTGCCAGGGGCGGTTAATCTCAATATCTTGTTGAAAGTGCTGCAGGGGCTCTTGCATGAGCGGGTGTCTATCAGAGATATGAGAACCATTGCCGAAGCGTTGGCGGCCACTGCAGGACAGAGTCAAGATCCTGACACTCTAATTGCCGTGTCGCGGGTTGGATTATCTCGACAAATCGTTCAAGGCATAGTCGGGCAGGAGCCTGAGCTGCCAGTGGTGACATTGGATGCTGGGCTGGAACAGTTATTGCTTCAGTCAGTGCAGCAATCACAAAAAACTGGCGCTGGCGCGGCATCAATAGAGCCTAGTCTGGCGGAGAAGCTGCAAAGGTCATTGATTGATGCAGCACAGAAGCAGGAATTACAAGGACGGCCTTTGATATTTCTGGTGGCAGCGCCGATACGCGGCATGATGTCACGCTTTGTGAGATTCAGTTTGCCGGATATGCATGTGTTGGCTTACACAGAAGTTCCGGAAAATAAACAAATCACCATAGAGGCTGCCGTCGGTGTTGATGCCTAACAGCAGTGGGTGAGTTGGACGAATAGACATGGGAGCATAGGCTCTCACTAGAAAGACGCTCAGAACGACGAGGGTCGCAGGAGGAGGTAAGATGTCCGTGAAACGTTTTGTAGCAGCAGACATGCGCAGGGCTCTTGAGCTGGTTCGACAGGAAATGGGCCCCGATGCCATTATTTTGTCCAGTCGACGAGTCAAGCAAGGCGTGGAGATTTTAACCAGTCTGCAGCAGCAGCCTGAGTCGGCGACTGCCATCAGGCCAGTGGATCGTCCGGTCGAGGGTGTGGATGTTCCCATGGGGAGCGACGGCGCATGGCGCGATCAGCAGGTGGTTGACCAAGCTATCAGCCAGAACCGAGCTCTGCAGCAAGGCAGTCTGCAGCAGAACAACGTTTCCGCATTGGCCAGTCGACAACCAATCGGTGGCGAATCAGCTCGCAGGGCTCCTCCCGCTCGAGGAGCTGCATCGGGCAAGACTCCGGCAGAATTAGCTGAAGAAATGGAGCAGGCCAGATTAAAGATGCTAGCCGCCCGAGATCAGCAGGCATTTGACAATTCAACGATTGCAGAGCTGGCCAATAGTGCCCAGTTTCAGCAGCGAGCGCCGGTCGATGAGTATATAGATCAAGCGCGTCAGCAAACACAGAGTGCTGTGCAGACCCCAGCTGATAGAGTGGGGCAGGTGGGGTCCACCAAACTAACCGCTCAGTCGTCACATGCCGATGATATTTCCGAGCGGGAACGCCGAGATACTCAACAGATACAGACTCGCTACGATGAAGAGCGCCGCGAGCAGCAACAACAGCTGAATGCCCTGCAATCAGAGCTGGCGGATATGCGTTTGCTGCTTGAAGAACAGCTCACGCGCATGGCCAACACCCCGCAAATGGCGACGCCCATGAGTTCAGGTTTGATGCGTCGCCTCAAACATATGGGCATGACCGATCTGGCCGCAGAGAAAGTCGTTGCCGGAGTCAGAAATCAAAACACCATGCAAGAAGCCTGGGCGGACGCCTTGGCGGTTTTGTCTCATCAGATTCCTGTCAGCGGTGGGGATCAGATCATGGAGGGCGGTGTATTTGCCTTTGTTGGTCCAACTGGGGTGGGCAAAACTACCACCATCGCCAAGCTGGCGGCTCGTTATGTGCTTGAGCACGGTTCTGAGAATGTTGCCCTCGTCACCACCGATACCTATCGAATAGCAGCCCATGATCAGTTGCGCGCACTGGGGCGTATTCTTAACGTACAAGTTAAAGTCGTCGATGATAATCAAGATCTGCCGGCTGTTTTGCGCAGCCTTAAGGGCTGCCCGCTGGTGTTGATTGACAGTGCGGGTTTCCGTTTGGGTGACAGCCAGTTGAAAGAGCAGTTATCGGCATTGACCGCTGTTGCTGAGGTGAAGCCTTTGTTGGTCATGGCTTGCAACTCTCAGTTACAAATGATGAAGGCAACCATCCATGCTCATCAAAGCGTTGATCTACAAGGCTGTATTCTGACTAAACTGGACGAGGCAGCCACATTAGGGGAGGCTATTAGTGCGTTGACGGAGCACCAACTTCCGCTGTGTTACACCACTGACGGTCAGGAAATACCTCAAGATATACAACTGGCTAAAGGCCACAAGCTGGTGGCTAAGGCGGTCAGTTTGATGAAATCTGGATTGGGCAATCACAGTGAGGCTCGTGCGTGAATATCGTGTCGGGCGAATGCTGGGAAACAACTATACTCCTAGGAGTTCGTCGATGAGCCGCTCGAGTCAACTGTTGTCGTTAGATACCGAAATTTAGGGGAAGGGAATTACATGAGTTCCACACGTCCAGTTCAAGTTATCGCTGTTACAGGCGGTAAAGGCGGGGTAGGTAAAAGTAATATCTCAGTCAATTTGAGTATAGCCTTGGCGGAAATGCGCCGACGCGTTGTGCTGATGGATGCCGACCTAGGGTTGGCGAATATCGATGTTTTGCTCGGATTGAAGGCTGAAAAGAACTTGGCAGATGTGCTGAGCGGTGACGTGAGCCTGTCTGATGTCATGGTGACGGGGCCGGCTGGGGTAAAAGTCGTTCCGGCTTCTTCCGGCGTCCAGCAGATGGCGGCTTTAGGGCCGCAAGAGCATGCGGCTTTAATCAATGCCTTTAGTGATTTGAGCCAACAGTTAGACGTTTTGGTGGTGGATACGGCCGCAGGTATTTCCGATACAGTGGTTAGTTTTGTGCGCGCCTCCCAAGAAGTGATTGTGGTGGTGTGCGACGAGCCTTCGTCGATTACCGACGCTTATGCCTTGATTAAATTGCTTAACAAAGAACATGATATGTTCCGCTTCCGCGTGATTGCCAATATGACTCGAAGCACACAGGAGGGGCAAGGGCTGTTTAACAAGCTTAATATGGTGTGCGAGCGATTCTTGGATGTTTCTTTGCAGTATGTTGGCAATGTTCCCTTTGATGAAAATGTTCGAAAAGCCGTGCAAAAACAAAAACCAGTACTGCAGTTTGCACCTAACTGCAAAGCCTCCAGTGCGATTCGAAAGATTGCAGAACAGGTTGATCAGTGGCCGTTGCCTAGCTCCGCAAGAGGCCATCTCGAATTTTTTGTAGAGCGATTATTGCAGACGGCCCATGCCGGAGTTTGATTACGCTAACAGCGTCCTAACAAGAAAAACCGACAGGACTACAGAATGCCAGCAGTTGACGGCTTAGCCATGTATGACGAAACACAGCGCGGACTGACCTCAATTCAAGTAGAAGAATACGCTCCGTTGGTGAAGCGTATTGCGCATCATATGATGATGAGAATGCCTGCTTGTGTTCAGGTTGAGGATCTTATTCAGGCCGGAATGGTGGGGCTAATAGAAGCCGCGCAAAAATACGATGCCTCTAAAGGTGCCAGTTTTCAGACCTACGCGGGGATTCGTATTCGCGGCTCTATCGTTGATGAAATGCGACGCGGGGATTGGGCTCCACGCTCGGTGCATCGTAACGGGCGTCGGGTGAGCGAGGCCATTGCCAATGTTGAGGCGAGACACGGCCGTGATGCCAACGATCAAGAGGTCGCTGAAGAATTGGGTGTCGGTATGAATGAATACCACGCGATGCTTAATGATTCAGCCTCTAGTCGACTTTTCAGTTTTGAAGAAAGCTACGGTGATGATGATAGTGACAGTCTAGGGCCAGACAACATCAGTATGGCATTTACGCCTCCTCAAGAGCGATTTCAGAAAGAATCGCTAAAGCAATCGCTGGCGCAGGCGATAACTCAATTACCGGAACGGGAACGATTGGTTCTTGCGTTGTATTACGATGAAGAACTCAACCTGAAGGAAATTGGTCAAATTATCGGCGTGAGTGAGTCTCGAGTCAGCCAAATCCATTCTCAGGCCGCACTTAGATTGCGTTCTAGGTTGTCGGATTGGCAGGCCAACGAGTGATTTCACTTCGTTAATTTTGCTATACTCCGCCAGTGTTAGGCGGTGGATTCCGCTCAAAAAAACACCAATTTTCAAAGGCTTGGCAAGCAGGGCCGGTTTTTCAGCAGTAACTGGGCCAAAAACTGGCTAGCGGCTAACCAGCTACTAGACTATTAGTAATTCCCATCCTCGGGACTACGGAGGTTGCATTGGATAAAAACATGAAAATCCTCATTGTCGATGATTTCTCGACGATGCGTCGGATTATTAAAAACCTGTTACGAGACTTGGGATTTACCAACACTCAAGAGGCTGACGATGGGCTAACGGCGCTTCCGATGCTTAAGAGCGGTGATTTTGATTTCTTGGTAACGGATTGGAATATGCCTGGCATGACGGGCATTGATCTATTGAAGGCCGTAAGAGCCGATGAAAAACTCTCCTCCTTGCCTGTGTTGATGGTGACCGCTGAAGCTAAACGCGATCAGATCATTGAGGCGGCGCAATCTGGCGTTAATGGCTACGTAGTCAAACCCTTTACTGCGGCTGCCCTGAAGGAAAAGATCGAAAAGATCTTCAACCGCGTCGACGGATAATAACGATAACCAGCAAGGTTGGACGATGGAAATACAACCAGAGCTGCACAGTAGTCAGGAGTTTGTTCAAGAGCTTCGCGATTGTGCCAAATTACTCTCTGAAAAGCTGACAAGCGATGATCTTGAAGGAGCTTCGCAACTGATAGAACAGCTTGTTAGCGTGCGCGATCGAAACATGTTTACCGCGGTAGGGCAACTGACTCGCGGTTTACACAGTGCCATCGTTAACTTTCACGTAGACGGCGATCTTAACGCCGACCCCCCAGATATTGATTCTTCTGAAATTCAAGACGCTTCCGATCGTTTGAACTATGTGATCGAAACGACTCAGTCAGCTGCGGATAAAACCATGGATATGGTGGAGGCATCTGCTCCGATCGCGCTTAATCTCGGCCAGGAGGCTGCGGCTTTACATCAAGAATGGGGCCGATTGAAACGTCGAGAAATGACAGCGGATGAATTTCGAGAAGTTTACAAGCGTATGGATTCCTTTTTAGGGGATATGCGCGACGGTACCGGTGAGCTGAGTAAGAATCTACAAGACATTATTCTCGAGCAAGGTTTTCAAGATTTAACCGGCCAGGTGCTAAAGCGCGTGATTGGCTTGATTCGCGAAGTTGAGGAAAGTCTGGTCAACTTGGTGCGTATTGCCGGCCAAGTAGAAGAGATTACAGGTTTGGCTGATGAGGCCGATAAAGAAACCAAGGCGGGAGCGGAGGCCGAAAGTGTTGAAGCTGAAGGCCCGCAAATACACGCCGATAAACGTGATGATGTAGTTTCAGGTCAAGATGACGTTGATGACTTATTGTCGAGCTTGGGTTTCTGATTTTAGTTCTGAGGAGCTGTGAATGGGTTTCGGAGATGACGAAGAGATTCTACAAGACTTTTTGGTAGAAGCTGGAGAAATTTTAGAGCTTCTGTCCGAGCAGTTGGTAGATCTTGAACAGCGTCCGGATGATAACGATCTGTTGAATGCCATTTTCCGTGGGTTTCACACGGTGAAGGGCGGTGCAGGTTTTTTACAGCTCAACGAAATGGTTGAATGCTGTCACGTTACTGAGAACTTATTCGATATTCTCCGCAATGGGCAGCGCTCAGTGACGTCAGAGCTGATGGATGTCGTGCTACAAGCACTGGATACCGTCAATCATCAATTCGAGCAAGTTTCACAGCGAGTTGAAGTGGCCGCAGCGTCGCCAGAATTGTTGGCAGCACTGGAGCGCTTGGTTTCGGGGGCGGATCTTGTCGAGGGCGGTGCCGAAGCAGCTGCCCCAGCTGTCGATGAGCCAGCACCAAGCGCTCCAGAATCATCTCTAGGGAGTGGCTCCGGTGAAGGTGATATTACCGATTCAGAATTTGAAGAGCTTCTTGATGCGATTTCCGATGAAGAGCCTTCCGCGCCGGCGACAGAAACTGCTCCAGTTAGTGTCGAGAGTGCCGGTGGTGGCAACGGTGACGAAATAACCGAAGATGAATTTGAAGCGCTTCTGGATCAGCTGCACGGTAAAGGTAAGGCGCCGGCTGCAGGTGAAGCTGCTAAATCTGAGGAAAAAGCCGCGGCCCCAATAAGCGCCTCCGGCAATGATGAAATCTCAGAAGATGAGTTCGAAGCACTACTGGATCAGTTGCACGGTAGTGGCAAGGGGCCGAGTGCCGCTGCAAAACCCTCTGCTGTACCGGCTTCACCCGCACCGGCTAGTGCCTCGGGTGACAATCAAATATCTGAAGACGAATTTGAACAGTTGTTGGATGATTTGCACGGCAAGGGTAAAGGTCCGACAGTCTCTGCTGCTGCTCCAGCGGGTAAAGCCGAGGCTAGTGCCGAACCGGCGCCGGTACAGAAAGAGCCTGCTAAGTCTCCAGCTGCCGCTAAACCGGCTGCAAAAGCAGCACCTGCAGCTGCTCGCGGTGCCGGTCGGGACGGTGCAGCTCAAGCTGCGGCCCCCGCTGGCGAGACCACCGTGCGAGTCGACACTCAGCGTCTTGACGATATTATGAATATGGTCGGCGAGCTAGTATTGGTAAGAAACCGTCTAGTACGCTTGGGTCTTAAAGCGAATGATGAAGTTCTGTCCAAAGCGGTTGGTAATCTCGACGTGGTGACGGCGGATTTGCAAACCTCGGTCATGAAGACGCGAATGCAACCGATTAAGAAAGTGTTTGGTCGCTTTCCTCGAGTTGTACGTGATCTGGCCCGGAACCTGAAAAAAGAGATCAACCTCGAGCTGCAAGGCGAAGAAACTGATCTTGATAAAAACCTAGTAGAGGCTCTGGCAGATCCATTGGTTCACTTGGTTCGAAACTCTGTGGATCATGGTATTGAATTACCTGCTGAGCGTGAGGCCAGTGGAAAGCCTCGAGTTGGCAAAGTTATTTTGGCAGCTGAGCAAGAGGGCGATCACATTCTGTTATCTATCACCGATGATGGCGGTGGTATGGATCCAGATAAGCTGCGCGGAATAGCTGTTGAAAAAGGTTTGATGGACGAAGACGCCGCCGGCCGCTTATCGGACAATGAAGCTTTTGCTCTGATCTTTGCGCCGGGATTTTCTACTAAGAAAGAAATTTCGGATGTGTCTGGTCGCGGTGTCGGCATGGACGTTGTAAAAACAAAAATTACTCAATTGAATGGATCCATTGAGATCAACTCTAACTTGGGTGAAGGCACGCGAATCACGATTAAGGTGCCTTTGACGCTGGCAATTATGCCGACGTTAATGATTATGCTGGGCAATCAAACCTTCGCTTTGCCGCTGGTGAGCGTCAACGAAATCTTCCATATGGATTTGACTCGTTCGAATATCGTTGATGGTCAAGAATGTGTCACGGTGCGTGAAAAGGCTGTACCCATCTTTCATCTGAAACGTTGGCTAGTGACTGGTGCCGTGAATGATCCAAACCCTGAAGAGGCTCATGTAGTGATAGTCTCCGTGGGAACCCAGCGTGTTGGATTTGTCGTTGATCAGTTGATTGGTCAAGAAGAGGTGGTCATTAAGCCACTTGGAAAAATGTTGCACGGCACACCCGGAATGGCTGGTGCGACTATCACCGGAGATGGCACCATTGCATTGATTTTGGATGTGCCCAGTATGTTGAAACGTTACGCCGGACATGCCTAGTGGGGCATTGTCCGCTGACTATCGAGAGGGAACACGCAGTCATGTGTTCGTATACACAACGGAACTTTCATGGATTTGGTTGTCTGCCATAAGTCTTACCTTCTTGCTCGGCGTCCGCGCTTGAGTATTTCTGTTTTTCTAAATCTCTTCTTAGTATCGACTAGAGTAATCAGGAGCTGGATATGCCTCTGAAGGTTCTAGTGGTCGATGATTCCAATTTTTTTCAGCAGCGCCTTAGAGAAATGTTGGACGAACATCCAGAATTGACGGTAGTGGGTGTTGCTAGCAATGGGCGTGAAGCGGTAGAAAAAGCTAAGTCGCTGCGACCCGATGTCATCACAATGGATTACGAAATGCCAGTGATGGATGGTGTGACTGCGGTACGCCAGATTATGGCCGATCGGCCGACGCCAATTTTGATGTTTTCGTCGCTTACTTATGAAGGGGCACGCACGACCCTAGATGCATTGGATGCCGGCGCGGTCGACTTTTTGCCAAAGAATTTTTCCGAAATATCCAATAGCTCTGCCAGCTTGAAAGCCAAACTGCACTCTCGTCTGTTGGCGATTGCTCGCCCAAGAACAGTCGCTAAAACTGAAGCGCCGAGATCGGGCGTAGGCTTGCGCAGTCCGGTGGGTCGTGATTCAGGTTCTTCTCCTGTTAAACCGGTATCACTGAAAGGAAAGGTTCGTGTTCTAGTGATCGGCGCGTCGACTGGTGGGCCGGTGGCGCTTATGGATGTCTTGATAAAGTTACCAAAGAACTTTCCGATACCCATTGTTTTGGTTCAACACATGCCGGAAAATTTCACTAAGCCCTTTGCGGAGCGCTTGGATCGCCAATGTAATTTGTCAATAAAAGAAGCCGAAGATGGCGACAGTTTGCGTCCTGGAACTGCGTTGCTCGCTCCAGGTGGGAAACAGCTGTTACTCGATAAAAGAGGCGGTGTGAAAGTTATGCCGGGCGATGATCGCGTAAACTACAAACCTTCGGTCGATATCACTTTTGGTTCGGCGGCCAATATCTACAATAATCAGGCCATGGGGGTCGTGCTCACCGGAATGGGCTCAGATGGATGTGATGGCGCTAGATTGATCAAGCAGGCCGGCGGGGCAATTTGGTCTCAGGATCAAGAGAGCTGCGTAATCTATGGCATGCCAATGGCAGTTGCTCGTGCCAAATTAACCGACCGAGTCTTGCCGTTGGGTGAGATTGGATCTGCGCTGGCGAAGGAACTGTAAGGCATTTTTTATGGATATTCTCAGTTTACTAGGCGTTATTCTCGGAGTTGCAGCTTTGATAGGTGGCAACTTTATGGAGGGGGGGAGTTGGCAGTCTTTGATCAACGGCCCAGCGGCTATTATTGTGATTGGTGGCACGCTCGGGGCTGCCATGTTGCAAACACCCTGGGATCAAATGCGCCGTGCGTTTTCAGTGTTTCCTTGGGTGTTTAATCCTCCGGTAAAATTATTTGATGAGGGATTGCAGCGTATTGTTCTTTGGGCCGTGGCTGCTAGAAAAGAGGGTTTGCTGGGCTTAGAAACTATGGCCGAAAGTGAGAAAGACGCTTTCGCTCAAAAGGGATTGCAGTTGTTGGTGGATGGCAGCGAAACAGAATCCATTCGTCGTGTATTGGAAACCGATATGATTGTGAAAGAGCAGCGTGATCTCGACGCTGCTCGCTTTTTTGAATCCATGGGAGGTTATTCGCCGACCATAGGGATTATCGGAGCCGTGATGGGGTTGATTCACGTGATGCGAAACTTGGCTGATCCTAACGAGTTGGGTCCAGGTATTGCGATTGCGTTCGTGGCAACCATCTACGGAGTGGGTTTTGCCAATCTTTTTTTGCTGCCCATTGCCAATAAAATAAAAGCTTGTGTGCATCAACAGTCTCAATATCGAGAGCTTATTATCGAGGGCATTGTTTCTATCGCGGAAGGGGAAAATCCAAGGTCGATTGAAACTAAACTCGAGAGCTACTTGCCGTAAGGCCGGGGCAATGCAATGGTCAGGCGTAGAGTCGAAGAAACCGTACATCACGAACGCTGGCTAATTTCTTACGCTGACTTTATCACCTTGTTGTTCGCGTTTTTTGTAGTGATGTATTCCATCTCTCAAGTGAATGAAAGTAAATATCGAGTACTTTCCGAAACCTTGAATCATGTCTTTACGGAAGCCGTCCCCAGGACACTCGACCCTATTCAAGTGGGTGATCCTCAGCTGCGCGCCGATCCCAGTGTTATTCCCGATGGTGGTGAAGAGGATGTCAATCACGCGATGAACGGCGATGGAGCCTTCGACCGAACAGCGGATCTTCCTCAGCTGTCCGATTTGTTCGAAGATGAATTCTCAGACTTAATCAATGACGATGTTATTACCATCAACAGCAATGAATTCTGGTTGGAAATACAACTGAACGCGAGCATCTTGTTTGATACTGGAGACGCGGAGCCCAGCTTACAGGCTGAATCTATATTTTCAGATGTGGCGAAGATTCTTAAAGATTTTGACAATCCTGTTCAGGTAGAAGGTTTCACTGACAATGTGCCTATTCGCAACGTGCAATTTCCCAGTAACTGGGAGTTGTCTGCCGCTCGTGCAGCAGCGGTGGTCAAATTACTGCAGCGCGGGGAGGTAAACCCCGATCGTCTGTCCGCAGTGGGTTATGGAGAGCACCAACCATTAGCCGATAATGCTACCGCTGAAGGACGAGCGATTAACCGTCGGGTGGCATTGATGATTGCTCGAGAGCGGGTTGAACGCCCAGAGGTAGAGTCTCAGTCAGAGATTGCTCAGGCTGTAACACCGGCAGTTCGTGAAGACTCGGAGCCATTCCCCCAGCCACAGGCTGACACTGAAGATCCAGCTGACAATATCCTTCAGAGCTCTCAAGAAGCAGATGTTGTAACTGAGGATGCAGAAGCAACGGATGTTCTAGGGCAGCTATTGGCCGAGCAGAGTGACACACCTGGCGAAGTTGATGGCGGCGGCGACACCGAGGAGGCTAGCGCTTCAGGCGATAGATTGGCGCCCGTAGGGGAGATTCAACCGATCGAGTTAGAGGGCGGTGGCTTGCTGTTTAGCAGTGATCCTACACTGGAGCGTAACTGAGACGGCATAGGCTTTGCTTCAATTTGGTTGAAAGCACTAAAAGTCATTGAATTGACACTCATCACGGCTTCGGTGAGGTAAAATAGATCCGGTTGAATTGTACGTTAATGAAGCTTGAACTTGATGTGCCAAATAAGTGGTGAATCTGCTTTGGTGTGGCGTTTAAGAGACAGCTGTGATCTAGAAATGTTTAGTAAAATTAAAGGGTTGATGTATTGCTCGTCTGGACAGTAGCAAATCAAAAGGGTGGGGTTGGAAAGACCACCACAACGGTTTCCCTTGGCGGTTTATGCGCCGAGCAGGGGAGGCGTGTTTTGCTGGTGGACCTAGATCCGCACGGCTCCCTAAGTAGTTATTTTCGGTTTGAACCCGATCAGGTTGAGTTAAGTACTTTCACTCTGTTCCAGCGACGAACGGAGCTATCCAGTGCACTGGTGCAACAGTGCATTGTCGATACCGAATTTGAGGGGGTCTCACTAATTCCTGCCGCTATGGCTCTCGCGACATTAGAGCGTCAAGCGATCAGTGGTGATGGCATGGGGCTAGTGCTGGGGAGGGCGCTGGCTATGATCAAAGATGAATTTGATATTGTCTTGATCGATTGCCCGCCGCTGTTGGGCGTGCTTATGATCAACGCTTTGGCAGCTTGTCAGCAGCTATTGATCCCCGTACAAACTGAATTTCTTGCGTTAAAGGGGCTTGAGCGCATGGTTCAAACCCTCACTATGATGAGTAAATCGAGAAAGCATCCTTTGCCGTACAGTGTTGTGCCTACCATGTTTGATCGCCGAACTCAGGCATCGGTCAATAGTTTGCGTGCGATACGCAATACTTATTCGGATTGTGTGTGGCCAGGCAAAGTGCCCGTGGATACGAAGTTGAGAGACGCGAGTAAGGCGGGCGTGCCTCCGCATTTGTTTCAACCCGATAGTCGAGCGGTAGAGGCTTATCGCTCGTTGCTGAAGTGGCAATTGGCGCGCAGTGCAAAGCCCGTGCTTAGCGAAGCGGGAGGCATTCTGTGACCTCGCCACAAGAGACGCTTCAAGGGTATTTTGACGATTTACTGGTTGCCGAAGAGCCGCAACAACTGTTAGCTCCAGACGCTCAAGAACCCGCTCCTCAAGTTAAAACCCGCCGTCAGGCTGAAACTGCACCATCCATAGAGCATGCGCCCGAGCGAGAACAGGTGGCGCGGGAAAAGCTGGCCAAATTGTTAACGTCAGCCCCCCCTAAAGTCGTGCCTACAAAGACAGAGACTCAACCCTTGGCAGTTGAGCAGGCCGTCATTGCAGAGCCAGAAGTGAGGTCAGAGGTGAAGCTCGAGAATCCGGTTGTGATTCCAGAGCTAAAAGTCTCGCCAGTGATAACAAAGCCGCAGAATGCGGAGCCCGACAATGGAGAGCCCGAGAATGCCGTTGCGCTTGAGGATGATGTTAGTGTTGAGGCGGATTTGGACGATGGGCTGCGGTGGTTGAGCAATGGGCGTCCGCAGTGGGCTCAAGAACGATTTGAAGTGCTGTTGTTTGAGGTGGCGGGCCTAACACTGGCGGTACCACTGATCGCGTTGGGCCAAATTCAGCCCCTCACCGAAGAGCTGACGCCTTTGTTTGGTCAGGCCGAATGGTTCATGGGGTTGCAGCCCACTCCAGTCGGCAAAATACGAACCATCAACACCGCCAAGTTCGTGATGCCTGAGCGCTACCAAGATTCTTTCTTGGATGCCGCCAAATATGTAATTTCTATCAACGGACTGCCTTGGGGGTTGGCGGTGGATGCCGTAAATCAACCTATCAGTTTGGAGCCTGATGATGTGAAATGGCGCGGAGAGCGCGCCAAACGACCTTGGCTAGCGGGCACGGTAAAGCAACATATGTGCGCGCTCCTCGATATCGCGACCATGGGGCGGCTGCTGTCGGAAGCCGATCAGGCCGGTTCGAAACAAGATCCCTTGAAGGCCTGATGGGAGATTGTTTCCCCGCTGGCACTCAACTTATCTCTTTTACAGTCGATACACTGGCATAGAAGCTGCTATTAACTATATTAAGGTGGTGGTTCCGATTGATTTTTGACGCTTATCCTTGGTTCAAGATAGCGTTTTAGCTCGGAATGGCATCAATAGTACATGGCTTGGCGGTAGCGAAGCGATGTGGCAGCACTCTATGGATAACACTACTGGAACCTTTTGAGGACTGAATTTATGGCAACCAGCTCTGCGAAAAGCAAAACCAGTGACGACCCCATTCTACAGTGGGTGACGTTCAAACTGGCAGGTGAAACATACGGCATCAACGTGATGCAAGTGCAAGAGGTGTTGCGTTATTCCGAGATAGCCCCGGTACCTGGTGCGCCTCCTTATGTGTTGGGTATTATTAATCTTCGGGGCAACGTGGTGACCGTGATTGACACGCGACACCGCTTTGGTTTGACCTCTGGTGAGCTGACTGACAATACACGAATTGTGATTATTGAGGCCGATAATCACGTGGTAGGTATTTTAGTCGACAGTGTTGCCGAAGTGGTTTATCTGCGTCAGTCTGAAATGGAAACTGCTCCCAATGTTGGCAATGACGAAAGTGCCAAATTCATTCAGGGAGTTTGTCATAAAAATGATGAGCTACTTATTTTGGTTGAATTGGATAAGTTGCTTACCGATGAGGAATGGGCTGAGCTCGAAAGCGTATAGTCGAGCTTCCCGGTGGAGGTAGCGTTGTGATCTTGTCAGAAAGCTGGATGTTAGAAATTGGTTTGATGGTGTCGACTTTTGTCAGTGTTTTGGCTGTCGTCATTGCCATTGCTAGTGTCTCGCGTATGCGCAAGCAGGCTGCCTTGACCCAAAAGCTCTACCAACGCTTGGATCACAATCAGCAAGTATCTAATTCCAGTGCAATGGGCATGGGGAAGCGTTTAATCGCGCTGGAGAAACAGCTGACTCAACGCCATCAAGATGAGCAGGTTTCAGGAAAGGTGTCTCGTTCTCCAGCCTCGTCCACAGGGTCTGTTATTGATGAAGAGCTTAAAGACGCGGCTTCTTTGGTGAGTGCTGGGCTTGATGCTGACGAAGTGGCGCGCCGTTGCGGAATCTCTAGGGCAGAGGCATCGCTGATGAAGTTGATGCACAGTCAAGTTCATCAGGCGGCCTGAAAGGTAGCTTGAGATGCGCTGCGGAGCCTTGTTTTCTCTAATCGCCATTGTGTTTTCGTCTGGTTGTGAATTGATTAGCATTACTGAGGATGTTTCTTACCGCTCAAGTGATAGGGCAGTACCCTCAAAGACTATTGATCAAATTGAAGTCGGCCAAACCAATCGTCTGTGGTTGGAAAAGCACTTGGGGCCGGCCTCCACTATCAAGGAGTCTGATGAAACACTTACCTACACCTACCGCTTTTCGGAACAGGTTCAACAGCGGGTTCGCATATTTCTTCTGTTTCAGCAGCGCAGTACCGACACTCGCGAACGGTTGCTATTTGTTGAGCTCAAAGATGATCTTGTGCAAAAGCTATGGCTAGACGGGGAGGAGGAAAACCTTCTTGAAGCACTTACGCCAGGCTAGAGTTCTGTAGCTTTTTGTTAGAACCAAACTCCCAGTACGTGGGACTATCCCTTAGATGAAAACACACTAAGTTAGACCTTAATTGTCTCCTACACTTCTTAAAAGAGTGAGAAGTTTCTGGAGAATGCATGAAACCTTTGGTCAGCCTCTGGCAGTTAGTCGTCCTTGTAAGTCTATTCCTTTTCTCCTGTATATCGGCCGCCGATCAGTCGCCCATGGCGATTAGTGGTGCTAGAACCATTGATGTATTTGAGGCTAAACAACTCTATGATCAAGGTGCTGTTTTCATCGATGTGCGCGGCGATGATGAGTGGAAAATTGGCCATATCGATGGCGCTATCCATCTAGATTTTCAGCGTGATTTTTCTAAGCTGTACGGTGCTAATGGCATTACACGACAAACCCCGCTCGTGATCTATTGCAACAGCTCTAACTGTTTGCGCAGTGCATATGCATCGGCCGTTTCAGTGTATTGGGGATTTAGGCAAGTCTACTATTTCCGGTCGGGGTATTTCTCATGGATGCTGGAAGATTTTCCCGTCACGATGCAGCAAGTTGCTTACGGATCCTGACGGTGTTTTTTTGATCGATAAATTTGACTCGGCCGTAGAAAATGGTCAAAATGTGATCCGTTAGCCGTTTGTTGTCGGCCAGCTTCACAGAAGTCTTCACGCGACAACAAATGCGCAGTATTGGTGTCGATTATTTGGCGCCTAAAAGAGTTTCTAGTGGTCGGGATTGTAAGTGACAATTACCTGCCGCCGGAAAAGGCAAACCGAAAGTAATTTCGGGACGCAAAGCCAGTGCCCAAGAAAGTGGATGGGTCGAACGGTTACCGACAGGCAATGAAACTATGTTATTACCTTTCAAGCAATTCCTTCTTTGGTGTCTAGGCGGCTCAGCGATCGTCGTGCCAACCTCTCTAATGACTGCTTATTATGCGGGCGGTCAGAATTACGATTTTCATTTTTCAGATTCAGCAGCAAAACCCGTGGAGCTTGTTCGTTTTGATTCGCTTGATGCCGCGCGAGTTTGTGAGGTAGAGGCGAAAGAAAAATTCGAAGGTCGCCTATTACACAGTAGTGTTAATTGGCACTCCACACGCTTTCAGGACAGTCGCAATGTCTATGTGGTGATGTTGGATGGCAATGTGGGTGAATACACTCAACAGGAAAGTGTCAATATCTACTGCTATGTTAATCCCAAAACTGAGCAGGTGAGTTATTTCAAAGCCTACGATTCAAACAGCAAACCGATGCTGTCCAATGCTATTCACATGGATGCGATGCTGAAGTCGTTCGGCGCAGATGATAAATAGAAGGGCAGCAATGCAAGCTGATCGCTTGAGCTAAAGAGTTTGGCGGATTTAGATGGTTGTTCTGCCGAGAAATCCCCCCTGCGCTAGGCTTGGCAGAGGGGAGTTGATCATCTACAGGTTGATGACATCCAGTTCCAGCTCTTTTGCTGTGTCTAGGTTACTGCTGCCTGTGATGATTGCAATACTGGCTTTCTCCGGTTGCAAATAATTCAAAGCAACTCGTTTTAGATCATCCAAGCTCACTTCTAGTACTCGTTGCCTAAACTGTTCCCGTTTCTCTCTGGTTCGACCAAACAACTCGGCATGGAACGTTTGTTTGGCTTCGCCGGCAGGAGAGCTGGGTTTATCTAGCGAGCTGACAACACCCAAAATGGCTTCTTCCAGCGGTTGGGCTTCGTGCTCTTCATTGAGCAGCCAATCGATGGCCGCATCAAAATCCTTCAGAGTCTCTGCCAAGCGAGGATCGCGATAGGAGAACAAACGGAAGGATGCCGTGTTGCTATCTTGACTGGCTCCACCGCCATAGGCCCCGCCTTGTTCGCGAATGACTCGATGTAGATAGCCGTTGCGTAAAAAGCCGCCTAGCACCGTGAGCGGAGCGGCATCTGGGTGTTCCATGGCGACAGTGGGATAGGCTTTAGCGCAGAAGTTGACTTGGGTATTAGTAATCCACGCCTGCGAGAGTTGCTCACTAATAGGGGGCAAGGAGAATCTGCTGTCTATCTCTGTGGCGCCGGTCGCCCAGCTTTTTCGCAGTGTCTCTTGGTAGTTGGGTAGGGCTTCTTTTTCAGCAACCAAAAGGTATTGGCGTGGCGCCTTTACAACCAATCCATGAAGCTCTTTCAGTTGCGCGCTGAAGACCTGTGCGAAACTGTCGTCTTTGAGCTGGTCATCCAAGTCCTTGATGGTTTGTATGCCCGCCAGACCATTCAGTTCGTGTGAAATTTTTGCCGAGGGGCTCATGCCCGCACTGGCTGCCGCCATCGCTAGGCTATGACCGTTGCCGGTGACGCTCTGTTCTCTGCGCGCTCGCACTTGAGCGATCAACTCACGCAAGCGATTAACCTCGTCAAAGCGAGCATGCATGAGTGTCTCCCACATCAGCTCACAGAGCTCTGGCTGCTGGTTCTTGAGCGCTTTTGCCGACAAAGTGAGATTGGCATCTACATTCTGCACATCATCGCTGGCACCGCGAATAGTGGTGTAGGCGGAGATGGAGCCGGCGACTTGAGCTTGCCAACGCTGCACGTCGAGATAGCTGCGTTCACCAATTCCTAGCTCGGTCAAAAACATTCCGTAGTAGGACAGCGTTTGCAGTTGTTCGTCGCTCAGCTGGGGGAGTTCTATCACGATCTGTTGATACACCAATCCATTGGTGCCGGCTGCGTAGCTAGTCAGTGGCGCTGGTGATTCTGATACTGAATCTTTAGCGGTATAGTGCATCTTGGTGGGGACGTCGTTGAGCCCAACTTTGGGGAGAATGCTCTCGTCATCCACTTGTACCTGACGCTCTTGCAGCGCATTGGCTAAATCGATAATAGACTGTTTTTGGTCGGTATCGAGTTCGGATTTAATCGCCGCTAGGCGGTCCTTTTCTGCCTGTACTTTTCTGTCGCCCAGTTGCGTATCAGGTTTGAAAGTGAGGCGCACGCGATGTTGATTGTCTAGCAGCAGTTTCTGGGCAAGACCCTTAATGTACTCAGGATCCTTGATATCGTGATGCATTTTCTCTAGAGCAGGATCCAGATTTAGCAGTGAGATAGGGTCGCCGCGATGGGTTGCTGCGGTCAGTGCGGTAAATATAATCTGCATGCCGTAAGGGTAGGAGTCGCCGCCCACTTCTCGCTGATGCAGCTCGAGCTGTTGCAAGGCAGAGTGCAGCTCCTCGTAAGCGACTCCGTCATTCGCGACTTGTTCGATGACTTGCAGAATTAATTGTTCTACGGCATCGGCTTTGTCGGTATCGCTGCCTTCTACACCGCAGACAAAAGTAAGTTCTTTTTGGGAGTCATCTAAGCCGCATAGAGGGGAGGGGGCGTTGCCAAGGTCAGTGGTTTCCAGTGCGTGTTGCATGGGGGAGGCACTGTTGTCCAAGAGTATGCTGGCCAGTAATTGCGCCTCCAATGTGGCGTGCAGATCCGTGCTCTTGCCCAGTAGCCAGCCGAGTACAACGTGTGTTTTGCCGTCGAGATTGTCTTCGTCACTAAGGGGGTAGGATTCTTCCACGCGAACTGGGGCCAGATAGCGTCTCTCATCAGCTACAGAAATCACCTTGTCTAGCGCGTCGAATCGACCCAGCGCTTGTTCTTCAAATTTACCCTGGTGCTCGGCTGCGCCAATATCGCCATAGGTCATGAAAATGGCATTGCTAGGGTGGTAGTGAGTTTTATAAAACTCCTGTAATTGTTCATAGCTGAGATCTGGAATTGCTTCTGGATCGCCACCGCTGTTGAAGTGATAGGTGTTGCTCGGAAATACGTATTTACACAGGGTTTGCCACAGCTGCGACGGTACTGAGCTCATGGCACCTTTCATCTCATTGAAGACCACGCCTTTGTAGACTAAGTCTGAGTCTGGGTTGCCAGCTTCTTCGAAGTCAAAGCGATGGCCTTCCTGAGCGAAATCCAACGGGTCGAGACGGGAGAAGAATACCGCATCGAGGTAGACGTCGAGGAGATTGTTGAAGTCTTTACGGTTTTGCGAGGCAAACGGATAGGCGGTCCAGTCTGAACTGGTAAATGCGTTCATGAAGGTATTGAGCGAGCGTCGAATCATCATGAAGAACGGATCGCGCACCGGATACTTTTCGCTACCACAGAGTGCGGTGTGTTCTAGGATATGAGCGACACCGGTTGAGTCTTCCGGCACGGTTCTCAAGGCGACAAGAAATACGTTTTCATTGTTGTCCGCATCAATATGGATGTGCTGGGCGCCAGTGATGCGATGTCGATATTCTTCAACCGTGACTTGCAGGGAGTCAATTTTTTCGCTGCGTAGTTTCTCGAACGCGGGATGGACGGCTGTCATTCATAAACCTCGATAGTAGTTTTGGGCATCAGGGATGGGCGGAACCAGCGTTAGCAGTGGCTCAGAGGCGATGCAATGGTGCTAAGTGTAACTCACTCACCGCTCAGACGACACCGGCGGGCCCAAGCCGGGGATTATTGCTCTACCAAGGATGTTCGCCAGCTAGCGGATTGGCTGATGATGGCTCAGTTTGGTTAGGTATTGATCGAAGGCGTTAAGAATAGGCGCGCTGGTGTGATCATGCCCTTCGATTTCTTCAATGGCCTTGCAGACAGCCTCTAATGTGGAAAGCTGTCCTTCGCGTTCAGCCTTGCGTATGTGGTAGCGACTTCGGTTCTGGCTATTGATGGAGCGTCTCGGCAGTTGCGTTAGCCATGGGTTCACATGCAGTAGTTTACGGGCTTTGCGCCAAGTACCATCAATCGCTAAGAGTTGTGTAGAGGCTTCGGGGTTTGTCGCGATTACATCAATGGGGTTTGTTTGAGGTTGTGTGTCGGGAAACAGTAGCTCAAGCCTATCCACATCAATGCCAGTTTGTTCGGTCAAGGCTTCGAGGCTTAACTGCTCTGCTCGAATGATTTGAATCTGAGGCAGGCAAGCGGCTAGTAGGCGTACTGAATTTTTGGGGTGATCGGCCTCGGTGGGGTGCTGCCAGATGACTAGCTTTATGTCGCAGAATTGCTCCACCACGCAATCGCAGTGGCAGCGAGCGGATGGCAGTTGGCAGCTGGGGCAGAGGTTACGCGGCATCGAGGGTGAATCTCAAGAATATCAACTGCGCCATGATACACTAGCCGCGTTCACTCCAATAATGGCTAAGCGGGTCTCGGATGCTAGATACTGTCAATGAGTTTTTTATGACTCACTCCGATATAACCAACACCTTCTGCATATTGTGGTTCTTAGTGTGTTGGATTGGCTACAGTCGGTTTGCTCGTCATATGGCGAAAAAGACCGAGTGTATTGCTTCTGTCATGCATCGCTTGCGTATGGATTGGATGCAGCAGTTGTTGCATCGCGACAATCGAGTGAGCGATGCGTCGATTATTGCCAATCTAGAACGCAATGTGTCGTTTATGGCATCTACCAGTATTTTGATTTTGGCCGGTCTTTTGACGGTGATCGCTTCAGCCGGGGGAAATAAATCAGCTGCTTCATGAAATACCGCTGGTGTTGGAAGCTAATGCTTCGGATTCACAGTTGAAGCTGTTGGTGCTGGCCTGTGTTTTTGTGTATGCGTTTTTTACGTTTACCTGGTCGCTGCGCCAGTTTGGATTCTGCAGTGTCATCGTCGGCGCGACACCCGTGGCCAAGTTCGGTGATTTAAGCTTAGAGCAACAGCAATTGTATGCGCGCCACAGCGGTAAGGTGCTTGACCAAGCGGCTCACAGTTATAATTTCGGTTTGCGGGCTTACTACTTTGCCATGGCGTTATTGGCTTGGTTTGTGCACCCGGTGTTGTTCGTGCTCAGTGTGGGTTTGGTGGTGGCCATTTTGTATCGTCGAGAATTCCATTCGAGCACATTAGTTGCCTTGTTGTCGGTGGATCAAGATTGGGATAGGCCCAGCTCCAGATGCCAGTCCAGTTCAGACTGAGAGTCGAGCAGCTGTAGTTTTTTCTGGCGAGAGAGTTTTTTGATTTGTGCTTCGCGCTGGCTGGCGCTAGAGCGGTTGTGGCCCCGCTCGAGATAGGCAAGCGTCTTGGGGGTTCGACCTCTGAAAAATTTTGCCGCTTGTTTGGTGTGATTGTGGGCGTGCCAGCGCTTGGCGGGATTGTTGCTGATTCCTGTGTAGAGTTTGTCATCGCTGCTGATAATGATATAGACCACCCAGCTCTTGTCTGCGCTAATATGTGAGTCGCCTTCAGGTTGATTGCGAGCGGATGGCATGATGCTGAGCGGTACCTTCGTAATCTATGTGTTGGGTGTGACGGTGTTCAAAACTCTATGACCAAGGTGCACAATATATCAGGTGTCAATCAGAGGGGCACCTTCTACAAATGTAAAGGGTAGCAGTTGTAACTCTTGTTTCGATATTCTTGTTGACGGGAAAGGTGAGCAATGGATGAACAACACATATTATTGGAGTTTAACCGTGTAGCTCGGTCACAGGGGTGGAGTCATTACCATAGCTCGGAGAATTTGGTGCAAGCACTAGCAGTCGAGGTGGGAGAGCTCATGCAGACAATGAGTGAAAAAGATCATTGTAAGGAGATGGTGGCGGCAGAGCTGGCGGATGTGCAAATGTACTTGCTGGCCTTATCGGATAGTTTGTCCATCGATATGGCCAAGGCGGTCGCTGACAAACAACTCTATAATCGCCGCCGTTTTAAGTTATTAGGATCAAATTAAGCCGAGTAGCTGTGCAGCTTCATGAGTATACGTCGTTTTCCAATATTGCCCAAACCCAAAAACTTACCCAAGCGCAGTAGCATTCCAAATGGAAAGGAGGGGGATCGCAACTTCGATGATCTCGCGCATCGCTTTAAGCGCAACGTGTATGATCGTCTCAAAGGGGATATTCGTTTGGCGGTGCTGCAGCGAGATTTACAGCAGTGGTTGCCAGAAGCGTTTAATTTTGATGGGGCAGTTGACCTCCATGGTGGAGACTTCTCCGCATGCAAGCCTCTTAAAATTCTAGATGCTGGCGGAGGGCAGGCACAGTTCAGTTGTTTACTCGCAGAACAAGGCCATCAGGTGACCGTGTGTGATATCTCATCGGAAATGTTGTCGCTGGCAAGAGATAATGCGGCGCAGCTGCAGGTTGAAGACCGCATGACATTTCATCTGGAATCCATTCAAGATTTTTGCGCTGAACATCCACAGTCTTTTGATTTGATTTTGTGCCATGCGGTAGTAGAGTGGGTCGTTGAGCCGCAGTTGTTGTTAGAGCGGCTGGTGAGTAGTCTGAAAAATGACGGCCATCTGTCGCTCACCTACTACAATGTCAACGGCATCAAAATGAAAAATTTGCTGCGAGCCAACTTTCAAAAAATATTGGACGAAGATTACCAAGGTTATCGCGGCAGTCTCACGCCGACCTTTCCTCGGCAACCCGAAGATGTTCATCAATGGCTTGCGAAACTGCCTTTAGAGTTGTTGGCAGAGAGTGGTATTCGTTGCTTTCACGATTACATTCTTGAGCCTGACCAACGAGTACTAGAGCCCGAAAAGCAGCTGGAGTTGGAGTTGCGTTTTTCTCAGCAAGAACCTTGGCGCTCGTTGGGTCGCTACATTCATGTTTTCAGTAAGCAGTCTTTTGCCTGATTGATTTTGGCTGCTAGATAGTCATTGCCGCCGCGATCAGGGTGTAGCTTTTGGATCAGTTTTCGATGGGCGGCAACAATGTCTTTGTGGTTGGCGCCTTTGTTGAGTCCAAGAACTTGTAGGGCTTCACTCTCACTCATATCCCCATTACTGGTGTGTGTTTGCTGTTCCTGAGAGTGTTCTTGAAAACGCTGCCTCATGTAGGCTGACAGCAATTGTGCCGATTCCGGATCCTGTTTTCGGTAAAAAGTCAGAAGCTGGTTGAGCTCATCTTGGCTCAATTGCGCCAAAGGTTTGCCTTGATGTTCTCCAGCTAATACCTCTCCGCTCATCTTTCCTAGGTTTTGGTCTACTACTACCCTCAAGTATCGAGTGGTCATCACGGGGTTGGCAAAGGGCTGTTGTTTAAGCCATTTCAGCACAGGAAAGAAGCGCAGGGCTAGCCCGGCCAAGCTTTTTACAAAGGGTATTAAAGCGGCGATGACCGCCCCCAGCGGATGGAGTTTTCCGGTTATGGCTAAGGCAATGATGGCCAACACTAAGCCATAGACAGCGTATTTCCAGAGCAGGCGGCTGCGCTCTTTGGGTGACTGTTGTTTTAGGTGTTTAGATAGGGCCCACAGTCCCCATCCTATCGCAATTAAAATCAGTAAGCGGTGCAAAAATCTAGCCTCTAGGGTGTTAGTCCGATGTATTTATTGGAGTTCTCGTTATTCAGAGCGCGCTCCGGCTCCGGCTTCGGTGTATCATAACGCTTTTTTGATGAATATCGAGGTTTGGGCTGTGAGCGTGCAAGTCATAATGAAAGAGGGGCGTCCTGAATGGGCGGTTTTACCATACGCCGAGTACGAGGCTTTGTTAGAGTTGGCGGAGCAGGCACGCGCCTTAGGTGGGTCGACCGGAAGTCCAGTATCTGCAGCAAGAGATACCGCACCGCAAGCGACTGCTAGTGATGAGCAGGCCGCAGAATCTCTGACGGACAAAGATCGTCAGGCGCTTCGATCGAATTTGATGGAGCAGCTCAGTAATGTCAGCGAAGTCGCATCTTCCGGCGGCTTCTCCGGTGTGAGGACCAAGCAAGTGCGAGAAAGCAAGGGCCTAGACGTGGCCATGGTTGCGCGTGAGATCGGGATCAGTCCAGCCTATTTGCAGCAGTTCGAAAGCGGTGAGCGGGTACCCAGTGAGCCCATTTTACGAAATATCGCTAGGGCGTTGGATGTGGATGTGAACGAACTATCCGATAACGTTTGATTCTTCGCGGTGATTTGTCGGCTCGGAATCCAAGGCGGTTGCGAGACGGCATCCATTGCGGCCATTGCGCTTGACGTAGTAAAGCGCCTGATCAGTGGCGTGGAGCAAGCCTAAAGGTTCATGATGGGGTTGTGGCACAATCCCGCCAATACCAAAGCTGGCGGTGACAGACAGCTTCAAGCCCTCTTGTTCGAATGCAGTTGTTTCAATTTGCTTGCGTACCTCTTCTGCACGTTTGATCGCCTGAGTGGGCGGCGTATTCGGTAATAGAATGACAAATTCTTCACCGCCATAGCGACAGGCGATATCGTTACCCCGCTGAAAGCCGCGTTTTAACAGTTCAGTGACAAACTTTAGTGCTTGATCACCGACGAGGTGACCGTGTTGATCGTTGAGTTCTTTGAAGTGGTCAATGTCAACCAATATCATAGATAGGGGCTCTTGCTCCCTTCGGGCTCGTTGCCACTCAACCAGAAATTGCCGATCAAAGTAGAGTCGATTGTAGGCACCGGTGAGCGCATCGGTAAACGATAGGGCTTTGAGCTCTATATTGGCGATTCTAAGCTGTCTTTGGGTGCTTTTGAGTTCGAGGTTTTTTTCTTCCAGTGTAATCGTCTTTTGGGCGACTTCTTTTAACAATAGGCTGCGCAGACCTTCAAAACTTGCCAATCGAGCAATGTGACTGATCGTGGCCAACGTTGCGCAGAGTAGAATCGCGAGCGCGACTAGTTCTGCAGCTTGGCTAAGATTCAACTTCTCGCACACTACCCAAGCACTTAGAGCTCCTGCGCTCATGCTTATCAATATGCGGCTGGAGAAAGGTCGTTTGTGAGCATCTTGATGCAGCCAAAATTGCACACAAGTAAAGAAGAACACCACTAATAGCGATAGGGCGAGAGGGGAGTCAATACTAATCGCTATTTCAGGCGCAGCTAGTGCACAAGACGGCATCGCGAAGATCCATGCGCCGTATCGCCAACTCTGATTCACCTGCTGTACCTCTTGAGAACATTGTGAAGCCACGCCCAGCGGCTAGAATCCGTTCAGAGGTCTCGGGGGAGCGCCAATTGATTGCTGAAGCTTGTTTTCAGCCCCACGGATGGCGCTTAATATGGCATCTAAATCGTTTTTTATCAAGATCAGAAAGTTGGAGCAAGATCAGAATTTTGCGAAAAGAGTTATTAAATGAGAGTCCCGTTATAGCTCTATATTCGCCATCGTGCGTGAGATTCGATTCGTGTTACCCAGTTTTGGGGTAAATTTGCCAAAATGTCTTGTTTGAAGTCGCCTTTCATCATGCCCATGTCGCTGAAGGTGTTTTGCTCATCGACTTCAAACAGGACCTGTCCGTTTTCGGGGGGGTAAATCTTGATGAAGGGCTTATCGATAATTGGGGTTTGTTGTTGGCAGACATCTTTGAAGCGTAAGTAGCTCTCCTCGTAGGAGTCGCCTTCAAAGGTGAGCTCACACTCGGTGGTAAAGCGAAACGTTATCGTCGGCATAATACCTCTCCTCAATAATTCTTAGTATAGATAAGAAGTCACGGGAGAGGCGTAATCTTGAAGGGAGCTAGTCTCGACCATTTTCGTCGCGCAGCTTTTCCCTGACATTCATGAGCACACGGCCATAGTGGTTGCTGCCACGTCGATCGCGTCCGCAGCCCCAGAAGTAGTCATAATTACTGTTTTCTACCAGCCGCTGGTCTTTGCTTTGCTCTAGTGCCTTGGCAATTGAGGGGTGGGTTTTTGCTCGAGTGTAGATAGCCCTGGTCATGAATGTGGTTTTTAGCTTTTTCCAGTCCGCACGACGTTTTCGGAATCGTGAGCGCCCCATTTTCCTGGCCTTTTCAGGTGTCGTACAGTCTCTAATTTTGGCTTGAGTGTCGGCGTTATCGAACTTCATCGCCTGATAGTAGTGCTCTGCGGTGGGCCACGTGTGATCGTCGAGCTCGAAGCTTAGATCGTTAAAGGTGCCGAGTAGTTCTTCTCGATCTGAGCGAGAAAAATAGTGCGTATTTTGATCTTCTTCGGCGAATAGTCCGCTCATAGCGCTTCCGTTATTGAGATGGGGTGAGTTCTTGGTTGTTGTTAATCCAGTCAAGCATCATACCTTCTTTGATGCTGTGGGGAGAGACTTGTATGTGCTCCAGACTAAAAGCTTCAAAGAAGGCGCACAGAATCACTATACCTGCGGGCAGCACATCCCAGCGCAAGCTTTCATCAATCGCCTCGTTCATTCTGCCGCTACTGGCGATATTCTGGAATAAGGTTTCGAGCTGTCTTCGTTCGATGCTGCTCGTCGAGCGGGTGGGTTCGATGATATCTAGAAGTACGCGCAAAGTGCCGGAAGCGCCCACCGCTATGGAAGGGATAATCTGTTGCTGTGTCGTTGCAATTTCTGTAAATGTTGACAGTGCCTGCTGTCTAGCTCTCTGTAGCGATGTGGCAGATACCTGACTTTTTGACTGAAAACACTCGTTGGCCAGTGTTACACACCCGAGTGTTAGGCTGGTTTTGAATGTGATTTCAGGAGCGCAGCCAATGATAATCTCTGTGCTCGCACCACCGATGTCTAATACTAGCATCGAGGTTTTAACCGCGAAGCCATTGGCGACACCTCGAAACACCAGTCGGGCTTCTTCGTCCCCCGATATGATGTCAATTGAGGTGCCTACAATCTCTTCTGCTGATGCAATAAAAACATCGGGCTCCTTGCACTGGCGCAAAATCTGGGTGCCTACAGCGCGGAAGTGGTCAAGTGAATATTGATCCAGTAGATTGCGACAGCGTTGGAGTGATCTGAGTGCCCGTTCTATAGCTTGTTTATCCAGTTCACCCTCTTGGTTAATGGATCGTGCCAGTTGCACTAAATCTTTGTGGCGGATAAGTTCTACTAGCTGACCCGCTCGCCATTCACAGATCAATAGGTGGAAGCTGTTAGACCCTAGGTCCAGAGAGGCGAGGCGGGGCACTTGATCTACACTCATATTTGGAACTTTCGTTTTTAGCTCGGCGGCGGAAGATAACAAATTGGATAACGTTTCGAGGATACGGGAAATGGATGCGGATATTAATCGTTTGTTATTACGATTTGAACAGCTAATGCGGGAAACCAATCGGGAAGTTATTAATCCCTACATTCACCAGCTCTCTATTGATGAGTTAAAGCCTGTGGTGTCCGTTGTCGCTCAAGCTCGAGCGGTCTACTTAAAGCGCTTATATGATATAGCTCTGGCCCACGAGGCGGATCACCAGCTGCCGAGCGAGGCCGAAATTGTCGAGTTAGAACAATTACAGCGACGATTCAAAGCGCTGGCTGAAGGTGCTCAGTCCATCGAGGTGGCGATTCAAAGAGGCTATTTGGATATTAAGGAAAGCTAAGTAGGTTGGGTATCTTTAGGTGCCGTAAGCCTAAATAGAAAAAGCTGACTCAAGGTGGATTGAGTTAAACTTTAGTCGCGTGCTGTGATCGTGGTTATAATCAGCAGTATTCATTTTTAGGTGGAATAAGAATATGTCTTTGTTTTCTTCTGGCGATCGCAGTAAAGCTGAAATGCCCACTGCTGAGTCGGCCTTGCCGGGGCGTGAGAACGCAATCGTTGTGCCCAATGAGCATGCGGTGCTGGGATCTCCCATCATGCCGCCATTCGCCGCCCATTTGGAGATGGCGATGTTTGGTTTGGGGTGTTTTTGGGGGGCGGAGAGACGTTTTTGGCAGCAGCCGGGGGTCTATTCCACTGCGGTGGGGTACAGTGCCGGCTTCACTCAAAACCCGACTTACGAAGAGGTTTGTAGTGGTCGCACCGGTCACAATGAAGTGGTTTTGGTGGTGTTCAACCCACAAGAGATCAGCTATTTGCAGTTACTCAAGGTTTTTTGGGAGGCTCATAACCCAACTCAGGGAATGCGCCAAGGGAACGATCAGGGTACTCAATACCGTTCTGGTATCTACACCTTTGATCCTGCTCAGGCGCGTGAGGCGAGCGCCTCCAAAACACACTATGCTGAAGCGCTGCAGCAACAGGGGATGGATCAGATTACCACCGAAATACAGTCAGCCTCAGAGTTCTACTATGCAGAAGATTATCACCAACAGTATTTGCACAAAAATCCGAATGGCTACTGCGGTTTAGGTGGAACCGGCGTCAGTTGCAGTATCGACTAGCCTGTTGTTTGTTAGCTAAATAAAAAAGAGCGCTATGCGCTCTTTTTTATGAGGTTATGTTGCACGTTTCTTAGTCTCTTACTCTCATAAGGCCTTCTTGAGAGGTGGATGCAACTAGTCTTCCGTCTTGGGTGTAGAAACGTCCAAAGTTCAGGCCGCAGCCGCTGGAAGAAACGGGTCCTTCCATGTGGTAGTAAATCCAGTCGTTGACATCGAACTCACCGTGAATCCAAAGGCTGTGATCTAGGCTTGCCACTTGCAATTTAGCATTATTGAATCTCAAGCCGTGAGGCATCATGGCGGTGCTCAATAGGCGAAAATCGGATACGTAAGCCAGAAAGGCCTGATGCATCGGAAAACTGTTATCTATTGATTGCTTGGTTTTAAACCAAAAACCCTGAGTTGGTTCTGAGGAGCCTTTGCGCAGTGAGGGCAATTCACCGTTAGTGCGAAATTCGAAGGTTTGGAAGGCGTCGGCAATGGGTGGGCGCTTATAGTCTGGATTGTCTCGTACAAATCTCTCGACCCGCGTTTTATCGTCTTCTAAAGCGTCTGGGGCTGGAATATTGTTGAGATCGGTTTGATGCTCAAGGCCTTGTTCCCGTTTTTTAAAAGACATTGAGGTGTTGAAGATAGCTTTTCCATCTTGCTTTGCGACGACACGACGAGTGGTGAAGGAACCTCCGTCGCGAATGGGGTCCACCTCAAAAATAATCGGGCGAGAAATATCGCCAGGTCTCAGAAAATAGGCGTGCAAAGAATGCATGAATCGATCTTCGGGGACGGTACGAATGGCTGAGTTCAGAGATTGAGCGAGAACTTGTCCCCCAAATACTCGGGGAAGTTGATTTTCTGTAGGGGTGACGCCGCGAAATAGCAAGCGATCAATTTGTTCGGTGTGCAGTAAGTCTGCAAGTTTGTTGGTGGCGTTGGTCACATTTACCTCGGCGGAGTGTCTCTCATTGGTTTGTTCGATACGATCTTATCGTGAAGCTTGGGCGTCGCAGATCCGAATACTATAGTGAAAGTGAGCGTCCGATGCTATGTCGGGAAGGGACTATTGATTGGCCTAACTGAACGTTTTAGGCAATTTAACCGATGCTAGGTTCTTGCCTTGTCGCGACGGGCGGCTGATCTTGAGAGCACCATTCGCTCCAGCTTCCGGGGTAGAGCGCGAAATCATGACCTGCGATTTTAGCGGACAACAGATTGACGCAGGCAGTTACGCCCGATCCACAATAGACAACAACATCCCCATCTTGATGCGTTAATGATTGCCAGCGCTGACGGTGGAATTCTAGTGGTTTTATCATGCCGTTTTCGTCGCTGACATCGGTCCAGGGAAAATTCACTGCTCCAGGGATATGTCCGGCGATTGGGTCAATGGGTTCAGATTCTCCGTTATAGCGAAAGGCTTCTCGGCTATCGACCAGTTGAAGGGAGGAGTTGCTCAGTGATGCGAATATGTCGTCGTGATTTTTGATTTGTTGGCCGTTGAGCAGAGCTTTTTGGGGGGGCAGGGCGAAGAGTGTTTTCTCTGCTGGGCTGCGACGATCTTGAGGGTTGCCGGTATTGGTCCAAGCTTTGTAGCCGCCGTTAAGCAGTCTCACATCCGCAATGCCGGCGGCTCGTAATAGCCACCATGCGCGGGAAGCAAAAGCAAAGCGTTGATCATCGTAAACAACGACTTGTGATTGCGGACCAATGCCCCAGCGGCGTAATTGTTGGAAAAAATCACCAGCTTCTGGCAGTGGGTGGCGACCGCCCTCAGGGTTGTTGAGGTTGGAAAGGTGTTGGTTGAGATCACAGTAGAAAGCCCCTGGGATATGCCCTTGGCGATAGTCGTTGATACCTGCCTGTGGGTCTACGAGTGAAAATCGGCAATCCAGAACGATGGTGTTGTTGAGTTGGTTTGAGAGCTCATTCGCCTCAATGAAAATGTTCTCTGGAAGCCGTGTCATAACAGTCAGTTCACTTATTCGTTAAATAATATTCTGTTCAGCCCAAACGAGCGGCATAGGTTAAGCACTTGTCGATTTACTATGACAGCCCGTGCAGTCGGTTATGTTATTGGGGAAAGTGATTCTCAAACCAATCTTTCCATTCCAGACTTGCCGCTGTCTTGTTGCTCGGTTTGTACTCTGCGCCCACCCAGTGTTGGTAGTTGAGACTACTGAGCAGCATCATCAGTTCCTCAAAGGGTAATTCACCGGTGCCCGGTTGTTGTCGGTCCGGAGTGTCAGCGAATTGAACGTGCCCAATATGCTGAATAATATCGGGCAATTGTTGGCTAATGGGCTCTCGCATTTTCGCCATGTGGTAGAGGTCATATTGCATCGAGACGTGGCGATTATTCAAGTCTCTGATGACTTTTACCATGTGTTCTGTGCAGTTAATCAAAAAGTTAGGCATGTCCTCGGTGTTGATTGCTTCAAAAGTAGTGGCGATATTGTGCTGTGACAGCTGGGTTGCGCAATAGTCTAAATTCTCCAGGAAAGTATCGTAGAGATGCTCTCTGTCGTAGTCGGGGTCTTGATTGCCTGCGAGCAGGTTGACGCGCTCAACGGCAAGAGCGTCGGCGTACAGAAGACATTGTTCAACGGCTCGCTTGAATTGGTCTCGGCGTTTTGGGTGGCTGGCGAGACCGTAGCCACCATCCATTAGGTCGCCCGCGGGGATATTGATTAACGCGACTTGAAGCTGGTAGTTATCTATTTCTTGTTGTAGTGCTGGCGCTTGTTCGCTGTAGGGGAACTGGATTTCAACAGCCGAAAAGCCGCAGTCGCGTGCAGCGCCGAACCGCTCCAAGAATTTGTGTTCGGTAAATAATAGTGAAAGATTGGCACAAAGTTTCATCGGGTGGAGTTCTTTTGTCGTCGTTGTTGTACGTCAGCGCTGAGTGTATCGATCCAAACGCTCAGAGCTTCGTTTCTTAGTGTCGAGCCTGGTGTTGTAAGCGGTGGTGACTACCGAGAATAGAGATCAATTAATGTAGCGGGATCTTCTAGACCAAACCCCGCTTTGCTGTGCTTGTCAAAAATCGTCTGTGCCAAATTACTCATGGGTGCGCTAGATTGAATCTCTGTTGATAGGCTCTTTGCCATAGTGAGATCTTTTAGCAAGGTGTCGATGCGCCATTTTAAGTCATCGAAATTGCGGGCTGCCATACGCGGACCAGTAATCTGCAGTGGAATTGAATCAGCAAAGCCACCTTCAAGAGCTTGTGGTATTTGGCTGGCATCTACACCGGCCTTTTCAGCCATCGCCAGCACTTCGGCCATCACCGCGACATTGCAGCTGACAATCATTTGATTGCAAATTTTGGTGGTTTGTCCACTGCCGCAATCCCCCATGCGAGTAGTGCGGTGAGCGAGTAGGTTAAACAGCGGTAGTAACGCATCAATAATATCTTCAGCGCCGCCTGCCATTATCGCGAGTGTTCCGTTTTCCGCTCCTGCGACGCCGCCGGACACGGGCGCGTCTATCCAAGGTGTGGAAGACTGCTTGAGTAGCCGCCGAGAAAACTCACGTGTCTTGTCTGGTGCAATACTCGAGAAATCTACCACCACATGGTGAGGTCGCAGGTGCTGAGCTAGGCCTTGAACTCTTTCATCGGTGTTTGTTTCTTGTCTAAACAATAAGTCTTCAACGGCTTCAGTATTGGTGATGCATAGCAAAATCACCTCGCATTGCTCGGCCAGATGCGCGAGGTCTTCTTCGATGACGGCACCGGCCAGTCGTTTGTCATTGAGTTTGTTGGCTGTTCGGTTCCATACGTGAACATCCACGTTTGCCTGAATGAGTCGTTGGGCCATGGGGATGCCCATCAACCCCATGCCAATAAACCCAATTCGCATGGCTGAAAGAGGCTTGCTGGCAGAGGCGAGGGCTTGAGTGATGTCAGTTGAGGTTGTGGTCATAGTGCTGTGGGACTTCCGGTCTTTGCAAGGTTGTAGCAGAAAATTGAGAGTATAGCTCACTCACTAAATCGGGGAGTTGGCTTCGAGTTTGTTGAGGAAAACTGCCGCTTATGTTTCTGCGGTAGGCACATCTGCGAGTGTTTTGCCCTGCAGTTCATAAGCAAAGGCAACAATGTGGGCAATGGCGGTGTAGAGTGCAGGGGGGATGTTGTCTCCTAGCTCTAGGGTAACCAGTAAATCCACCAAAGGTCCGTTGTCACAGAGCGGGATGTCGTGTTCACGAGCAATGGCCATTATCGCAGCGGCTTCCTCTCCGACGCCTTTGGCTGTGACGGTAGGCGCCTGCACGCCATCATAGAAGAGCGCGACGGCTTTTTGTAACTGCTGATCACTATAGGGCGTGTCGTTACTCATGTTTTGATGTCCACTAAGGCGTACCCCAGTTGAGTGTTCTCTTCATTCGGCTTGCCTTCGAAACATTCGATTTTTTTCACCTCACAGCCGTCTTTCTGCAGTCGTTGTCGCAGAGTGTCCAACGATATCTGCAACTCTTCAAAGGTGTGGTGTTTCTCTGCCCAGAGAGACGTGCTGACACTGTCTTCAATGACTTTGATGTGGGCATGCAGACTGCCAGCATCGGGAAGCTCGAATGACAATTTGACCAACCACTGGCGCACCTTCTCGGTGGTCTTTGGGTCTTCCTCTGTGAATTCTTGCACCCAATCTTCTTCGAGCTGGATCGCAATGCTGTGGACTTCGTGGCCGTAGCGCACCGGCAGCTCCAGTTGAACGTGTTGTGTCGGCTGACCTTCCAGTGAGGGCTGGCTGCGTGAAATAGACTTCAACTGTGAGTACAACAGTTTGTTGATGGCGATGGCGATCTGTTGCTGCAGCAATGGGGCGACCTGCTCGGGTTTGATCTGTGGAGCTGTGGAGCTCGGGTTGCCGGCTAGTTGCTGTAGCAGTTGCGCAAACGGTGCTTGGGCGCTACCGGGCGCGCTGGATATACCCGCTGATCTATTGTCGCTGGTGGTAGGTTGATTGGCCGCTGTCGATGTTTTGCTCAATGCCGCTAGCGTCTGCAGTAAGCCGGCTTTGAGTTCTTGCCCGGCCAGCTTGTCGGGCGATGATGAAGTACTGAGTTGGTGCTCCAGCTGTATACCGCTATTGAGTAAGGACTGTTTCAATTGGGACGGTTGAGCAAGTTGTTGGGGACTGCGAAGCTGATTGGCCAGTTGTTGTAGGCTTTCTTGCACGGTTCTAGGCAATGCAGTCGCAGGATTTGTGCGGGCTTCGGTTATTGATGCCGCGGAAGGCCGATCATGTAAGGTGTCTGGAAGTAAGTTGCTCAGTTTTAGCACGCTAGATAGTGTTTGCGCGATCGGACTCGCTTGATTTCGCGCTTCAAAGTTGGCAATCAAGCCGCGCAATTCATTGGTCATGACGCTTCGCTGAGCTTGCGACAAGGGTTGAGCGGCGCTGGTGGTGAGGGGCGTTGAGGGAGCTGATTGAGCGTTCTGGATGCTGGTGGTGTAAGAGCTCGTCGATGGCTTTTGGGGAACAACCACTAGGCTGCCTTGCTGCAATTGTAGATTGAGTGTTTGCCCATTCTTGGCGGGGCGGTCGCTGAACACGAGCAGCGTTTTACCACGGATCTCAAGTTCGAGCAGTTTTAACGTGGTTGCCTTGAGTAGCTTTTCGGTTGGCAGTAGGGCGTTGTTGCCGCCGGCGTTGGCTGTGTTTGGATGGGTGGTATTGCGCAGCAGTGCCGTGTCTGCCGAGTCGGTAACTGGATTGGCGAGTTGTATTAGGCGCGCGCGCAAGGGGTTATCGACAGGGGTAGTCGTCTTAATGGTGGCTGCGACAGTTTCTCCCGCTTTGATATTCAGGGCCTTCAGCGCCGCTTGTACCGCTTCTTGTCGCTGGGCGCTTAGCTGGGTGACGGGGTTCTGAGAACCTCGCAAGTTATTTTGGCTGCTCGCCGGTAGGTCGATCACCATGATTTTGGCAAAATATCCATGAAATTTCTTGGTTTTGTCAGTAAACTAGCGCGCTAACATAAGGTGTTGATTTGGCTTAACTTTACTTAACTCAGCAGAGCCTTGGCGGCGTCAATTTGAGATAGCCTAATTAGTAAAAAGCTATCAATGTAAGGCCTAAAGAGCCTGATGCTGGGCTCCTCTGCTAGGTCAAACCAACAGCTACTTTATCGCTTTCTAGCTTTATCGGGTTATTTTTCTGTCGTTACAACAGTATAGCGGCAGACGTAGCGGAAAACTTTGAGATGCTCTACAGGCTAGGCCATGACCGATTCATTGATTGAACTGAAGAACCTGCGTTGCGAAAGAGATGAACGCGTCTTGTTTGAAGGCTTGGATTTGCAGGTCAATGCAGGTGATATTGTCCAGATTGAAGGCCCCAACGGCTGTGGTAAGACGACTTTATTGCGCGTGTTGACCACTTCTTCCGTGGATTACGAGGGCGAGCTCTATTGGAGTGGCAAGGCACTCAACATCAGCAAGTTGGATTATCTCAATCAGTTGCTTTATGTAGGCCACTTATCCGGTATCAAAAAGGCGTTGACCCCACGAGAAAACCTCAACTGGTTCTCTGGCATCAACCAAGGGCACAAGCGCTGTTCCATAGAAGTGGCCCTAGAAGAGGTGGGGTTATTTGGTTTTGAAGACGTACCTTGCCATCATCTTTCGGCCGGTCAGCTGCGAAGGGTCGCTTTGGCTCGTCTATTTTTGACGCCAGCCAGAGTCTGGATTCTCGATGAGCCCTTTACCGCAATCGACAAACAGGGTGTTGCTAATCTAGAGCGGTTGATGACTGAACACGCCGCTGGCGGCGGCTGCGTGATTCTCACTACTCATCAGGATATGACGATCCAATCGCTGCGAAAGATTAATTTGCAGTCATACCGAGGAGTGGCGGCCTGATGGGTCTTGAATCTAGCGTGACGTCGCCTACCAGTGCTGAAGGCAGTCTGCAGGCGCAGCCTCTGATAACTCCGAGTATCTGGAGCGGCTTCTGGGCCACATTTAAGCGCGACATGTTGATCGCTGTGCGCCATAGAGGTGAAATGGCCAACCCGATCATGTTTTTTCTGATGGTCATTACCATGGTGCCTTTAGGGATTACACCAGAAAAAGGCATTCTACAGATTCTTGCACCCGGCATGATCTGGGTGGTGGCCTTGTTGGCGACGCTGCTCTCTTTGGATGGATTATTTCGCAGTGATTTTGAGGATGGCGCTCTAGAGCAGCTGCTCATGTCGCCGCAACCCCTATATTTTCAAGTGTTGGCGAAGGTCTTGGTGCACTGGCTAACCACGGGGCTTCCGCTAACCGTGATGGCGCCGCTCTTAGGCGTTATGTTGGCCTTGCCTGCAGAGGGTTTCCTGCCTTTGGTATGTTCCTTGCTGTTGGGAACAGGCTGTTTGAGCTTAATCGGTTCCATAGGCGCGGCTTTAACTGTGGCTTTGCGTAAGGGTGGCCTGTTGTTGTCATTGATCATTATGCCGCTCTATGTACCCGTGTTGATTTTTGGCTCCAGTGCAGTGAGCAGTGCCATTGAGGGCTTTCCTATGGGGGGGCAGCTGGCTGTTTTGGGCGCATTTTTGGCGTTTGCCATTATGTTGGCTCCAATCGCAGCGGCCGGTGCCCTGAGAATCAGTGTGAATGGTTAAATGTCCTCAGCCAATCAGAGTTCTTCAGCGGTTAGAGTTTTGACGTTAAATTGAATCGACAGTACTCGAATGCCAGTGGGCACGAGTGTCACTAAAAAATAGAGGAGTTGCCGTGGGTTGGCAGTGGTTTCATCGATTGGGTTCGCCGCGTTGGTTTTACGAGAAAACCGACGCTTGGATGCCGTGGTTGGCAGTTGTCAGTGTGGCTTTGCTGGTTATCGGTTCCATTTGGGGGCTAGGTTTTGCTCCGGCGGATTACAAACAGGGTAACAGTTACCGAATTATCTATATCCACGTACCGGCGTCATTTTTGGCGTTGGCCGGCTACTACACCATGGCAATCAGTGGTGCGATCGGCCTGATTTGGAAAATGAAGCTCGCGGAAGCCGTCGTGAAATGTGCCGCGCCCATTGGCGCCGTGTTTACTTTTATAGCTTTGGTGACCGGTGCGGTATGGGGTAAGCCAACTTGGGGCACCTGGTGGGTATGGGATGCACGAATTACGTCCATGCTGGTGTTGTTGTTCTTGTATCTCGGTGTGATGGCTTTGCAAGAGGCCTTTCAGCATCAAGATACCGCCAATCGAGCCAGTGCCATTTTGGCCTTGGTTGGAACAGTCAATATTCCTATCATCTATTGGTCGGTTGAATTCTGGAATACGCTGCACCAGCCGGCGACACTTAAGTTCACTTCTGAATCTACAATCGATCCGTCCATGCTCTATCCATTGCTGACGATGATTGTTGGTTTTTACGTATTTTACGCATGGGTTTTATTGGCGAGCACGCGCAGTGAAGTGTTGCGACGTGAACGTAAGACTCGATGGGTCAATGAGTTGGCAGCGGCTAAGGCGGAGTAACTTTATGGAGTTTCAATTTTCAAATTGGTCAGAGTTTATGCACATGGCTGGGCACGGCCCCTATGTTTGGGCGTGCTATTTGATTACTGCGATAGCGTTAGCGTATTTAGCTATAGCACCTCTGCGTCAGCGACGTTTGTTGTTTGTTGAACTTCAGCGCAAAGCGCGTATAGAGGCTCGGGAGCAACAGCTTAAGTCGAAACAAGCTGCTGAATCCTCGTCGGTATAAGTGTTTATCATAAAGAGATTATTGTCTGCAGTTGAAGCTGCATTGGCTTTTAGGAGTAACAGACGTTATGCATCCAGTTCGTAAACAAAGACTCATCATGGTGTTGTTTATCGTGGTCTTTGCCTCACTGGCGGTAGGCTTAATTGCTTATGCGCTGCGGGAGAATATCAATCTCTTTTATCCTCCGTCCAAAATTGTATCGGGCGAGGCGCCGGTAGAAAAACGCATTCGTGCCGGGGGGTGTGTATTGCCCGGTGAGGTGAAGCGAGCCAGTGATAGTTTGGATGTTTCCTTTTTGATTACTGATGGTGTAGCCTCTGTTGAAGTGCAGTACACTGGGATTCTGCCTGATCTATTTTCGGAGGGTGAGGCGGTTGTCGTAAATGGTATGTTAAACGGTGATGGTGTATTTATGGCTACGGAAGTATTGGCCAAGCACGATGAAACTTATACCCCACCTGAAGTGGCAGAGGCTATGGAGAACGCAGGCGAGCATCAAAAAACCTGCGAGGGAATGAATTATGGTTCCTGAGTTAGGGCACTTTGCTCTCATTATCGCATTCTGTTTGTCGCTAATACTCGCCGTCGTTCCCATTTGGGGTGCCCATACCGGCAATCAACTACTGATGGCATCGGCGCGCAGCATGACCGTGGGCTTGTTCGTTTTTGTTGCGTTGGCTTTTGTTTGTCTTGTTTACGCTTTTTTACAAGATGATTTTTCCGTCGTGTATGTGGCCAATCAATCCAACAGTTTGCTGCCGGTTCAATATAAAGTCAGCGCGGTTTGGGGGGGGCACGAAGGCTCGCTGTTGCTGTGGGTGTTGATTCTCGCAGGCTGGACTTTATCCGTAGCGGTATTCAGCAAGGCGATGCCGATGGACATGGTCGCTAGGGTGCTGTCCGTGATGGGTATGATCGCCATCGGATTTTTGTCTTTCGTGTTGTTAACCTCCAATCCTTTTGATCGACATCTGCCCAATGTGCCCGCCGATGGCGGTGATTTGAATCCTCTGTTGCAAGATCCGGGGCTGATTATTCATCCTCCGATGTTGTACATGGGCTATGTGGGATTTTCCGTTGTTTTTGCCTTTGCAATTGCCGCTCTCTTATCTGGGCGTTTAGATGCCGCTTGGGCTCGTTGGTCAAGACCCTGGACCACGGTTGCTTGGTCTTTTCTGACGCTAGGTATCGCCCTCGGCAGCTGGTGGGCCTATTACGAGCTGGGTTGGGGCGGCTGGTGGTTTTGGGATCCAGTAGAAAACGCCTCGTTTATGCCTTGGTTGGTGGGGACGGCGTTGATTCACTCCTTAGCGGTGACGGAGAAGCGGGGAGTCTTTAAGAGTTGGACTTTATTACTGGCGATTTTTGCATTCTCGCTCAGTTTGCTCGGCACTTTTTTAGTGCGTTCCGGGGTGCTGACGTCGGTTCATGCTTTTGCGGCAGACCCTGAGAGAGGGGTGTTTATCCTCATCTTCCTGGCGTTGGTGGTCGGCGGTTCATTGACGCTCTATGCACTTCGGGCCCCTTCGGTAAAGGTGTCAGCCAGTTTTGAATGGTTTTCCCGAGAGGCGTTTCTGTTGGGCAATAACGTGTTGCTTATAGTCGCTACCGGGACGATTCTTCTAGGTACCTTGTACCCATTGATTGCGGACGCCTTGGGCTGGGGGAAAATTTCTGTAGGTCCTCCGTATTTTAATTTCTTCTTTGTGCCTCTTATGGGGGCGTTAGCGGTGTTGATGGGCGTTGGTGCGCTGGTCAATTGGAAGCGTAGTCAGTTTTCGGTTCTCGGTCGTTGGTTAAGTAAGCCCGCCATTCTGAGTATCATTTTAGGGGGCTTGTTACCGCTGACCATGGATGCAGACTACTCCTTCATGGCTGCCATTGCTTTTGCCGTGGGTTCTTGGGTGGTGTTGGCGACGGTAACAGACATCCTTTATCGAACTCGACATCGCAAGGGAATACTCGATGGATACCGTCAGTTATCGCTGAGTTATAAAGGTATGGTGTTGGCTCATGTTGGTGTTGCTTTCACGGTGCTGGGGGCGGCATTAAATACTATCTATTCGGACCATCGTGATTTACGTATGGCACCCGGTGAGTCATTGGAGCAGGGTGGGTATGTGTATGTTTTTAAGGGCGCCGAAAAAGTTCGAGGCCCGAACTACCTGTCTGATCGCGGTACTGTCGAGCTCTACAAAGATGGGCAATTGATTGATACGCTACTGCCAGAGAAGAGGCGCTATTTATCGGGTGGCAATGTCATGACTGAAGTCGGTATCAATCCCGGTTTTTGGCGCGATCTTTATGTTGCCATGGGCGAGCCTCTTAGTGATGGTGCCTGGGCTGTGCGGGTGCATTACAAGCCTTTTGTGCGCTGGATATGGTTGGGGCCAATCCTTATGGCGCTAGGTGGTCTATTAGCCATTCTTGATAAGCGCTACCGAGCGAAGGTGCGGCAGACGGAATCGTCGACCAGCGCATCTCTATCTAGCTCGCCATCCTCTAGCTAATCGCTCGGATGGCTTGCATTGCAACTGAAACAGTTTGAGTTTGTCAGGTTTAGTTATGGAACGATTTAAGTTATTTCTACCGTTGATGATCTTTGTGGTGCTCGCCGGTTTCTTTTGGCGTGGACTGAGTCTGGATCCGACGGCCATGCCTTCAGCTTTGATCGATCAGCCGATGCCGGTGTTTTCACTGAGCACGGTTAAGCAACCTGAACAGATGAAGACTCATGAAGATTTAAAGGGGCAGGTATCTTTGCTCAATGTTTGGGCGACATGGTGCGTGTCCTGCCGAATTGAGCACCCTTATCTTTTGTCGCTGGCTGAGCAAGGTGTGCCCATCGTGGGGGTTAACTACAAGGACGATGTGGCAGCCGCACAGCAATGGCTAAAGGATCTCGCGGATCCCTATGTCTACAGTGTGGTCGATCTGGATGGTCGCTTAGGTATTGACCTTGGAGTATTCGGCGCCCCGGAAACCTATGTCGTCGATAAGCAGGGTGTTATTCGCTATAAGCATGTGGGTGTCGTCAACGAGAAGGTTTGGAACGAAAAGTTGGAGCCTATTGTGAGAGCCCTCAACGCTTCTTAATCGGTTGACGTATTTGCAGGGTGTGTTTTCAAATTTTTCATCTGTAGCAGTTTGTCAGCCACGGATCGTGAGTGAGGCATAGGTGACAAAGACATCAGCATCCATAGATACGACTCGTTGTCCTCTCTGCCATGAGGCTAATCGCTGTGCGAGCGCAGCGGGGGATGCGGCTCGTTGCTGGTGTATGAGTGCGGAGATTCCTAAACAGGCGCTGCAGTTAGTGCCTGATGAACTCAAAGGTAGATCCTGTATTTGCCAAGCTTGCGCAACTCGGCATGGATCTAAGGCCTATAGCTCAGCAGAAGTATCGACCGCGCTTTTTGTCGACGCCGCAGCGAAGACCGAAGCAGCTACAGAAAAAGGCCACCTAGAGACGCCTCAATTGAAGAGTACGCCGTAACTATAGGTCTTGCTCACGTTTGTCTATCTTTCGCCACGCTGATTGTAAATCTAGCCAATAGTACGTACCTCGAGCCTTAACTAGTCATCAGTTTCTTTTGTCGCGAAAACTGTCGCTTGCCATTGCCGCTAATGTTTATTAGAGTGATCACTCCAATATGTGGTTTCATACGATTTATCGAGAGTAGCCTTGTGGCCAGACCCAAGTCCTTCAATCAAGATCACGTACTCACCCAAGCGATGCTTTGCTTTTGGGATAGAGGCTATACTGCTACCAGTATGAAGCATCTTGAGGCTGCTACGTCCCTGACCCCAGGGAGTATTTACAATTCCTTTGGCTCAAAGGATGGTTTGTTCATTGCTGCGTTGGACTATTATATTAAGCGAGTCGTCACAAGGCGGGTGGAAAAATACCTGTTGGACGGTGACCCGATCAAAGGAATTGATGCCTATTTTTACGATTGCTTTAGGGCTCAAGGCAAGGAGATTCAGGGGGGCTGCCTGCTAATCAATACCTCGACAGAGCTTGGTCCCCACGATGAAGTAGTACGCGAGAAAGTACTGCAAGGCATGAAGGTCGCTCAGCGCGGACTGCTTGCGGCTATTGATCGCGCCAAAGACCTTGGTCAGATCGCCAAGGAGACTGACAGTCAAGCGAAAGCGGTGCACTTAGGATTGGTGTTAAATGGCATGCTGGTGCAAACAAAGATTGCCCGAGGTGATCAGTGGTTGGATAACGCCATGGCGAATGTACGTTCGTTATTGCATTAGATCAGGTCTATACCAATATTTGGATAACAGAACGAGAGGGCGGAAGCCCTTTTTCTTGGAATTGTTTTAGAGTGATTGTTTTAAAACTATAGGAGAGCAGTACAATGAAAGCACTACGTACGCCCGATGCGTGTTTTGAAAATCTTCCCGGTTATAATTTTGAACCAAACTACGTCTTCGTCGACGATTGCGAGGGTGGTGAGCTAAGAGTCCATTACCTCGACGAAGGACCTGTCGATGCAGATCCCGTTCTTCTGATGCACGGAGAACCTTCTTGGTCCTATCTCTACCGCAAAATGATTCCGCTTTTAGTTGCGGCAGGCCATCGAGTGATTGCTCCGGATTTGGTGGGTTTTGGACGCTCGGATAAACCCGATGATCGAAATGATTACACCTATGGCCGGCATATTCAGTGGATGCAGTCGGTGTTGGATCAACTGCAGTTGCAGAAGATTACTCTGGTGTGTCAAGACTGGGGCGGGCTTATCGGTCTGCGACTCGTAACGGCCAATCCAACTCGTTTTGATAGAGTGGTAGCCGCCAACACGATGTTGCCGACGGGTGATCACTCCCCTGGAGAGGCGTTTGAAAATTGGAAGAAATTCTCTCAAGAAGTGCCTGAGTTTAATTCCGGTAATATTATCAAGGGCGCTACCACAACGGATCTTTCTCAGTCGGTTATCGACGCTTATAACGCGCCTTACCCTGATGAGAGTTATAAGGAAGGGGCTCGTCAATTTCCTACCCTCGTGCCGGTTGCCACAGATAATCCTGAAACCGAAGCGAACAGAGAGGCTTGGAAGATTCTTGCTGGGTGGAGCAAGCCATTTTTAACGGCCTTCAGTGATAGCGATCCAGTCACCGCTGGGGGCGATAAGATAATGCAAAAATTGATTCCTGGCTGCAGCGGTCAAGCGCACACGGTCATTCGTAATGGCGGTCATTTTTTGCAAGAGGATCAAGGTGAAGCTCTTGCTGATGTAGTGGTTGCATTTATCCGCGCCAATAGTTAACAGGCTCATAGCAGCTCGTTTTGAGTTCGGCTTTTCCCGTCCGTTAAGGTGGCAAGCCAATTGATACTAATATCGAAAAAATGAGAGAGAATGATGAAGAATAAGACGCTATCCGTTAATAAGGTTGATTACTCCAAGACCACGATTGCCGAGCAGCCAGTGGCTGACTTGGGCGCTGGTGAGGTGCGATTGAAAGTTGCTGAGTTTTCGCTGACTGCCAACAATATTACTTATGCTGCCATGGGTGATTTTCTAAAATACTGGGAGTTTTTCCCTGCCGCAGAAGGCGAGGGGATTATTCCTGTTTGGGGGTTTGCGGATGTGGTCGAGTCCAACTGTGACAGCATCAAAGTCGGTGAACGCTTTTACGGCTACTACCCAATGGCGCAATACCTGACGGTTAAACCTATCCATGAAAATCCTTCTAGCTTTATTGATGGTGCGGCACATCGACAAGAGTTGTCGGTGATCTACAACCAATACATTCGTTGCAGTAACGACCCGATTTATAAAGTCGAAACCGAAGCTCTGCAAATGTTGCTGAGACCACTGTTTACGACCTCCTTTTTACTGGATGATTTTTTTGCCGATAATGATTTCTTTGGCGCCAAACAAGTGGTGTTGACCAGTGCTTCCAGTAAGACCGCGTTGGGTATGGCGTTCTTGCTCCATCACAACCGCGGTGAACGATCACAAGACTACAAGATTATTGGTCTCACCTCGCCATCAAACAAAGCCTTTGTTGAGGGGCTGGGTTGTTATGATGAGGTGGTTAGCTATGGCGAGCTGACCAATATGGATGCAGGCTGCGATACCGCCGTAGTGGATTTTGCTGGAAATGGCGAAGTTCTGGGTCAGTTGCATCAGCACTTTGATCATAATTTGAAATACAGTTGCATGGTGGGTGCGTCTCACTGGGATCAGCGCGCAGGCATGCCGGCGAAGCTAGCAGGTCCAGAACCGATCATGTTCTTTGCTCCGACTCAGGCGGAGAAGCGCATTAATGACTGGGGTGGACCTGCTTTTCAGCAAAAGGTCGCAACTGTATGGAGCGTGTTTACCGGTTTTGTTGACGGTTGGATGGATGTTGAGCGCCACATGGGGGCCGAGTCGACCGATGGGGTTTATCAGCAGGTTTTGAGCGGCAGTTTTAATCCCAAGGCGGGGTACATCGTTTCGTTGTGGGATTAGTGATTCTCAATCAATAAGTGCCGTATTCATTTCGTAATGAATCGGCCAATGAAAAAGCCCGGGATTCTTCAGAATACCGGGCTTTTTTGTGCCTTGTTTTTTTGAATTTTAGCGGCTCTGGCCTTGTTAAAGCTGTTGAGTGTACAAATAAAAGCCGGTCACAAGTACGGCAAATCCCCCGATTTCGGCGAGCATTAACGCGCGCATAAACCAGCGAGTAACGCCGGGAGTTTGATCATCCCGCAGTTGATTGTTGGTTTCGTTCTTTAAACCCAAGACAACATAAAGTGCAATGGAGAGTCCAAAAAACAACAGTGGGGCAATGGTAGAAGCTAGGGTTAAAGCAATCGGTATACTCGATTGCGAGGAGTAGAAGGCGAATACAGCGACCAACATTGCGGCGAAGGCGTAGAGCAGAGAGGCGCGATGGGCAACATCTACATAAAAAGGAGCGCGATAGCTTTCGCTGCGAGTCATGGCCACATACTTCCAGGCTCCTGTTAATAGCCCCGTCATAAAGAACAATGCAGCAGCATAAAGGGCGACGAGTGAGGCGGTTGTGGTGATTAATTGGTCCATGGCCTAGCGATCCTTAAGACAAAAAAACATGTTGCTGCGAGGGGGTTGTTTTAACAAGGTCAAATCTGGACGTCGTGGCGTAATCAGTCAAGTTGATGGTCAGTATTCATCCTAGGTGGATTCATAAATTTGTGATTAACTGGGTTTCAGATACATTCAGGTTGATGTTTTTTGGGAAGAGTTACTATGGTGTTAAGAGAAGGTATGGGTGAGGTTCGCGATGGACAGCCGCCGGTTGTAACAGCATTACCGCCGTCCGACGATAGCTTAAAGGCAACGTCCGTTATTGATAGCGAGCAGGCAGATATTGTTGCCTACGCAAAGCAAAAGGCAGGTGAGCTAACGGATCAGAAAGATATCGCGGTTGCTCTTTACTACGCAGTGCGAGACGAGATTCGCTACGACCCCTATAGTTTTGATCTTCAAGAGAGCGCTTTTGCGGCAAGCCATACAATGGCTGAAGGGGCGGGTTGGTGTGTGCCGAAAGCTATTATGCTAGCGGCCTGTTGTCGAGCGCTAGGTATTCCCGCGCGCCTAGGCTTTGCCGATGTTAAAAATCACTTGTCCACGGAGCGTTTGAGAGAAACGATGAAAACCGATGTTTTTCATTGGCATGGTTACACCTCGATCTATCTCAAAGGCAAATGGGTGAAAGCAACACCGGCCTTTAACATAGAGTTGTGTGACAAATTTGGATTAAAACCGTTGGAATTTGATGGTGAAGAGGATTCAATTTATCACGAGTTTGATCGCGCCGGTAATCGCCACATGGAGTATCTATTAGAGCGAGGCGAATACGATGATTTACCGTTGGCTGAAATGCTTGCGTTGTTTCGCGAGGTGTACGGAAACTTTTTTGATGGGCCTAGCCTGAATGAGTATTCGTTTGAAGAGGATGTAGAGCGAGAAATCTCTGAGGATTGATCCCGCTGAAGCTGTCGTGAATCTGTGGTGTTTAAGGTGTAGAGAGGCGCGAGTTATGCGCGATAGTAAGAGGCGATAACAACTGCTGGAGTTGCTATCGCCTTTTTCATCTTTAGTTTTCGGCGCTTACTAATTTGGCATCAGGGTTGATGGAGGTTCTGTCATCGCTCTGCAAGTTGTTCAAATCTGAGTTGAGTCTACTCGCTGCAATGAAGTAACTGATGGCCGAAAGAATCCCCACTAGCGAGGTGATCGCAAGCGAGTAACGCAAAGATTCATCACCGTAAGTTCCTACGAGGGCATCGCTGACCATGCCCACAAACAGCGGCCCTAATCCGAGACCGATTAAGTTTAGAATCAAAAACAGTACCGCGGAGCCCATGGCGCGCATGGACGGAGAAAGTAGGGTGTGCGTCATGGCGATGGTGGGGCCAAGATAAAAGGCACCGCTCATGGTTCCGACAAACAGGCAGGCCAGTGTTAGTTGGCTGTTTCCGGAGAAGACCGCAAACAAGGTGGCGGGGAGGCTGATTAAGGCAGGGATACCCGATATCCATAGGTACCAACGTTGATCATGTTTACCAAATTTATCGGCAAGATAACCGCCTAGGAAGGTACCGATAGCACCGCCGATGCCGGTAATCAGAGCTAGGCTGGTACCTACTTCCAAATTGTTAAAACCGTAGGTCCGTATCAAAAAGCTGGGCATGAAATTACCAATGCCGTAACTGGTAAAAGCAGCGAGACCTGCTCCAAGTGCGAAGAAGCGGAAAGATCTTAGTCCAAGCAATACGGCAACCGTTTCTTTGAAGGTTGTTTTTTGGGGCGCGCCACCGCCGACGGAGCTGGCATCATCGCTTTGTCCTCGCTTGGGTTCACGGATTGTAAAGCGAACCAGTAGCGCGACCAAAAAGCCAGGAAGGCCAACAACAAAGAATGCCATGCGCCAGCCGAAGGTGTGATTGATCCAGCCACCGATGAGAAAACCCAGTAAAATACCCACGTAGACACCGGTTGAGTAGAATGACAGTGCCGTCCCTCGTTTTTCGGGTGGGTAGTAGTCTGAAATGATGGAGTGTGCAGGAGGGCTGCCGCCGGCTTCTCCGACACCCACACCAATTCGTGCAAGTAACAGCTGGAAAAAGTTCTGCGTAAGTCCGGAGAGGGCAGTCATGCCGCTCCATACCGCAATCGCTAGGGAAATAATATTCTTGCGATTACCCACATCAGCCCAGCGGGCAATAGGAATACCAACCGAGACGTAAAAGATGGCGAAGGCGAAACCGGTTAATAGCCCTAGTTGAGTATCTGAGAGTCCCATGTCGGCTTTGATGGATTCTTGTAGAATCACCAAAATTTGCCGATCAATAAAATTGAGCGCGTACACCAGTGTCAATAGCACAAGCACATAGCGGCGATAGTTGGGCGAAAACCCAGTATCGGCATCCGATGAGCTTGCGGCGGAATGATTTTCAGCCATGAGATTCTCTCTGTTTATGTTGTTATCCGTCCAACATAACAGAAGAGAGGGTTCGGGGAAAACCCTTATTTATCCGAAGTTTAGCAACATTTTCCCAGTGAATTATCCACTATAGAGCAGCTTGATGGCGGTTCACTTAGAAACCTTGTTGGTTGGCGTATCAGGCCACACTTTCTGATTCGTGAGTCTCCACTTGGTGGGGCGGGTTGGCGTCAGTCTGCGTTGGTTTGGGTGACTGCGTCTGTTGGGTTACGGAGTTCTTCCTAAGTGGTCTTGGAAGGCCTTCATCATCAATGACTTGGGCGTGTTCAGGGCACAGCTGTCGCGGTTCAACGACACCGCAGGAGTGAGCGATGAGCTCTACTTCGTGAACTAGGTTTTGGACAAAATGAAAAACTCGATTGGCTTTGTTGCTAGGGTCGAGTCCCTTCTGAAGGTCGGGATCGTGGGTGGTGATACCTGTTGGGCAAGTATTTTTATTGCACTGTAAGGCTTGGATGCAGCCAAGGGCGAACATGAAGCCTCTCGCACTGACGACCACATCGGCTCCCACGCACATCGCCCAAGCCACATCAGCAGGATTGATTAATTTTCCTGAGGCGATGATTTTTATACGCTGTTTTAGACCGCGCTCGGTGAGTTTGTCAGCGACCAGTGGCAGGCTGCGTTTAATCGGCAGGCCTACATAATCGATCAGGCTTTGTGGTGCGGCACCGGTACCGCCGTCGGCGCTGTCGATAGTGATAAAGTCCGGTGCAAATTCGTGACCAAGATGGTCGATTGCGTCACAGAGTTCATCGAGCCACTCTGTGCGTCCAATCACAGATTTAAAGCCCGTGGGTTTACCAGTAATGTTTCGCACTTTGTGAATAAAGCGTAGAAGATCTTCAATGCTGCGAATGTCTGGGTGGCCGTTGGGGCTGATGGAAGCTTGTCCCTCGGGGATACCGCGGGTAGAGGCAATGAGCGAGGTAACTTTCTCCGCTGGTAGTATTCCTCCTTTGCCTGGTTTTGCCCCTTGGCTCAATTTGATTTCAAACATTCGCACTTGATCATGTGCGGCGACACGACGAAGTTTGTCTTCATTAAGCGAACCGTCCTCGTTACGCACGCCGTATTTTGCAGTTCCTATTTGAAAGATGAGGTCACAGCCACTGCTAAGGTGTTGTGGTGACAGTGCGCCTTCGCCACTGTTCATCCATACTCCGGCGCGCTTGGCGCCTTGGCTGAGTGCTTCGATTGCAGGGACAGAGAGAGCGCCGAAACTCATGCCGGAAATATTGAAAATGGAGCTGGTGGTGTAAGGCGTGTCAGCGTGGTCGGCGCCAAACGTCAGTGCCGACGCAGGGAGGGCATCTTGCTTTAGCACCGGAAACAGCCCATTGAGAAAAATAATATCACCAGGTTGATTCAACGGGCGAGTGGAGCCGAAGGCGACCGTTGAATCGACGTTTTTCGCCGCTCTATAGACCCAGCTGCGTTGGGCTCGGTTGAAGGGTAGCTCTTCGCGGTCGAGGGCGAAAAAATACTGTCGAAAGAATTCGCCTAGATGCTCGAAAAAGTATCGAAACCGGCCTATGACGGGGTAATTTCTTCGAATGGCGTGTTTGGTTTGATGGGTGTCATGCCAATACATGTTGGCGATCAAAACTAATCCGACGATGACGCCCAGTAACAAAATCAGCCCGCTAAGCTGCAGAAAGAAAGCGACAACATCAGACAACCAACCCATAGCCTTGTACCTTAATCCGTGAAGCGAGGATCATACCAGACTCGTTTTTCCGACACAGCACTTCAGGTCCCAGAGTTTCTGCTCTTATGTGGGCGTGCGGGAGGTTTAAGGCAGTGGTTATCGGTTGATCTTCATTGCTGATTTAGTGCTCACTCTGAAGCACAGGATTTTGGGGGGAGACCAATACCATTAGCAAACCTTGTTCTTGCCACAAGCGAACCTGCAGTCCCTTTACTGAAAGGTATAGAGGAGCTTGGTTTTGTATTGCTAGGGGAAGCTCTCCGTAAAGGTCCGCGTCGTAGGGCACTTGGTACAAGGTCCGCAAGTGTCCTTGGTCGTTTTCATAGCGCAACTGCGCTGCGGTGACGCCTTGGATGGAGCAGTAGCGCCCCCCCATCAGATTGTCTGTGATCAACAGCGACCGTTGTGCCGCGCTGCGCGAATGAATAGGCAGAAAATCCAGATGCTTAAAGAAGGCTTGAGTCTCGTCAATAGAATTGCTGGAAATGTCGAGAGGTTTCAGCTTTAGGTGATTCTTCACCACTTCGTCGGCAATGCGTTTTACCAGCGACTGACTGGCGATTGTCTTGCTGGGATTCGTTAGATTGTTGTTCCATCTAGAGGTTGGTTCCCCGCTAGGCACGAGCGTTAAGATTGCGATAACAAGACACGCGGCCAGAGTCATGAGTGAGCCAACTCTTTGGTTGTGGCTCGGCAGCCATGAGGGCGCTGGCGATGGCGGTAGGGGCTCGTCGCTGCCGTGAGGGACACTATTCTGAAGAGCCATAAGTCGGCGCATTTGATTCTCGGTCAGCGTTGAGGACTCTACATGAGCCACAATTTCTTGTTTCAGCGTTTTCTCTGTTGGATCAATGTTGTTCATGCTGATCCCCTTGTTGATCGGTATGATTCTGAAATCGTTGTCTGAGTCGGCGTATGCGTGATAATAGCGTGCCTTTGGGCATATTCAGCCGTTCGCTGGTTTCCTGGGTGGTAAATCCCAGTAGCGCCCAGTGGTAGAGAATGTCGCGATCCTGGGGGCTGAGTTTGCGCCATATTCTCTCCAGTTGATCGCGTTGAATGTGAACATCTTCGAGCGAGTCTAGTGATAGATCAATGGATGCGGGAAACTCTTCTGCAGTGTTATCTTCCGAAGTAAATTGCCACCGCTGTTGATAGCGATATTGATCGATAAATCGATTGCGAATGAGGGTCCTAATGTAAGCTTCTGGGTTTCGAATGACGGTGCTTTTTTCGGCCTTCCTCAGGTAGCTTTCCAAGCTGCCATGAAGTAAATCGTAGGCGTCTGCGGGCTGGCTGGCCAGCGTCATAGCGTACTGATACAAGCGATTCAGTTGTTGTTGGTTAAAGCTCATCGGTTGCTCATTTTAAGATTGCCGGGCCGCGCTCAGGATGCATAGGGTCTATGACTGGTGGGGTGAAGAATAGTTTCAGTCGTTTGCCTTGATTGGCAATATCAGCACTACGAATTCCCATGAAGTGTCAGTCTAGGGATTTTGCTTTCTCCGGTTTGAGAAAAGCTTATCCTGAGCGCGTGCAAGTTAGGCTCATCGTTATTGTCGTCCAACTCCAGCAGTAGTTGTGGTGACACTAACAGGTAAGGATGGAATTGCTTGAGCAGTTGCACTAGCGCATAAGTCTCGGAGGTGTCGGCTCCTGCCGATGGACTCCGTAGAAGATTAGTTTGTTCATTGTCTTCGCCCCCTCCGTAATAGTAATGAATAAGCGTGGCTTCAATATTGGCGATATCGCTTAGTGTTTGCCAAGGGTAGCTCTCCGCTTTCGAGCTTTGAGATTGCGCCGACAGAAATGCCGGGAAGCTCGCCCCAAATTGATTGATGTCCCAATGCCTCTCACGCGTATGACGCACGTAGACGGTGAGTAACTCATCAAAAATCGGTTCGGCCTGAAAGTGCTCGAATAAATGCGCACAAACGGGAAAGTTAGTTCGTATAGCCTGTTTGTGGGATTCTTGATAGTTGTTTTCGTAGGCAGATTGCTGCCAGTGGTTCGCTAGAAAATCAGCTAGAGCTTCTGCGTATCGGCCGGCGGCTTGTGTCGACATGTCATTGAGCTTTTCGCAGGTTGCAGGCTGTACTTTCATGAGGCCTTGCTCGTCTTTGAGAATAGCTTTTCTGTATTCGCATTGTGCTGATTGTCTATCGCCTCTCGTGCACGGTCTCGTTCGCTCAGCAAAGTGTCTAGCGTTGGTAGTTGGTTATCCCATTCAATCAAAGCTGGCGGAAGGTCAGTGGAGTATTGGTTGTGATGGTGTTGTACAAAGTTTTGGAACAATGCCCACACGCCGTCGGCTATCGGTGTGCTGTGGCTGTCGATGTAGAGTTTGTCGTCAACATGGTGGCCGGCAAGGTGTATTTCTTGAATCTTATCTGTGGGTAGTGCCTGACAAAACTCGACGGCGTTTTGTTGATGATTCATTTGATTGACATAGGCATTGTTGATGTCAAGTAGCAGACCGCAATTCGACTCCTCGATTAAAGCGGTTAAGAACTCTGCTTCGCTTAAATCTTGATTCGGGTAATTGAAGTAGCGCGAGACGTTTTCTAGGAGAATCTGCCGCTGCAATACATCCTGGATGTGAATGATGCGTTTGGCCATGTGTTGTACCGCGTCAAAACTGAAAGGTACCGGTAGAAGATCGTGATAGTTTCGGCTTCCAAGCGTGGTGAAACAAGCGTGATCTGAGACGAGCGTGGGCTGGAATCGATCGCACATGTGTTTTAGTGAGCGCAAATAGGAGTCGCTGAGTGGGTCGATGCCACCGAGATTCATACTGACGCCGTGAAAACTCAGCGCGTAGTGCTCCGCTACTTGATTCAGCAATCCAAGATTGGTTCTCGAATCGACAAAATTGCAACTGTGTACCTCGAACCAATCCACATCGGGTTGTTGTTCCAGAATGTGATGAATGTGCGGCAATCGAAGCCCAATGCCGACGGTGTTGTTGTCTATGCTTTTCATCGTTGATCCTGGCCGGCTCAAAGTTCTGGCCCAGCTAACCCCAAGAGTGTGAGTTGGGGTTACTGGCTACTTTTTGTTGAAGAGGAAGATCTATTTGGCGGGTTTAACTGCCGCTACACGGCCACCGGTGATTTTTTCACAGCTGCCCTCGGGAACGTAAACCCATTCAGCGTCTAGGTTGTCGGCTTTGGCTTGACCCGCACAGCCGTGCGATCCGTCAAGTGCTCCGCAGTCGTTCATACCACTTTTGGCAATCCCTGCGCACTTTTCCCATTGAGAGGGGGCGTCTGGAACGGCGTGGGCGGGGAGGCTAAGTGCGGTGGCGCTCAATAGGGCGGCGGACAGTAAGGTGGATTTGTTCATTGTTGTGACTCTCTTATGACAGAAAATGGTGGTTGATTACGCGCTCGTTAAGGCGTCAGTTAACGGTTGAATCGCGGCGCCTTACAGACTAGACGTCTGAAGATCGATTTTGATTGTCTATTGATGGCTAATGGTCTCGAGGCCAAGCACTGTGAGCTGAGACAAATTGTCGTCAATGACTTGTTGTGAGGGTGTTTCAGAATGTATGGTGGGAACTCAATTGAAGAATAGAGCCGAAGCCTGTAGTGCCAACCATAGTGCCGACCATAGTCCAGACCATAGTCCCGAGCATAGTGCCCTTCCAGAGGAGGCCATAAAGCTTCCGACCGGTTCTCGATAATAACAACCATAAGGCAGATTGAATGTTTTTTTGTGAGCCCGTTTCGAGTAGCGGGAATATGATATGACCCCCATTATTTTGGACGTTGAGGCGTCGGGTTTTGATCCTCATAGTTACCCAATTGAAGTGGGGTTTGTGACCGCTGAAGGCAAACGTTTCTCTCGGCTGATTAAACCCTACGCCGATTGGTCTCATTGGTGTGAAGACGCAGAGTCGACCCATGGTATCTCGCGCAATGATCTTGAGCAGCATGGCCGCGACGGTCGCGAGGTGGCACAAGAGCTCAATCAGTGGTTGTCCGGTCAGACCGTCTACACCGATGGTTGGGTTTTGGATAAACCCTGGATGATTAAGTTGTTTGACCGCGCCCAAGTGTCTATGGAGTTCTGGGTGTCACCTATTGAGATGGTTTTGTCTGAGGCGATTATCGCCTCTTGGAATGAGGCCAAAGCACTGCAGGAGGCCAGTTTCCGAGAGCCGCGCCATAGGGCCAGCACTGATGCCTTGTTTATTCAGCAGGTGTATATGAAGGCCAAGCAGTTGGCAGGTTAAAACGGAACCTTTATTGTCTACCGAGCTAGAGTTGCTCTCATTGAACCGGTAAGGTTCAGGCTTGTTCGTTGCACCACTCTACGATCTATTGAAGATGCTGAGCGTCGGGGTTGTTTTAGTCGCCGGCTGCCGATCCATGGCTGCCTATTCGTAACTATCAATCAGTGATCATCAATCCCGAGCATTTAATCTGTAACTACAGCTACCCGGATAGCGTCAAGACGAAGTTGACCGCTCTGGAGATAGTCTAGGGAGGCATCTTTCAGGTCTTGCAGGTGAGAAATTTCCTCTGCACGAATATTCGGATTCACCTTAGACAGTTCGTTTAAGCGTGTGAGCTCTTCATCAAAATGAGTGTTCACCGTTTGGCGAGCGTTTGCAATCATCTCGGCTTGCAGCTTCTCCGCTTGTTTCTCCAGATGAGTGGTGATCTTCTCGATGTCGTTTCTGGCATGCTGAACCAATTGCTTTGCCACGGGACGTTTGACGGTTTGGCCAAGTTTGTCGAAATGATCCGTGGTGATAATGCCCTCGAGCGCTTTCAGGTTGTTGTCGGCAACCAGTCGAACACAATTGGCTGACATAAATCGTTGCAGCTGAAGAGACTTAGGGCCCGGGCAATTGAATTGGAACAGGCCTTCGATTAGTAGGCTGCCGGGTTTTAGTGGCGGTAGCTTTATCGTGCAGATCGCGGTGTTGCCGCGGTCACTGCTCAATATCATGTCCATCACCCCACTGACCATAGGATGCTCCCACGTCAGGTAGTGCATGTCTTCACGGCTCAGCGCTTGCTGACGATTGTAGGTGGCGGTAATGCCCTCGTCCGGAAGACCTGGAAAGTGTTGCGTTTGCATGTGATCTGAAGGGTGTGCGACAAAGGCATCTTCGCTGTGACGGTCGTGGTCGACGCCATAAATATCAAACGCGCTATTCATGTAGTTGGCCAGAGTCGACTCGTCGTCTAGGGCTTCAAGTTCCTCAACGAGCAGATTAGAAATCTCGTGTTTGCACGAATTTAGCTCTAGCAAACGATCGCGTCCTAGTTTTAAGTCTTCGAGAATAGATTCGGTTTTTGTGCGAGTTCTCTCGATCAGTTGTGGTAGCTGAGTCGGGTTTTCGAGTGCGTCTAATAGATCATCCGCAAACTCTTCAAAGATTGCTTGGCCTACTGGGCAAACGCGTTCAAAGCAGTTGAGTCCTTGATGGTACCAATCCAGCAGGTGTTCTTCACGGCTATCTTTGAGAAAGGGGACGTGGATGTTGACGGTTTGTGTTTGCCCAATCCGATCAAGGCGACCGATACGTTGCTCGATCAGATCGGGATTGAGAGGTAGATCAAACATAATCAAGTGATGGGCGAACTGAAAGTTCCGGCCCTCACTGCCGATCTCACTGCAGACCAGTACCTGGGCGCCGTCCTCGAGGTCGGCAAAATAGGCGGCTGCTCGGTCTCGTTCAATGAGACTCAAACCTTCGTAAAAAACAGCTGAGCGGACGCCCCCTCGGAGATTGAGGTGAGTCTCTAGATCAAGAGCCGTCTCCGCTGAAGAGCAGATAATGAGGACTTTCTCGTTGCGGTGTTGCTTGAGCCATTGAGTCAGCCAGGTTACGCGCTCGGCATCGGAGAAGGATAGGGGGGGCTCGTCAGTTTGTTCGAGTGAGTGCTGATGCAGTTGACGCTCTGGAAACCCGGTCACACCGGCTCGGGTGTTACGAAACAAAACGCGGCCTGTGCCATGGCAATCGAGTAGACGATTGACTATGGATTGGCGGGCTCCGTCGGAGTCGTCTGACAAGGCGTCTAGTGCAGACTGACCTAGTTTGTCTTGAATGGCATCGCTGAACAGTGAGTCGTCGAGTAGTGCCGCGGAGGGTTCGTCGGACTGAATACGTTGTACCAATTCATTGACGGTTTGGAACTGATTCTGTTCTTCTTTGAACGTTTCCAGGTCGAAATAGCGATCGGGATCGAGCAGTCGCAATCGCGCAAAGTGGCTGTCCAATCCGAGTTGTTCTGGGGTGGCCGTTAGAAGTAATAATCCGCGCGCGACTCGGGCTAGTTCCTCGACGCTTTGATAGGCAGGGCAGGGTTCAGTTGGGTGCCAATTCAGGTGGTGGGCTTCATCGACGACGAGAAGATCCCAGTCACATTCCAATGCTTGTGACAAACGTTCGGGATTCTCTGTCAAGAGCGGCAGGCTGCACAGTACCAGTTGTGCACTATCAAATGGGTTATTTCCAAAGAGTTCCTGTTCGATATCAAGTGTTTCTTCTTCGAGCAGATAATCGTCTTCGCTGGAAGTATCTTCCAGAGCTTGGCAGCGTTCTTCGTCCAGCAGAGTGAAGCTCAAGTTAAAACGACGCAACATCTCCACTAGCCATTGATGGGTTAGGGAGTCTGGTACGGCGATGAGTACTCGTTGGCTCAATCCCTTTTGCAGCTGTTGGTGGATGATCAATCCAGCTTCAATGGTCTTTCCAAGGCCAACCTCGTCTGCTAACAATACGCGAGGAGAAAAGCGTTGTCCCACTTCATGTGCGATGTAGAGCTGATGATCCAGCAGTTGCACACGCGGACCTATGAGGCCGGTGGTTTTTAGGCCGGCGAGTTTTTGCTGTTGCTGTAAGGTTTGATGGCGCAAGCGGAAGTCGCGAATTTTGTCGATCTGTCCGGCGAAAAGCCGATCTTGTGGTTTATTAAATTGTACGAAGCAGTCCAGCTCGATTTCGCCCCAGCTGATGGCTTCCGCTGCATCGTTCTTGCCGTGGTAGGAGAGGTATCCCTCGTCTTCGGTTACAGATTCAATGCTCAGGCTATTGCCGTCGAGGTCTTTAATGGTTTCCCCGACTCGGTATTGGACTCTGGTCAAAGGCGCGTTGTTTTTTGCGTAAACCCTCTGCTCGCCGGCTGCGGGAAAACTGATGGTGACAAAGCGGTGATCGGTGTCGCTGACAATGCCCAGTCCGAGTTCGGCTTCCGTGTTGCTGATCCAGCGTTGTCCTGTAATGAAGTCTGACAATGTGAGTCCTCGAAGAAGTTTGGGTGTGCGAAACACCCGGAGATTATTGGGTTTAACTAACGGCTGACCAGCGCGCCTTTGCCGGCGCCTTCATAAGCTTTGACGGTGAATTCCCGCTCGGGGTATTCGCTTTTTAAAGTCTCAGTGATGTGCTGTGCTATCAGCTCAACCGTAGTGTCGGTATCGATTAAGTAGCAGTCATCGGCGGGCATCGTAAGTTCGAAGTCGCCTTGAGAAGTCGTATAGGCGAAGGTAATTGATGTTTCGTTGTGTTTGACGATGTCTTCTCGGGTGCCGATGTAGATGTCTTTGAATGTCTGCGCCCATTGCGCCTCAAGTTCTGGTGAGGGCTGTTGATCTTGCCAAATACGTATTTGTGAGCGGTGGCCATGAGCAATACGCTGGCAGTTGCCATCGTGTTTCTTGAGTCCGTGACTGTAATGGTAGAAGTCTCCAGAGATGGCTTCGCAGTCAAATTCTAGATTGAGTTGATCAATGCTCTCGGGCAGATGTTGCTTTAGTCTTGTGATGGCCCATTGGCTGACCGACTCTGCAGTGATGGTTTCGCTGTCCACTAGAGCGATCGCGTCGGAAGGTGCTGAGCACGTGAGTTTACGCCCTCCATACTGCCAGACCAAGTCTATTTGCCCTTGGTGTTGCTTCACCGTCAGCTGTTTTGATTGGCAGGGAATCGCGAGTCGATGATCGAGTTCCGTGTCCAACCAATTGCGCAGGGTTTTCTTGACGATACCAAAGTCACAGACCATGCCTTGATGATCCAGTGCACCCTTCATTTGGGTGCTGGCAAGCCAGGTTTCCCCGAGTAATCCGCGTTCAGGGTGTAGGTAGCTAAAATCCACATTGGTCAAATTGTCTACAAATAAGAGCATAGGAGGGGGTGGGCATGATTGAATTCTTGGGAGGCAGCATTTTACCTCACCGATATTGAATATGATACGAGACAGCGAGCAAATCGTATCTGTTATTTTGGGTTTGTATCTCGTGTCCCGCAATTCCCATGATGATCTCCATGAGAGTATTCCTGAACAATACAGTAAGATGTCTGCTTTCGAGTAAACGGTAATGGTATGAATTCCATCTTTGATAGCTTGCCACGTTCTTGGGCCGGACCACTGGGAAAGATTATCCAAGCTGAAACGAGTCAGCAATTAAGTGCGTTTTTGGCTGCTGAAGCCGAGGCCGGCAAGGTGATCTATCCGGCGCAATCTGAGGTCTTCAATGCCTTCGAGGCAACCGCGTTTAAGGCGGTAAAAGTAGTTATTCTCGGGCAGGATCCTTACCACGGCTCAGGGCAGGCGCATGGGCTGAGTTTCTCGGTGCCGGTGGGCGAAAAAATCCCTCCGTCGTTGCGCAATATTTATAAGGAAATCAATCAAGATTTGGGGTTGGCAACGCCTTCGCATGGCTGCTTGGATGAGTGGTCGCAACGAGGAGTGCTGTTACTCAACTCCATTTTGACGGTAGAGCATTCTCAAGCGGGCTCCCACCAGGGGCAGGGGTGGGAAGAGTTTACGGATGAGGTAGTGGCGCAGCTGAGTCAACAGCGCGAAGGCATTGTCTTCATGCTGTGGGGGAGTTACGCGCAAAAGAAAGGGCGAGTGATTGATCGCGCTAAGCACTGTGTGCTGGAGTCCGCGCACCCGTCGCCTTTTTCTGCGCACCGAGGCTTCCTTGGCAATGGACATTTTTCCGCCGCCAATGGTTATCTGGAGTCACAGGGATTGGAGGCGATCGATTGGTCGCTCACAGATCCACAGCAGGCGTTAGATCTTTAGTTCTTAGGCGTGAAAAAGCCGACGTTAGTCGGCTTGTGATATGACTCAGGGGAGCATTGGCTGCTGACTAAGAAAGCAGCTGCAGGGCGGCTTCCATATCGGCGCTTAGATCCTCTTCTTCCGGTTCGTCGGCTTCTAGGCCGAGACGGCCGAATGAGGTGACGCTGCTGTAGTCAACTTCAGCGAGATAATGATCTGTGCCCATGTGGCTTTGTAGCATAGCGACAGTCACAATGTCCGAGTAGTCGGCGCTTTCAGATGCTCTAGAGAAATCCATGTGTTGGCTAGGAACCCGTCGCAGTTCCTCTGGGAATTCCCAGCTCTGGAGAATACGATCCCCAATCTGTCCCTGCAGGGCATCGATGACCTTGTCCAAGGTGATACTGTCTTTTAGCAAGTGCGGATGATCTTCTGCGTAGGTTAGGATGGGCAGTGCGCCAATCTTATGGATTAGGCCTGCTAGAGTCGCTTGGTCGGGTCGCAAATTGGTTCGATGTTTACATAAGACGTGACAAATACCGGCAATTTCACTGGAGCGGTTCCAAATCTCGCGCAAGCGCTTGTCGACCATGTCTGAGGTGGCCTGGAACATTTGCTCCATGGCTAGGCCTGTGGCGATGTTACAGGTGTATTCCATGCCTAGGCGCATCAGTGCCATATTAAGGCTTTCAATTTCATTCGGCGCCCTCAGCAGTGGGCTGTTGGCTACCTTGATGATGCGGGCGGTAAGGGCTGCGTCGTTGCCGATAACGTCTACCAGCTGTGCAATGCTGGCGTCGGGATCTTCGGCGATTTCTCTCACCCGTAGGGCCGCTTCCGGCAGGGTGGGCAGAACTAGCTTGTCTGAATCAATGGCGCTAAGCAGCTCTTGTCGCACTTGATCGACGATTTGATTCATAGTTACTTCCTATTTGATCTAAAGGGCTGGCGCTCCCCGTTTAGGGTGGAGGCGCAATATTGTGCTTTAGGTAGTGGGCAGTACAGTGTGTTGATCGCTCTCGGTCAAGCCTCACTAGTTATAGCATAGGCGAGCGGCATCAGCTGCAGTTCGTTGCCGTTGACAGATAATTGTTCATCACTGATCGCCGCCTCTGTGGTGACCGCTAATATATCGCAACCTAGTTCGCTGTTGGCGACATTGATTACTGAGCCCACGCTCTTTTTACCGGCTACCGTTTGGAGTTCGGCGCCGGGCGCAATTTCTTGAGACGAGTTCAGGCGAAAGTGGTAAAGATGCCTTTTTAGTTTTCCTTTGTAGTGCATTCTGGCGACGATCTCTTGACCGGTATAGCAGCCTTTGGTGAAACTAATGCCGTTTATCGCATCTGTTTGAAGGTTCAGATCTTGGGGTAAAAATTGATCGCTAGTGGCTTGAGTTATCCAGCCTTTGCCTGCGCGGATGCTGCTGAGCCAGCTAATGGCTGGTGTGGCGATAGCGAGACTGTTCGGCAGCTCGATGTTGCTGGGGCACCAGAGCTCTAACCGCTCTTGGCTCTGTCTGATTGTGACGCTAGTGTTGGTGGTGGTGTCACTCGTTGTCAGTGCCTGCAAATGAGCTTCGATGTCACCATCAGAGAGTTCCAAGATCTCATGGTCGGCACTGATGTCGATAATATCGGCTTTAGAAAAAACGATGTATTTAGCGAGTGATTGCATCAGTGGCGCAAGATTATCCGCAGGTGTTTTCAGCCAGAGTGTCTGGTCGTTGAGCTTGGCGAGATCAAAATTGCCAATCATGCGGCCTTTGGCGGTGCAGTGAGCGCCGTGACACGAGTCCCCGATTGCTAGTTTTTCGACGTCGCAGGTGGCTTGGCCTTGGAGGAACTTTACGGCATCTGGGCCCTGTATTTGTAGTAAACCGAAATGGATTAATTGGGTGGGGTTTGTGTCGGTTGCGCTCATGAATCACTGGTGCTCTTGAAAGGTGTTGAGACGTACATTCGGCAAGCTTACCACAAGAATTTGCAACAATAACTCGCTGCTGCTCGCTGGCGCCGCTATAATGCCGCCGATTTTCAAACTGATAGTAGGTAGAGTGGAGCATGGACAGAAATCGTTTGTTTTGGGCGAGTCGTCGCGGCATGTTAGAGCTGGATCTGGTGTTGTTGCCATTTTTAGAAAATGTTTATGAAGGCCTGCCTCAGGATGATAAAGAGCGCTATTGGGCAATGCTGGATAGCGAAGATCAGGATATGTTTGCGTGGTTTCTGCACCGTAAGGACCCAGAAGACCCTGAGCTCAAACGTATCGTGGAGATTGTCCGCGCAAATACCGGCATGAAAAATGACAAGAATGGAGCAGATAGCACGACCTAAGTTATATTCTCAAGACCACTGTGGTGGCGGTGGTAATGAAGATTTCAGACGCGGCGGGGGCGTTATTGTGCACGGCGCTGAAGCCGGCTCCACTGCGGAGTCTCCTGCTTCCATTGCCAGTGGGGCAAACTTGGATCGGGTGCATCTTCTTGTGCTTTCATCCTCTCGTCTTGAAAGGGCGGTCTATCTATCGCTGATTGCGGTTTCCGCTCTTGTTCTTGCTTCAAAAATTACAGCCCCAAGTGTGATTTCTGCACTCTTTTGGTCTGTGTGGATGCTGTTCTCGTGGCTGGGGTGGCGGCGTATGCGGCTACCTAGTCATGAAGTTTGGCGTTATCACTGGCAGCGAGGCTTCGATTGTGATCTTCGGGGGGAGCTGGAAGTTCAGGGGCTGTGGGAGTTGCGGCCCTACTTTCTATTGATTCGTTATCGGTCCCACGGCCAATTGTGGCGGACTCGACTTCTCTGGCCCGACAGTGCTTGCGTGGAGTCGCTCAAGATACTGAGTGGCGCGCTTTTTTGCCGCTAATCAGTTGCCCTCCGTTAGTCGTTGTTTGTGTTTTGCTGCAGGTTGTGTTCTTTCTTGCTCACTAGCGTCGCTGGATCGTCCGACAGATTACAATCAGCTAGCTGCGCACGAAAATCTCTTGAGCGGCGAAGTTTGTCGGCACTAGGATAGTATCTCTCGCAACACCAGATGTGTTGGGGTAGTCCAGCGAGTAATGCAGTCCTCGACTTTCCTTTCTCTGCATTGCTGAGCGAATAATCAGTTCTGCCACCATGGCCAAGTTGCGCAATTCGATCAAGTCGTTGCCTACTTGATAGTTGCTGTAATACTCCTGAATCTCTTTTTGCAAAAGTTTGATTCTGTGGGTCGCACGCTCCAGACGTTTTCGAGTTCTGACGATGCCTACATAGTCCCACATGAAACGCCTTAGTTCGTCCCAGTTATGCGAAATGACAACGTCTTCATCGGAATTGGTGACTCGCGATGCATCCCAGCCAGCAGCAGGAGAGGGCGTTACTATGTCGTTGAGATTTTCTTGGATGCTCTCAGCGGCAGCCTGGGCGTAGACAATACACTCGAGTAAGGAGTTGCTGGCCATGCGGTTGGCGCCATGCAAACCGGTGAAAGAGGTTTCGCCGATGGCGTAGAGCTGGTCTAGATCGGTTTGGCCTTGCTTGTTAACGACGATGCCGCCACAGGTATAGTGCGCAGCGGGCACCACCGGGATGGGCTGTTCGGTAATGTCGATGCCGAACTCGAGGCAGCGAGCTTTAACGTTGGGAAAGTGCTCGCTGATGAATGCTTTGGGCTTGTGGCTGATATCGAGGTAAAGGCAGTCGCTGCCGAGGCGTTTCATCTCGTGATCGATAGCTCGTGCCACTATGTCTCTCGGCGCCAATTCTTTTCGCTCGTCAAAGCGCTGCATGAAGCGTTCGCCATTTGGTAGCTTTAAGTGTGCGCCTTCTCCGCGGAGGGCTTCAGTAACCAGAAACGAACCGGCCTTTGGGTGATAGAGGCAGGTGGGGGGAAATTGATTAAATTCCATGTTGGCGATGCGGCAGCCGGCTCGCCAAGCCATGGCAATGCCGTCGCCGCTGGCGCTATCGGGGTTGCTCGAATAGAGATAGACCTTGCTCGCGCCGCCGGTTGCCAAGATGACAGCTTTGGCTTGAAATACGTCGACGGTATTGGCATTCCGATTGTAAACGTAGCCACCTGAACAGCGCACTTTGCCCGTTGACGTGTCCGGTTCAGTAATCAGGTCTACGGCGATGTGGTGCTCGAAAATCTCGATATTGGGGGAGGCGGTAACCTTTTCAATTAGGGTGCTGTGTACCGCTTTGCCGGTGGCGTCAGCGCTGTGAATGATGCGCCTGTGACTGTGTCCACCTTCTTTGGTCAAGTGATAGTCGGGATTGTCGTGGTTTTTGGTGAAGCTGACGCCTTGATCGATGAGCCATTGAATGGCTTTTTCGCCGCGTTCCACGGTAAAGCGCACGCTGTCTTCATGGCATAGCCCGGCGCCAGCATTTAGAGTATCTTCGACGTGAGCTTCAGTGGTGTCATTATCGTCAAGCACAGCCGCTATACCGCCTTGCGCGAACCATGTGGAGCCTTCATTGAGGGCGCCTTTACTGAGTACTGCCACCTTTGCTTGCTCGGCGAGGCTGAGCGCCAAGGTCAAACCTGCCGCCCCGCTGCCAATTATCAAAACATCATGTTGGTGGTGACTACTCATAATAATTCCATATCGCTAACTGTGCTGATCTAGCTCGGCAGCTGTAACTGCAGCTTGCTCGCAAAAGTTGGGTAGTATATACATGCATGAGCGGTGACGGTATTGCCATTTGTGTCTCTTCGTTAGGCATTACAGACTAGGCTGCATGCTGTTTTGAGTCATAATTAGGCAAATTGCTCTGCCGGCGCTCGATTTTTCGGAAAGGTGTTCAGATTTGCTATGATCGCTGAACTTATGAAGGCGATTAAAGTCTGAGGCGTAACAATAAAGGCCAGAGGTACAAGAAACTGGCTTTACATTAGAATTCATTAGTGGGTGGTTTCTCTAGGTAGTTGCCCTGTGGCTACGTCGGTGGCATGCAAAAAATGAGAAACTTTGGAGAATGGGATGAAAGCGCAAGGTGCGCCTGAAACAGATCAGCAATTGGTAGAACGGGTGCAAAAGGGCGATAAGCGCGCTTTTGACCTCTTGGTTTTGAAGTATCAGCACAAGATGGTGTCCGTAGTGGGACGCTACATTAACGATTCGCATGAGGTGTATGACGTAGTCCAAGAGGCCTTTATAAAGGCCTACCGTGCGTTGGGTAACTTTCGTGGTGATAGTCAGTTTTATACTTGGCTATATCGCATTGCTATTAATACGGCTAAGAACTATTTGGTGTCACGAGGGCGTCGTCCTCCTTCAACTGATGTGGACGTGGAAGATGCGGAGTTCTACTCCGGCAGCGATCTTCTAAAAGATGTCGATACGCCGGAAAACAACCTGTTTCGAGATGAGCTCAAAGCGATGGTTGATCTCGCCATCCGCGAGTTGCCGGAGGATCTTCGTACTGCAGTCACGTTGCGGGAGCTTGAAGGCCTGAGTTATGAGGAGATCGCCGATGTCATGGGATGTCCGGTAGGCACGGTGCGCTCAAGGATTTTCAGGGCTCGGGATGCCATTGATAAGCGTATTGCACCAATGCTTGATCGGCAGAATTAACAGTGTTTGGATCTCTGTTATTTTGACGAAACTAAACAATTCTTAATGAAATCTGAATTTAGTGTGAACTTTTTAACAGCAATTGAGTCATAGACAGCGCACTCACCCATAAAACAGCTCGGGTTTGAGGGCGTTATCAAAACTAATAGGGCGAATTGATAATAATGGCAAAGAATTCTCATCACTCTCAGCAGGCCTCTGGCATGAAAGAATCCGTATCGGCTCTTGTCGATGGTGAAGTGTCCGAAATGAAGCTTCATCGGTTGTTAAAGGCGAGCGAAACCGACGCTGAAGTCCGCGAGACCTGGAGCCGCTATCAGCTAGCATCCTCTGCGATGCGTGGAGATCTTGCTGGCGCTCCTATGATCGATTTGTCCGCATCCATTCGAGAAGCTGTAGACGCAGAAGAGACCTATCAGACCTCCCCGGCAGCCGCTGGTTGGTGGCAGAAAGCGGGGCGCATGGCAGTGGCGGCATCGGTTGCAGCCGTTATGGTGGTGACTGCGCAAATGGTTGGCCTCGGTGGTGAAAGCTTTGATCAGCAGGTCGCCGATAGCGGTGAGGTTTCTAGTTCTGACGAGTTATTGGTTCCCAACCCTGCGGTAAATCTTCCCGCTGGCTTTCAGGTGCCGTCTGTGAGCGCGAGAACGGTTAGTTCGCATCCACGCATGCCTGCTCAAGAGGCAAATCCTCGTTATTATCCTGTGGTAACTAAAGCACAGCCTATCGCTACGACTAAAGCTCCAGCACCTGAGGTGCAAACTTATCTGCAGCGAGTCATGGAGATTCATGCCGATCATGCTGCTCTGAACAGCAGTCGAGGCATGTTGCCTTACGCGCGTGTGCCTGTGACGGAGTCTCCTGAGGAGTAAAAAGTTCTCGTTCATGATTGCGGGGGATTTGGAAAGAACCAACAAGAGTCAAGCTGTGATTATTCTGTATCCAAGGCTTGACCTAACCCCCAGTCTCTGGAAGTCTCGCCTCCGTGAAATTTTTTCTTAGGTCGGAGCGTCTTTGTGTTCAGCTGTCATCCCTCTAAAAAAGTGATTCGTCGACGATTCTTCTCTTTGCTGAAGTCTCATCTATTGGCGCTGTCATTGTTTATCTGTTTATCTCCTGCGGCTGGTGCAACCGAGTCGCCCGAACAAATTAGCCAGCTACTTTCTAGGATGTCCCAAGCTCTGCGTGAGCGAGACTATCGTGGGTTATTTACTTATGAGTTCGGTGGTGCGCTGCAGACCCTGCAAATCACGCATCAGGTTACGCAAGGCGTTGAGCATGAGCATTTGGAGTATCTCAATGGCCCGTCTCGACGAGTGGAGAGGAAAGGCCGTGACATATCCTGTTTGTCGGCCGCCGATCAGGTATTGCGCGGCATGCTGCCTGCGCTAGATGGTAACTTTCACGGTCTTAGTCAACACTATCATTTTTATTTGCGTGATGAGCAGCGTATTGCTGGTCGTACAGCCATAGTCCTGCAAATTGTTCCTCGTGATGAATACCGCTATGGCTATACTTTGTCCATCGATAAGGAGACGTCCCTGCCTCTTGGCGCCATGACCCTAGGGGTTAATCGTCGCGTTTTGGAGCGATTACAATTTGCCAGTCTAGATTTGGTGCCCAGTGACGACTGGGTAGAGGGCGTCGAAGCCACTGCGCGAGTTAAGCGAACGTCTTGGACTGGGTGTGAGTCTCCTAGTGAAGTGCTGGGATGGGATTTGAGTTGGATGCCCAGTGGTTTTGTTTCTGCGGGCAGTTCGGTCTTGCCGGATGTGGGGGAGCTAAAGCTCTATACTGATGGTTTGTCTGCCTTTTCGGTATTTGTTCGACCAATGGAAAAAAGTGTCGCGGCTCAGGGGAAGGCTCAGCGCGGGGCCACGGTGGCCTATATGCAGCAGCAAATGTTTAACGGGCAACCCATGACGATTACGGTTGTTGGCGAAATACCGGCTCGTGCCGCCCAAAGAATAGCCGGCGGCATACGCCAAGTTAGTGCCGAGGTGATAAGCAATGATCACTGAGACTGGACGAGTGGTATCCATTGAGAGTGATTGTCTTTGGGTGGAAACTATACAGCGCTCCACGTGTGAGGCCTGTTCGGCAAAAAGTGGATGCGGACAACGCTTGGTGGCGCAGTGGGATGGCAATACCAATTTTGTGCGAGTCTTGCTGGATGGTCGTCCAGTAGAGGGTTTTCAAATGCATGACCTAGTGACTATTGGTATACCAGAACGTGTGGTGGCCAATGGTTCGCTATTGGTGTATCTGACGCCGCTGATAATGATGTTGTTGGCCTTGGGGCTTGCCGATCTGATGGTCGTGGAGGAGTTAACGTCGATACTCTCTGGTCTTGCCGGCTTACTTGTCGGCGGTACACTGGTGCGCGGGCATAGTTATCTGCACCGTAATGATGTTGATGTGCAGCCTGTGGTTGTCGATGATGAAAAGCCCCTGCAGTGGTGCGAGGCGCCAGCCTGAGGGGGTTGGGTTATGCGGGTAAGCTTGATGCAGTCTAGGGTAGGATCCTGTTGTTTTAAATACTGATATGAAGGTGGAAGTCGAGTGATTGTGGTTGGTATGAAGAGTCTTGCTGAGCGTTCGCGGTGTTTGGCTGCGTTGTTTTTGGTTGTCTGTGCAATTGGCGCTAATGCGCGAGGGGCGCTGCCTGAATTTACTGAGCTTATTGAGTCCTCGTCGCCAGCAGTGGTCAAAATTAACACGGTAGAGAAAGCTCGGTCACGGAGCCAGTTTCAGCTGCCTCGTAATCAGCAGGATATTCCTGAGCTGTTTCGGCACTTGTTTGAGCCGAGACAAATGCCTGAGCGAAGCGTCCAGTCTATGGGGTCTGGGTTTATTGTTTCAGAAGATGGTTATGTATTGACCAATAATCACGTCATTGATGGCGCCGATGAAATTCAGGTTCGTTTGGTCGATCGCCGAGAATATGTGGCAAAGGTTGTGGGAACTGATGAGCGTTCAGATCTTGCGCTGCTCAAAATTGATGAGAAAAATCTTCCTACCTTAAAGTTGGCGCGCGATGATGATCTAAAGGTAGGGCAGTGGGTGTTAGCAATTGGCTCTCCCTTTGGTTTGGATTTTTCTGCCAGCGCGGGAATTGTTAGTGCAATAGGTCGCAGCATTCCCAGTGAGAAGAACGAAAACTACGTGCCTTTTATCCAAACGGATGTGGCGATTAACCCAGGTAACTCCGGCGGACCGCTGTTTAATTTAGAGGGTGAAGTCGTAGGCATCAATTCTCAGATCTATACCCGATCAGGCGGTTCCATTGGTTTGTCATTTGCAATACCCGTGAGTGTCGCTAGGGGCGTCATGGAGCAATTGAAAAGCAAAGGGCGCGTAGATCGTGGCTGGTTGGGTGTCGTCATCCAAGAGGTGGACCGAGATTTGGCGGCGTCATTTGGGTTGGATAAGCCCGCTGGTGCACTAGTTGCGCAAATGGATCCTGCCGGTCCTGCTGCGAAATCCGGTATTAAAGTGGGTGATGTTATTCTTCGCTTTGGTAAGGCCAATATTGAGTCCTCTGGGGATCTTCCGCACGCGGTTGGTGTTGCCACGCCGGGTTCGGAAGTGCCTGTAACCTTAGTTCGTGAAGGTCGGAAGAAGGTTGTTGATGTCACCGTAGGGACATTAGGGGGCGATGCGGTCGCGTCTGCAGAGACCGAATCTGATCAAGGTGGCAGGCTTGGGTTGGTGATCGACGGCATAGAACCTGAGCTTCTGAAGCAGTGGCAATTGCGAGGTGGTGTCGTGGTGCAGCAGGTGATTCCTGGTGGGGCGGGAGCTAAGGCGGGGTTGCGTCGCGGTGATGTGATCGTCCAGATTGGCTTTAACGGTGTTGAGTCCTTAGCTGACTATGACAAGGTGGTCGAGGCTTTGCCGTCAGATAGCCTGTTACCTATACGCTTCTATCGTCGTGGTCGTGCGCTTTTCCGTACGATCAGCATCAGTGATTAGGTCAAAATCCCACGGGATCTGGGTTTGGGTGCGACGTCATGGCACCTAACCCCTAAATACGGTAAACTTCTCGCCTTTAAAGGTGGCCGATTCCCGGGTTCAGAGTAACGGTATTTGGCTGCCATCGACACATCATTGACGGGTAGTTGTACATACTGTGACCGATCTCAGCCATATTCGAAATTTCTCCATCATTGCTCACATTGACCATGGTAAATCCACCATCGCCGACCGCTTTATTCAAGTGTGCGGAGGGCTGTCCGAACGTGAAATGGAAGCTCAGGTCCTCGATTCTATGGATATCGAGCGCGAACGTGGCATTACCATTAAGGCGCAGAGCGTAACGCTCGATTACACTGCCCGCGACGGTAAAACTTATCAGCTGAATTTCATTGATACTCCAGGGCACGTGGATTTTTCCTACGAGGTGTCCCGCTCCCTGTCGGCCTGCGAAGGCGCTTTGTTGGTAGTTGATGCCGCCCAAGGGGTTGAGGCGCAATCGGTCGCTAATTGTTATACCGCCATTGAGCAAGGCTTAGAGGTTATCCCTGTTCTCAACAAGATTGATCTACCTCAGGCCGAGCCTGATCGTGTATCTCAAGAAATTGAGGATGTGATCGGTATCGATGCAACAGAGGCGGTGCAATGCAGTGCCAAATCTGGAATCGGTGTCGAGGACGTTTTGGAAGAGCTGGTACGTATGGTTCCTGCACCCGTAGGAGACGTTGATGCTCCTCTGCAGGCTCTGATTATTGATTCCTGGTTCGATAATTATCTTGGCGTCGTCTCGCTTGTACGAGTCGTACAGGGCACGCTAAAAACTAAAGACAAAATCATCACCAAGTCCATTGGCCGAAGCCAAATTGTCGACAATGTAGGTGTGTTTACACCAAAGCGTAAAGATACGGGTGTACTCAGAGCGGGTGAGGTTGGGTTTGTTGTTGCTGGCATCAAAGATATTCATGGTGCACCCGTGGGCGATACCATCACCCATGTGGCGACAGAAGACGTCGATCCGGTTCCTGGTTTTAAGAAAGTTAAACCGCAGGTTTACGCCGGTCTTTTCCCGGTTAGCTCGGACGACTATGAGGCGTTCCGTGAAGCCTTGGCAAAACTCACACTCAACGATGCATCACTGTTTTACGAGCCAGAAAGTTCTGACGCGTTAGGGTTTGGATTTCGCTGTGGATTCTTGGGTATGCTGCACATGGAGATTATTCAGGAGCGTCTTGAGCGCGAATATGATCTGGATCTAATTACCACAGCCCCGACAGTTGTATTCGAAGTTGTTAAGAACGATGGTGAAGTGGTGGCGGTTGATAACCCTTCCAAGTTGCCCGATATTGGCTCCATCGAAGAAATGCGCGAGCCAATTGTAGAGGCCAATATTTTGGTTCCTCAGGAACATTTGGGTTCGGTGATTACCTTGTGCGTTGAAAAACGCGGCGTACAAAAAGACATGCAGTATATGGGGACGCAAGTGTCGGTTACCTATGATCTGCCGATGAATGAAGTTGTCATGGATTTCTTCGATCGTCTAAAGTCCGTCAGTCGTGGGTTTGCCTCATTGGATTACAACTTCGACCGTTTCGAGGCCGCTAAACTGGTTCGATTGGATGTATTGATCAACGGTGATCGCGTGGATGCCTTGGCGTTGATTGTTCACCGCGATAATGCACCTTACAAGGGACGTGCGCTGGTTGAAAAAATGAAAGAACTGATACCTCGTCAAATGTTCGATGTGGCTATTCAGGCCGCAATTGGTGGTCAGATTATTGCTCGTTCTACGGTCAAAGCACTGCGAAAAAATGTGACGGCAAAGTGTTATGGTGGTGATATCAGTCGTAAGAAAAAGTTATTGCAGAAACAGAAAGAGGGTAAAAAACGCATGAAGCAAGTGGGCAGCGTTGAAATACCGCAGGAAGCGTTTTTAGCCGTGCTTAAAGTGGATGAGTAAGTCGGGCTATAGCCTAGGTTTTGTTGATTCATCAGAACCGTTGAATCATAACGTATAAATTGAGTATTACGACGAATAGGAAATATGGATATTAATTTACCGCTAATTTTGGTTCTGTTGGTTTTTGTCAGTGGGTTGGTGTGGTTGTACGACCTTGTGTTCCTTGCCGCCAAGCGACAAGCAGCAATTGATGCCGTAGATAGCCAGTTTGATCAGGCGCAGTTAGATGAAGAAAGCAAGCAGCAAGTGTATCGTCAGGCGAAAGAAGTTGCCGCGCGCGAGCCGTTGGCTGTTGAGTATTCCAAGTCATTTTTTCCAGTGTTGTTGATCGTTTTAGTGTTGCGCTCTTTCATCGCAGAACCCTTTCAGATCCCTTCTGGCTCGATGATTCCAACTCTAAAAATCGGTGACTTTATTCTGGTGAATAAGTTTACCTACGGCATACGCCTACCAGTGATTCGCAATAAAATCATTGATGTTAATGAGCCGGAACGTGGCGATGTGATGGTGTTTTTCCCTCCGCATCGACCTGATACCTATTACATCAAGCGTGTTATTGGTATGCCGGGTGATGAGGTGCGTTATGTGAATAATGTGCTCTTTATCAATGGCGAGAAACAACCGCAAAAACTCTTGGCATCCTTGCCACCGGGTAATCCTCAGTTTCAATTGCTGAAAGAAACCGTCGGGGATGTTGAGCATGACATGCGCAAACACGTAGTTCCTGGCCGCTTGAGCATTAACGGCCGCTGGGTGGTGCCTGAAGGGCACTACTTTATGATGGGCGACAATCGCGACAACAGTTCCGATAGTCGCGATTGGGGGCCGGTGTCTCAAGATGCTATCGTTGGAAAGGCTTTTGCCGTTTGGATGCACTGGGATTCATTTTTTAGTCTGCCTAGTTTTTCAAGTGCGGGCACCATTCAGTAATTGATGAATAGCTCAATATAATAGGGGTTTGTTTATGCAGTTATCGAAGTATCAGCGAGGTATGTCGAGTCTTGGGTGGCTTTCGGTCTTGACTATCGGAGGGTTCATCATGTTGTGCGTGTTTCGACTCACGCCCGCCTATATGGAAGATCGTTACATTCAGCAGGCGCTTCGATCTCTCGCGGATGAAAACGCTGAAATACAAGATATGACCAACGGTGAAATTCGAAGAAAGCTGAGTAGCTTTTATATGGTCAACAATATACGCAGCCAGTCTGCCAAAGATATCAAAATTGAACGCAAGCGCGATCAAATTCTAGTGAAAATGGAATATGAAGTGCGAGTGCCGATTATGGCGAATGTGTCTGCGGTAATGAGTTTTAATAATGTCTGGGACAGTCGTCGTCCCTATGAGTGTTGTAAACCACAAAGTGAATAGTATTGTACGGCAGCGATTGCTGCATAGGTTAGGTTATGAGTTTCAAGACGAAGCTCTTTTTGATTTGGCGTTGACCCATCGTAGTTGCGGTGCGATTAACAATGAACGGCTCGAGTTCTTGGGCGATTCCATTCTTAATTTTGTTGTTGGCGAATGGCTTTTTGGGCGTTTCCCGCAGGCAAAAGAAGGGCAGCTAAGTCGTTTGCGGGCGCAGATGGTCAAAGGCGAAACTCTTGCCGAAATTGCTCGAGAGTTTGACTTAGGGCCTTGTCTCAACTTAGGTGAAGGCGAGATGAAAAGTGGCGGGTATCGTAGAAACTCGATCTTGGCCGATGCCGTTGAGGCTATCATTGGTGCAATTCACTGCGATACAGGTATGCCAGCGGCAAAAGAGCGGGTTCTGGTTTGGTATAAAAGCCGCTTAGATACTTTGCAGTTGGAAACCAGTCGCAAAGACCCCAAAACGGAATTGCAAGAGTATCTGCAGGCTAAGAAAGTAGCCCTGCCTGAGTATCGTGTCGTTAATGTCGGCGGCGAAGCTCATGCGCAGCAGTTTACCGTCGAGTGCGTTACACCATTGTTAAAACAGTCCACTCAAGCCACGGCGAGTAGTCGTCGTGGCGCTGAGAAGTTGGCCGCAGAAAGTGCGTTACAACAGTTGTTAGGAGAGCGCTCATGAGTGAAGTTGCTGAAAGCGAAACTCGTTGTGGCTATGTGGCCATTGTTGGACGCCCGAATGTGGGTAAGTCCACCCTGATGAATCATATTCTCAAGCAGAAGCTCAGTATCACTTCCCGTAAACCGCAGACTACTCGCCACAATGTGTTGGGCATCAAAACCGAAGGCGATACCCAAGCCATTTACGTTGATACTCCTGGATTGCATTTACAGCACGGTAAGGCAATCAACCGCTACATGAATAAGGCAGCTACCACGGCTTTAAGAGATGTGGATGTGGTTGTGTTTTTAGTAGATCGTTTGGCTTGGACCGATGAAGACGACATGGTCGTTAAGCGTCTGCAAAATCTTGAGTGTCCAATATTACTGGCGGTAAACAAGGTTGATCAGCTGGAGGATAAAGAAGTTCTGTTGCCATATTTGTCAAAGCTATCTGATCGAATTCAAGTGGATGAGATTATTCCAATATCTGCGTTGCGTGAAATCAATGTTGATGCACTAGAGCGTGAAGTAGAAAAACGTCTTCCCACAGGCATGCACTTTTTCCCCGAAGATCAAATCACCGACCGAAGCTCTCGGTTTTTGGCGGCTGAGATTGTGCGCGAGAAAATTACTCGACAGTTGGGTGATGAGTTGCCCTACCAGATGACCGTGGAAATTGAAGAGTTTTCCCACCGCGGAGATATCATCCATATTGGGGCTTTGATTCTCGTTGAACGCGACGGTCAGAAGCGTATTTTGATTGGTGAGAAGGGGGCCAAGATTAAACAAATCGGTCAGCAGGCGCGTATCGACATGGAAAACCTGTTTGACTGCAAGGTTATGCTTAAGACCTGGGTTAAAATTAAATCCGGATGGTCTGATGATGAGCGAGCGTTGCGCAGTCTAGGCTACGACGACGTTTAACGGATCGCGCTAAAGTGAGTGGTCATGATGCGGATTGAGTTACAGCCGGCTTACGTGCTTCACTCTAGGCCATTCAAAGACACTAGCTTGATTCTCGACTGCCTGACCCATGACTACGGACGTGTGGCTGTGCTGGCCAAAGGCGCGCGCTCTGCGAAGTCTCGCCAGCGCCAGCTTTGCCAGCCTTTTGTGCCTCTGTGGTTGTCTTGGCAGGGCAAGAGCAGTCTCAAAACGCTGACACAGCTTGAGGCCAGTGCGCCCACGCTCATGTTGCAAGGAAATTTTCTGTTCAGCGGTTTTTACCTCAATGAGCTTCTGGTGCGTCTGTTGCCCGAGCAAGACCCACACAGCAATACTTACCTCCGTTATCAGGACTGCTTAATGCAGCTATCCGAAGGGGGAGATCTAGAGCCGGTACTGCGTCAATTCGAATTCGGATTTCTTGAAGACTTGGGTTATCAGGTGGATTTCGGTCATGACGCTGCGGGCACACCGCTTATTCCTGATGGCTTCTATAGTTGGCGTGAAGATCACGGTTGGGAGCGCCGGGCTGAGCATAGCTCAGGCTTTACGGGCGCTGCGCTTAGGGCCATGGGTGTTGGGGATTGGGCATCGATGGATACTCGTCGACAAGCTAAACGGCTGGCGAGAATGATGTTACAGCCACTGCTGGGTAGTAAACCGCTGCAAAGTCGTCTGCTGTTTACTTAAATGGTTCAGGTAGGAGTTAAGGTCACTCTATGATTGTTGGAATGGGCACGGATATAGTTGAGCTTTCACGAATTGAAGAAAGCTACGAGAGGCTTTCTGATCGATTTGCAGCCCGCATCCTGACTCCATTAGAGCTGGAGGCCTTTAATGCTAGTGGCAATAAAACTGCGTTTCTGGCAAAGCGTTTTTGTATCAAAGAGGCTGCTGCTAAAGCCCTGGGAACGGGAATAGGGCGTGGGGTCTCTTGGCAGCATATGTGGCTGGAGCACAACGATGAAGGCGCCCCTTTTTTAAAATTTTCCGAAGGGGCTGCAAATCGCTTGGCGAGTCTAGGCGGTGAGCGTATTCACGTGTCAGTGTCAGATGAGCGCCAATACGCCACTGCCACAGTCATACTGGAATCGCCTTAGCTTTTCGTTTGATCGCTATCACATACCACCTTGTTTCTACCTTGATGCTTCGCTCGATAGAGCGCCGCATCAGCTCGCCTGAATAGATCGCATCCGGCTTCTCCTTCGCGGAGAGTGCTAACGCCGACGCTGATCGTGGATTTAATCAGTTCGCGATGGGTTTCAACGCATACTTTCTCAACAAACTTTCTAATGCGCTCGGCAATGACTTCAGCACCTTCTGTATCCGTTTTATTCAACAGCACAACAAACTCCTCTCCACCGTAGCGGAAGGTAAGGTCGGTTAGTCGGGTGACGGCTTTAATGCTCTGAGCGATCTCTTTGAGGACGTCATCACCGCAGGCATGGCCGTATTGGTCGTTAATGCGTTTAAAATAATCGATGTCAGCGACTAGCATCGACAAGGGTTGTTCGTGTCTTTCTGCCAACTGTATTTCACGCTCCAGCGCATTCTCTAGCGCGACACGATTGCCAACCCCTGTTAGCGGGTCACGCAGAGCTGACTGAACGGCATCGCGATATTGGAGAGCGTTTCTTAGGGGGCAGATGAGGGCCGATAGCACACTTTCTAGTGCCACCATATCTTGCTCTCGGAAGCGTTTGGGGCGCGAAAAGGTGAGGTTGCCGAGATCATCGTGTGACGTCGTCAGCCGGTAGTTGATACGGTGTTTGTATTCTCTACCTACCAGTGCTTCACAATCCTTTGGCGCATGCTGATAGAGCATCCCCTGCAGTGGCACTAGACTCTGAATCTCTTCAAAGAAAACCTCGAGTATAATGTTGAGATCTAGGCTGGTTTGCAGCGCTTGCGTCAGGCGGATTCGGGCATCGGCATAATCGTCCTGCTTGACGGGAAATCGAAGACGAATAGGGGTGTCTTTATTCTCGATCACGTTACTGCCTGTGCTGACTGAAATGGCCATAAGTAAGATCCTAAATCCGTTGTCACTGTGTCGTACGCCGACGAGACAAAATAAGTTATCTTTGGTTTTAGCGAAAATCGTGCCATATGCAGAAACTCATTAAACCCTATATAAAACAGCGGGTTATAAACCTTGTCGATATTACTTGCTTAGCATTAAGGCGAAAAAATGTCGGTAGGGGCGGCAATAGAGTGGCAAACTCTTGCCGATGACGATTACTTGACGGGGGTATTGGCGAGTCGTCGGTCTTTGGTATCCGCGACCCAGCAGGCAAACAATGAGAGGTGGAAGTGACTTTTGATGGGGTTGGCGGTTGGAGTTATTGGTGGCTGGCTGGAGTTGTGAATCTGTTGGCTATCAGTTGGGCTTGTTGTCGGGCTCCTTGGTTGTCTATGATCGCCAACGGACAGCGCCAGCGAGCCTTTGGCGTGGCAATTGTGGGTTTAGCCATTTTTTGGCAGCTAGAAGTAGAGGTAGAAGGGTTACTGACTCTACATCCTCTTATGATGATGTCTGTAGTGATGGTTTTTGGCTTCGAATTGGCAGTTATAGTCGGTGTCGCTGCTGTGGTGTTAGCCGCGGCTATTCAAAACGCAATAACTCCGGGGTTGGTGATGCCTATGTGTTTCAATGTGGTCGTTCCAGCCGCGGCCGCTACGTTGGTTCTGAAGGTTATTGCTGCGTTGCCTACCAGAAACCTATTCGTTTACATGCTAGGTGGCGGCTTTTTCGGTGCAATGATCACCGTGCAGTCGATGGCGGTAACTCAGTGGCTTTACATTGCCGTGTTTGGGCCGCCTCCGCTGTTGGTTATTGCCTCGGATTATCACTACTTGAGTTTGCTGATGATGTTTCCAGAAGGGTTTATCAATGGGGCGCTAATGACGGTACTTACGGTTCTGTCGCCCGAGCTCGTTAAGACCTACGATGATCACAGGTATCTGGACGATCAGTGATGCTATTCAATTGGTCACTGAAATGAAGGGGCCGCTAGGGTTGCTGCATTAGCCGCGATCAACCCTAGTCCCAGCTTAGGAGAACTCGACGCTCTCGGGCAAAGTGATAGTAATCGAGAGCCCCCTCACCAGATTGTTCTTGGCTTGAATGCTGCCACTGTGATGGAGAACTGTTCGTTGAGCGATGGCAAGTCCTAAGCCATAGCCACCACTTTTCCTGTCTCTGGCTTCATCGGTGCGAAAGAAGGGTTCAAAAATATCGGCGAGATGTTCTTCGGCGACACCGGGTCCACTATCGCTAACGGTTATCTGCGGATCTCCATCGCTATTTCTGTCGAGCAGAATAGTGACGGGTGAGTTGTCTAAGGTGTAGCGAATGGCATTGCGGATGATATTGTCGAACACACTTACCAGAGTGTTGCCTCGAGTCATTACTAACGCTTCGCCCAGATTATCGGTGAGGGTTAAGGTCACTTGTTTTTGTGACGCTTCATCGAGGCATTCTTCGACAATGGTTGTGATCAAGCTGCTGACTTCAACCACGTCATTAAGCTCCCAACTTCCTTGCTCGGTCACGGGTAAAGACAAGATGTCAGAGATCACATCGTTTAGATAATCTGCAGCCTCTTTGATGCGCTCTAACTCACCAGTGATTTCCGAGTTTGCTCGTTGTTGAGCAATCGCTAGTGCTACTTGCAATCGTGCTAAGGGGGAGCGCAGTTCATGGGAAACGTCTTTAATTAGGCGCTTTTGTTCGAGCATGCTCTTTTGCAGTTTGATCGCCATATTGTCAAACGCTTTGCCAAGTTCGGCAAGTTCGCCTGGCCTGTCGCAGAACTCTTGAGCAATGCGCACGTCCCAGTCGCCAGTGGCGATCTTCTGGGTGGCTGTTTTTAGCGTTTGAATATCGCGAGTGATGTAGCGAGCTAAGTAATAGCAGGCTGCGCCACTGATGATCATATCGAGTACGAGAATATGCCAAAAGTTGTTAAAGAACAGGCGCCAGCCCAGCGAGTGATCTTTAGGGGAGAACACAACTAGGCGCAGCACCGTTCCATCGCTGAGAGAAAACTGTCGCCCAAAAAGATTATTCTCCCCGACTTTTTTTCGAAAGAAGGGAATGTCATCACTAATGTTTCCAAGAAATGATTGGATGTGCTCAGGGATCTCGCGCTCCAGTAAATCTTGACCGTCAGTATTAATGATATAAAAGTGGCGAGTGGCCCAAGGGGGCATACTTCTTAGGCCCATTTCCACTTGATCGTAGTTGTAGTTGATGGCGTCACTAACAACCTCTCGCAGCAGGCGGCCGCCGGGCCCGTCGAATGGGTCTTCTTCCTGTTGAGACAAGTGTTTGTCTGGGCCCAAATTAAAAAAGTGCACAATCATGTTGGAGCCAAACAGCATCATGATGGTGACCAGCCAAAATCCCAAAAAGATTTTGATGTAGATACGACTCATTGACCAAATATTCATTGTTATTTACGCGTCAACATATAACCCGCACCGCGGATGTTAATGATGAGCTCTTTGTTGGCTCCCAATGCTGAGAGCTTTTTGCGAATATTGCTCACATGGACATCAATGCTGCGATCATAAGGTGTGAGCTTTCGGTTGAGTGCTTTTTCTGTCAGTACTTCTTTGCTGATGACCTCTCCAGCATCGCGCATTAGCAGCTCCAAAACTGTGAATTCAGCGCCGGTGAGCGGTACTGGGTTTTCTTCGAAAAAAGCGGCGTGGCTTTTGACTTGAATGAACAAGTCATCAACACGAATCTCATCGGTCATGGGGGAGACCGTGTCGCCGCCTTCGTCGACTCGTCTAAGAATGGCTCTGACTCGAGCGACTAGTTCACGAGGGTTGCAGGGTTTTGGCAGGTAGTCATCGGCCCCCATTTCCAAGCCGACGATACGATCGACGGTTTCACCTTTAGCGGTAAGCATCAAAATCGGTGTGCGCTTGTGGTCTCGTATTTTTCGCAGAGCATCGAGGCCACTCATGATCGGCATCATGACATCAAGCACGATGGCGTCATAGTTTCCCGCCAACGCTTTCTCGACTCCGGCGGCACCGTCGTGGGCAAGTGTGACGTCAAAGGCCTCGGTTTCAAGGTACTCCTTGAGAAGCAGACAGAGTTCCTGATCATCATCGACGAGAAGTAGATTGCTCATAAAGTTGGCACTTTCTTAGTTGGTATGGATGTCATTATACAGTCCGCGCAGTGCTTGACTGACAATCGGACAATGCCAGGCCCCGAGTCTGAGTGTGGAGTCTGGCGTCAGATAACCTGAAGTTTGCATGACATTGGCGCGTCTGTCACGGCTTGAGCGGTTCGCTATTACTCTTCTTAACCCGTGGGTTCTCGAATCCGTCAAAATATTCACAATTTACACAGGTTTACATGAGTTACCACCCATTTACGTTGAGGGTAGGTAACATACGCTCATTCGATACTGCTCTTGAGAGTAAAGGCGAAAGCGGTCTGTCTCACTTGTCGGGGGCTAGAATTGCTCAACTGCTCGGCGAAATGGTCGAGAACATACCAACAATACAGAGGCTAGCGTATAGAAGTGTAAAACAGGCTGTTGAGTTGGAACCAAGCGCAATTGTCACAGTCGTAGTAGGGCGTATTGAACGCAACCAAACAACGTCATTGATGATCCTCTCCTCCATTAGTGACCTTCTCGCCTGACCGGGCTGCCAATCACATTGAATTGGCGGCCAGCGATCCCCAAGTCGCTAGGTCGGGCTTTTTTTGTCTTTAATTCCTGAATTCCGAGGCCATTCTCTTGGTTTCATAGGTTGTCTGCGTATTGCGTCGAGTGATTATAACTGGGAAAATTCCGCCTAATTATTGTGATCGTATTCTAGAGGCGTAGTGTGGCAGAGATTGGATTGTTTTTTGGCAGCGATGAAGGGAATACTGAAGCGGTATCTCAACGTATTCAACAGCGTCTTGGTGAGTCTGCTGTGGATGTCTATGACATAGCGGATGTGACCCAGTTGGAATTCGCGGACTACGACAAGATAATGCTGGGTATACCCACTTGGGATTTCGGTCAAATTCAATCCGATTGGGAAGAGTTCTGGGACGATGTTAGCGAAGTCGATTTCACTGGCAAGACCATTGCTCTATTTGGGCTTGGAGATCAGTTTGGTTATGGCGACTATTTTCTCGATGCAATGGGAATGTTGCACGATGTGATTGTCGAACGAGGTGGCACTTTGGTTGGCTATTGGTCGGTTGAAGGCTATGAGTTTGATGCCTCTAAAGCCTTAACTGAAGATGGACAGCATTTCGTGGGCTTGGCCATTGATGAAGACCAGCAGGAGGATCTTACCGCAGACCGCCTAAATCGCTGGTGTGAGCAGGTGGTGGCAGAATTCGCACTGGATATCGATGTTCTCCCTCAAGACGATTAAGCCGAAAGCCAGAGAGTGGAGTGCGCAATCAAGTGGCTCTTTAGATACTTTGGAATGCCGGTTTAGCGTGGAACCTCGGCAACAATTACGGCTCGTAAGGGGGCAGGATGCCCTTCAGCAGTGAGCTCCGGGTTGTCGGGGTCGAGAAACTCCGGCAATGAATGGAATTTCATCCACTCCGTCGAACGCTGTTCTTCGATACTGGTTTTATTGAGATCTACTAGCCGCGCATTCTTAAAGCCGCACTTTGTCATCCACGACATGAGTGTGTCGCAACTTGGTAAGAACCAAACATTATTCATCTTCGCGTAGCGCTCTTCCGGCACTAGGACCTCACCCAATTTTCCATCGATCACCAATGTTTCAAGTACCACTTGTCCGCCTGGCTTGAGGCTGGCCTTGAGTTCTCGCAAGTGATCCATTGGTGAGCGGCGGTGGTAGAGAACCCCCATCGAGAAGGTGGTGTCGAAGGCCTGCAAGTTGGCGGGTAGCTCTTCGATCCCGACGGGCAACAGGTCAACAGGTGCATCAGCAAGGTATTGCTTGATCATATGAAATTGCACGACAAAACGCGGCGAGGGGTCGATACCAATGACTCGCGCTGCGCCTTCTCCGTACATGCGCCAGCAGTGATAGCCGTTGCCGCAGCCCACGTCTAGAATTGTTCTATTTTTAAGTGGCGCGATATGCGGCAATACCCGATCCCATTTCCAGTCTGAGCGCCACTCGGTGTCAATGTGTGTGCCGTGGATACGGTAGGGGCCTTTGCGCCAAGGGATGAGCTTTTGCAAAGAAGCTTCAACCTCGGCTTGCTGTGCAGCGGATACTGAGTTTTTGGTTCCGAGTTCCACCTGAGTGTTCAAATCCACCGAATCGGTTTCAATCAGTGGAAGCTGTTCCAGTGCCTCTAGCCACGCTTGGAGATCGCCAAAGCGCTGGTGACTAAGACCGCGTTGGATTTGCGTCGGAAGCTGGTCGAGCCAAGGCTCTAGTTTGCTGTCTTTGAGAGCTTTGCATAGCGGTGTGTAATCAATCTTGGGGTGTATTTTCATGGGGTTACTGCGGTGTTTGTAGCGGTGAAAAACAGCTTATTTAATGGCAATCATTGACGCGAAGTTGAAGCACTGGAACCATACGTCGCAACTGGCGAATCCTACGTCTTTTAAGCGTTGTCGGTGACCATCTAGGGTTTCAGGTATCAGTACATTCTCTAAGGCGGAGCGTTTCTGGGCGATTTCTAGATCGCTGTAACCGTTGGCGCGCTTAAAGTCGTGGTAGAGGTTGATCATTAGTTGGTCGTGTGGGTCGTCGCCAAAGGTCACTTTCTCCGACAGGATGAGTACGCCGCCACTGTTCAACCCGTCGTATATCTTGGTCAAGATAGCGTGTCGGTGTTCTACAGGAATGAACTGAAGCGTGAAATTCAGTACCACCACCGAGGCGTTACTGATATCGGTGCTTTGAATATCGCCACATCTAAGCTCCACGGGAATTTCGCCGCTATCGGCGTCCATCACCATTTGGCAGCGCTCAATCATGGCGGGGGAGTTGTCGATGCCGATGATACTGGTGTCTGCAGCCTGTATACGGTGCCTCATGGCCAAGCTTGCGGCGCCCAATGAGCAGCCAAGATCGTAGCAGTTACTGCCGCTGCGGGTGTACTTTTCCGACAGCGTGCCAATCATATTGATAATTGTTGCATAGCCTGGCACAGACCGCTTAATCATATCGGGAAAGACGCCGACAACCTGTTCGTCAAATTGAAAACTGCCCAAATTGGCAATCGGATTTGCGTAGATGTTATCGGGAGAGTTGGCGTCTGTCATGGCGGCCTTGGTTCTTATGGCGGTAGTGTGAAAAGGCGCCGATTCTATAACGGCAGGGGGGCGGGAACAAGCGAACTCAAAGCGGTTTTGATAGTCTATTCTATATAGTAACTAAATGAAGAGGTTTTAATAACGTAGATGATAGCTAAGGCGACAACTCTATGGAGCCGTTAAATTACGCAGATCTCAGAGTTCTGGTGATCGATGATTTTGACAGCTTCCGGCTAACGGTCTCGAAAATGCTCGACGAGTTCGGCTGTGGTCATATCGATACAGCGGTTAATGGCCGGCGTGCGCTCAAAATCTGCGAAGAGAACGAGTTCGATGTGGTGCTCTGTGACTACAACTTGGGGCCTGGACCCAACGGACAGCAAGTCCTGGAAACGTTGCGTGAGAGGAACCTTTTACGACGGCAAAGCCTGTTTATGCTGGTGTCAGCTGAATCCAGTAAGAGTATTGTGCTCTCCGCCTATGATTACCATCCTGATACTTATCTGACTAAGCCGATCACCGGGCGTGGCCTAAAGCAGCGTTTGGATCGATTGTTACGCCAGCGCCAAGAAATGATGTCCGTGTACCAAGCGCTGGAGCATGACGACGTGGATCAAGCCATTGCCCTGTCTCTCGAGTGCATTGCAAACGGGAGTAGGGCCACTACGGCGCTTCAAAAACTGCTCGGTGACGTTTATCTCGAAACTGGCCGGCTAGACGAAGCTGAACAGCTCTTCACCAAAGTGTTGGAAATACGGCCCTTGGATTGGGCGCGTGTGGGTATGTCGAAGGTGAAAAGTGCCCGTGGGGATTTGGATACCTCCAATGATTGGTTGTCGCAAATCATCGACAGTAACCCATTTTGCATGCAGGCTTACGATCAGCTAGCGGACAATTATCGAGAGCAAGACAATATGGAGCGTGTTCAAGATGTGCTTCAAGCCGCAGTTGATGTCTCTCCCATGTCGATGGTTCGGCAGGCTTCACTTGCCCAAGTAGCCAGCGAAAACAACGATTATATTGTTGCCAGTAAGGCCTATAGCCGAACAGTGAGGCTAGGTCAGCATTCGTGCCACGATCGACTTGAGCACCATTTACAGTTTGGCCGCGTGACTTCGTCGATGATTCGTGAAGATCCTACCATTAATTCGGATGTGGCGAGGGAAGGCCTGAAGGTATTAGATGCGCTGCCCAAACGCTTTCAATTGGACTCTGAGGCTCGATATCAGTCGCAACTGTTAGAAAGTCAGCTGCATGCATGTCGTGGTGATACTCGGCGAGCAAATGAAACTCTCGCAGAGGTCGAAGAACTGATGCAGGGTAAGAAGCTAAGCTTGGCGCTGCAGCTAGATAGGGTGGCAACTTATCAAAACCTGAATCAAGATCTTAAGTGTGGGGACTTGTTAGAGGCGTTGGTGGCCGAGTATCAAGATGATGAGCAAGCGCTGCAACGTATTGATCTGTGGCTGGAGGAGCCTATTAGCGAGTTCAACACCAAGTTAGTCGCAAGAATCAACAATGAAGGCATTACTTCCTACCAGAACAAAGAGTTTGACGATGCTCTGAATAGCTTTCGCCGTGCGGCTCGCCTGTTTCCCAATCATTTGGGGGTACATTTGAATCTGGTGCAAGCGCTAGTTGCCGACATGAAAGAGCGAGGGGTGAACGAAACCAACATGGATACCTGTCTTTCATCGCTCCATAAAGTAGAGAGAAAAATAAAAGCGGGTCATCCTCAGCTTGAGCGCTTTAGGCAGTTACAACATATGGTCCGAAGTTTGGGGTAGGCTGTTAAGCCCTCAATCACACAAGTCCAATAAACAAGACTGAAAGAATAAGGTCAAGATGATGAAACAAACACCCAAAGCCGACTTTTCACTGATTCTGGCATCCAGTGTGCACGACATGAAAAATTCGCTAGGGATGCTTCTCAACTCTCTAGAAACGGTGATGCAAGAGACTCCGGCGGAAAACGAAGCTCAGGCTTCGCGATTTGCAACGCTTCAATATGAAGCGTCACGAATCAATACCGAGTTGATTCAGCTACTTTCAATCTATCGGATGGAGAGTGAGCGTCTCCCCGTACACGTGGACCAGCACTACGTTATAGACGTCCTTGAGGAGCAGGTGGCAAGAAACGATATGCTTTTTCAAACGCGTCATTTGTCGGTTGAAATTGAGTGTTGTGAAGACCTTGAGTGGTACTTTGATGGCGAGCTGGTTGGTGGGGTGGTGCACAATATACTGGTCAACGGCGCGAGGTACAGCAAATCAAAAATGAAGCTTAAGGCGCAACTGATAGATGACGAGCTGGTTATTACCGTGTCGGACGACGGTGGTGGTTATCCAAAGTTCATGTTGGGAACGCCTGAGCAGAGTTTTGCAAAATCAGTGAGCTTTAGCGAAGGAAATACGCATCTAGGTCTATATTTTGCGCAGGAGACCGCCAGGCTGCATCATCGAAACGAGCGCCAAGGAAGAATCGAGCTCAGCAATGGAGGTGAATTAGGAGGCGGTGTCTTTAATATCTTCATTCCATAACTCTCCGCTACCAAGGAGCAGTTTTCTGTGTCGACCCAATCGCTATGGGGAAACTTGATCTCCAATAGCGGTTGATAATCTACATGCGAAGCATTATCATTTGCAAATGAATGCTTCGTTATCTCTTTCGTCCTCATATCTTTTCGGCCTTCCCCGACACACCATCTGGGTTGCCGGTCTGCTATCGCTGTTGCTGCATGGTTTGTGGTTGTTGGGTGGGCGAAATGAGTTGGTTGAATTTACTCCTTTGGCGGGGGCTAAGCAGGCATTAAGTTTGTCACTCACGCATATGGCCCTAGAGGCCATGGCGCCTGAAGCGGCTAAGCCCAGTTCGACAGTCGTTAATTCACCTATCCGTGAGTCGTCCGTTGATCAGCCTAGAAGAGCCCAGCCCAGAAGAGCCCAGCCGCCGATAGACGAGGCTCCTGCCGCAGAAAGCCTGCGGCTCGACAACCCCCAAAATACTGCTAACGCCGAACCGACCGTCACTGCAACAGCCTCGAATTCGCCCATGCCTGCCGATTCCAAGGGCAGCGCTGACAAGATAGTTAGTCCGTCTCGCCCGCAGCCTCTCGAGAAGGTTGATCCGAGAGAGAAGGCCGCAGTGTCTGATCAATCACAAAGTGCGAATGCTCAATCAAAGGTCAGTGCGCTCATTCGTCAGAACCCTAGTTTTAGTCGTCCGCCGGAACCACCTATCTATCCGTCTATTGCGATAAAACGTCGTTGGCAGGGTACCGTCATCTTGCACGCCCTTGTCGGTGCTTTCGGAGAGACTTCAGAGATTGTCATCAAGCGTTCAAGTGGCTACGGCCTGCTTGATCAAGCCGCCATGGAGGCAGTGAGCGGTTGGTCGTTCGAGCCGACGATCGAGAATGGCCGGGCCATATCCAGCTGGGTAGAAGTTCCTGTTGAATTTGATCTTCGTTAACAATAATACGTTTAGTGTGGTTTAGTTTTATGTGGCAACAAAATGTTCTGACGGCGGGCCCGGTGATTTATCCGCTGCTTTTGTGTTCTGTGTGTATGGTGATGTTAATTTTAGATAGGTTGGTAAATTTGGTTCGCTACCGATCGCTTCTAAATGATGGTCATCTTGAGCATTTTAAGTTGAACCAAATCAATACAGAATCAAGCAGCCGTGTTTCAGAAAAAGTAATGTCCAACGCCGAGGCGGGTCTTCAGTTGCTCAGTCTTCATCGGCATTTTTCCAAGCCGCTGCGTGATGAAGTGGTGTCTCAGTGGTTGGAAGAGCAGCGTCAGTTCCTGCACGGTCGAATACGTTGGTTGATGATTGTCGCAGGGGTGGCTCCTTTGTTGGGGTTGTTGGGCACTGTTCTGGGCATTATTGATATGTTCCAGGAGGTGTCTCATCAAACAGGCCCGGTTACACCGGCGCTTCTGGCCAGTGGAATGTGGGAGGCGATGGCGACGACTGCATTAGGATTGGTGATTGCTATACCCGCGATGATAGCGGCGCAGGCTTTTTCAATTTGGGGCGATAGACGCTTGGAGCGTATGGCCGGTGTACTAAATCATTGTTCGCTGTGGTTGGAAAAGCAATGGGAAGGCGATAGATCTGATACGGGTCGTGAGAATTTGACCGTCATCGAGCCTTCGACTGCTGCATGATAGAACTTAAATCTTCTTCACCCTCACAGTTGTCAGTCTTGCCCGATATGACTGCATTGCTCGATGTCATATTTATTTTGTTAGTTTTTCTCTTGCTTACCGCTAACGTGGTACCAAAAGTTTTGCCGGTCGATTTACCCGATAAAGGTAAGAGTAATGCGCAGGCTTTGAATGTCGATGAGCATATCAGCATTACTTTATTCGCTGAAAAAAATCGATGGGGTCTCGATGGTGATGAGTATGTCAATTGGTTGGTCTTCGAAGTGGCGCTAAGTGAAAAAATTAGAGCTTTGCAATCGCTTAATAAAGAACCCCAAATAATCATTGCTGGTGACAAACAGGCTGCTTTGGAAAAGGTGCTGCAACTCTTTTCATGGTTGCAGGGCAAGCGCTTAAGTGCTGCACAAGTAATGATGAACCCCGAATAATCCTGGCATAAAGCCACTACTACACTCTGGAGTATTTATGATTCGCACGATCGAAGAACTGATGTATCAGTTGTCGGACTTTTTTATGGCGCCGGTACTGATTTTGTTGGTTCTTATGTTTATCTACAGTTTGTTTGCCTTGGGTCAATTTTTTAGTCAGACCCTGCAGCGCAGGCATCACCGTGTGTCCTACCGACAATCGCTGCAATATGCATTGGGACAGGCGCCAAACAAATACTTTCCAGGTTATCCGCTAGTGAACATGGCGCAAGAGCTGCCGACAGTGACAAAGGACCAGTTGGATGTGGCGGCGCTCGAGGACATGGAGGGCGTGAGAACGGCCAGTCGTTTGGCACCAATGCTGGGGTTGATTGCCACTATGGTTCCCATGGGGCCAGCGTTGAAAAGTTTGGCAGACGGCAATGTGCAGGGTATTAGCGAGAATTTGATTGTCGCGTTTTCAGCGGTAATTTTCGGCCTAGTGATTGCCTCGATTACTTTCTGGATCGCCAGTGTAAAACGTCGTTGGTTGGCGGCTGAGTTGGTGGCTTTGACGCCACTTTTACAGACGCAGGAGTCGCCCTTAGAGGCGGTCGCCTCTGATGCTGAGGAGAAGGCTTGTGCGCTTGCTTGATGAGGATGAGGGCATCAACCCGGCACTGTCGGTAGTCAATTTGGTTGACGTGTTTTTGGTGTTGGTGGCAGCACTGTTAATTGCAATTGCACAAAACCCCATGAATCCATTTCTTGAAGAGGATGTAACAGTCATTAAAAACGCCGGCAAGCCGAATATGGAAATGATCATTAAAAAAGGGGAAGTAATAGAGAGCTATAAGTCTGATGGTGAAATCGGATCCGGTGATGGTGTCAAAGCGGGTGTCGCCTATCGGTTAGCAGATGGTTCTATGGTCTATATCCCAGAATAAGAAAGCAAAATCGTTGTTGGGCTAATCTTTACAGCCTATCGCTAGGTAGAGTTAGAATCTAAGGTGTTTCAAGTATGTTGTTTTCGGTAAATCTTCGCGCGCTGATCTGCGCGCTCTACGCAGCCGCACTAGTGATGACGGCGTTGCCGTCCAGCGCAAGTGCCTCTCAAAAACTGTTGTTCGTGAGTGCCGCACACAGCAATAAAGCGAAAGTCAGTCTCGTCAAGGAGCTAGCCTCTCGGTATCAAATGACGATCGATCAGATGGCTGAAAAAGAGCTTTCGCTAGAGCAGGCATCAAGAGTCTTTGGCAATTACGATTTAGTCATTCTGGATGGTGTCTCGGTGCGGGAGAGCAAGACTACCTACGCTAAGTATGAGCCGGTTGTTGTCGCCATGAGTCAAACCACTAAAACTCGATTTTTGCCGATTAACTGGCTTGAAGCGACTCATCTGACGCTCGGATTAGAGCCTGATCATGCGCTGAGATTGCATGAATACTACGGTAATGGTGGTGTTGAGAACCTGACTCGTATGCTGGCATATTTGCGCTACCGCGTGTTAGCTCCAGATATGTCAAAGAATATTGAGCCGCCGATCATTTTTCCGCAATTGGGTTTGTATCATCCCGATTACCCCTCATTAACGTTTGAATCGCTGGAGGAGTATTTACGCTGGCGTGGTCAGGGGGAGCGTCAAAAGGGCAGTAAGGTGGTGGGCGTGCTGTTGCAACGTTCCTTGATCGAGTCCGCACAAACACAAGTTATTGATAGCGCGATTGCGGAAATTGAGGCGAGCGGTGCATTGGCCGTTCCCTTTTTCTTTGAGCTCAGCCCCAAGTCCTCCGACTATTCTTCATTGATTTCACGCAATGGCACAACTTTTGTCGATGTGATTGTGAATTTTCGCAACATTCATTGGGCTGCCAAGCGAAAAACTGAATTCGAAAAGTTCGGTGTTCCGGTGCTGCAGGGGCTAACTTATTTTGATGGCGACCAAAGTGATTGGGAGGCAGACAATCAAGGTATTAGCGCCGGCATGACTCCATTTGTATTGGTGTTACCGGAAGCCGCGGGTGTAATAGACCCTATGATTGTAGCGGCAATAAACGAAGAAACCGGTAGGGCGGAACCGATTGATTACCAGTTACAGCATTTCGTCAACAAAGCGTTAAACCTTGCTGCTTTGAAGCATAAGGCGAATAAAGACAAAAAACTGACCGTTATGGTGTGGGGCAGCATCGATGTCGGAGCGTCGTTTCTGAATGTACCTGGCAGCTTGCAGTCCATCAGTCGACGCCTTAACGAAGAGGGCTATGAGGTTGATGCGGTAGATGAAGGATTCTACATTGAGAAAATAAAACCCATTCTCGAGCCCTTCTATAGAGAGTTCGAGCTCGATAGGTTGTTGGCTGACGATCTCGCGGAGCTGATGCCTGTCGAGGATTATTTGTCATGGTTCAATACTCTACCAGAGCATGTGACGGCACCGATCAATGATTATTGGGGCAGTGCCGAAACCGGTTTTATGGTTGTTGAGCGTGATGGAAAGAAACAATTTGTTATCCCGCGGATGCGCAATGGCAATCTATTGGTGATGAGGCAGCCTCCGCGATCAGACGATAAGGATGAAGATCAACGGATCTACCATAAGGGTACGGTGCCAATGAATCATTTTTATCTCGCAGCTTACTACTATGCTCGTCAGTACTGGAACAGCGATGCATTGGTTCACTTAGGTACGCACGGATCGCAAGAGTATTTGTCCGGTAAAGAGCGCGGTTTGTCTCGCTATGATCAAGGTAATCTAGCAGTTTGGGATACTCCGGTACTCTATCCCTTTATCGTCGACGATGTTGGTGAAGCTATGCAAACTAAGCGTCGAGGCAGTGCAACGGTGTTCGCACATATGACTCCACCCTTTGCTGCCGCTGGATTGCAGGGCGAAGTTGCTGATTTGCACGAATTAATGCATCAATACAAATCTCTTGATGATGGCGGTGTTAAAAAGAAAACCGGCGAGAAGATTATTCGCGATTGTATTGAAGGCAGCATCTGCGCCGACTTCGGTTGGGACAGTCAGCAGGCCAACAACGATTTTGTCGGCTTCTTGGAGGCATTGCATGACTACATGGAGGATCTGTCCAGCCAGAACCAACCATTGGGATTGCATTCTTTTGGTGAACTCTCAGAAGCAGATTTGCTGACATCGACTTTACTGCAGATGCTCGATCGTTCTTTTCCGTCAGCGGTTGCGTCCTTTGAGAGTGACTACTTTGACAGTCAGGGGCATGCTAGCCGTTTAGGACATGACCACAGTGTTGGGGTGGATGAGTATGCTCACCATGCCGATGGCGAAGGCGATTTTCAGGGGGTGATTACCCAAGTTGCGGGCGATAAGCTAGATCAGTTGGTTGGATTCAAAACTCTGCGAACTTTTGTCATTGAAGAGACCGCAACGGCAGAAAATATGCGGGCCGCTGGTTTGGAAGATGATGCAATCGAAGAGCTACAATCTGCACAGCAGCTGTATAGAGACATGCTCGGCATCAAGGAACTGGATCACCTGATAATGGGCCTTTCAGGGCGTTATATTCCCGTTAAAAACGGGGGCGACCCCATTCGCAGTCCAGATGCGATACCAACAGGCTTTAATCTCTATGGGTTTGATCCTTCTCGAGTGCCAACCCAAGCGGCATTCGAGCAGGGTAGTGAACTGGTTGATGGTGTTATTGCGGATTACTATCAAACTCACGGTAAGTATCCCGATAAGCTCGCGTTCTCATTGTGGTCCATTGAAACCATGCGTCACTATGGTGTCCTCGAGTCCCAAGCTCTCTACGCCATGGGGGTAAAACCAGTATGGAGCGATGATGGTCGCGTTGTGGGTACGGAAATCATTCCCGCAAGTGAGTTGAAGCGGCCGCGGGTGGATGTGGTTCTGTCAGCCACTGGTTTGTATCGTGATGCTTTCCCCAATGTGATGCAGTGGCTCGCCAAGGCAATTGAGCAGGTTGCCAAACTGAAGGAGGAGAATAACTCGATTTGGTCCAACAGTCAGCGAGTTGCCGAGCAGTTGAAAGAGCAGGGAGTTGAAGCCGCTGAGGCAGAGTATCTGTCGACGGTTCGAATATTCTCCAATGCATCGGGCGAGTACGGCAATGGTGTGAATGACGCAGTTGTGGCCAGTGATACATGGGAAGAAGACAGTAAAATCTCGGATATGTATCTGTCTCGCATGGGCTACTTCTATGGATCAGACAACAGTCGCTGGGGCAAAAAGGTGGGTTCTGTGATCGACAGTAATGGCGTTGAGCAGAGTATTGATCTATATGCTCAGCAGTTGTCAGGTACCGATGTGGCGTTGTTCTCTCGTTCGTCTAATGTGTACGGCATGATTACCTCCGATGATCCCTTTGAGTACTTCGGTTCGCTCGCCTTAGCCGTGCGCAATATTGATGGCAAAAGCCCGGAGATGATGATCAGTAATTTGCGCGATGCCAATAACGGAAAAACTGAAAACGCGGCTACCTTTATGGCCAAAGAGCTGCGCTCTCGAAATTTTCACAAGCGCTGGGTTGAGGAAATGATGAAAGAGGGTTACAGCGGCGCAACCACTATGTCGTCGAACTTGACCAATTTCTGGGGCTGGAATGTCGTTGATCCAAATATTGTGCGTGAAGATCAGTGGCAGGAGTTTTATGAGGTGTACGTAGAAGACAAACTCGACGTTGGCATCAATGATTGGTTTGAAGAGGTTAATCCGCAGTCGCAAGCCAATATGCTAGAGAGAATGCTGGAAGCCAATCGCAAAGGCTATTGGCAAGCTGATCAGAAAGTCTTGAGCGACATTGTTGAGCGGTTTTCAGAGCTGACTAATCAACACGACCTGTTTGTGGACAACGAAAAACTGCGAGACTATTTCGATAATCTGGCGGCCGGTTTCGGACTCGATGTGGCTTTGCCAGAGATCTCAGATACGGCGAAGATGAGTGCCAACGAACAGTTAATCGAAGCGGCTAAGGCTAATCAGCCGTTGGATAATCCCACGCAAAAGGTAGAGGGGCAGAAGCTTGAAAAAGTGGAAGCTGCAACTAGCGACGAAGAATGGAATACCATGCTAATGGCCAGTTTGATGTCGTGTGTATTGGTGATGTTACTGGGTGCTTTGTTTCAGGCGCGACCGCGACATCTACAATGGGCCTAGTTCGATCCTTTTTATAGTGTAGAAAGCCAGCGATACGCTGGCTTTTTTATGGGCGGCTATTACGGGAGTTTTAGGTCTCGATGACGAACTTGTCTCAGAACTTATAGATTACTCTGGTTGGGTGTCTATGAGTCTAAGTCGTCCGGTACCCCTTGGTAGGTGTCTTGATCGCGCTCGGACTTGGTCTTGATGGCCTGTTCTAGGTCGATGCCTAATTTATCCGACAGCGCCAATAGCTGGAAAAACAATTCGGATATCTCTTGGCCTATTTTTTCTTTGCGCTCGGGGATGCGGCCGATAGTAATGGACTCTTCTTCGGTGACCCATTGGAAGTGCTCGAGTATGCGGGCGCTACTCACTGACAGGGCCGAAGCTAGGTTCTTGGGTGTGTGGAAGACTTGCCAGTCGTTGTCTTCACAGAGTTCGTTGTAGCGAGCAAGTGTTTCTTTGATATCCATGCAAGATCTCCGAGTTTCAAATTATCATTGTTATCTGTCGGTAGAATGGAATGTCTGACGAAAAAATACAATGTCGGTTTAGCAAAGAGTATAGGTCTACTGGATTTGTAGGGTATAGCGAAAGTCGACAGTCGCAGTTGTGGACAGATAATTGGAGCGTATGACGAAAGCGCTGATTAGCGTTGGCGGGAGCTAGGAGCGGGCTAGACCGCCAAAGCTTCCCTGCTGCGGCGGGTTGGGTTGGGCGGCTAGAGTAAGCCGCGAGCGCTGTTCTAGAAGCTGTAGGTGGCGCTTATGCTAAAGTTGCGTCCTGGTTGGGTGTAGCGATCAAGATAGGAGGTGGACTCAGATTTTCCGCGAATATCTTCCCAAAGAGCATACTCCTTATCGGTGAGGTTATAGATGCCCCCTCGAAGGGTGAGTTGCTCAGTTACGTTGTAATAGCCGCTGATATCTAGGATTCCAAAGCCCGCTGTAGTGGCATCACTTTCATCGGAAACATCATCTGCTTCTTTTTCAGGCACGAGAGTCCAGTTCAGGGATGTTCCCCATTGGCCCTCGGGCGCATCGTAGTTAGCCCCAATAACCGCTTTCAACGGCGCTACAGAATCAATCGGGGTGTCTCCAGATTCGCCATCATTTTTACCTTCTCCGTCCGCGTAAGCGATAGATATTTGCAGCGAGCTGCCTAGCGGGGCAGAGCTGACTTGGTCTAGCCATATTGATGCTCGGGCCTCGATACCCTTGATGGTTGCTTCGGCGATATTTTGGTATTGGGTGGCGTCAACGGTCAGTCCGTTGAAGAAAATTTCATCGGTTTGAGTGTCGATAAAATCTGAATAATCGTTATAGAAGGCGGCGACTTCGAAATTCCCCCAGATTCCCTGAGTGCGAAGACCAAGTTCGTAAGCGTTGCTTTTTTCTGGGTCTAGATCAGGGTTGGCAATGGTGACATAACCTCGATACCAGGACGCTGAGTCTTCTCGGTAAAGTTGCACGAGATCTGGAGCTTTGAAGCCCTGACTGAATTGTGCGAACACAGAGTAAGTGTCGTTAAACTTGTAAACGCCACCGAGGCGAGCCGTCCATTTATCGCTGTCGTGATCATCAAACTCAGTGGTGTAGATGGCGTCTGTATCGGGCTCTGCGGTAAAGCTGTCGTAACGTACGCCTGGGGTTAACAGCAGTTTGCCATTGAAGAGAGATATTTGATCTTGCAGGAATAGGCCCCACGTAACGCCGTCTACCGTGGGCGTATAGCGCTGAATGTCATCGGGCCGGGTGCCATCGAGATAGAATTTATCGGTACTATTTTCCAGTTCAGTGGCATGGTACTGGCCACCATAGGTGACTAGGTGGTTGTCGAAGTTCTTGTTAGCCTGCAGAGAAAACTGCAGTGCTTGCTCTTCGTTGGAGTAGTCAATTTTACGGCGACCGTAACCAAAGAAATTGGTGTGGTTATAACTGACTTGTTCAGTGGTGCTCTCTTGCCAGTCCAGTGACCAGCTAAGTTGGTCAAATAGCGCAGTTGATTGATCAATGTCGTGACTGAAGCCCACACGTTTTCGAGTGTTGGTGTCGTCGCCACGGTAGTCACTGTAGTTAAATGTGCTGCTATAGCTTGGGCCTTCCAGTGACAATAAATCGGTATCGGTTTGGCTTTGTTGATATTCAGCCGTCAGGCCAATGGTGTGATGTTCATTGAGCGGTAGCGACAGTTTCAGTAGCAAGTTATCTGATTGAAAGTCTACAGGGTCTGCCTTGGTGCGATCGTTGCCTTGACCACCCTGATAACTATCGTTGTAGTTGTCGTACTCTTCTCCGTCGCGCCGAGTGTAGACAAGTAGCGACTCCAAATCATTGATACGATTGGCCAGCGTGAGAGTTTCGTTGAAGCTTTGATCGACGCTGTTGTAGCCGGCTTTGATGCTGACGTGAGTATCGTTTCCTGAAGAGGTGGGCGCTAAGTAGTCGCTGGCGTCCTTAGTCACAAAGGATACAAGGCCGGCAAGCGCGTCACTACCGTAGAGGCTAGAGGCAGGTCCTTTGACTACCTCTACCTGTTTCAGAGAGTCCACATCAACGAAGTTTCGTGTGCCGCGCAAGTAAGGGCCGCCTGAATTGAAGTCTTTGGCTTGCTCGACACCGTCCACTAAGATTTTTACCCGATTGCCTCCGAGGCCTCGAACGGTGAATCCGCTAAGGCCAAAGCGACCCGCAGAACCCACTTCAACGCCAGGCTCGTAACGCAGCATTTCGCGAATGTTGGTCGCGGAGTTGTTTTCAATATCTTCTTGGCTAATGACGGAGACGGTGTTTGCGACGTCTGCGACTTTCTGTTCGGTCAGGGTTGCAGCAACAGTGACCTTGTCTAAGACAAAGGTTTGTGAGCTGGCTACAGGGCCGCCGTCCGCGAATAGGGTGTTAGAGGCTAGGGCCGTGGCTAACGCTAATGGATGGACTTTCATGACTCTCCTTGGGTGGTTTGTTTTCGGTAATCTTAATGCAAATCATTATCGTTATCAATGGTGGATTAGGGTCATAGCTGTTTTGGGGTTCTTTTGCTTGTGGTAAAGTGCCGCGCCAGAGGAGTAACAATGAAAATAAGCAACGCGGTCGAGTTAAAAGAAGGCGATATACAGTGGACGGCGATTCGGTCTCAAGGGGCGGGAGGTCAAAACGTCAATAAGGTTTCGTCGGCAGTGCACTTGCGTTTTGATATACGAGCGTCATCGCTGCCGCAGTTCTATAAAGAACGATTGCTTGAGCTATCGGATCATCGTATAACAGCCGATGGTGTGGTGATTATCAAGGCGCAGCAGCATCGAACCCAAGAAAAGAATCGAATTGATGCCGTAGAGCGTCTGATAGGATTGATCCGAGAGGCCACGGTTGTGCGTAAAACACGCCGACCTACTAAGCCTTCACGCTCTTCTCAAAACAAGCGTATGGATAAAAAAACGAAACGTGGCCACATTAAGAAGGGTCGCGGTCGAGTTGACTATTAAGGCTCATTCGAGGCAATAGTGTGGTGTAATGCTCGCAAGAGTTGACACTATATTCTTCACGCAATTTACTAGGCTATAAGAACAAAAAGGATATTGTTGGGGCAATGGAAGTGCACGCGAAAATAGTTTCTGCGAGATCCTTAGGCGATTGCCGTGGGTTACTGCTGTTTATGCTGTGGGCTTTTTTGTTGGCAGCCTTAGCACAAGTAAAAGCACAGGCCGTGGAGCTTATGACAGCGCCGGTTGAGCGGCAAGTGGTGGTGGTCCCCTCGGATTTAACCACTCTAAATCTATCTCCCTATGTCACACGATACGAATTTGAACAACGGGTTACTGATCCTGAGTTGGCCTATCGTCACTGGGCTTTGGGTGATTTTCAGCACTCGTTGTTTGGGGATGTTGTTTCCACAAATTTGACCAGCGGTGTCAGTTGGTTGGCTGTTGAGTTGCAGTCAGAATCTACTCGCGCGGCGCAATGGGTTCTTTCTGCTCGTGATGTTATGCATATGACCCGCATCACGCTCTACGTTCCCGTTCATCAAGGCGAGCGAGTCGTCTATCGGGCTCAATCGGATTCCCTGCATGACATTGATGCGCCGCCACTCGGTACGCCTGTGTCGAGCTTCACCATTGATACCTCCTTTGCCAGTGAGCAGCCGCTCCTAATTCGGGTGGATGGGCAGTTGCCTATTGCTGCGCCATTGCTTTTGCAGAGTCAGCAGGTGGCTCAGTGGGAAGCTGCGGTGCGTATCGCGATCACTTCACTGCTGTTTGGTGCGGTTATTGGATTGGTATTGTACAACTTTGTTTTGTATTTCTTTGTGCGTGATATTACTTATCTTCTTTATGTGGCCTATGCCTCGGCCATGTTGCTGTGGTTGATGCAGATTTCAGGTTACATGCTGTTACTTGATCGACAGTTTGGTCTGGCCTACTACAAGATTTTTACACCCAATATGAGTGCAGGGATTGCCAATCTGTTTGGTTCTCTTTTCACTGTTATTTTTCTGCGGCTTTATGATCAAAATCGCTGGCAGGGGATGCTGGTGATGGGCGTGGCAGCGTTCAATGTAATCCTTGGTGTGGCTTCCTATGGGTTGCTGGACAGTACCGCTTATCCACATCTGCATTTAACCCAACATTTTGTGGCTGCCTTGTCAGCGTTTGTCATTGTGGTTCCGACGGCGTTGCTGGCATTGCAGGGCTACCGATTCGCACTGCCGTTCATTCTCGCTTGGGGGTCGCTAGGGGCGGGGATTGTATTGCTTGGATTGGGTGTCCAGCATGAATTCTTCGGTGTACCGTTTCCGGTGGGTTTCAATGTGCTGGCTGCGATGGTGGTCGAAATGGTGATGATGTCCTATGCGCTTGGATTGCGGATTCAGGATGTTAGAAAAGAGGCGGACCAATTGGCGCACTTGAGCATCACAGACGGCCTGACCGGATTGTTCAATCAGCGGCACTTTCATCAGCGTGTGGACGAGATTGTCAAACAGGAATCTCCAGTTGATGGCAGCGGCTGGGCATGCGTCATGATTGATATCGATCATTTTAAGCGGTTTAACGACAGTCATGGTCACTTACTGGGGGATAAGGTGCTCAAACGACTTGGGCAAATCGTCTCGAGTAACGTGCGTCAGCAAGATATGGCGTTTCGCGTGGGCGGTGAGGAGTTTGCATTATTGCTAAAGACTCAATCAATGGCTGAGGCGTTAAAAATTGTAGAGCGTATTCGTCTGTCGTTTGAAGAGTCGAGAATTACCACTGATGCTGGGCAGGTATTGACTTGCAGTTTGAGTGCGGGCGTAACCCTGTTAAAGCCGCAGGATAGCTCCGAGCACTTTATTGGTCGAGCTGATCAGGCTTTGTATGGTGCCAAAGATGCGGGACGAAATTGTGTATTGATGGGTGAAGGGGCGGCCTGAGGTTTGTTTTTACCCAATCGCCTGCAGCGGTCGTATATGCAGCTAGTGTCTAGCGGACTTTTGCTGTTTGGCTCTATGATGACTTCTCTATCTAAACTCTGCCGATTCTGGGCGCAATAAAAAACCCCGGCAGCTTGCACTGTCGGGGTTTTTTTATCGCTTAAAAACGCAATTACTTAGCGTCTTTACGCTCCTTGGTTTCAGCAATAACTTTCTCAGAAACATTCTGAGGACAAGCATTGTAGTGGCTGAATTCCATGGAGAACTGACCGCGACCAGAAGTCATAGTACGCAGGCTGCCGATGTAGCCAAACATCTCTGAAAGCGGTACGTCAGCTTTGATGCGAACACCGCTTACACCAGCTTCCTGATCTTTGATCATGCCACGACGACGGTTCAAGTCGCCAATAACGTCACCTACATGATCTTCTGGAGTGAACACGTCAACCTTCATGATTGGCTCGATCAACTGAGGACCGGCTTTTGGCATGGACTGACGGAAAGCGCCCTTAGCGGCGATTTCAAATGCTACCGCAGAGGAGTCAACGGCGTGGAAGCCACCATCGTAAAGCTCAACCTCAACGTCAAGTACAGGGAACCCAGCCAGAGGGCCTTCGTCCATCATGCTAGCGAAACCCTTCTCAATGGCTGGGAAGAATTCTTTAGGAACGTTACCACCCACAACGGTAGAGGTGAACTGGAAGCCAGTACCTGGCTCGCCCGGCTTGATGCGGTAATCGATTTTACCAAACTGACCAGAACCACCAGACTGCTTCTTGTGCGTGTAGCTGTCTTCCAGTGGAGTGGTGATGGTTTCGCGGTAAGCAACCTGAGGTTGACCCACTTCCAGCTCAACACCGTAGGTACGCTTGAGGATATCCACTTTAATATCCAAGTGAAGCTCACCCATACCTTTAAGGATGGTCTCGCCGGTTTCTTCGTCAGTTTCAACGATGAAGGTTGGATCTTCTGCAACCATTTTACCGATCGCGATACCCATTTTCTCAACCGAGGCTTTGTCTTTCGGAGAAACAGAAATCGAGATTACTGGCTCAGGGAATACCATGGCTTCGAGAGTACATTCGTGCTTAGGATCGCACAGGGTGTGACCGGTCTGAACTTTCTTCATGCCAACGATGGCGATAATGTCACCCGCTTGAGCAGTAGTCAGTTCGGTACGCTCATCGGCGTGCATCTCAACCATACGGCCAACACGCTCTGTTTTACCGGTGAAGCTGTTAAGGATAGTGTCACCCTTGTTGAGTACGCCGGAGTAGATACGGATAAAGGTCAGGGCGCCGAAACGGTCATCCATGATCTTAAACGCTAGAGCACGGAAAGGCTCGTCAGCAGAAACGATGGCTTTTTCACCGGTGGCTTCACCTTCTTCGTCGGTCAAGTCTTGTGGCTCAACTTCGGTAGGGTTTGGCAGATAGTCAACAACAGCGTCCAGAATCAGCTGAACACCTTTGTTTTTAAACGCTGAACCACAGTAAGTCGGGAAGAAGTCCATGGTGCGAGTACCTTTACGGATACACGCTTTGATGTCTTCCATAGAAGGCTCTTCGCCGTCCATGTAGGCCATCATCAAGTCGTCGTCTTGTTCTACAGCCGTTTCGATCAACTTCTCACGGTACATCTCAACGTCGTCTACCATGTCGGCAGGGATGTCGATGATTTTGTAGTTTTCTGGCTGGCCGGAGTCATCCCACTGATAAGCGGTACGAGTCAGAAGGTCAACCAAGCCGGTGAAGTTTTCTTCGATACCGATGGGCAGAACCATAACCAGTGGGTTTGCACCCAGAACGTTTTCTACCTGATCAACAACGCGCAAGAAGTCAGCGCCCATGCGGTCAAGTTTGTTAACGAAGATAATACGAGCAACTTCTGAGTCGTTCGCGTAGCGCCAGTTGGTCTCTGACTGAGGCTCAACACCACCAGAGCCACAGAATACGCCAACACCGCCGTCGAGTACTTTCAAAGAACGGTAAACTTCTACGGTGAAGTCAACGTGCCCCGGAGTATCGATGATGTTGAAACGGTGATCGTCCCAAAAACAGGTCGTCGCAGCAGACTGAATGGTAATACCGCGTTCTGCTTCCTGCTCCATAAAGTCAGTGGTGGATTCACCGTCGTGAACTTCACCGGTTTTATGGATCTTACCAGTCAGCTTCAGAATACGCTCGGTAGTGGTGGTTTTGCCGGCGTCAACGTGGGCGAAGATACCGATATTTCTGTACTTAGATAAGTCTGTCATTAGATGTGTCTCGATAAGCCAGGGCCAAAATAAAGCGCGATAGTATACAGACTTTCTTTTCTGTTGTAGAAGTTAATTTTGCCTTTAATGGCGCTTTATTTGGTTTTTTTCCTGTTGGTGAAGGTTTTTGAGGCAACTTTCACTTTTTTGGGCGAAAAACGTCCAAAAAACAATAGGATAGCTGCCATTTCACGATTTTACTCGAAACTCTTAGTGGGCGGTGTCGCTGCCTAGGAGTGAATTGATGCTGAAGTCATAGCGATCAAGGTGTGGGCTGTGATGTTTGCTCAGGCGTCTAAAATCCAACTGCCGCCAGTGTCGACTTGTCAAAATGGGGTAGCGCTGAAGATCTTCAACAGTGATCCCGTGAAAAAGGCGACGGCGTTGATAGCGCCCGCCGTCATTTTGGAAATCGATGCCGTGATGAAAATCGTATATCAGCACTAGGCTCAGTCCTGCAGTCATAAAATGGCCGCCAATAGATGTTGACAGCTGACGTTTCTGGAGCATAGAGATTTCATCACTGTCCCAGTTAATGCTGCCTATGATGGGATGGAAATCGAACTTAGGATTGGCCGTAGTGATGGCATTCAGCGCGCCTCGCGCCATGGCGCCATTGGCACTCCAAATGACATTGATTTCTGGGTGGCGGCGCAACAGACCAGCGACCTTTTGACGAGGTAGATGATACCCCCATTCGCCGACGATACGCTCGACTATCCGCGCATGAGAGTGATGCTTTAGGGCTTCTTGTAAGCCAAGTTCTCGAAGTTTTGCAGCAGAAGTGACATTGTCGCCGGCGAGAATGAGGAATTTGGCGGGCGTTGGTTCGAGCTCAGAGATTAGGCGCTGCGCCAGTTCATATCCGGCATAGTGATTGTCGGGAACGAGCGCTCCAATCCAATTGCGGTAGGTCTCTCTCGGAAATGCGGCGGGCATGCCCTCGCGGGTCACATGGTTGTAGGCTGAAAAAAACGGTATTCCGGCTTGGTTGATGAGCCTGAACTGCTGGCTGAGGGCGAATCGCTCGTTAACGAGCAGTAAGTAATCCGGGCGTTTGGGGCGGCCTAAGACCTCGCCAATCTGTCGCTGCATTCGCAATGAGTCACGATTTGCGTGCTGTACCTCAAGTGTTACTCCAAGATCTTCTGCTACCGCTTGAATAAAAGAGGTAGATTCAGGCCAAAACTGTCCCGTAGGGTTATCAGACTGCATAAAGCCTGGGTTGAAGAACACAACATGGGGTGGCTCGGTTTCGCTCGCTGCGGCTATCGCGCTAGATACTTGTAAAAGCAATACAACCCAAGCGCAAGCGCTCAACCACAAATTCGGGGGGCTCAACACTGTCTCAATACTCACCATTTGGCCGGTTTTACAAAGTATAGGTCAGTGGTGGGCGCGTGGCGTCAGAAATCCCTTCAAGCTCCCAGGTCTTACAAGCTGCTGATTTATTCTGTCTCTACGTAGAGAGCCGCTGGGCTGTATTATTAGGCCGCTTCACTCTGAGGGTCTTGGTGAAGGTCTAGGCCTAGGTCGTTCAGGGCGATGAGATTACAGATGTAATGTGCGTCTAGAAGGTTCCAAGCGATGACGTGAAAGCAGCCGTTGCGAATATAGAATTGAAAGTGCTGGTGGTGAAGGTCAGCAGCTAAAGACTCAGCTTCACGAACGCTGAGTACTCTAGTTTCGACGGCCCAATAGCTGTTTTCTAGGCGTTCGTGGTAGCGGACCGTTGCTAGCTCTAGGTTTTGTAGGCTGCTAATGCCAAACGTAGAGTTATCGTCGAGCGCGACAGATTGATAGAGGTCAACCTGTTGATTGAGGGCTTCCAGTTGGGTGGTTGAGCATTCGGCAGTTCCGACATCGTTCATGATAGTTTCCTATATTCTTCAATCTGTTGTATCAAATTTTCTTGGGTTCGCTTGTAGGACGCTACGGAGAGGAAAAGGTTCTGGCGTCTAAACACTTCTTGAGCCTAGGGGACAAAACTTAGCGAATCGGTATAATGCGCGGCATTTAATTTTGGTAAACCCTTATGCAAGCAACCATTGTTTACGGTTTTGACAGCGCTCAAGTCGCTTCGCGTTTTCTCAATCGCGTAAGAGCCAGTGATTTTCGCGGCGTAAAAGCGAGCTTTCGCCAGGGCGGAACTCAAGTGAGAATTGTGTATCCGTTAGCGGAATTGGATGGCTATGATTCTACCTGTGCAGATCTCGATGAATTGGCCTCTGCCCTCGACGGAATTGAAATTAGTCACCAGTAACTAGATTGCATTAACTCTGATGAGTTCATTGGCGATGATTGAGTTTTCTGACAGAGGAGGTGAGTGATGGCCTTCTAGGGTCGCTTTAGTTGATCTCATTTGCCCGTCGAAAGCGCCCCTCATAATCGAAGATTTTCTCACGAATCTGCCACCCATATTTTTCTTTTCTGGCGATCACAAAATCTGGATGCCGCAGAAGACTTCCGAGGCAAAGGGCTTCTTCTACAGCGGTGATTTTGATTTTTTCAGTGACGTCCTTCAGGTGTTGACGCAGGAAGCGCCGTGCAAAAACAAACTGTTGCGCATCGGTTGTTAGAGAGAAGTATTCGGTTAATTCCGCACCGTCTTCGTCGTGATAAGTTACACACAATTGCTGTTGTGATTTCTTGTTGATTCTAGAGCTTAGCGACATGCCGCTGCAGCGCAGCACAGTTAGATCTTTGAGCTGTAGTGCTTGTTTGAGTTTGTCGTCAGGATCAATCAGCTGCTGCTGACACTCTCCGCATTGGCGAGCGGCGATGTCGTTTTCACCCCCACATTGTGGGCACTCTTTAAATCGAAACCGGAAGCTACATTGTGTGAGGGCTGAGTCTTTTTCTGTGGAGATGTCATGTGCGTCGACTAAACCTTGACAGCGTCTGCCGTAGTGTTCGGTGATTTTTCCGTCACCGTCTGTTTTGCCCCAGAAATTGTTGGCATGGCCGCAGTAGGGGCAGTGAACGGTGACCGCTTCACTGTCCGAATTGGGTTTTGGCGTGTCGACTCTGGGTCGATACAAATCGTGGGTGTTGCCTGCGTAATCCAGCACCAGGCAGTCAGCTTTGTCGTCGTTGAGTCGCAAGCCTCGGCCAACCATTTGCTGATAGAGCCCGACAGAATCTGTCGGTCGCAAGATGGCGATGAGATCAACGTGTGGCGCATCAAATCCGGTGGTTAACACGGATACGTTGACCAAGAATTTTATCTGTTTTTCTTTAAAGGCACGGATCACACCGTCGCGAGCATTGCGACGCATGTCGCCGAGTATCAACGCTGAGTGCGCGGTGGGCAGATAGCCCAAAATCTCTTTCGCGTGCAGAGTGGTGGCGGCAAATATCATCACCCCCATTCGGTCTTCTGCTTGAGTGATGATTTGATCTATGATTTTTGCTGTGGCTCGTTTCGATCCTTTGATGATGCGATTAAGATCGGCTTCTTTATAGTTGTCTCTTTGTTGGCTAGGGCTTTGGTTTCTTAACGACTCGAAATCATAATGGGCGATAGGCGCATCAATCATTTGGGGTCTGGTGAGATAGCCATTCTTGATCATGTAGCTCAGAGGCAATTCGTAGATACAGCAGGAAAATGGCGTGGGTTCGGTGGTGCATTGTCGTTGATCAGGTAAGTGTTGTTGATAGATCCAGCCACTGTCGAGTCGATAGGGGGTTGCGGTTAGCCCGAGTACTTTGAGCTGAGGGTTGGTTTGCTTTAAGTGGTGAATCAAAACTTGGTATTGTGAATCTTGCTCCAGTGACACACGATGGCATTCGTCGACAATGATGAGTGAAAAGGCGCCGTCGAATTGATCGAGGTTCTGCGCTACTGATTGCACGCTGCCAAACACTACCTGGTGGTGGTTTTCTTTTCGATTTAAACCCGCTGAGAAAATACTCGCACTGACCCCGTAGCTTTCGTATTTTTGATGGTTTTGCTCCACCAGCTCTTTGACGTGTGTAATGACCAGAATTCTGTGGTTTGCCAAGCGAGCGAGTTCCGCGATGACGAGACTTTTTCCTGCACCGGTGGGAAGCACAATGACAGCAGCGTCATCGCAGCTGCGAAAATGTTTGATTGTTGCTGTTACAGCTTCCTGTTGGTAGGGGCGTAAGCGATAGCTCATATTTGGGTGTGATAGTCTCAGTTGGTGGTGAATTCAAGTATTCTACAAATGGACGAAGATTCATGGGCGCAGACGAATTTGCTCATTGTATCTTATCTAGGAGTTGGATAAATGGTGTTTGGCACTGCTGAGGCTGGATAGTCCTTCTTTGCGCGGCTTGCAAAGGAGGTTCAGCGCAATTAGTCTTTTCACCTATCTCGATAATAATGTCTCTCGCTCACATTGTTTGAAGTCGTGCCGAGAGGTAACGCTATGGCGCGTGTTCATTTTGCTGAGTTCAGTAGCCTGTATTCTTGCCCGTATTGGTTAGCTGAAAATAGAACAATCAATCGCTGTTCAAGGATGTATAGAGACAGCACACATCAAAGCATTAGGAGATCTTAAATGTTCAGAGTTTTGTTCTTGCTGCTAAGTTTGGCGGCATTCAATGTCCAAGCGGGATTGAAAGATCTACAGCCTATGCAGTACTCGGTTAATGGAGTTTCTCTGGCCGCCGTTGAGGTCGGAAACCCTGACGGCGAGCCAGTGCTCATGGTAATGGGTTTGGGCAGTTCCTACCTGTTATGGGGCGATGGACTTATTGATGGTCTGGTTGGTTCTGGTTACCGCGTGATTTTGTTTGATAATCGCGATGTTGGGGCCTCTCAGCGAATGGATCACCTTGGTGATCCTGTTATTTGGTGGGAATTGCTGAAGAATCAGCTGGGGTTTTCAGTGAATACGGCCTACGAATTGCAGGATATGGCCGCTGATGCGGTGCAGCTGATGGATGCCTTAGAGATTGATCAGGCGCATGTCGTGGGCGCGTCTATGGGCGGGATGATTGCGCAGATTATAGCCTATGAATATCCCCAACGAGTGAAGAGCTTAACCTCCATTATGTCTACCTCAGGTGCGCCACATCTACCGGAACCTACCGATGCAGCGATGGAAAGCCTACAGAGCGCTTCTTACGCGACAGATGAAGACTTGAAAGAGCGCAATCGGCAAGGGTTTTGGCCGCAAGGGGTTCCCCGCCAAATGATGGCAATTTTTGCCGCGGGAGATCGTTCGGAGTCCGTTAAACGTATTGAGGCGAAAACCTTAGTGCTTCATGGTCGTGACGACGGTCTATTGCCTGTGGCGCATGGCGAGCATACTCACCAATTGATTCAAGAGTCAGAAATGGTGATTTACAATGGTATGGGGCATAACCTGCCAGCGGACGTAGTGCCGAAGATGGTGGCTGACATCGCCGAACACATACAAGGAAACTAGTTCACAGACGCCTTGGTCTTCAGGAGGTGTAAATCTTGAGCGAGTAGAGGTTAAGCAGCTACCCACAGAGTTATCGCGACTTAGCTGGGTTTTGTGTGGTTGATGACTCTGTGGGGTTAATGGCTCTTTGGGGTTGATGACTCTGTGAGGTTAATGCCTTAGCAGGCGATTGCTATTTGGGGAGGCCGCCAATAAGGCCATCAAAAGTTTCCTTGATTTCGCTGGCAGCTTTCAGGGTACTTTGTTCCAACTGCTCTCTCGCGTGATCATACTGTTGATGAATGTCCTTGCCTTTACTGTTCACAAAGTCACGACCATCCATTGCTGCGAGGTGAGCTTGGAGGGCTGCTTCATCCAGTTGAGTTTGTCCGTCACGCTTCAGATGATTAACCGTATTCTCTACGCTGCCCTTTAATGTTGTCCACTGATCGTGTGCATCCATGGTGGCTAAGTGTGCTTGAAGGGCAATGTGATCTTTTTCACTTTCCAGCGCGGCGGACGCTTCTTTCAGTTGCTTGCCAAAATGGCCGAGCTGTACCCGAGTTTTCTTCCAGGCGGTTTTCATGTCTTCGCCTAGGGCTTCCGCGCGATCCTCAAAGTAATCATCAATATCATCAAGCTTATCGAGTGTTTCGTCTAAGTGTTTTTTGAGGTTTTCTAACATGACTATCGCTCCCTGTTAACGATTTAGGTTTGCCTAACCTAGAGTGTTACGAACCCATGTTCGCCCACCCGAGTTTGACCATGCATCTAATACTAGTCCCATTAGCTATTTTTGAATTGATTTGGGTCACTAAAATGAGCTCTGAATACGAAAGGACTTTTACGCTAGAAGCCCTAGTGATGTCCGATTTTGCCATAATTGATCATTATTCTAAGGAAACTAAATCGCCTATAGTCCGTCTCAACAGTCATAGGTGGAGAAAGGGTTTAGTGCCAGTTCTCGATGGTCATACTTTAAACAAAGAAAAGGACAGTTGATGAATGTTTTTGTGAGAGTTGCAGTGGTGGCGGTTCCGATTGTAACTATTGGGGGGTACTGGGCACTTTGGGGATCAGGATCGGCTATCGACAAAACCGTAGTGCCGGTGACTCTCGAAGCGCAACCGGCACCACAACAAAGCACTGAGGTCGTGGCAGATGTTGCTCAGAAAGAAGTGTTCAATGATAGAGGTTCTGATCTACCTGAGGGAGATGTTGAAGTGGCGTCTGCGACAAGTTCATTGCCGCCGCTATTACCAACCGCACGAGACCTCAATCACAGTGATACGCAGGTGCTTGATATCTTTTTGAAGATGTCACCTCAGATTGCTCAGTGGTTAGTCCCCGATGAACTCGTGAGAAAGTGGGTGTTGGCGATTGATTTGATGGCCGATGAGAAGCTGCCTCAACGACACCGACCGCTGAATTATCCTGCCAGCCTTTTTAAGGTTCAAAAGACCAACGTGATCGATAATAAAGAGAGATTTCGAGCGCTTAGTCAGAATGAACAGCGTTATACGGAACTGGTGAATGCGTTTGTTGTGGTTGACCCTCGCACTGTTGGGCGCTATTACCGTGAATGGCAACCGCTGTTGGAGCGGGCCTATGGAGAATTGGGCAAGGCCGGTGATTTCAATACGCGTATGACACTGGCGATTGCTAATGTACTGCGCGTTAAGGCACCGCCTTCCTCCCCTGAGCTGACACAACCGCATGTTCTTTACGAGTATGTGGAGCCAGCATTGGAATCGCAGTCTTCACTGGAAAAAGCAGTTTGGCGCCTAGGCGAGGAAAATCGCATAGCGTTGCAAACCTATTTGAGGGAATTGAAGTTTTATCTGTAGAGAGCAGCAGCTAGCGCCGTCAACTATGAGGTACGCGGACTCAATCTCACACAAATGGATGCCTATAGGCTGCGTCTAGACTTTGGTCGAATTTGAGTCTGTGTTTTGCCTTGTTAAGCTCTGAGTTATCACTGATTTATAGTCGTCTGCATAGGCGCGGTTTGTTGTTCGAGAGGCCGCGGCCAAAAACTGGGCTGCTAGCGTCAAGATTTTCTTCAGCATTAGAGCGAAAGGGCATCGTTATGAGTTATGAATCCGAATATCGTCAATCCATAGAGCAGCCTGAAGCTTTTTGGCAGCAGCAGGCCGATCAGTTGGACTGGTTTCAGGCACCAACTCAGATTATGTCGAAGGATGAAAATGGCATTGACCGCTGGTTTGCCGACGGGGTTATGAATACCTGCCATATGGCGTTGGATTATCATCTCGAAGCCGGCCGCGGGGATCAGGTGGCAATCTATTACGATTCGCCAGTGACGGGCTCTCGAGCAGCGATAAGCTATCGTGATCTAAAAGATCAGGTCGCTATATTTGCCGGTGGTTTAAAAGCCCTAGGTGTGACAAAAGGCGATCGCGTACTCATCTATATGCCCATGATCCCGCAGGCGGTTGTGGCGATGCTCGCCTGTGCGCGTTTGGGGGCTATTCATTCCGTCGTGTTTGGCGGTTTCGCTGCCCATGAGCTGGCCGTGCGCATTGATGATGCACAGCCGAAGGTGCTCTTGTCTGCTTCCTGTGGTATCGAGATCGATCGAGTGATTGAATACAAGCCTTTGGTGGATAAAGCCATCGAGCTCGCGGAGCATAAGCCGGAGGCTTGTGTGATTTTTCAAAGGCCTGAAACCGAAGCGCAAATGCAAGCAGGTAGGGATGTCGATTGGGATCAGTTGATGACCCAATCTGCCCCCGTCGATTGCACGCCAGTGTCTGCGACGGATCCGCTCTATGTACTCTACACCTCGGGCACAACGGGCAGACCAAAAGGCGTTGTGCGAGACAATGGCGGCCATGCAGTGGCGATGAAATACAGCATGAAAGCTATCTATGACATGGATGCTGGAGATGTTTTCTGGGCCGCCTCCGACGTCGGTTGGGTGGTAGGGCACTCTTACATTGTCTACGGCCCGTTGCTGGCAGGGTTGAGTACGGTGTTGTATGAAGGCAAGCCGGTCAGAACACCCGATGCCGGTGCTTTTTGGCGCGTCGTCAGCGATTATAATGTGAAAGCTCTGTTCTCCGCGCCGACGGCTTTTCGGGCCATCAAAAAAGAAGATCCAGAATCTAAGTGTCTTCTGCAGTACGATTTGTCGAGCCTTAAAACCGTGTTTATGGCGGGGGAGCGGTTAGATCCTCCAACCTACCACTGGGTTAAAAGCGTCTTAGACGTGCCGGTTGTCGATCATTGGTGGCAGACAGAAACAGGCTGGGCTATTTGTGGAAACTTGATGGGGGTTGATCCTAAACCCGCAAAAGCGGGTTCATCTACATTGCCTTCCCCGGGTTTTAATGTGCAAATATTGGATGACGACGGCAATCCAGTGGGCCCTAATGTGCAGGGTAATGTGGCCATTAAGCTACCCTTGCCTCCGAGCTGTTTGCCCACCATTTGGGGTAACTTTCCACGCTTTCGCGATGGTTATCTGTCAACGTTCGACGGTTATTATGTTTCCGGCGATGGTGGCTACATCGACGAAGATGGCTATGTCTTCATTATGGGGCGTACCGATGATGTGATTAATGTTGCCGGACATCGTCTGTCAACGGGCGAGATCGAAGAAGTGGTTGCTGATCACAGGGATGTTGCCGAATGCGCAGTCATTGGCATTCATTGTGAGCTTCGTGGTCAGGTGCCCATCGGGCTGGTGTTGCTTAAGGACGGTGTGACCACTGACAGCGATGATCTAGAGGCGCAATTGATCGCGAGTGTACGTGAGGGGGTTGGCGCCGTGGCTTGTTTTCGGCGCACCTTAGTGGTGTCTAGGCTACCCAAAACTCGCTCGGGTAAAATTCTACGCAAATTGTTACGCCAAATCGCCGATGGTCAAGACTATACGGTTCCCTCGACTATCGATGATCCTTCCAGTTTGCCAGAAATTGCAGAGGCCATGGCAAAAGCCGAAATTGGGGCTGCCGCTAAGGTTGCCTAGATGCCTGTAGCATGGTGTTATAGTTAGCACTGCTACAGGGGTGTCCATCGCACTTCTGGGTCTCGAGGAGGTGTGATGCCGTTTCAAGTTATCGAACAAGGGCGCCGCGTAGAAACCCCGTGGAAGAGCTTATTCCCGCCACGCCAGGTTACTGCCCTCAACAAGAGTCAGGCCAGCCGTGCGATTTCGTCACAGCCAGACTTAAAGCACTCTCAGGGGGACGGAGGGCTCTCCCATTGCGCTTCTGGCTCTCTTGCAGAGTATCAACAGCAGGCAGTGCCTGCTTCTGAACACCGTCCGGTTTTCAGAGCCGATCAGATCATGAGCTTTCCTCTCGTCAGTTTGGCACTAAATGCGTCATTACAAGATGCTTTGCTACTGTTTCAGCAGCGTCGTATTCGCCATATTCCCATTCTTAATGAGCGCAATCAGCCGCTCGGTATCTTGTCAGACCGCGATGTGTGGCGTGCCACCTCGGATCTGGGCGAAAAAACCTCTCTCACGGCCAAAGTCGGTTCGTTTGTGAGCCTCGAGCGTGCGCAGGTGTCTGAAATCATGCAGCCTCATCTATTGGCGGCTACAGCCGATACCAATCTAAGAGAGCTGACGCGAGTGATGGTCGAACATCGCGTGGGTTCAATATTGATCATTGATGAGGCGTCTGGCGCGGCGGCGGGCATTATTACCCGCTCTGATGTGCTGAGCGCAGTGAGTAATCAAGTGCCGGTGGAGATGTGGGTTTAGCCGATTACACGCTTTAGTCTACGATCTGATTGAGGCTTCATATATCAATTGAAGGAAGCAGTGGGATGGCGAAAATCTCTTCAAAACTAACGGGCATACTGGTTTGCAGCGCGTTTTTGCTGGGGTGTGAATCTGAAAACGAGCACTTTTGCTCCAAGTACTCGTATTTCTACAAGGAGTTGACTGCTCCAGGAATATTGCCGATTCGAGATCTTCGCGCGCAGTTGGAGCAAGAGCGTGACGGTGAAGGTGCAGATCGGCAAAGGGCTCGAATGGCGCTGTTTGTGCTCGACGAAATTCAAGCAGACTTTAAGCCGGACAACGAAGCACCCAGAGACTATTGCCTAAGACGTAAGCGCTGGGAGCGATTCCGCTAAGGAATTGCTCGTGAGTACTATTGTGCAAGTTGCATTGGTGTTGTTAAACTGCCTCTCATAAATTACAACGATGAGAGAGACTGCATGAACCCTTCCTTGAAATCCTTTATCGCTATTGCTGTGGTTATTGGCATTGGCGCATTGGTAGCCTGGGCTGGTAGCGATAACAGCCTGACCTATCAAGATATCTCCGTGTTTTGGTGGTGCGGTATATTGGCCTTCGCGATTCAGTGGCTGGCATTTGTTCCTGCTTACCTAAAGCAAACTGAGCACTTTTATGACCTCGTGGGTAGCTGTACCTACCTGTCTGTGGTCGGCTTAGCTTTGTGGCTGGGTGGTAATCAAGATCCCCGCAGTTTAATCGTTGCCGTATTGGTTGCGGTGTGGGCAGTGCGATTAGGCAGCTTTCTTTTTCTTCGCATCAGCCAAGATGGCAAAGATGATCGATTCGACAAGATAAAGCCGAAGCCTTGGCGCTTCTTGTTTGCTTGGACGTTACAGGGGCTTTGGGTGTTTTTCACCTTGGCGGCAGCCTTAGTCGTCTTGACCAGCCAACAAACCAAACCATTGGCATTAATTGGTTACGTGGGAATTGCGTTGTGGTTGATAGGTTTTGCAATGGAGGCCGTTGCCGATCGTCAAAAACGTGTCTTCCGAGCTGCACGTGCCCGTGGCGAGACGGGCCCTTTTATTACCACTGGGCTTTGGGCGCATTCCCGTCACCCTAACTATTTTGGCGAGATTGTGTTGTGGCTCGGTATCGCTTTGATTGCTGTACCGGTCATGCAGGGTTGGCAATGGGTTGGGTTGGTTTCACCACTGTTTGTTATTGCGCTTCTTACTCGCGTCAGCGGTGTGCCAATGCTGGAGAAAAAATCGGATGCTCAATGGGGTGACGATCCAAGCTATGTGGCCTACAAACAACAGACTCCCGTGTTGATTCCAAAATTGTTTGTTACAAAAGCAGATTCTAGTTCAGCACAGGCCCGCTAGTTTGATCTCCGCTAAGGCCGCAAAGTGCGGCCGTTGAGAATCGGCGTATAAGCTAGATTAAGTGTTCTGGTTGGCTAGTGGGATATGCTCAGTTGTCCTTGTCTAGAGCGCCGTCTTGGGGGGAGTCTTGAGCCTTCTCCGAGATCGCCCGCAGCGTTTCAGCCACTTGAGGAGACACTGCTTGGTGTTTCTGCATAGTTTGTTTGTTGCAGTGTCGGGCATGGTCTCGACCATTTTCTTTTGCTTCATAGATCGCTACATCGGCCATCTTCATCAGCGATTGATAATCTTCTGCATCCTCGGGAAAGGTCGATATGCCAATCAAAAGCGTAAGCTTACCCAGTGATTGCCCATGAAAATCTAGATGCAAATCACGTACTTGGTGGCAGAGTTTTTCCGCCGCTTGTAATGCTCTGTCGCCGTCAGCATCTGGCATGACGATACACAGCTCTTCTCCACCGACACGGCATACAATATCCTCCCCGCGAACACCGTTGATCAGCAGTGAACTCAATGCCTTGAGGACATAGTCGCCGGCGTCGTGTCCAAAGTTGTCGTTAAAGCGTTTAAAGTGATCCATGTCGAGCATGAGTATGGACAGGTTTTGTTGGTTTCTTTGGGCTCTCATTAGCTCATGATCAATGGATTCCTCCAAAAAGCGACGATTGTGTAATCCGGTGAGGGGATCTCTTACCGCTTGGTCGCGCAGCTTCTCTTGTAAGGTGAGATTGGCCAACGCCAACCCCAGCTGCTCACAGATGGTAAATGCGAGTTGCATGCGCTCCTCGCAGAAGTTTTGGTTATGCATGTAAAGGTGCATCATGCCGATGGTGTTGCCGTGGGCGATGAGTGGAATGCAGAGCGTTTGTTCCTCCCCTACATTACGCATATGGGAGCAGGGCAGAGTGGTATATTTATCATTGGCAAGATGGAACTTACCCTTTCTTAAGGCCCAGCATTCGTCGGGAGCGAACGTGTTTGCGCCAGGCCAGTCGCCGCCCCAGTCCAACTTTACCTCAAGCTGATTTCGCGATGACCTCATCAGTGAAACGGCGCCATTAATGTCACCCAGTATGCGCGGAACTATGTCTTGCACTACCTGTTGAGCTTCGCTAAGTGAATTGCACGCCGCGAGCATATTGGCTAAGCGCTGCAGCAGCTCAACTTCTCGAGTGCGGTTTTCTACATGCTGCTCGAGCTGTTCTTGTTCGCTGTGAAGGTGTCGATCTAAGCGATAGATCAAACTTCGTGCTAGAAGCGCCATTCCACCTACAATAGTGAATAAAAGTCCGGCCACCATAGTCTCGAGGTCGCGCGCGATGCGCTTGATGACTTCTGTTGGAGTGCTGATTCTCAGGGCGCCTTGAAACCCCTCAAATGCTATAGGTTTTGCGACGAAGAGGGTTTGTTGATTGTCTGTGGGATTGATTCTCTGGTTGCTACCGATATTGCCAGCGGTTGCGCTGTTAATTTCGGGCGGGTTGTCGGCTTTGCTATTGGTCATGCTTCCAACTGAATTGAGCCGTGAGCTTGCAACCAAGTCTCCGTGGCGACTAAATAATGAGAAATGTCTGGTCGGATAGGCTAGTCGTTGCTGCTGCAGAAAAAGTGTCAGTGATTCTCTTTGGGTGGGCGGGTTCTGCTGTTTTAAGGATTGAATCATGCCATTCAAGTCCGCTTCCAACGCCCGCGTAGAATAGTCGTTCAGCCAATTGTGTAGCACCGAGCTGAATACAAGAAAGGCACTGATTGAAAGGGCCAGTAGTCCTGCTAGAGGGATGTAAAAGACTCGTTTACCCATAATTTTAGGTCGCCCGAAAAGCTGCAAAAGAGAGAATGATGGCTTTCACTTTAGTCAAAGACTATTGAGGCCACCATTAAACCGTCTGAAACAGAGTGAGTTGGCGTAATATTCATTGGATCTACGAAGGTCCCATCGGTTTCTCGACGATGAGATAAGATTTAAAAGGATGTCTATACTCGTTATAGGTATATTTTGAGTTCGATTCGATTCATTGCTAACTAGACGTGTTCACGTTAGCGCTGTGGTGGTAACGGGAATAGGACAAAGTGAAGTCGACGGGGAATGGACGTTCGTACTAGTGGACTTGACGATACGCTAATCATCATTGGGAAAGACTGACCATGTTAAATCAAGAGCGGCGGCAAGCACCCAGACTGAGATTCGATAACGATCGAGAGGGGATTGTTGCCCGTATAGTGTGGCCTGTCGTCGACAATAGCGATAGTGAGGTGCGTTTTGTCGATATCAGTCGTTCGGGCTTTGGCATACAAACTGAACGAGAGTTCAAAGTGGGTATGTTGTTAAAATTGTCGGTCTCAGTGGACGGTAGCGATTCAGTTGCACTGGTGGCGGTTGTTTGCAATCGCCGGGTTGATCGGGGAGGGTTTCGCTATGGTGCGTATTTTGAGTATGACGCCCCTGTCGGTGATCAAAAGGTCGAGGGCATTTTGTCTCAGCTTGATCAGCGCATCTATCATCATTTACAAGCGAGCTAAGAAAGCATTTTTGGCGTGGTATGAATATCCATCAACGGTCAAATTCGTCTCGGGTTGATTTCTGCGCCGTTTGAAATAAGCCCCCCTAATGCACCACCCAATAGAAGTGAAGGGGGGTGTTGGAGGGCTAGAAGGCATAAGCCGTGCCAGCATTGGGACTGCTTATGTGTTTGATTTAATCCGCTGCTCGACTCCATTCACGAGTCTGGGCGATGAAACCAAAGCCGGCTTTTAATTTCAGCGTATCTCCGTCTAGCCAGAGCTTACAGTCGTACTCGCTACCTGTTTCTGGGTCGAGTACGGTGCCATTCACCCATTGGTCGCCAGCGCTTTCCAGCCCAGTGATGAAGACCAGACCTGCAATCGGCTGGTTCTCTCGGTGATCGAAACACTCTTCGCACACGGCATTTTGTTTAGCCGGATCGTAGAGCTTGATAATCTTGCCCTGCAGCGTGTCGCCTTCTCGGTAGAGTTCAACCAGTGATTCCGGCTCTCCAAATCGATCGAGTGTGTTCCACTGCCCGAGTACTTCATCATTCGCTTGAGTGCTTGCGCTAAGTGCGATTAAGGCGGCCCAAGCTAGTGTCTTTATGCTCCGCATGTTTTTTTCCTTTGTAATTATATTGGGGATGGATTGTTGGCAGTGTACCATTGCCAGTTTTTCTCACAGTTTTTGAAGCCGTAAAGAAATGCTAATGGCGCACTTTGACGAATTGAAAGTTCGATGACGCTTTGGGCCGATTGGCCGCGATAGAGGGATAGAGTATGGAGATTAACGGGTGACGACTAGCCGTAAACAGGCCGAAATGCAGGTTAAACGTTGGTTGCACGAGGTTGTGATTGGTCTCAATTTGTGCCCCTTTGCGGCTAAACCGAATCGAGATCAGAGTATTGATTTTGTGGTGTCAGAGGCAAAGGATGAGGACGTGTTGTTACAGGATCTTCAGCAACAACTGCAGCATCTGCAAGATACGCCGGTTGAAGAGTTGGAAACCACGCTGGTAATTGTGCCCGATTTCCTACAGGATTTTGACGATTACAATCAGTTTCTTAGCTGGGTAGATCAGCTGCTTTCCCGAGGCGGCTGGAATGGGGTCATTCAAGTTGCCAGTTTTCATCCAGACTATTGCTTCGCAGATACAGACCCAAATGACGCGGAGAACTTAACCAATCGCGCGCCATATCCAATATTTCATTTAATCCGTGAAGACAGTTTGGAGTCTGTGCTGCAGCGCTTTCCCGACTCCGACAAAATACCTGAGGCCAACATTGAGCGTATGAATCAGTTGAGCGCTGAGGAAAAGCTGGCCTTGTTTCCCTATCTCTTTAGTCAAGACTAGAAACATAATGTATTGCAGAAAAGCATGATACTATCGAGTCGCTCAGCTCAATTTCGCACAGGTGTTCCACTGAGCTTATAGCTTCAAATCCAGGTCGAGAGCTTCTAGTGCCTGCGCTCAATGGCGCTATCAAAATCCTACTGAGTGAGGGAGATTTTGTCCCGTTCAATAATAATTCGTTTGGCCTTGTAGAGACTTCCTAGTGCCTTTTTGTAGGCTCCCTTGCTGACGTTGTATTGATGGTAGATGGCATCCGGTGCGCTTTTGTCGGTCAGTGTCGATACACCATCATTGGCTTCCAAGTGAGCAATGATCTGTTCAGTTAATTGTGCTCGCTGCTGAATGGGAGGCAGCTGAAGGCTCACATCGATTTTATGATCCGAGCGGATGGTCTTGATGTAGCCGTCGATTTTTTGACCGTATTTGAGCGGCTTAAAGGCATCGTCCTTGTAGAGAAGCGCTAAATGGGAGTGATTGACAACGGCTTTGTAGCCCATGTCGCTGCGGCCGCAAATCAATAGCTTAACGGGTTGTTGCGGTTTGAAGAAGCCAGACTCTTCTTGAAGGTGACGGCTGAGTCGGCTGCTGGCGACAATTCGATCTGAATAGTTATCGGTATAAACACACACCACATAAGATTTTCCAACCTCCATGGGTTTGTGCTGCTCGTTATAAGGCACCAACAGGTCTTTGCTTAATCCCCAGTCGAGAAAAGCACCGGCGTCGTTAATGTCAGTGACTTTTAAATGGGCACATTCTCCTACTTGTACGTAGGGCTCTTCAGTGGTGGCAATGATCTCGTCTTCGGAGTCGAGATAGATGAATACGTCCAGTTCGTCGCCAAGTTCACAGGCCCTAGGTAGGTAGCGTTTTGGTAATAAGATATTGCCGGTTTCACCGCCATCGAGGAATACGCCGAAATCTACTTGTTTGATGACTGTGAGTCGATTGTATTGACCGAGCTTTACCATGCTGTAAGCGCCTGAGGAACAAAGTCGAGGAGTTTACGAGTTGTCTGTCGGAGAGTAAACGACCCTGTGCTAGAATCACGCGCTTTTTATGCTTGGAGTAGTCTGTGAATGCATCAGTGAGGCTAGTCGCTGTTGGGCGTCGAATCGATGGCAAGGGCGATTTTGATACCCTTGAGCGCTATGTGGGCCGTTTACAGTCGGAAATAGGCATAACGCCTCGTGCCTTGACCATTGATCCTCTGAGCGCAGACTGGCACAGCGATTTAGCGAAAGACCATTTCCGCAGTGGCTGCGCTCCCATCGAGGCGGTCTGCACCGCTAAGCAACTGATTCTGTCAGGTGAGGAGGGCGCCGTGCTGATCCGTGGCAAAGATCTGTTACGCACGGGCTACACCTCATCCGAGAGGCGTGAGGCCATGGCGATCTTTGACTCTGAAGTACCCTTGATGGAGTCCTACGACCAGCTTGCGAGCGTGTTCGCGCGTCAGCAGGGGGTGTCTGGCGCTAGCTTCATCGCGTTGCGAGATGCGCTTTTTGAGAACTATTGGCGCACGTTCTCGTCTTGCTCTCTGGGAGCAAAAAGGCCTGCTGCTTCATGGTTTAACGCAGTGACGCCACTGTTTCGCGGCGTAGATTGTGCCAATCCGGTGGTGGACTTCGAGGGGGCTGTGTTGTTGGTCAGTCAGTCCGTTTGTCGTGATATGCAGTTGGTGGACGATGTCGGTGTCGCGGTTGTTGCGGCTGAGAGCGTGACCTTGGAGCAAGACGGCCCGGAGGCCATTGAGGCGATCGCCAGCTATCAGCACTTGAAAGCTGTCTCGAATAGACTGATATCCGAAGGGCTGGCGCCATTGTCAGACTTGTTTGAGCGCGGCCAGCTCAAGCTCGACCTTTATACCTGCTTTCCAGTAGTGCCTTTAGCGTGTTTGTTGGCCACCGGTATTGTCGATTCGGCCGACAAGCTTGAGGCATTTCTTAAGCATCATCCTATTACCCAAACTGGCGGTATGAATTTAGCGAGGGCGGCGTGGAATAACCCGGCCCTTAATGGCTTGATCTCAATGTTTGAGTCTTTGCAGCAAGAGCCTAGCGCGACTAGATCCTTTGGTCTGGTTCACGGCAATGGCGGTCTTGGTTACAAGCAAGGCTTGGTGTTGCTAGGGTAACCCAATCGCCTTCATCAACCCATCTGATTGATGGGCGCACTCAGCCCATCAATGTGGGTATTTTCTACTATCTTTATATATAGAGAGCACTTTGTGGTCTAGCAATGGATAAAGAGATAAGCGTTCGAATTGATGGTGGCGCTTTCATCAAACTGTGAAGTTGATGTTTGCGCGTAAAAGTCTGAGTGCCTGCATAGCGGCTGGCTTTTGTTTTTGTTGGTGACAGTTTGGTTGTTTCGGGATGGGCGTAAGAACTGAAAAAGTGTTCATGTTTTTTTAACGCTGTTGGTACCTTAAAAGCTGATCGTAGCCCCAAAAGGTGATCAAAACTAAGTGCGCTTTTTGCAGGGCGTTCTTCGTTCCCTCTTTCTCCTTAGCAAAAAGCGCGATTGCGAAGGGGCTTGAATAAGCGAGCGCTTCATCGAGCCTTCTCATCAATAACATGCTGAAAAAATATTGGCGATTTTCCAGTCGCTGCGACTGATTTTTGAGGCTCTGAATCCGCATCAGGGAGAGTTGAATGCCTGAGTTAGAGCTTTTTGATAAACCTGAATTTGAGTTATTGCTGGGTCTGCTAGCGGCGGTCATCGTCGGTGGAATGATCGGAATGGATCGCGCTTACCGCGGTCGAGCGGCGGGCTTTCGCACCCATATTCTGGTGTGCATGGCATCGAGTATATTGATGATATTGATGGATTATCACCTTCAGATTCAAACGTTAAACACCGATGTTGTGCGTATCGACCCCTCCAGAATGGCGCAAGGAATCATGACCGGTATTGGTTTCTTGGGGGCTGGTGTCATTATGCAGGACAAGCAATCTGTGCGCGGACTCACGACTGCTGCGTCTATATGGATCACAGCAACGATTGGCATTGTATTGGGGGCTGGATATTATCTGGCGGCGTTTACCGGTACGTTACTGACATTGATTACGCTGGCAATCTTTAATCGCCTAATCGATGTGTTGCCCATGCGACGCTACGCGTATTTGAATATTCGCTTCCTGCGCGATGATGCTTGGGGCGAAACTGCGACCACGACGTTTTTACAAAAGTTTGAGTTAACCGTGAGTAGCATGAGCTATAAGTTGGAGGGCAAGGGGCGTACGATCGCATACCAAATGACGGTGAGGTCAACGCGGGAAAGGGCTTTTCATCAGGTCGCTGAGCGAATGCTACAGGCTAAGGAAATACAGGAGTTTAGTTTGCGCCCACTTGGGGATTAGAGGGCGCAGGTGTTCAGATTACCAAGTATCGATGTAACGGAGTTTTTTTCCGCTTCGCGGTGTGGTGGGAGCTGACGCGTTCAATCCACGAATGATCCAGCGACGAGTATCTGCAGGGTCAATCACTTCATCAATTTCAAGCGTGCTAGCCATGTTGATGGCCTTGCCTTTTTCGTAAGCTGCAGCCACTAGTTTGTCGAACAGTGCCTTTTGTTCTTCGGCATCGGTGAGGGCTTCAAGCTCCTTTTTGAAACCCAGTCGCACGGCTCCCTCAAGACCCATTGCTCCGAATTCTCCCGTCGGCCAAGCAACGGTAAAGACTCCGGCGTGGAAACTACCGCCGGTCATTGCCATGGCGCCAAGCCCGTAGCCTTTGCGTAAAACCACGTTAAAAACGGGAATGCTGATGTTGGCAGCACCGACAAACATTCTGGAAAAATGTCTGACTTGTGCGCTCTTCTCGGCGTCGGGGCCGACCATGAATCCCGGAGTGTCGCAAAGGTTGATCAACGGTAAATCAAACGCATCACAGAGCTTAATGAAACGGCTGGCTTTGTCGGCGGCAGGGCTGTCGATGGCACCCCCTAGATGTTTGGAGTTGTTGGCTATCAGCCCAAAGGCACGACCTTCTATTCTCACCAATGCAGTGATCATGCCTGCACCAAATCCGCTGCGCAGCTCTAGTACGCTGTCAGTATCGGCGAGATCATCGATCAAGGCGCGAATGTCGTAGCTGCGCAGACGATTCTCAGGGATGTGGTGGCGAAGTCGTCGGCAGTCACTGGCGTCCCACTGGCCTAGGTCGCCTTGCAAATAAGACAGATAACGTTTGGCGGCAGCCACGGCTTCGGCTTCGTTTTTCACCAAAATATCGATTACGCCATTGCTGTGTTGTACAGAGCTGGGGCCCACCTCTGAAGGGGCAAAACTGCCGAGACCCCCGCCTTCGATCATGGCGGGGCCGGCCATGCCAATATTCGAATCTTCTGTGGCGATGATCACGTCGCTACAACCNAGCAGTGCAGCATTGCCGGCAAAACAGCGGCCGGCAGTTATGCCAACGATGGGAACTTGTCCCGATAGTGTTGCAATAGACGTCCAAGTATCGATATCCAATCCTGCGACCACGGGGTAGTCGGTGTCACCGGGGCGACCGCCACCGCCTTCGGTGAAGAACACCAGAGGGATTTTTTGTTGATTGGCGAGTCGCAGCATGCGATCGGTCTTTTTGTGGTTCATCGCACCTTGAGTGCCCGCGAAAACGGTGTAGTCATACGACATCACCATACAGCGTGCTCTGTCGGCTTCAAATAAATCCGCGTTGATGCTGGCNGTACCGGCGATCAAACCATCAGCGGGGCTCAGCTCGATCAGCTCTTCTAAGCTGCGACGTCGGCGTTGGGCCGCGATGGTGAGCGATCCGTACTCTTGGAAAGAACCTTCATCGACTAAATCTGCGATGTTTTCTCGAGCCATGCGCATGTTCTTTTCGTGGCGCTTGGCGACCGCTTTAGGGCGTGCGCTGTCTTCTGTTTTGGCTTTGCGCTGTAATAGCTCATCGAGATCTTGACGAATACTCTCGATATTAATCGTGTGTTGTTCACTGGTCTTCTGGTCTTCGGCGTTATCTGGGGCAATNCATATCATTACGCTTTGTTCTTGTACTGTCTCGCCTAGAGTGCCAATGACTTGCTGAACCACNCCACTGACNGTCGCAGTAATAACATGTTCCATCTTCATGGCTTCCACCACGGCCAGAGTTTGTCCTTGAATCACCGACTCGCCTTCACTGACGGCTAGCTCAACGACCTGCGCTTGCATGGGAGAGCTAATCAACACCCATTCTTCAGGGTAGCGTTGCTGCACTTGCGTCGTGTTTTCAGCCGTCGCCAGCTTAGCGTGTGGTTTTTTGGTGGGGGCATAAATTGCCGACAATTCGCTTTTATGCTGGTCGATAAAGGTGGTGGTGATATCGTTTTCCAGTACCGCTGGATGAGTGAGAATGTTGCACAGGAAATCTTTGTTGGTTGCGATACCGTCAACTTGAAACTCTTCCAACTTTCTTGTGGTTTTCCTNAGCGCTGCNGCCAAATCTCCGCGCTTAGAGTGGATGATNATTTTTGCCAGCAATGAATCGTAGTAGGGGCTAGANGTGAAACCGTTAAATCCGCAGTCATCGACTCGAACGCCTATTCCCGAAGGAGCTTGGTAGCGAGAGATTGTTCCGCCAGCAGCTACCCAGTCGCCTTTTTCATTGGTTTTCTCAAGATTGACCCGAGCTTGAACGGCGGTACCGAGAGGCTCAGCTAAGGCGTCCGGACTCAGGCCGATTTCGTTCAGCGTTTTACCGGCGGCTATTTCCAGCTGGATTTCGACGAGATCTAAGTCGTAGACCGCCTCAGTAATGGTATGTTCTACCTGTATGCGTGGATTAACTTCCATGAAATAGAAGTCTCCAGTGTTGCGGTCTACCAGAAACTCTACCGTACCTAAGCTGCGATAATTGAGGCGTTTACCCAGATCAATTGCGGCTTGTTGTAGTGCTCGTCGCAGTTCGTTTGATACAGCGGGTGAAGGCGTTATCTCGACGAGTTTTTGATGTCTGCGTTGCAGTGAACATTCTCTTTCTTGCAGTGCGCAAACATCGCCTTGGCCGTCGCCAATGATCTGAATCTCGATGTGTCTCGCGCAATCAATACGCTGTTCGGCGTAGAGGTCTCCATTGCCAAAGGAGGCCAATGCTTCGGATTGGCAGCGCTGGAACATTTCTTCTATTTCGTCCCGACGAGTGACCGCTCTCATGCCTCGGCCGCCGCCACCTGAAATAGCTTTTAGCATCATGCTTGAACCTTCAGGGAGACTGTCAAAAAATGCGTAGGTCTGGTCGAGGTTGGTGGCTTGTTGGGTGCCGCGGACCAGCGGGAGCTCGCACGTCTGCGCAAGATGTCGAGCTTTTGCTTTGTCTCCTAGAGCGTCTAGAGTCTCCGAATTAGGGCCAATAAGTACTAGACCAGCGGCTTCACACCGTCGCGCAAACTCGGCGTTTTCACTCAGGAAGCCATAGCCTGGGTGTATAGCATCACACTGATTGCTGAGTGCCAGTTCAATGATCTGAGCCTGATCTAAGTAGGCCGCAACACCTTTGCCAGAGAGGGCGAGGGCGTTATCAGCCATGCCGCAATGCATAGATTGTTGATCGTCTTCGCTATGGATGGCGATGGCGACTATGCCGAGATCTGAGCAGGTTTGAGCAATTCGGATGGCTATCTCGCCACGGTTGGCGATCAGCAGTTTTTGGATCTGCATATTGGGGTAAATCCTTATTTTCGATCTTTGCTGCGGATAGTTGCACGCTGGCGGTGCTCCTGGCAAGACCAAAGGGATTGATTCCCTAGGTTGGCCGGCATGACACCTGCTCCGAATGTAAACTATCGTCGTAGAATAACGTTTTTCTTTTGTGAAACAATCGTTTACTGATAGAATTTCGCCCATTAGTTTAGGAGTTTGCGTTGTATTTCAAGGATGAAAGTAACGAGTGTAGAAAGCATGAAGATGATTAAGCGAAGCGGAAAACGCTGTCTTGCTACGGCCATTTCGCTGGCGCTGACAAGCTACGCACCCGTGGCATTACCGCTTGGCTTGGGTGGCGCCAGTGTCCAAAGCCGTATAGGCGAGCCATTGTTGGCCGAAATCCCCATTCTGGATGGCTCGAGAGATTACCAAGCTAACGAGATCTTAGTTCGGCAGGTGCGCGGCAGGCTCGCGCAGCAATTGGGGTTTGATCTGGCCGCGGATGCTCCGACCTACTTTCTCAAAGTCATCGAAGAAAACGGGCGCTTGGTGTTGTTGGTTCGCTCCAAACGCACCATGTCTGAGCCGTTTGTCAGTGTTTTGGTTGAGCTTGAGTGGCCCAATGGTAAGCTTTACCGCGATTACAACCTTCTACTCGATCTGGCGCCTCTCTCTGTCGATGTGCCAGTGGCTAGTGCTGTTGCTCACTCGATTAGCAACCAAGTCGATTCTCCTTCAGTCCAGCAAGATACCGCCGCCAATAGTCGTTTTGATAAACCTGCGTCTTCCTTCGCTGTTTCATCCCCCAGAAATGTGGCAGCTACAGCGGTCAATCCCGCCCAGTCGACTGCTGATGGCTGGCGTGTAGACGGTGGCGATACGCTATCGCAAATCGCTCAGAAAATTCGTTCCGATGATCAAATAAAACTTACCGCGGTGGTTGAGGCGCTGTTTCGATTGAATCCGCAGGCTTTTCTTAACGGCGATATTAATCGAATGCAGGGCGGTTCACTGCTGAAATTGCCTAGTCCAGAGCAATATACAGCCATGCCGCGTTGGGATGGCCGCGTAGGTGTTTCGCCGTCGTCAGAACCTGCGATGACCCCCTTGGCCACACATTCGACGGCTCCAAAACAAGCTCAATCAAGCGCCTATCAAGGAAGTACTTCGCCCCATCTTCCAGCTGCTCCGCGTCCAAGTCAGCTGGCTAGAATTGAGGAGAAGGCGGCCGCTAGTGAGCCGACAGTCACTCATTTGGAGGCCGAGGCTGAGTCGAGCGAGTTTTCACAGAGTTTGGAGGATTACATTATCCGGCCCGGGGATACGCTTTCTCAGGTTGCGCAAAAGTTGCGTCGAGATCCCNGCGTACGCTTGCAGGACATGATGCGNCTGCTCTACGACTCTAATCCNCAGGCATTTGTTNACGGNGACATGAACCGCCTNCAACTTGGCGCCTCCCTGANTGTNCCCAATCATGGCANCTGGTCTGCGCCAACAGTGCAGTCTTTGGCTCAAGCTGAATCGCAGCGACAGCCTGCAGAACAGGCGCCAGAGGCAGTTGACGAAACCGCAGACTTATCGACTGATCCTGTATCAGATCACAAGCCTGAGAGTGCGACTGAGAATCAGAGTCTTGACGCGACGCAGCCCGAAATTTCCGTCGATTCGCAAACCGCTCGACTCATTTTGAGCTCCTCTGAAGCTGCCAACGGAAGTTTGAATGAACAGGGTAGCTCAGCGCAGCAGATTCTCCATCAAATTGACGCGGTCGCCGAATTGGTTGATAAAGTTAATCGGGAAAACCAAGCTATTCGGCAACGCATTGAGCGTATTGAACACAGTGAACAGTTGGCCTTGCTAGAGCGATTGCTAGAGCTGCAAACTCGACAAATCCAAAATCTACGCCAAGCGATGGTTGAGCAATCAGCGGTGAGCGAGAATGACGGGCAGGCACAAGTGTTCGCAGTTGAGGGNGCAGACGCGACAGTCGTGCAGCGCCTTGGTCGTGATGGGCTGGTCGCCAATGCAGAAGCCAAATTACTTGAGGAGCATCTGCGAAATNCCGGGCAGGCTCAAANGGAGCCGGCGCTCATTAATGNCTCGAGTAAAACCCAAATACCCAGTGACGNGCNATCGNAAACAGAATCCCCANGCGNCNTCGAGGGGAGTGAGCCGGGTGCTNCTCAAGAGCCACAAGTAATCTTGTCGACCTCTTTAGTGGTGNCTGCCATTCTCACNGCTCTAATGTCGCTAGTCGCGTGGTTACTGATTTTTAGACGCCGGCCNTTGTATCANTGGCTAAATAAAAAATTGAATTTATTTGAGCAAAACTCTGAGGAAGCGTCGCTTCCTAGAGTGTGGGATCCTGAGTTGGGGGCTTGGCGTGTGCGAGAGGATATTCGCAAGCCGGTGTTAACCCCGTTGGAAACATCTCTCGACGATATTGAATCAGCGTTGCAACGCCACAATGAACGGCATGGCCAGTTGAGCGATACNGATATTTCGCCTCTGAGCACAGAGGCTGACTCGAATGTAAACCCATCCACGCTTCAAGATCGTCTAGCGGCTCAAGAGAAGGACGACCAAGAGAAGCAAACTCAAGCCGTTGCTCCTGAGGTTCGCAGTAGCCAATCCAATCACCATTACAATCACCTTGTTGATACCCAAGATATCGACAGTATGTTTGAGGAACTGTCGCCGGAGGCATTGGAGATAGGCACGCCGAACGACGAAGCTACCTTTAGTAAGCAGGACCGCTTCCCTCTACTTAATGATGTTGCTGAGCGCGTTGAACCATCTGATACCAATTCTGAGGAGTTCAGTTCGGACGAATTCCAGATAGACCATCTTGATGGAGAGTTCGATTTTTCTCTGCCAGATGAGTTGTTTGAGACGCCTACGAATGAGGATCTTACCCCTAAAAAGCCGGTGTCCGAGGCCGATGCCAGAGTGAAGGCGGCGATCGTAGAGAAGACGAAAAATTATGATCCCGAGAGTCTTGATGAGGCCTTGGACAATTGGCTTGGGGGTAGTATTCCCGCCCCTGAAATTNGTGAGTATGAAGACGTTATCAGCGAGGCGATGATTTATGCGGCCTACGGTCGTCATGAACACGCTAAGCAGCTTTTGCTGGAGCAAATTACGCTCAATCCTGACGAGCCTGAACTACAAACCGCTTTAGCTGAAGTTCAGAAAAGCGCTTCGCAGTTTAAAGGCGGTGAAGGTTTTGGTGATCTTAAGGGTAATGTAGATGGCGCGGGGAGTTCGTTGGAACTGCCGAGTAAACCAGATGCTTTCGAGGGGCTGACATTGGATCTGGATGGGCATCCATCCCAACCCAAAAACTGAAAGCTGGACTGAACCCTGAGGGTTCTCTGTCGAGTGTCTAGCGTTCAAATATTGAATATTCTATACAGAAAAGGCCAAGCGGAAGCTTGGCCTTTTCTGTTTCTAGACAGTAGCTGTTAGAAAACTCCGGTCAGAGTCTAAATTTAATCATCATGTTGTACATTTTCTCAAAGGTTTTGCCGTAAGGCGGCGCCATGGCCAGCACGCCGCTGATAGAGGCTTGTTTGAAGATGGGGCGCATTTTCGAGAATTCCTGAAAGCCCTCTTGGCCGTGATAGTGGCCCATGCCTGAGTTACCGATACCGCCAAATGGCATGTCGTGCTGAGCAACATGGAACATGCTGTCGTTGATGCACATACCACCGGAAAGTGTATTGTAGATCACTTTGTCTTGCAGCTTTTTGTCATTGGAGTACAGGTACAGAGCCAGTGGTCGCTCGTTGGTATTGATGTACTCGATGACGTCGTCAATATTGTCGTAAGGCTTAATCGGCAGCAGTGGACCAAAGATTTCATCTTGCATGATTGCCATGTTTTCATCGGTGTTTAGAACGACGTGTGGTGGAATCTTGCGTGTCTCTTCGTTGATCTCATCAGTACCCAGTAGGTTGATCGGCTTAGCGCCTTTGTCTTCCGCGTCTTTCAGTGTGCTGGTTAAGCGATTGAAAGCTTTTTGATCAATGATCGATGTGTAGTCAGAGTTGCTGGCTGATGGGTAGCGCTGAGAGACGATCTCTTTTGCGGCTTCGACGAATGCATCAATCTTGTTTTTGGGAACGAAAACATAGTCCGGCGCCACGCAAGTTTGCCCAGCGTTCATAAACTTACCGAACAACATTCTCTCAGCGAAGGTTTTCACATCGTAGTCATCACCGAGAATGGTGGGGGACTTTCCGCCGAGCTCTAGTGTGACCGGCGTTAATGTCTTTGCGGCGGTTTCCATAACCGTAGTTGCGGTCGATGGCGAACCGGTGAATACCAAATGGTCCCACGGCTGATGAGTGAACTCAGTCGCTGAAACACCGGGGATTACCGCCAGTACATCGGGACTAAACTTTTCACTGATTAACTTGTCCAGCAGTTTTGCAAGCGTTTGGGAGTTGGCGGCCATTTTAACGATACAGCGATTACCGGCGGCAAAAGCACTGGTTACGGGGCTTAGGGCTAAGAACAGCGGGTAGTTCCAAGGAGTGACAATACCAATGACGCCTTTGGGTTGTGGAATGACGGTATTTTTGGCACCGAAATAAGCCAAGCCAACGTGGCGCTTTTGAGGCTTCATCCATTTTTTCAGGCGTTTCTTGCTATAGCTAATGCCACTGATAAGACCGAAGATCTCCAGCATACGGGTTTCTTGGCTGGCTCGATTGCCGAAATCAGCCGAAATGGCTTCCGCGATGGCGTCTTGATTGTCCACCAAAATCGACTCCAGCTTGCTGAGTCGCTCTAGGCGTTCATCAAGGCTGGGATACGGGTTGCGTCGCGACTGCTGGCGCTGGTTATTGAATACCTGTTGGAAACGACTCAGGTCTATGGCTGCGGCTTCTGTAGCACTGTTCATTTTGGCCTCCGATCGAACGGTAGTTGTTGTTATGAATGAAGGTTGCTTTGCGTGTTGGTAACTTAGTTTCAAGCAGGTATTTCATACTAGCTCTTTTTATCGGGATTCACACACAGCGTTTTGGTAGTTATTTGTACATATGTGCAATTTAGCCGAACAGGCTCCGGATTAGAAGAGACATTTACGCTTTTTAACCTGTTTTGCAGATATTTGACGGTTCATGTGCTCGCTCTTGCTCGCTTCGCAGCATTGCTCTCAGCTAGACCGTTAGCGCTGGCGTTGTTTGTTTCTGTCAAAACGGCCTATTTGCTGTTCATTTTCGCGCAATCGAGGAGGGAATACCCCTAATGCTAACAGTCGGATGGCTGCGCTGTGATAGACTGCCGCCATTGAAAAAACGAGGATGAATCCATGAAGTTCGAAGGTACTGAGAATTACGTCGCCACAGACGATTTGAGAATGGCGGTTGACGCTGCTGTTGCGCTGCAACGCCCCTTATTGATTAAAGGCGAGCCGGGAACGGGTAAAACCATGCTGGCAGAACAGGTTGCCTCATCAATGGGCAAGCGCCTGATTCAGTGGCACATTAAATCAACCACCAAAGCGCAGCAGGGCTTGTATGAGTACGACGCAGTCTCCCGTCTCCGCGATTCACAGTTGGGCAACGACAAAGTCCACGACATTTCGAATTACCTGAAGAAAGGTAAGCTGTGGGAAGCTTTTTCGGCCGACGAGCAAGTGGTTCTACTGATCGACGAAATTGACAAAGCCGATATCGAATTCCCCAATGACCTGCTGGTTGAGATCGACAAGATGGAGTTCTTTGTCTACGAAACCGGTGAGGTGATCAAAGCTAAGCATCGTCCAATCGTTATCATTACCAGTAACAACGAAAAAGAGCTGCCTGATGCTTTCTTGCGTCGTTGTTTCTTCCACTATATTAGCTTCCCTGATCGCGAAACCATGAAACAAATTATCGATGTTCATTACCCATCGATTAAAGCTGATCTAGTAAAAGATGCTTTGGATGTTTTCTTCGATGTTCGCCAAGTACCTGGTCTGAAGAAAAAGCCTTCCACCTCTGAATTGGTCGATTGGTTGAAATTGTTGATGGCTGACGATATTCCAGATGAAGTCTTGCAAAGTGGCGATACTCGTCAGGCGATTCCGCCTCTTTATGGCGCGCTCTTAAAAAATGAGCAAGATGTGCAGTTGCTTGAGCGTCTCGCATTTATGACTCGTCGCAAAAACGCGTAATCTCAACCAGAGTACTCGTTAAAGGAGTTCACCATGCTGGTTAATTTTTTCTACGGCTTACGCAAAGCAGAAGTGCCGGTTTCTCTCAATGAGTTACTGGTCTTGCTTGAAGCAATGGAACATCATTTGGCGTTTGGTAGCATCGATGACTTCTATATGTTGTCGAGAACCTGCCTGATCAAAGATGAGAAGCATTTTGACAAATTTGATCGCGCTTTTGGTGCCTATTTCAAGGGGCTTGAGAATCTTGATGGCATTGTAGAGGCGTTGATTCCCGATGAGTGGACTCGAGCAGAGTTCATGAAGCAGCTCAGTGAGGAAGAGAAAGCAAAAATTGAATCTCTCGGTGGGTTAGAAAAGCTCATCGAAGAATTCAATAAGCGACTCGACGAGCAAAAGAAGCGCCATCAAGGCGGCAATAAATGGATTGGTACCGGTGGTACTTCGCCATTTGGCAATAGCGGATTTAATCCTGAAGGCATTCGTGTTGGCGGGGAAGGCCGTAATAAATCTGCTGCTAAGGTGTGGGACAAACGTGAGTTCAAAAATCTCGCTGACGACGTTGAGCTGGGTACGCGCAACATCAAAATGGCGCTGCGCAAGTTGCGTAAGTTTGCCCGTACTGGTGCTGCGGAAGAGTTAGATCTTGACGACACGATTCGCTCAACGGCAAATAATGCGGGTTATCTTGATATCAAGATGGTACCTGAGCGGCACAATGCGGTAAAAATCTTGCTCTTTTTTGATGTGGGCGGTTCTATGGATCCCTACGTTCGAGTGTGCGAAGAGTTGTTCTCTGCGTGTAAAACTGAGTTCAAACACATGGAGTACTTTTACTTTCATAATTTCATTTACGAGCATTTATGGAAGGATAATAGACGTCGCAATACGGATACCACTAAGCTGTTCGATATGCTTCACACCTATGCCAGTGATTACAAAGTGATCTTTATCGGAGATGCCTCCATGGCACCTTACGAAATCACTAGTCAGTATGGTTGTGTTGAGTATATGAACGAAGAGGCTGGCCATGTGTGGATGAAGCGTCTGACCGATACGTTTAATAAGGTGATTTGGTTAAACCCAACGCCGGAGAAGTATTGGAATCACACGCAGACCATCGACATCACCCGCAAGTTAGTGGATCAACATATGTACCCATTGACGTTGGAAGGTCTTGATGAAGGTATTCGGTACTTAACCAAATAAACGTTGTGTTTTGTACTGACGAAAAAAAGCCCGCATAAGCGGGCTTTTTTCTGTGTGCCTTTTCTAGAAGGCTTTGTTGAGGGTTAGTCCGTATGTGCGAGGCTCACTTGGGTAGGACATGAGCTTGCCGCTTTGTACAGGTACGTCGAAAGTGGTGCGTTTGTATTCTTCGTCAAGTACGTTTCGGCCCCAGAAGGTCAAATCAATACCGTATTCTTCAAGCGTTAAGCCTGCTCGAAGGTTGAGAAGGCCGTAGCCGTCTTCTTCTTTGAATGGGTCGTTATTGTTGTCCAGTACTTGATCTGAGAGGTACACATATTCACCGTAGACATAACCATTTACGCCATCGGCTAGATTGAAGCTCTGCTTAACACCCAGATTGGCAAAGTGTTCTGGGTTTCCAGAAATACGATCACCGGAGCGATCGCAAGAACCGTCACCATTAGATTGAGGGTCTGTAATGCCTGTTTGCCACGTGTAGCCAATCCAACAATCACCTTTTTCGAACTCATCAAACTCTGCGTGAGTGTAGGCGTAGGCCAGAGTGACAACTGTGTCCTGCAGTGGCTGCCAGAAGACTTCTAATTCGCCGCCATAGCTTTCTAACTTACCGGCATTTTGAAGATTAAAACCTGCTCCGGTGAAGGCATTTGCTTGGAAGTCATCGGTCTCGGTGAAGTGGATGGCCGCATTAACGCGAAGCGCTTGGTCCGGGAATTCAGACTTCATACCCAATTCGAAAGACTCTGATGTTTCAGCATCAAAGATAGGTTCTAACCCTGGCGCGATTCGATCAGTGTTGGTGCCACCTGATTTGTAGCCCGTACCGAAAGAGGCATAAAGCATAGTGTCTTCAGTGGCAAACCAACTCAATTTGATCGTTCCTGTGACCTGCTCATCGTCAATCTTCCCGACGATATCTTCACGTGGATAGAAACCGGGGAACAAATATCCCCCCCAGCCCGCAGTCATGTAAGGCGCGAGTAAGGCCGGATCTGTTGCAGGGTCGAAGGTTCCACTACCAAAGACAATGTCGAACATACGAGCACCTGCGGCACCCGCTTCAGCCAATGAGGTAGGGGCTCCAGGAACCCAAGGTACTCCGTTGATGGTTTCCGTGAAAACGGTGTTCATGTCTTTCGATTCTTCTGTGTATCTAATGCCCGCGGTGAGCACTAGTTTTTCAGAAATGTTGTAGTCAAATTGACCAAAGATCGCCCAGCTGTCGTGTTCTTGCTCAGATATGTGAGTCCCTAAGAAGCCATCTGGATATGGATCAGCAGAAGGTGGAAGGGTGCCGCCGCTACCTGCTGATATGGCATCTAGAAGGCCGGTAATGCCCGATAGTCCAAATTCTATCCCGGCGTATTCGCTCAGTTGATCGCCACCATATAGGTTGTAGTCAAGATCAATATCCTGAGTGAAATAGTAGGCACCCAATACTGCATTGAGGTTTTCGCTGGTGTAGTCCAGTCGGATTTCTTGAGAAAAGGACTTTTGCTCCGCATCGTTCTCTGTTCGAATTATATCGACGTTGCTAAAGTCACTATCAATGATGTCGCGAGAATTGTATTTGCGATAGGAGGAGATTGAGGTGAGTGTGTAGTCCCCCAAGTCCCAACTGATATCAATGGATAGGCCGCGATCCAAAGCTTCAGATTCTGGAAGTATATTGAGTGCGGTACGGTACTCGTCGGTTTGATCACCGGCGAACACAGTTCCACCCAAGGCTTGTATTGCTGCGTCTGAGCCTGGGCGTGCTGCACCGCCAGGTTGTGCAAAGACATTCAGGCTGTCTACGTAGCTCATCGCGCCGCAACAGATTTCATCAATTTCTGAATAATCCGCTATCACTCGAATGCTCAGATCTTCAGTAGGTTCCCACAAAGCTTGCAAGCGTGCGCCCATACGGTCGCGGTCGTTAAGTTCCTCATTACCAAAACCATCAACGTCAATGTAGCCATCGCGCTCGCTGGTGAAAATGGTGCCGCGGATCGCTAATTCATCTTCGATCAGCGTTAAGTTTCCGCCTGCCGAGCCACTCAGCAAGCCATAGTTACCCGCGGTGACGGTGGCAAAGGCATCTGGTTCAAAGGAGGGGGCTTTAGTTCTAAACAGAACGGCACCGGAAGGAGTGTTTTTACCAAACAGCGTCCCTTGTGGGCCTCGCAGAACTTCTACAGCCTCGATATCAATCATGTCAGCGATCATGGTGCTCTGGCGAGCGCGATAAGTTCCATCAACATAAAGACCAACGGAGGATTCCAAGCCGAAGTTCTGGGACGAGGTGCCGACGCCTCGAATACTAAAGTTTGCGGTGTTGTTATTCTGATTTTGCCCGACACGAAGGCCCGGCGTGTTTGATTGAAGATCAAAGACATCTTTGATTACCGCTTCTTTAAGCTGTTCACCGGTGAACGCACTAACAGCAACAGGAACGTCTTGTAGATTTTGTTCACGTTTTTGTGCGGTGACGACGATTTCTTCGAGTTCAATGCCTTCGGCTTGAACACCTGTGCTGGCAAGGCTAACGGCAATGGTGAGCGCCGACAGCGAGGTAGTTAAGGGTTTCATAGGGATTGTCATTATTATTCCTCTCTAATCCTTATTTATTTTTATTGTGTAAATCCAGAACGACGATTGACTGGTGACTCAATTGGCTCGGATGCCTGTGAGCATATCAATACGAGTTGGAAAGTGAAGAACTGTAAATTTATGCCGTTTGTTGTTATTACTGGCGTTTGAAAGGGGGCAGAGAGGTTAAATGCAGCGGAGGTGCCGGTAATCGTGGGTTTAGGCGCCGTATAATTAGTATGAATTATCATATTTATTGTTATCTGGAATATCTGCTTCTCCGCATATTCCAAATTACTCTAATGACTGCTCGGTCAGCTCAAAAATATATATAGGTGTTTACCCTTGTGACCAATTGGTCACGAAAAATTCCGAGATTGTGGTGCTGGTGCAGGTCGTGATGCTCTCCATGCGCTGTTGGTTTGGGTGTGTTTTTGCGATAGATCTAACCAATGAGTTTGAGAATGGGAGGCAATGATTGTTGTCCGTCAGGCGCTTTAAGAGAGCTTTCTGATACTGCTTTGGAGGGAGTCTGCTGCCCGTTCACTGGGTTTTGCAGTGGATATTGAGAGCGGAATTGTTCAAGAGTTGTCTGGAATTAATGATTAAGAGAGATGTTATAACCAAATGCACACAGTTACTGTAAGGCTATGTCATCTATCTATTAGTTTTTGTCGGATGCGGCCGATAGAATCTAACAGGTTATAGATTGGACTCATTTTGGGGTAGTTTCACATATGGAAACGTTGCAGATTGTTGTGTTGGGGCTAGTGCCCATGATCACACTGTTAAGTATTGTCGTGGCCTTTCTAATGAGTGATCGCAAACAATTGACAGGTTTGATTGCTAGCTGGAGAGCGCGTTTTAAGAAGCAGTCTGAGCTCAATCAAGCGCTAAAAGCCGCACAGAGCAAATTGAAGAAAGCTCACGAAGAAAAATTACAAGCGCTTAAAGAGTCTCAGGGCAAGCAATTCCAATTAGGCTTTAGCGCATTTTTGGAGAATTGCCAAACTGAAATCAACGAGCATATAGCTGCGGACGGCAGTGATTTGAAGGATGAAATGTATCGCTCAGCACTGCAGGTCTATGCCAGCAGTTTAGACGCCACCTTAAATCGATTTCAGACGAAGGGCGATGTTGAGTACGCTGAACTGGTGACTCCCGTGAAAGAGCGGATGATCGAAGCTATTGTCGAAGCCCAAAGCACACCTGTAGAGAGTCAAATTACGGAAAAGTATCACAACTTACTCAAGACCCAAGAAACTCAGCGTATTCAACTGCGCGGTTTGATAGAAGGGGTTTATCGAGATGGTAAGGTGGTGGTGAAAGATCAAAAGGATGAGTTGGTGCTGGTGCTGGAAAAGCAGCTTAGGGATAGGATTTCACAGCAGCGAGAAATGCTGTTGGATTTGAATCGACTTGAGTCAGAGTTAGAAGAGGTAAAATCTAATCAGCTTGACGGCAAGAGTTCCACCAGTGATGGCAGCGATTGGTCGATGGAGATGCCAAAAATGCTCGGAAGTTAAGAGGGGAGATGAAAACAGTTGACATTCCAACTATTGTCTATAGGCTACCCTCACTCGATCAGCAAATGTATTTGCTCTAGGAATTATTAAATGTACACCATGCACAAAATAGAATCGCAAAACGTGATTACCAACGGCACAAAGTGTCGCGGCTATATGCTGCGCGCCAAGTCGTTGTGCATCGTCGTTTGCTAGCCTCTATTTTGTTTGGGAGGCGTTAGGGCCTTCCAATTCAGAATCTGAAACCCGGAAGGTCTTTGACTTTACCGGGTTTTTTTATGCTCATAGTTTTGTTGTTGCGACTGTAAACACGCATCGACAGTTTTTCTATTAAGGAGAGGGAAGATGGAGCACGAAGACGAGCTCGAAAATATCGCAATATTAAGCAATAACTAATCGTTTAGAGAAGGAAGTGGAGTTTTGCCATGCTGGCTTTGATACGTACGGATAAAGAAACCCTGATGCTGTTGTTGGCAATTGCTTTGCCAATGATTGTATCTCAGGGAACCTATGCATTGATGATATTTACTGATCGCTACTTTATGTCGATGATCGGTACGACTCATGTTGCTGCGACATTGGGAGGTGGTGTTGCCGCGTTCATGTGTATGTCGCTTTTTGTTGGCCTACTATCCTATGGGAATGCACTTATTTCTCAGGCTTTTGGTGCCAATAAACTTGAGGATTGTTCACGTATTGTCAGCCAGGGCTTTCTATTAGCTCTGCTCTCTTTGCCGTTCTTGGCGTTGGGTGCCTGGGGCGTTTATTCAGCATTTGATGGGCTAGGGCACGACCCGCAACAGCTTTTACTAGAGAAGAGCTATTTTAAGGTGTTGATGTTCGGTGGGGCGCTAACATTATTTAAATCTTGTCTGGCAGCATATTTCGCGGGCATCGGTCGAACCTCTGTGGTGATGACCGCGGATTTGTTGGCGGTGGTTATAAATGTTCCAATCTCTTACGGCCTTATTTTTGGGGCGTGGGGGCTACCGCAAATGGACATTATCGGTGCGGCCCTTGGCACAGTGGCGAGTAATTGTTTCGCTTTGCTGGTGTTTACCTTGGTTTATTTTGGAAAAGAAAACAGTACTCGTTTTTACGTGGCGGCTTCTTTGGTGTTTGATAAAGGGTTGTTCAAAAACTATTTCCGACTGGGTTTTCCTTCAGGGTTGGAAATGTTTCTAAACATAGCTGCGTTCAACGTGTTTATTTTGCTGTTTCAGTCTTATGGAGTTGTACAGGGGGCTGCTGCTGCCATCGTCTTGAATTGGGACCTGTTGTCTTTTGTTCCAATGATTGGGCTGCATATTGCCGTGATTAGTTTGGTGGGGCGATGCGTGGGCGCACAGGATTATCAGCGGCTAAACTCGGTGATTAGCTCAGGTTTTTTGCTGGGGTTGGCGTACTCGGGTGTTCTCGCTACGGTGTTTATCGTTTTTCGAGACTCTCTGGTGGGGGTTTTTATTACAGAGGCGACGTCCGGAGAAGAGCTGCGTAACTTGGCGACTTGGATGATGATCGGTATGGGTAGTTATGTAATGGCTGACGCAGTGATTTTAATCGCATCTGGGGTGCTCCGGGGCGCGGGGGACACTCGATGGTTGATGACAGCATCTACTATTTTACATTGGTTGATGGTCGTTGCGGCCTATCTAGTGATTATGGTTTGGGAGTTGGGGCCAAAGGTGGCGTGGCTAGTGTTTGTCGGCATGATTTTGTCTCTGGCACTGTGTTTTACGCTTCGACTCGGTAGCTCTAAGTGGCGCCAAACTGCTGGACATGAGGCCGATTTGATTGAAGCCTAACGACAAGGTTTGTTGAGCCGTTGATTTGCTGGGATCTTCAGGATGGTTACTAACAGGCCTTGATGGAGGCGAGGGCAGATGCTCTTGCCTCCATTTGTTACGGCTTTCGATTGACGGGCATCAGTCAGTGCGCTGATGTTTGGTCACGCTGTGAATCACGATATTGTTTTCAAAGTAGGTGACAAACTGATTGTATTCCCAGCGAGTGATGGGCGGTGTTCCTCGAGGGGGCGATTGAGTGACTGGCGATCCGAACGCTTGTCGAACCTGTTCCATGGTCATGCCCAATGCCGGCTTCTTCACTTGTTGGGCGTACCCTTGTTGACCAATGGGAATGGTCACTGTTTCTGCGTACACAGTGAGAGATGCCAACATGAGGCTTGTCACGACCAGCAATGGCAGCGCCTTTAGTCGTCGGCTGAATTGGATGATGGCGTGGAGCTTTGTCATGGCTATTTGTCTCATTCAGTATGGATGTGTTATTTGGTTCGACGGGCGGCAATTTGAGCCTGAATGATATGTCGGCCAATTATTTCTTGCTGAGTCTCGTTTAAGCGCTGGAATTTGCAGGCGACTTTGAAGGTGTCTTCTTGTGTCTTTTTTTGTGTGGGAACTGGATCGCAACGCATGACTTTGGCGAAGCAGGCAAGGGTGCTGAAATCCCATAAAAATCGCAGTTGTAACGCAATTTGGCTGCCTTTATAAATGGGCCTGTTGGTTGTAAATGCAATTCCGCCCTCGCTGAGGTTGGCATGGGTATGAGGCAAGTCTTGTTGTTTGCTTTGATCAGCAAAGTGCTGTTGTACGGCAAGATCCACTTTCTTGTTCAGAATCGTCAGATAGTCTGCCAGAGAGCGGCTCAGTTCTGAAATGGCCGATAAATGCGCTGATGCTTCACGATCGAGCCGTTTAAGTTCTTGGAACACATTCAGCGAGCGGGTGTCATCGGGGAACTGTGCCTCGGCCGAGGTATGGCCCGCTGTGTAGTTATCGACATTGTGAAAATCAATAATAATATCGCTATTGATGCGGAAGAAGTTTCTTTTTTCGGTGACTTGATTCATAGCGTTTTGTTCGTTTTCTAGCCTGTTTTCTAGTTTATCACTAAGTTTCTATTTTTGCCTTGATTTGAGTTCGACAAATCAATCGATAAATTTCAATAGCTGTTGGCTGCCAATGCTTGTGAAGCGCAGATGCATTAGGTTTAATGCGCTAATGAAACTACCACTATCCGCCTACATCGGCTTGCGCTACACCCGTGCCAAGCGCCGCAATCAGTTTATCTCTTTTGTCAGCGGTTTCTCCTTGTTGGGGATGGCACTCGGGACTCTCGCTTTAATCGTCGTTATGTCAGTGATGAACGGTTTTGATCGAGAGATTAAGCAGCGTCTGTTGCAGGTCATCCCGCATATTGAAATATACAGCGATGACGGGCTATCCGATTGGTCGGATTTGCGTCGTCAGATTGAAGCGGATCGTCAGGTCATCGCGGCTGCACCCTATATCAATGGCGATGCCATGATTAGCTTTGAGAGAGGCGTTCAAGGCGTGCAGTTGCGAGGCCTGATGCCGGCTGATGTGGCAAGAATTTCGGCGCTTGATAAGCATATGTTGTTGGGTGAGCTCTCTGAGCTGCGTGCTGGTCAATATAACATCGTGATCGGTCGCCTAATGGCGCGCTACCTAAATGTCACGCTCGGCGACAAAATTAGCGTGACGTTACCTCAGTTATCCGTCACTCCTATGGGCATCTTTCCGCGAGTGAAAAGGTTTACCGTGGTGGGTGTGTTTGAAGTGGGGGCTCAAGTTGATCAAAGCTTGGCTATTTTGCACCTCCGAGACGCCCAAACGCTGTTTCGACTAGGCCAGAAAGTAACGGGTATCGAGGTGAAAACTGCCGATATGTACCGTGCCGATGCCATAGCGGCGCAATTGTCTGATCAGCTAAGTCAGAGCGCAATCGAGTCGCAGTTGGTCATACGGGATTGGAGCGAAAGTCAGGCCAGCTTATTCTCAGCCGTCAAAATGGAGAAGACGGTTGTGTCTGCCTTGTTGATGATTATTATCGCGGTCGCGGCATTCAATATCATCTCCAGCCTGGTGCTGATGGTGGCGGACAAGCGCTTTGATATTGCTGTGTTGCGCACGCTGGGGCTCACTCGAGCACAGGTGATGTGGGTGTTTGTGGTGCAAGGTACGTCAATCGGATTTATTGGAGTGCTGATCGGAGGGATGCTCGGCTCGCTAATTGCCTATTATGTGGGTGACATTGTGGCATCGATAGAAGCGATTACGGGCTTGAGAGTCTTTGATCCGAATGTCTATTTTATCAGTCATATGCCGTCTGTGTTGATGTTGAGTGATGTGCTCATTGTTGTGGCTGCTGGCTTGACGATGAGTTTGCTGTCGACTTTGTATCCGGCCTATCGAGCGTCTTGTGTGGAACCGGCAGAAGCATTGAGGTATGAATAAGGCGGCGTTCAGTAGTCTCCAGTTTAGGTTCGCCGATTCGACAGTAGAGCTCGTTTGAGTCGATCTTGTTGATCTGAACAACCAATACGCCATGACTGCTCGGTAAACCGAGTTAATGAAAATTGTATCAGTGGGTAATCCTTAGTGAGCGAAACGCAAAAAAACGACCTGTCTCTAGAGTGTGTCGGTCTCAATAAACATTACGATCAGGGCCCGGCGGTAGTTGACGTCCTCAGGGACGTGAATCTCTCGTTAAAGAAAGGTGAACGATTGGCTATCGTCGGCAGCTCCGGCTCAGGTAAGTCCACGCTGCTCAATTTAATCGGCGGGCTGGATACAGCCGATTCAGGTTCGGTGCGATTGATGGGGCAAGATTTTTCAGTCTTGGGCGACAACAAGCGGGGTCTCTTACGCAATCAATTTTTGGGTTTTGTCTATCAGTTTCATCATCTGTTGGGTGAGTTTACCGCTCAGGAAAATGTGGCTATGCCCAGACTCATTGCCGGAGAGTCTCGGCGCGAGGCGATGAAAGCAGCGACGCAATGGTTGGATCGCGTTGGATTGGCTGAGCGCCAGTTGCACAAGCCTGGAGAGTTGTCCGGCGGTGAGCGTCAGCGCGTTGCTATTGCTCGAGCGCTAGTAAATGACCCAGCCTGTGTCTTGATGGATGAGCCAACAGGAAATCTTGATCAGCAAACGGCTCAGTCGATACAGCAGCTACTAGAAACGCTGAGCAGGGATTCCTCCACCAGCTTTATCATTGTCACTCACGATGAACATTTAGCTCAGTCTATGGATCGCGTTATGCTCTTAGCGGATGCGAGCCTTTGTGAGCAGGAAAAATCCGAGCAATGAATGACTTCAGCTTATTTGTCGGCTTACGTTATGCCGGTGCGCGGCGTCGAACCCAGTTAGTGTCTTTTATTTCTGGGCTGTCGATAGTAGGGCTCATGGTTGGTGTTGGTTTGTTATTGACTGTACTCTCGGTGATGAATGGGTTCGAAAAAGAGCTGAAGGATCGAATACTGGGAATTCTGCCCCATGGGGCTATCTATCACCGCCACGGGGTAGAAGATTGGCGTGCGACTCGCAATGTGTTGGAGGAGAACTCAGAAATCCTTGCTGCAGCGCCCTTTGTAGAGTTGCAAGGAATCTTATCTCACGGACGTAAGGTTAAGCCCGCGGGTCTCTATGGGATCGACGTTGACGCAGAGTCGCGGGTGTCAATGGTGAGCAGCTTCGTTGACCCGGAGGCTTTGCAGAAACTAAAGCTAGAGGCAGTCTCTACGACTAGCGCAGTAGCTGGGAAGGGGATAATACTCGGTATTGGTTTAGCTAAGAGTTTACAGGCTGACATTGGTGATAAAATTACGGTCCTTGTGCCTAGCAGTCAAGGTGGACGCAGTTTGCCAAAGTTCCAGCCTCTGACGTTGTTGGGGGTCATTGAGTCAGGAACTGAGTTGGATCACGCATTAGCACTAATTAGCCTGCCGGTGGCGAGCAAGCTGTCTGATTTTCCCGGTCGTGTATCCGGGCTAAGGGTTAAGACCCTTGATTTGTTTGAGGCGCCCACAATAATCTATGAGCAAGTTAAGAACATGGCCTATGGCTATTATGGCTCAGACTGGACTCGCACTCATGGCAATTTGTTTCACGCTGTTCAGATGTCAAAAAACCTAGTGGGGTTGCTGCTTTTTCTGATTGTTGCCATTGCAGCTTTTAACGTGGTTTCCACATTGGTGATGGTTGTTGTTGATAAGCAATCGGATATTGCGATTCTTAAAACACTGGGGGCCAGTCGCCAAACGATTATGGCCGTTTTTATGACGCAAGGTTGCGTGATAGGAGCTTTAGGTACTTTCTTAGGGGTTGGCTTTGGTGTGGTTGGGTCTCTCTATGCTCAGAAACTGGTGGTTTGGATGGAATCTTTGCTTAGTGTTCGTTTTTTGAATGCGGAAATCTATCCGGTGAACTATCTACCATCGCAGATGCAGTTAGGAGATTTCGTTTTGGTTGCCGGCGTCTCCTTGGCAATGAGTCTATTGGCGACTGTGTATCCCGCATGGCGAGCCAGTCGTGTTGCTCCTGCCGAGGCACTTCGCTTTGAATAGTCGAGAGCAAGCGTCGTTTCACTCAGGCGTAGGTTCTGCTTCCGCAGTAGAGCGAATTACCTTAGCCTGTCTCACCCCGGTTACGGACGGCAACGAGTTGGGGGCAATGGATCTACCCAGCTACGGTATAAAGCGTATTCAAGCGGCAGTTTTGGGTGATCCAGAGCTCAGTCATTGTGAGTTGAAATTAATCGACTTGATGCGCGATGATCCCGATGCTTATGTAGAGGCGATACTCGAGAGTAAACCCGATATCGTTGGCATTTCTATGTATGTGTGGTCAACGCCTTGCATGATTGAAGTTGCACGTAGAGTGAAGCTGGAGCGACCTCAGTGTCTGGTGATATTTGGCGGTCCGTCGGCAAGGCGGGAAGTGTTCGATTTGCCCATATACCCCAACCCTAGTGAAGTGCTTGATGCATTGGTCGCGGCCGAGGGAGAGCTGATTTTTCAACAAATTTCGAAGCTCAGTAAATTGTCTCCTCAAGCTCTGAGTCAGGTATCTGGGCTGGATATGCCGGTGATCAATGGCTGGCATCAAACAGGGCCTAGCCCAGCGATCGAACATCTCGATCATATTGAATCTCCCTACCAATTGGGTGTGATGCCGAAAAGGACAGTGGCCTATTTGGAAACCTTTCGAGGCTGCCCGATGGGCTGTCGCTTTTGCGAATGGGGGGCAACTGAAAAGGCTTCTAAGGTTTTTTCAACGGAATACTTGGTGCGTGAACTCAGTGCTTATCGCGAAGCTGAGGCGCGCTCGGTATTTGTGGTGGATGCCGGATTGAACTTAAATGCCAAGGCTTTCCGTAATTTGCGTGAAGCCGAAAACGAAGTTAAGTTCTTGCGCGAGTGCTCGGGTATTTGGGCCGAAATCTATCCTACCAATGTTCGTGACGAGCACCTGCAATTTTTGAGTGATGTGAATATTGGTTATCTAGGGATCGGCCTACAGTCAATCGATCCTAAGGTACTCAAAGATCAGGACAGACCTTTCAGTATGGATCGGTTTGAGCAGGCGGCACGCAAGCTTGCAGAAGTTGCCTATTGCGAAATTCAAATCATCATGGGGCTTCCTGGTGATACGCCCGAAGGCTTCAAAAAAACACTGGCCTTTGCTCGCAGCTTGCCGGTCGGAGTGCGAGCCTACCATTGCTTGGTGCTGCCGGATGCGTTGCTGTCTCGGTCAAAGCCTGAATGGAATGTGCAATTTAATCCACACAATATGATGATGACCTCTTGTTTGGGCTGGAGTGAGCGAGATTTTGCAAGCACCAGAAACTACAACAACCATCAAGCGCAAATCTCTGATGGTACGGCGGGGGATTTTTGGTGGTTCTTTCCTCCACAGCGATGAGCTTATCGACAAATCCATCCGCTTTGAGATCCGGACGTAGAGTTGCTTTGGTCGCTTGTTATCCGCTGCGTGATGCGGCTATGCCGCCGCAGTTTATTTCAAATCACGGTATGCGCATGGTGGAGGCGACACTCAGGGCATCCCAGTTGACCGGGCTTGAGGTTAAGGTTTGGGATTTAACAGAAGCCGATGGCGAGCAGTTGGTTCGAGAGTTGTTGGCGTATGATCCCGATGTCATAGGTTTTTCGGCGTTTATGTGGTCATTTGATCTATTTACTCAGGTTGCGAAGCGGCTGAAAGAGGATGACCCCAAGCGTCTGATTGTGTTTGGCGGACCGTCTGCACGCCCCTCTATGTTTAAGTTGCCACCTTACCAACCAGCCAAAAACGATATCGATATACTGGTTATTAACGAGGGTGAAACCGCGTTTCGAGAAATTGTTGAGGCTGTTGATCGCTCAGCCTCGGCACTGCAGAAAATAGATGGTTTGGCGATACCAGCCATTAGCGGGTGGATAGAAACTCCGGAGCGACCGCTTGCAGATCTGAGTGATCTTGCCTCGCCGTATAAGATGGGCCTGGTGCCTAAAGGCGGAATCGGCGTTCTTCAAACCTATCGTGGCTGCCCGTTTACCTGCTCTTTTTGCGAGTGGGGTACATTAGAATCCCCTAAGCGGGTGAGATCCGTTGACGACTTGTGCGAGGAGTTTGCAGCCATGGATGACAATGGGATTCGTGGCAGCTTACTGGTGGATGCCGGCCTTAATCTCAATCCTCATGGTTTCAAAAATCTACTGGAAGCCGCAAAAAAATCACGTTTCTTCGAAGATAAGTATCTAATCTCTGAAGTTTACCCCGCGAAAGTTAAAGATGAACACTTAGAGTTTCTGTCGATGGTGGGTATGCCGCTAGTGGGCATTGGTTTGCAGTCTTTTGATAACGAGGTGCTGTCTCACGTTGAACGAGCGTACGATGAGGCTAGATTTGAAAAGACGCTACAAGACTTGCGCGATGTGGCGTCGGTAGCGATTGAGATCATATTAGGCTTGCCCGGAGATTCACCTGAGAACTTTCGTCAGACGTTTGAAAGGGCGCGAAGCTTACCCTGCGCACTGCGTGTTTATCATTGCGTGGTACTGCCATCGGCGTTGATGGTAAGGGCACCTGAAAACTACGCCATGGAATTTGATCACCACAGCTTGAAAATGGAAGCGTGTTTAGGTTGGTCTCGTGCCGAGCTGCAGGCAGAAATAGATTTTGTCACTGAAAGGGCAGTCGTAGAAGGCGGGGAGACAGGTCAGTATTTTTGGGTGTTTTCACCGCCTCAATAGGAACCCACTTAGGTGTGAGGCGGCAAACTCAGATGTGTTGTTAGACTTCAGCGTTGTGATAGACCCGCTGCACATCATCTACGTCTTCCAGCATATCGAGAAACTTATCGAGCATCTCAATATCGTCACCTGCAACTGGCGTCATGGTTTGCGGGACAAACTGAATTTCCGCCATTTCAAAATCTATCCCTTCGATGGCGTCGGTTAAGGCTTGTCTGGCCTTGGCAAACTCAGTGTTGGGGGCGAACACGGTAATTATGCCGTCCTCATTTTCGATGTCAGTAACATCGACGTCTGCTTCCATCAGCGCCTCGAGTGCTGAATCTTCGTCTTCACCTTTGAACGCAAATACGGCAGCGTGATCAAACATGTGGCTGACGGAGCCTTGAGTACCAATCTTGGTTTTGGTCTTGGTGAAACACTGGCGAACATCACCAAAAGTGCGATTGGGATTGTCCGTTAGGCACTCAATAATAACCATGCAGCTACCTGGGCCGAATCCCTCATAGCGGGCGGTATCAAAATCTTCGCCACCGCCGCCTCTAGCTTTGTCTATCGCTTTATCAATAACGTGTGCGGGCACTTGATCTTTCTTGGCTCGATCAATCAGGCCGCGCAGGGCAAGGTTGCCATCTGGATCGAAACCGCCTTTCTTGGCGCATACGTAGATCTCACGACCATACTTGCTGTAGACCTTTGATTTTTGATCGGAGGTCTTAGCCATCGATTCTTTTCGGTTTTGGTACGCTCTACCCATGGACTTAATCCTGCTACTTCAGATATTTTGCGGCGATTTTACCTCTTAAGTCACATTGATGGAACCTTTGGTGGTGTGCTCAAGTGCAGAGGGGCTAGTTGCTAGGGTTTTGTTTCGTGTGCAACTGGGACAGAGGGCTGATGGTTTTCGGGTAGGCAGTTATTGGTCAATGAGCTTGGGCAGACAGGCGGAAGCCCTTTTTCTTGCAGTAGTTCCTGCCAGACGTCGGATTTACTGACCTCTGCTATTGTCACCGACAGCTCATTAAAGGCCCTTTGGTTACTTCGAGGGAATAGCCATTGACGCTGGAATCGGCTGTGGGGTTTACGCAGGCGCTAAGTGCGCCCGGAGAGAGCATCCGTGATTGGAAGTACAGCAGTGTAGGCAGGCTTATCACGGTGGCATCCACTCTTCCTTGCGCAATGAGCTTGAGGTTTTGAATGTCAGAGCTGGTTTCAAAGCTCTGGATCAGGTCTTGATCAATCTTCTCTGAGATCCCCGCGAAGTACCAACCTCTGGGGACCGCAAATTTCAATCCATGCAGATCTTCGAGCGTCGTGTATTTGATGTCGCTACTGCCTTTCACTGCGATGACATCGCGATCATTAATGAAGCCCGCACTCCACAGGTATTTGATCTGACTTTTGTCGGAGAACCAGAGAGGGTTGACGCCGATTACTGCGCCGTCCAGCCTGTTTTGATCAAGCCGAAGCTGAAGTCGTTTTCTCGGTAGATGCTTTAGCGATAACGACCAGTGTTGCTGTGATTGATTCAAGAGTTCGATGAACGCAGGGTAGAGTCCCTCTGCTGTATCGATCTGTTCAATCTCTGTTGCCTGTTTGACGCTTTTTCGGAGATAACGATAGTGGCTGAAGTAGGGAGGCTTGTCGTGGTAGGTGTAGACGGTAAAGGGAGTGGGATTAGATTCGTTGGCATTCACGGGCGTGCAGACAAACCCTGCGCTGACCATAAGCAATATTAGCGAGTAGAAACACGACAAGCAGCCCGAATAGGTGATTGGTTCTTGGGGCTCGAACGCCATTAAGGGCTCCTGTTATCCCTGTCTGTTTTGAGTGAACTTTGGCAAGGGAACTCGGCTATTTCAGTTAACCCTAGGCTGGTGATGCTTCGTGTATTCTCTGGTCAACTCTTTGGTCAAATACGACTAGATTGGCGGCCTAAGGATCCCGCGCCAATGTCTAGCCGTTAGATTGCCTCTAGCATATCAATGAGCTCCTCGAGCGCCGTTTGGCTGTCGTTCCTCTCAGTATAGTAGGTGGCTGGATGGTTGATGTCCTCGGTGGGACTTATTCGTATGCCCCAGAGTGGTTTGATTTCATGAGGCAGCATGGAATAACGAATATCAATAATGGAGTTGGGTGCTGTTTTGTCCGCGGCTATGTAGCCAGCCGAGAACCAACGAAAGCGCTCGATATCACGAGCCTGCTGAGAGGTCGGGTCAAGCCATGGAAAATCTCTCTCAATATCCAGAATCGGAATATTGTCGCCTGACCAGTGTTTGCTCTCGCTCAGCCCTGGGCGTACCGCGTCTACATAAAAGTGGTTGTCTGCCTCATAAACGACCTTCCAAACCAATATATTGGCGAAGCTGGGCTTGGCTTCTAGCCGCTCAGGCAGGTGGCCGCGGGATGAGGCAATCTCTTTGCCGAGATTGAGCGCTCTCTCGTGTTGAATTAGCCCAAGCGACAAATACAGTGCTCCCCACACCATGGCCACGGTGGCAAACCTGTGGGATTGAGTGCGAGCAGCAGCGATTAATCCGACGAGTATTGGTAGGGTGAAAAGAGGATCGATGACGGAGATACCATCCCAGGCCACTCTAAGATTTGAAAAAGGCCACAGTAGCTGTGTGCCGTAGCTAGTGAATGCATCCAGCAGGCCGTGAGTGGCGTAGCCAAGAGTGCACCAGATGAGAATCTGTTTGAAAGTCAGTTGCCAGCGCTTAGCCACCAATAGATAGAAGACGGTGGCGCAAATCAGTCCGCCAAAGGGGATGAAGAATAGAGAGTGGGTAAAGTGGCGATGAAACTCCAATGCCAATAAGGGATCATTGGCAGAGCGGATCAATACGTCGAGGTCTGGCGCCATGCCGGCCAGCGCTCCCAGCAGAGAAGCTTTCCCGATCTGCTCTTTGGAGGCGCTTGTTTGCGCGACTATCCCGCCTATAACGCCTTGGGTTAGAGGGTCCATGTGTGTTTGTCCTTAGTTCGTCAGCTCTTCAGTGGGCAGCTCGCTGACGCAGTTTGCCAATGGGATACGGCCGATATTTGCTGGGTTCGGCGAGCCGAACTCAGGGGAGCTGGAGCCATCAAAATTACAGTAGAGCAAAATCGACGATACTGGGCAATCTAGGCTGGGTAAAGAATCATCAATCGGCTAATAGTTCAGAAGTGGGTGTGTCAGTTCTTCCGAGACTATGAAGCTCATGTCTAGTGTTTCGTCTTCCGGGTAGAGGGTGCTGAGGGTCAACTTGGGTTCCGAGATATAGGCCGCAGGCCCCAGCGCGCCAATGGTCTGGTTCACGCTGTAAAACTTTTCTAAGCGTCCCTGAAATTCAGCTTGTACTCGAAAGCTCGCCATCGGCTCCAGTTTGGCGGCGCGCTGCGCCCAGTCCTCGGGCACGTTGGGATTGGCCATAAAGGCATCAAGTAAACGTTGATCCTCTGGATCGTTGCTCAGCAGCGTTGTTTGCTGCATCGACATGACAATCATTGAGAGGGTGTCCTGCCACCCAGTCAAGAGGGTTCCTGCGCCTTTGCGGCTGAACAGGAAGTCGTAATGATTGGAAACTGATTGCAGTTCTGCGGCAGGGATGGTCGCTTGATAGAAACCTACCCAAGCTCGATTGACCATCAGAATATTGCTGCTACTGTCTAATAGTGCCGAGGGGTAAGGGTCCATCGCCTTTAGTGACAGGTTCATGGCTTTTCTAAGCCACTTTAACTCGCTGGCGTGAAAATCTACTTTCTCTTGTTTTGGCGAGTAGCCGGCTGAGATCCGCAGGTGATTGCGATCGCGTTGCTTCAGCGAGAGTGCCGATGCAATATCCTCAATCATGGTTTCGCTGGGCCTGCTTGAGCCATTTTCTAGGCGGCTAATGTGGCGGGGGGAGCTGTCCAGTCGATGGGCCAACTCTTCTTGGCTGATGCTGTGGACGCCTCGCCAAAACTTCAAAAAACGTCCGAACGTCAGTTCTTGTGAACCTTCTGCCATACTTCAATGCTCATACCCGTGCGTGGGCGGTATTGTATAGGGGTTTTACCTGACATTCCATGTCGTGGTGGCCACTCAGGCCCGGCGGCACAATAGCGTCAACTTGATGAGATTAGAAGAGGTAAGAACCGTGGTTGCTCCCATTCTTGATACCCGTGATTTGGAATTCATGCTCTATGAATTGTTTGATGCTGAGAGTTTAACTCAGCGTGAACGTTATAGTGATCACAGCCGAGATACTTTCCGTGCTGCTATGGAAACCGGAGAAACAGTCGCTCAAAAGTACTTCCTGCCCATACGTCAAAAGGTGGATACCCATCAGCCAACGTTTGATGGCAAAAATGTCGATATGATTCCCGAAATTAAGGTGGCCGTCGACGCAGTGATCGAGTCAGGCTTGGCTAACCCAACCGCGGACTATGAGCTGGGTGGAATGCAGTTGCCGGCAATTGTAGCTAGCGCGACTAGTTCTTATTTGTCAGCCGCGGGCAGTACTACAATGGGCTATACCGGCTTGACCAACGCCAACTGTAATCTTATTCAGGCTCACGGTACTGAAGAGCAGATTGATACCTGGGTGAAGCCCATGCGTGAAGGTCGCTTTGCTGGAACCATGGCGATGACTGAACCTAGTGCAGGTTCCGGTTTGGCCGACTTAACGACCAGTGCCGTGAAGGCCGAAGATGGCAGCTATTTGGTTACCGGTAACAAAATTTTCATTTCTGGTGGTGATCATGAGCTGAACGAAAATATCGTTCATCTGGTATTGGCCCGAGTCAAGGGTGCACCGAAAGGTGTAAAAGGCATTTCGCTGTTTATTGTGCCTAAGTTTTTGGTCAGTGAAGATGGTTCATTGGGCGATCGAAATGATGTTTGGTTGGCGGGCCTATTCCATAAAATGGGTGGTCGCGGTCAGACTTCTTGCGCGATGAGTTTCGGTGAAAAGGGCGGAGCCGTGGGTTATCTCGTGGGTGAAGAGAACCAGGGTTTGCGTTACATGTTCCATATGATGAACGAAGCTCGCATCATGGTTGGCACTAGCGCGGCATTAACCGCGTTAACGGGTTACCAATATTCGCTGGACTATGCCAAAGAGCGTCCGCAGGGGCGCTTGGCTTCTTGCAAAGATCCTGAGTCTCCGGCAGTAAATATTATTAAACATCCCGACGTTCGTCGTATGTTGCTGGCTCAGAAGGCGTATTCTGAAGGTGCCTACGCTTTATGCCTGCTAGGTTCTCAGCTGTCCGATGATGAGGCTACCGCGCCGACTCAAGAGGAGCGTGAGCAAGCGCACCTGTTATTGGATTTCTTGACGCCGATCATTAAATCTTGGCCGTCAGAGTACGGGCCGCGTGCCAACAGCTTGGCGATCCAGGTAATGGGTGGCCATGGTTATATTAATGAACATCCTGTGGAAATGTTCTATCGCGATAACCGCTTGAACCCCATCCATGAAGGTACCTATGGCGTTCAGTCTCTAGACTTGTTGGCTCGTAAGGTTCCAATGAAAAGCATGGCTGGCTATAACGCCTGTCTAGCGGCAATGGAAGCAACAATTGCAGAGTCTGTTGATATCGAGGCCGTGGCGGCCTATGGCGCGCAATTGACCGAGGCAATTGCCGCCTTGAAAACCACAACCAATACTTTGCTGGGCGCCATGATGGAGAAGAACATCGATTTAGCCTTAGCGAATTCGGTCAAGTATTTGGAGTTGTTTGGCAATGTTGTTGTGGCTTGGGTTTGGTTGAAACAAGGCATCGTTGCGGCTAAAGCGTTGCAGCAAAACCCGCACGAAAGTGATGTTAACTTCTATAATGGTAAGCTGCAGGCGTTGAAGTACTTTTTCCGCTTTGAGCTTCCCGAAATCAATGTTTGGTCGAAGATTCTGTGTGATCTTGACGATACAACATTTGAAATGCAGGAAGAATGGTTCTAGGCAGTAGGTTGAAGGCTGAGCGGCCAAGCTCGGCCTTTTCTTTTTGATCAAAAGGGAGAGAAAAATGAAAACAATTAAAAGAGATGAAGTTTCACAATACGCTGGCTACGAAAGTGCGCCAACCGATTGGTTCGACGTTAAGCAAGAGCAAATCAATCAGTTCGCCGATTGCACCTTGGATCATCAGTTCATTCATATCGATCCAGCCAAGGCTAAAGAGACGCCTTTCGGTACCACGATTGCCCACGGTTTTTTGTCTCTGTCCATGTTGTCTCACTTCTCCGAACAGTTTGGCTTGGTGATCGAAGGCACTTATATGGGCGTCAACTACGGATTTGATTCCGTGCGCTTTATTTCTCCGGTTAAAGTGAATAGCCGTATTCGTGCTCACGCAAAAACCTTAGAAATTATTGAAAAGAATCCTGGGCAGTTTATGTCTAAGACTGAAGTAACTGTTGAAATTGAAGGCGAAGATAAGCCCGCTTTGAAAGCAGTTTGGATTGGCATGCAAATGGTTGCCTAACTGGCGCCGAGATCTATAAAGAAGGAGAGTGACTATGACAGTTAGTTTTGAAGGTCGCGTCGCGATTGTAACAGGTGCGGGTAATGGCTTGGGCCGATCCCACGCATTGGAGTTGGCTCGTCGTGGAGCTAAAGTGGTTGTGAATGATTTGGGCGGTGCGCGCGATGGTAGCGGTGCATCATCCGATGCTGCTCAAGAAGTGGTTGCTCTTATCGAGGAAATGGGTGGCGAAGCCATCGCTCATGGCGCCAACGTTGCGAAGTTCGACGAAGTCCAAGATATGGTCAAGCAGACTATGGACAAATGGGGTCGTGTCGACATCCTAATTAACAATGCCGGTATTTTGCGCGACAAGAGTTTCGCAAAAATGGACCTCGCAGACTTCCAGTTGGTTATGGATGTTCATGTTATGGGTAGCGTGAATTGTACCAAGGCGGTTTGGGACATTATGCGTGAGCAGAACTATGGTCGTATTGTAATGACCACTTCCTCTTCTGGTATGTATGGCAATTTCGGGCAGACCAACTATGGCGCTGCGAAGATGGCTGTACTAGGTTTCATGAACACTCTGGTTCTTGAAGGGGCGAAAAACGATATCCGCATTAATGCTCTGGCGCCGACTGCTGGCACCCGCATGACGGAAGATTTGATGCCTCCAGAAATTCTCAACATGCTGAAGCCCGAAGCGGTAACAGCGGGTGCGCTGACTCTGTGTCACGATGATGCTCCAAACCGTTTGATTCTGTGTGCCGGCGCTGGTGGTTATGCTTCTACGCGCTTGTTTGAGACCGAAGGCGTATTCATTCCAGAGCAAGAGCAGAGCCCAGAGGCTGTGCTCGCCAAGTGGGATGCTGTGTGTGACACCGCTGATCAAAGTGAGTTGGAGTCTGGCGCTAAGCAATCCGAGAAGTTTCTCACCAAGGCCATGGCCTACGTTCAGTCTCAGCAGTAATGCTGGGAGCAGATAGTTGGTTTGATTCGATAGGTCCGTAGATTTATAGACCTATCGGCAACTTTAAAAACAAGGATAAAATCATGAAAGAAGCAGTCATTGTTTCCGTAGCACGTACGCCGATTGGTAAAGCCTATCGCGGTGCTTTTAACAACACCGAGGCGCCAAGCCTTTCTTCCTTTGCGATCAATGCAGCCGTCGAGCGTGCTGGTATCGATCCTTCCGAGATCGATGATTGTGTATGGGGTGCCGCTCTGCAACAAGGTTCTCAAGGCTACAACATCGGCCGTCAAGTGGTCATGGCTGCAGGTCTGCCGGTTTCTGTATCTGGTATGAGCTTGGATCGTCAGTGTTCTTCCGGTTTGATGTCTATCGCCACTGCTGCTAAGCAAATCGTTATGGACGGTGCTCCAGTGGCCTTGGCGGGTGGTTGCGAGTCCATCAGCTTGGTTCAAAACGAGCACATGAATGTGAATCGTATGGTGGATCCAAAAGCGATCGCTCATGCGCCTAACATTCATATGCCAATGTTGGATACTGCAGAAATCGTTGCTAATCGCTATAACGTTTCTCGTGAAGCTCAAGATGAGTATGCTTTGCAGTCTCAGCAACGTACGGCTGCCGCACAAGAAGCGGGTAAGTTTGCTGATGAGGTTGTTCCTGTAACGGCTACCAAACTGGTGATGAATAAAGAAACCGGCGAAGCTAGCGAAGAGCAGGTGACCTTGACTAAAGATGAGGGTAACCGTCCTTCCACAACGCTAGAAAGTCTGTCTGGCTTGAACTCTGTTCGTGAAGGCGGCTCTATTACTGCTGGTAACGCGTCACAGTTGTCTGATGGTGCAGCCGCAGTTGTACTGATGGATGGCCAGTTGGCTGAGCAACGTGGTCTTGCGCCACTGGGTGTTTATCGCGGTATGGCGGTAGCCGGTTGTGAGCCAGATGAAATGGGTATTGGTCCGGTTTTCGCTATTCCTAAGCTGTTGCAACGCACTGGCTTGAAGATGGACGATATCGGTCTGTGGGAATTGAACGAAGCGTTTGCGGTTCAGGTTCTCTACTGTCGTGACAAGTTGGGCATCCCTCAAGATCGTCTGAACGTAAACGGTGGTGCTATCTCCATCGGTCACCCATATGGCATGAGTGGTGCTCGTATGGTGATGCACGCGCTGCTTGAGGGTAAGCGTCGCGGCGTTAAGTACGTTGTGGTTACCATGTGTGTTGGTGGCGGCATGGGTGCAGCGGGTCTGTTCGAGGTTCTTTAATCTCCTGGGTCCAGCTTCATAACAAAAACACCGTCACTATGGCGGTGTTTTTGTTTGTGGGCTCTAGCCAAAAATAAATGACCTAGTAGACTCGATGCCTTCAATTCGTCCCTGTTAAGGCTAGGTATTTGAGGTTTTCTGTAGATACGGCGGCTTACCATACGCAGCCCGCAGCCCGCAGCCCGCAGCCCGCAGCCCGCAGCCCGCAGCCCGGCATTAGGCACGATAGAATCCGTTTTCATCCATCAGGTCGACACCACATCTCAGCTGGCTGATCCAATCAAAAAATCGCGCGACCATTTCTTTGCCGACAAACGGGCTTCCGTGTTGAGGCGCAATCATCTCAATATCCAGTTTTCGGGCACGGTTCACCCAGATTCGGCAAGCTTTGTTGGATGCCATGTAACGCTGGTGAAATGACTTCATATGGGGGATATGTTGATCGAAATCTTCTACGGGAAGATCGGCATTGTCGTCTATCAGCGACGCCCCCATGTCACCAGTAAAGAGAATTTTGCTGACTGGGTCATAGAATTGAAAGTTTCCCACTGAATGTAAAAAGTGGGCTGGAACAGCTTCAATCGTTGAGCGTCCGAATGAAACACTCATGCCCTCGTCAGGCACGCTAATGATTCTGTCGTCTAGGTCGTCCCCGAACTTATTCGTGACAAAGGTGGATGCCAGATGTGGCAAAAAGCGCGACCATAATCGAGAGGTCACCACATGGCATTTGCTGTGCATCATCCAGCGCGGAAGTGAGGCGATAATATCCGGATCTTGGTGGGAGGCGAAAATATAGTCCAGCTCAGAAATATTGACTCGTTTGCTCAATTCGATACTAAGAGGGGTGTAGGTTAAATCTCCGCCGGGATCGATCAGGGCCGCATGGTTTTCGTCGATAAGTAAGAACTGATTGGCTTGAATTCCTCGTCCTTCTACCAGGTGTGTAAACGCAATGCACTGATGTCCATTTCTGTTGTAGAGGATTTTGGCGCCGTCTTGAGTGGTAATGCTTTGAATAGATCCCATGGGGTTCCTTGGTGTCTTGCAGCGTCGATGCTGTCCTGAAAGGATGGTCTTTTTTGAGCAAGGCAGGATAGCTTTCTAAATCGAAATAGTTATTGATTAGGATCAATCTGGAGGAGGTTGTGAGGCTGTTGAGCCGTTGTTTTGTTGCGCAATTGCTTGATTGAGATCAATAACCTTTGACGGGTTTGCGCCTAGACTTATCCCATCTAAAAAGCAAAACCGCTGATAGCGAGGGAAGGTGACTTATGTACGTCGACAGTTATGTAGTATCTGGATTGGTTATTGTGGCGCTAACCTGTGTTGTGTTTGGGTATGTAGGTTATTACGGCTACCGTCACATCAAAGATGAAATTTCCAAAGCTGACGAGAAGTAAATACGCTCTCCGTTACGCCGATCATATCGAATCTAAATAGCTCTAGCGTGAGTGTCGCTAGGGCTTTTTCCTGTGTTGCTCTTTTTGGCGTTCGCCATAGAGTTCGTCTTCTTTGTTACTTTAGCGGTGGCTGTCGAAAGTGTGGGGCGGATCCTGCGTGGTGTCTTTTTTGTAACAGGCGGCTAAAGGTTATGTTTGGGCTGGATCTGAGTGGGCAAGAGGGGCAGGCCTGAAAGGCAGTTTCGCTTGGAGTTGCAAGAGTGTTGGTGCGAGGTGTTTTTCTGCAGGCAATAAAAAACCGCTACCCGAGGATAGCGGTTTTTTGCAATAGTGGCGGACCGGACGGGACTCGAACCCGCGACCTCCGGCGTGACAGGCCGGCATTCTAACCAACTGAACTACCGGTCCGCAATTTTCGACAGCTACAACTTACTGCATCACGCATCAGTAAATTGGTGGGTGGTGAGGGGATCGAACCCCCGACCCTCGCCTTGTAAGGGCGATGCTCTCCCAGCTGAGCTAACCACCCGCGCTGTCTGTGGATGCGTATACTACGGATATTTTTTTCTTCGTCAACGAATTTTTCCAGTGAATTCATGATTTTAGCATTTTTTCTTTACTGGACTTATCTAGTGTCGGAATTCTCTCGTTGCTATACTCCTGTCCTCTCAAAACCGCTTTGGACACATATTCAATGATAAAGCAGATGTTAGCTGTGTGGGTGTTGCTCTTCGCAATGCCTTCGGGCGCGGTGATCGATGCCTACGAATTTGACAATGATGTGACGCGACAGCGTTATTTGTCCTTTATTGAAGAGATGCGTTGCCCGAAGTGTCAGAATCAGAATCTGGCTGGTTCTGATTCTCCTATTGCTGCAGATTTACGGCGGGAGTTGTATCGCATGCTGCAAGAGGGGAAGGCCGACAAAGAAATCGTCGACTTTATGGTCGCGCGATATGGTGATTACGTGCTGTATCGACCTCAGGTAAAGAGCGATACCTGGCTCTTGTGGGGGCTGCCTGCAGGTCTGTTGTTCTTCGGGGTGGCGATGGTTGTTGTCACTCTGCGGCAGCGTCGCTCTGTCGGTGCCAGTGCTCAAGCCAGCGGCATGAAGGGTGAAGAGTCGAAGTCGCAGAGGCGTCTCGAAGAATTGCTTGAGCAGGCGAAGCAGAGAAAGAATATCTCTGGTGGCAGGGACTAGCGTGTCCGTAAGGTCAAAGCGAAGTGGTTGTCAGTTGATTTATAAGCGCTATCAGGCGCGAGCGTTATCTAGCGCGGCTTATTAGGAATTTTTTATGGGGTTGTTTTGGGTTTTGGCAGTTGCAATGGCGCTGTTTGCAGTTGGATTTGTCGTTTGGCCGTTGTGGAGTGGGCGTCAGGAAGCTGGAGTAGATCGCCAAGAGTTGGTGCTAGATCTCTTTAATGAGCATTTGATTGCCCTTGAAAAGCAGCTCCAAAGCGAAGAGATTGATCAGCAGCAGTTCGTGCAGCTGCGCGATGAGCTTGAGCAGTCGCTGCTGGAGGATGCCGGTGAAGCTGAGCACCAAGTCAATGCAGGCACCTCTGGCTATCGATGGTTGTGGTTGGCGGGCTTGATATTGCCGGTGGCATCCGTACTTATGTATGTTGAGCGTGGCTCTATCGACGATGTCGAAATTGTAGAAAGTCGTATGGCTTATTTTCACCAGGCCTCAATGGGCGAAGCGGGCGATGGAGAGTCCACGCCGCTTGCGCTGGAGGAGTTGGTGATCAAGCTGGAAGAGCGTTTAGACGTTAAGCCGGACAATGCGGGTAATCGCTACCTGTTGGCGCGCTCCTACATGCAAATGTCGCAGTACATGAAGGCGGCGGCGTCCTATATGGAGCTCATCGCACTGGAAGAGGCAAAGCAGCAGTCTGGTGAGTCTTCACGGGTGCCTGCAAATATCGTCGGTGAGCTGGCTCAGGCGGTATTTTTGGCCGCTGGCAATAGTGTGACGCCGGAGGTGCAGCAGCTCATTGATAAAGCCTTATCGATTGATCCCAATGAAACTTCATCGCTTGGTTTGGCGGGTATCGCCGCCTTTGAGCAAGGTCGTTATAGCGACGCTATTGATTATTGGGGGCGCGCAGTTCAGTTATTGGGGCCGGCATCAAATGCCAGTATGTCTTTGCGCTCTGGAATGGCTCGCGCGCAAGAGTTGCTGGCGCAGCAGGGTGGGGCTCCCGTTGTGCCCGAGTCTCAAAGCGAGGTTCCGAAGGTGGATGCGGCAGAGCAGGGGGGCGATGAGGCCAGCATTGTGGTTCGTGTGGCCTTGTCTGAGGGGGTTGCTGCTGCAGAGGGAGATACCGTCTTTGTCTATGCTCGCGCATGGCAGGGGCCTAAGGTTCCCTTGGCGATACAGCGCCTGTCGGTGGCCCAGTTGCCTGCCGAGATCGAGCTCAACGAATCCATGGCGATGGCGCCGGGTATGACGCTCAGTAGCTTTCCACAGCTCGAGCTAGTGGCGCGGGTGTCGCCTGATGGTAATCCGATCGCTCAGCCGGGCGATTGGCAGGGGGCGGTGGGGCCAATTCGCTTGGCTGAGGTTGAGAGTTCTATAGCGGTGATTATCGCCGATCAGCTGCCCTAATCGCTGGTTGTTGAAAGTTGGCTGGATTGCCTGTTATGGCGCGTGGTTCAGCCGGGTAAAATCTCCCGAATTTCCATTTCTGGTGATGTAATCACTAGGTCAAATGTGTAGAATCTCCCTTTGGTTTGCTGGCTGCACAAAATGTGCCGGCATGACGCCCCTGTCGCCAATCGCGAGGGGCATCAAAACCATAGAATCGGGGATAATAGGGCGGTCCGAGATCGGTAATGGAGTCCGACGGATTTCTCTCATGTGAGTCAATGGCGCCTACTATGGCGATAATCAAAGCTTGATTAAGACTCGGGTGTTCGAAATCACGACTTGCCTTAACTATAACAAAATCAATATGTTACATCTGAGTGAAGCATTTCTATGCGGCTAAAGTGTATTAAGCTGGCAGGCTTTAAATCGTTTGTTGATCCAACCACGGTTAACTTCCCAAGCAATCTGTGTGCGGTCGTAGGGCCTAACGGTTGCGGTAAATCAAACACCATTGATGCTGTGCGCTGGGTAATGGGAGAGTCATCCGCCAAGAACCTGCGTGGCGAGTCGATGACCGATGTTATCTTTAACGGCTCGGGCGGACGTAAGCCTGTGGGTCAGGCATCGATCGAATTGGTGTTTGATAACAGCGACGGTACCCTCAAAGGTGAGTATGCTGGGTTTTCAGAAATTTCGATCAAACGAAAGGTGACCCGCGAAGCTCAAAACAGCTATTACCTCAATGGCACCAAATGTCGACGCCGCGATATTACCGATATTTTCTTAGGTACCGGTTTGGGGCCTCGCAGCTATGCCATTATCGAACAGGGCATGATTTCTAAGCTGATCGAGGCCAAACCTGAAGAGCTGCGAGTTTACATCGAAGAAGCAGCAGGTATTTCCAAGTACAAAGAGCGCCGCCGTGACACTGAAAACAGAATGCGTCGCACCCACGAAAACCTTGAGCGTTTAACAGACATCCGCGATGAGCTGGAGCGACAATTGTCACGCTTGCATCGCCAATCGCAAGCTGCCGAGAAATACACCGAATTCAAGAAAGAAGAGCGATTGCTGAAAGCGCAGCTGCAAGCATTTCGATTCAAGGTGCTGGATGCCGAAGCCAGTGTAAAACAAGAAGCCATTTCCGCACTCGAGCTCAATGTTGAATCCTTTGTGACCGATCAGGTGAGCAACGATACGGCTATTGATAAGTACCGTACGCAATATACCGAATTGGGCGACAAGTTTAACGAGGTGCAGGGGCGCTACTATTCCATTGGTGCTGATATTGCTCGCATCGAGCAAACCATCCAACACTCCCAAGAGCGCGGTCGCCAACTGCAAAGTGATCTCGAGCAAACTGAACGTGATTGCAAAGAAGCCGAGCAACACTTGGTTGCTGACAAAGAAAAAGCTGAAGCCTGGGAAGAGGAGTTGATGGAGCTCGAACCCGAGCTGGAAATGGTGAAAGCGGCAGAAGAGGGCTCCGGTGATGAACTGGAGGAAGCCGAAGATGCCATGCAGGCTTGGCAGCAAGAGTGGGACGGTTTTAACCAGACTGCCTCCGAGCCGCGTCAGCGTGCCGAAGTACAGCAATCTCGAATTCAGCACTTGGAGCAAGTCCAAACTCGTTTGCTTGAACGTATTAGACGCCTTGACGATGAGAGAAAGAACTTAACCCCTGATGATTCTGAAGATGAAATCGGCGAGCTCACTGAGCAGTTGGCGGAGCTGGATTTAGCGGCTGACGAGAAGCGAGCCAAAGTTGAAACTTTAACGGACGACATCAATAATCAGAGAGACGCCAATTCACAGGTTGGTGACGAACTCGACGATGTGCGTGGTCAATTGCAGGCTATGCGCGGTCGACATGCATCGCTCGAAGCGCTGCAACAGGCGGCAATGGGCGAAAAAAGCGAAGCCGTCAGCGAGTGGTTGAGCGAGCAGAGTTTAGCCTCTAATCCTCGTTTGGCTGAGGGTGTTGAAGTAAAAGATGGTTGGGACAAGGCCGTTGAGACAGTGCTTGGCAGTACTCTGCAAGCGGTGTGTGTGGACGGTTTCGACGCAGTTGCTAAGGTGGTGGGAAATCTTACCCAAGGTGAGATGGTACTGCTTGATAGCAAAGGTACGGTCGACGAAAACCCAGGCGACTTGGCTGCACGTTTGCACGATCAAATTAGCTCAAGCGTCAACATGAGTGCGCTATTGGGTTCAATCTACGCGGTAGAAAACTTACCTCGCGCGCTGGAGTTGCGCTCTAAGCTACAGTCACATGAATCCATTATCACTAAAGATGGCATTTGGATCGGAGCCAATTGGTTACGCGTTGCTCGCGATGTCGACGAAAACTCCGGTGTTATTGCTCGCAAGCAAGAGCTGGAAGAGTTGACTGCACAGCTTGAAGAAACTGAAGTTCGTGTGGAAGAATTTAGTCATAAATTAGACGAAGGACGTGAACGCATCAAGACGCTCGAACAAGAGCGTGAAGTTGTGCGACGCGAGTCCGATACCCACAGCCGAAAATACAGTGAAGTTCGCTCCCAGTTGAGCGCCAAACAGGTTCGGGTGGAACAGATTGCGGTGCGTCGTGAACGTGTTGAAAACGAAATTCGCGAAGCGCAAGAGCAGATCGAGCAAGAAGCTGAAGGCTTGTCCGAAGCAAGAATGATATTGGAAGAAGCGATCGAGGCGATGGAGCGCGATACAGATGCGCGCGAACTGCTGCTCGGCCGTCGTGATGATATCCGAGCAAAACTTGACGATGCTCGCCAGCGTGCTCGTCACGATAAAGATCGCGGCCATCAACTCGCCATGCGTCATCAATCGCTAAAAACGCAAGCCGATGCAGTGAAATCCGGCTTGGTTCGCTTGCGTGAACAAACTCAGCGCTTACAGGAACGCCGTGACCAGCTGCGCGATCAGCTTGAAGAGACTCGTGATCCTACCGAAGACCATAAGCTTGAATTGGAAGCACTGCTAGAAAAACGTCTAGGCGTAGAGCAAGAGCTGGCTGAGGCTCGTAAGGCGGTTGAACAAATCGAACAAGATTTGCGTAATGCCGAGCAAGATCGAAATAAGGCAGAACAAGGCGTTCAAGCAATTCGCGCAAGGCTCGAGCAAGCGCGATTAGAAGCTCAGACCTTGGAAGTGCAGCGAAACACCATTAAGCAACAGCTCGAAGAAGATAACCTACATCTTCCAACTTTGTTACAGCAGTTGTCGGAAGAGACCGCTGAAAAACCAATGGAAGAAGAGCTCGAAAAAATCGGTGCGCGTATTAGTCGCTTAGGCCCGATTAATCTGGCTGCTATTGAAGAATACAAAATCGAATCGGAACGTAAAAACTACCTTGACGCTCAAAATGACGATCTTGTGGATGCGCTTGAAACACTCGAAAACGCCATCAAGAAGATTGATCGAGAAACGCGTACGCGCTTTAAGGAAACTTTCGATCAAGTTAATAGCGGATTGCAGGAGTTGTTTCCAAAGGTATTTGGTGGTGGACACGCCTATTTGGAATTGACCGGTGAGGATCTACTGGATACCGGCATCGCGATCATGGCTCGCCCGCCAGGAAAGCGTAACAGTACAATCCATCTGTTATCTGGTGGTGAAAAAGCACTGACGGCTATCGCGTTAGTTTTCTCCATTTTCCGATTGAATCCGGCGCCTTTCTGTATGCTTGATGAGGTTGATGCACCACTCGATGATGCCAACGTCGGCCGCTATGCAAGAATGGTGGAGCAGATGAGTGAGCACGTTCAGTTTATCTACATTACCCACAATAAGATTGCTATGGAAATGGCTCACCAGCTGCTTGGGGTTACCATGCATGAGCCAGGCGTATCTCGATTGGTGACGGTAGATGTAGAAGAGGCGGCGGAGCTAGCGGCCAGCTAGAATATGCTGCAACAGACAAATTAGGTACATTGAAAACATGAAAGTTGTGATGCAACAAGGTAAGACAACATTGACCGCGAGGGAGGGTCGATAACGAATGGAATTCGCAATGCGTGAATGGCTCACAGTCATTATCGTTTTACTGATCGTTGGAGTGCTGCTGGATGGCTGGCGCCGAATGCGACAGTCTAAGCGCCAGTCGATTAAAATGTCTCGCTCTATGCCTGCAGGTGAAGAGCGTGGAACGGGTCCGGGTTATGGCAGTGAACTGCCCAATGGTGGCGCGCGCGTGGTTGCGCACCGAGATGAAGATGATGCTAAAGCGCTGACCCGCAATCTACAAGAGACATTCGAGCAGTCTAAAACAACGTTACAAAAGCCGTTGAAGATCCCTGAACAGGTCACTCTTAATCTGGACGAAGAAGTTCCAATGTTGATGGAGCCTGTTGATGAAGATGCACGCAAAGAGCCTTCACTGAGTGACGAGCTAGTGCTAGATGATTCGGCGCCAGTCGCAGAACAGCCAATGCTGAATCAAGAGCTTGAATCTCCAGCGCGCACTAAGACTCGCGAGCCAGTCAGCCCTGCTCGATCGCAGGCTGGTGATACGGAAGAAGCCGAAGCCGAAGCCGAAGAGGTATTGGTAATTAATGTCATGTCCACGGGCGATGATCGCTTCAAGGGCGGTGAGCTTTTAGCGGTGGTGCTCGAGTGTGGCATGCGCTACGGAGACATGAAAATTTTCCATCGCCATTTGGATGACGATGGCGACGGGCCGCTTTTATTCAGCATGGTTAACATAGTTGTGCCTGGCTCGTTTGACCTAAACACCATGGAGGATTTCGAAACCCCTGGGGTCAGCTTGTTTATGACCTTGCCCATGAGCTCAAGTAGCATGGATGCATTCGATGCTATGGCAGCGACCGCTAAAGCTCTGGCAGAGCGTTTAAATGGCGAGTTAAAAGATGAGAACCGCAGTATTATGACGGCACAAACCTTAGAGCATTGTCGCGCGCGAATCAGAGAGTTTGAGCGCAAGCGGTTGGTATAAGTTGTTGTCAGTGTTGGGGAGCTAGCAGCCTCTACATTTACTTTGCCAATTCATTCAAGAGATGGGGGAGATTGGTAAGGGGGGCGCAGATATCGAGAGGTTGGTGGCTAGCGATTTCGGCTGGCCCAGCCTAGCCGATGATACTGATTGTCGTTGCCGCTTGGGTTCAAGTGCGACAAGCGCGGTAGGTTGCCGTCATAAATATTCAAAATGTGCACATTCTCTAGTTCGTGCGAACAATCGGAAAAAATCTCATAATGTCCAATAATTCAGTGTCTCAATCGGACTACGAAGAGTTAAAAAAAACACTTAACTACCACAGCTACCGCTATTACGTTCTCGACGATCCAACTCTCCCCGATGTCGAATACGATCGAATTTTTCAACGAATTTCTCAGATAGAGGCACAGCAACCAGATTGGGTGAGTAGTGATTCGCCAACTCAGCGGGTTGGGGATAGGCCCCTTAGTGCCTTTAGCCAAGTGGCTCATGAAGTTCCAATGTTGTCATTGGACAATGCGTTCAGTGATGATGAACTCCGAGATTTCTCTCGACGTCTTAAGGATCGATTAAAGTCCGAATTGGACATTGAGTTTGCCTGCGAGCCGAAGCTAGATGGTATTGCCGTTAGTTTGCTGTATCGCAATGGTGAGCTTGAGCGCGGCGCGACCCGTGGTGATGGTGCGACCGGTGAGGATATCACTCAAAACGTTAGAACCATTCCGTCAATTCCTTTGCGATTACTGGGTGATGGATATCCCGAAGTGCTAGAGGTGCGCGGTGAAATTTACATGCCTCGCCAAGGCTTTAATGCCCTGAATGATAAGGCACGCGAAGCGGGAGAAAAGGTCTTTGTTAACCCTCGTAACGCCGCGGCTGGAAGCTTAAGGCAGCTAGATTCACGCATTACTGCGACGAGACCGTTGGAAATGTGTACCTACAGTATTGGCTTTGTGGAAGGCGGTGATATGCCGGCACGACACACGGAAGTGTTGGAAGCTCTGCATGGCTGGGGGTTTCTCATTAATCCCGAAATGCGCGCAGTCAAAGATATTGAGGGTTGTATCGACTATTACCAACGCGTGGGGGCCAAGCGTGATCAGCTTAGCTACGACATTGATGGCATTGTCTTCAAGGTGAATGATCGCAACTTACAGGATCGACTGGGATTTGTCTCAAGGGCGCCACGTTGGGCGATTGCCTATAAGTTTCCTGCACAAGAAGAGATGACATTGCTTCAGAGTGTTGAGTTTCAGGTGGGCCGGACCGGTGCGATTACTCCGGTTGCGCGATTGGAGCCGGTATTTGTCGGTGGAGTAACGGTTTCGAACGCCACCTTGCACAATCGTGATGAGATTGAACGTTTAGGGGTTATGGTTGGTGACACGGTTGTGGTGCGCAGAGCGGGAGACGTTATCCCCCAAGTTGTATCTGTGGTCAAGGCGCAGCGGCCAGACTCAGCCAAGGATATTCTCTTTCCAAAGAATTGCCCGATTTGTGACTCGCTGATAGAAACTGTGGATGGCGAAGCGGTTGCTCGTTGTACCGGCGGATTAATCTGTGAAGCGCAACGTAAAGAGGCGATTAAACATTTTGCCTCCCGTAAGGCGATGGATGTCGATGGGCTCGGCGATAAATTGGTGGAGCAGTTAGTGGATGAAGGCTTGATACATTCAGTCGCTGACCTGTATAGCCTTACCAGTGAACAGCTTTCCGAATTGGAGCGCATGGGAGTCAAGTCCGCCGACAACCTGGTGGCCGCGCTTGAACAATCACGAACAACCAGTTTACCGCGCTTCTTGTACGCATTGGGAATACGTGAAGTGGGGGAGGCTACGGCTCGAAGTTTAAGTCGTCATTTTGGCAATCTAGCGTCCATTGTGGAGGCCAGTGATGAGCAGCTACAAAAAGTAGACGACGTAGGCCCCGTTGTTGCTCGCTATATCTGCGAGTTCTTTGCACAAACTCACAATCTAGAAGCCGTTGAAGCCTTGCAGAGTGCTGGCATCCACTGGGATGATATAGAAATTGATGAGGCGGACGAACCTCTAGCGGACAAGACTTTTGTGGTTACTGGTTCCTTTGCAACGATTAAACGCAACGATGCAAAAAAATTGTTACAGGAATTAGGGGCTAAGGTGGCGGGTTCGGTATCCGCAAAAACCTATTGTGTGGTGGTTGGCGGCGGTGCTGAAAACAATTCTAAATATGTTAAAGCCACTGAGCTAGGCGTTCAAACCATGACTGAGAATGAGCTGTTAGAATTGCTTGCCGAACATGGCGCTTATCAACTTGAGCAAGGGTAAGGAACAACAATGAAAGGGATTGTAGTTTTAATGGCTGTTGCCATTTTGTCTGGCTGTGTAACCTCGCCTCCAAAGCACGTCGATAATATTTGCCACATTTTTGATGAAAAGGATGGCTGGTACGACGATGCGAAAGATGCAGAGAAACGCTGGGGGAGTCCGCTGCCAATTTTGATGGCTTTTATGCATCAAGAGTCTCGTTTCCAGCCCAAGGCCAAGCCTCCGAGAACTAAAATTCTCTGGGTGATCCCTGGGCCAAGACAAAGCAGTGCTTATGGTTTTTCTCAGGCAAAAGATGAAACCTGGGATTGGTACAAAAAGGAAGCAGGTTCCTGGGGCGCCGACCGAGACGACTTTCATGACGCCGTCGATTTTATTGGTTGGTACAATCACACCAGTAACAAACGAAGTAAGATTGCGCTAAACAGCCCGTATCACTTGTATCTTGCTTATCACGAAGGCCACGGTGGTTATAACCGTGGGACTTATAAGAAAAAAGCCTGGTTGATGCAGGTTGCGAAAAAGGTGTCGTCAAGAGCTGCGACCTATAAACGTCAACTAGCGTCTTGTGAGAAGAGGCTAGAAAGTGATGGTTGGTGGATTTTTTAGCAGATTGCCGTTGAGGGGGTTGGAGAGAAGTTATGGATCAAGAATCGATAGTTTACGGTTGTATTAAAGATGCTTCCTTCTTTGAGGAGGATTCCAGTCGCCGCCGGATTAATCGTCAAGCAATGTTGAATCTTCCAAAAGCCGACGGTTGGCCATTTCTGTGTCAGGAGATGTTCGCTATACCGAGGGTCGAGATAGATCAGGCAAATTACCAAACCGAGGTCATGCACTTTGGGGCCTCCTACAAAGCCGTCGAGTACGAGTGGGAGCAGTGGATTCAAAAGTTTGAAGAGTTGCTCAGCAAAATGTACTGGGTCTCTGCCACTGTTCACTTAGAGACCGAACTGTCTGGTACACATACCTTTACTTGGGACTCTGCAGACAACTCCCACACGCCTGGCTCAGGTGATATTCAAGTCCGATGCGAATGGAGTCACGAAGGCTCACTGAGTCTTTAGTGGCAGCTGTTTCAATCGGCTGTAGTTGTCTTCGTTGTTTTAGTTGCCGAAGGTTTTGTAGCTGATTGCAATAGCCAGCGTTTAAACGCTTTGCTCTGGTTTTGGTCTAATGATGCATATACACGATAGAGACGCCGAATTACTGTTGGCACGTCCGTTTAAATTGGCTTTTTTTGATATTGATGGGACTTTGTTGGGCCTTGATGGCAATTATACTGAGCGACTCAAACGCGCCATGCAGCGTTTTCAAAAAGCGGGCATCAAAACTGCGGTAGCCTCCGGAAGACCGAAATTCGCTGCCGATTTTCTGATAGAAGAGCTGGGTTTATCAGATGCCGGATTGTTTTGTACCGGTGCGCACTTGGAAGATCCGAAGTCCGATCTAGGTCCTATGGCAGAACACTCGCTCAGCGACTCGTTGGTCTCTGATCTACTCAAGGCAGCAAAGGATCTCGACTTGTATACCGAGCTGTGTTTCCGTGATGACTTTTTTGTCGAGGATTGGCCCTATCTAGGGCAGCTGCACAGTGAACATTTGAGGGCCACGCCTAAGAAAGTTCCATCCATGCAAGATTTGATCGGCTCTCAACCGGTGCTCAAACTACTATTTGCGGTAACCGAGGTGGGGCAACATAGACTCTTGTACGAGCTTGAAGCGCGTTTTCCCGCGGTTGTGTTTGCCTATGCTAAAATGGCCGCCAAACCAGAATGGTTGTTTGTGAGTGTGATTAGCGACCAAGGCTGCAAAAACCAGGGTTTTGATCAGCTGCTGGCTTATCACCAAGTATCCGCCCATGAAACAATCGCCTTCGGGGATGCTCAGTCGGATAAGGTATTTCTGCAGAGGGCAGGTGTGGGCGTAGCCATGGGCAACGCTGCAGACGATATTAAGGCGGTGGCCGATATTGAAACCCTGCCGGTGTGGGACGATGGCGTAGCGCTGGTATTGGAGAGGGTTCTCTCCCTGAGTAACCATAGGCCTCACAATTGTAGTGCATAAAGGTAGTTTGATGATTTTTTCCAAAAACAGAAAACCTAAATCGGCCATCGCAGTGGCGTTATTGGCGTCATTAGCGTTCATGGCGTTAGCCGTTTGGGGCTGGGGAATGCCTCTAGAAAAGGTCGGGCAGTTCTTTTTGATCTCAATGGCGCTTATCGTCTGTGTTATGGTGGCCGCGATTACAGTGGTGGCGTTACTGAAGCTTTTGCAGAGATTAAGGCACCGCGATTGAACTTGTTGACCGAAAACGCCAAAATGGTCACCATATTACCCTTTGGTTTTTCCTCTAGTTGATCTGGAAGATGATAGATGGCCATTTTTGACAGCCACGTACCGGTTGAATACGCACAATCACTACTTGCTGCTGCAAAGGAGCAGGGTTGTGACACGGACGCGATCCTGTTGGAGTTGGGGATAGATCTGTCAGATATCGACAGTGGTCGTTTTTTTAGTGCGGTCAAGTACGGTCAGCTCTATCAGCGCATCATGTGGCTTATGCAAGATGAGTGCTTTGGCATGATGGCGGGGGGCAAAGTTCGCTGGGGCTCTTTTCGTCTGATGTGCCTCACGCTGATTCATTGTGAGAACCTTCGCCAAGCGGTGATTCGCGCCGGTGAATTCAGTGAAATCTGCCGCGGATTTCAGGTGCGCTCTACCTTGGTGTGTGGAGAAGGGGACCGGGTCTCCATACGTATGGCAGGGATCGAATCAATCTCCTCCGAAGAGTTTGAACGATTAATGTCGGTAGACAACGCCGACCGAATTCGCACTTCTTTGGCGGTTTGGCATAGATTCCACTGCTGGCTAATAGGCCAAGAAATACCGCTTGAGTCCATTAGCTTCAGTTTCGATTGTCCTGATTCCTTTCGCGCCTTGGCAGAATCCTATCCGGCTCAGGTGAGGTTCAATCAGCCCTACAATGGCTTTGAGTTTAACCGCGAGTACCTAGAGGCACGGATTATTCAGAATCCTCAGACGCTCGATGAGTTTATTCGCATGGCGCCCTACCATTTGGTGATCAGCGATAGTGCCAAAAGTACCTTGAAGTCAAAGGTTCGTACCATCCTGTCAAAGGATGTGAGCGAGTCTATGCCGGGGGCAGAAGTCGTTGCGTCGAAGTTAAACCTGTCTGTCACGACTTTGAGGCGCCATCTTCAACAAGAAGATACGTCTTTCCAGAAAATCAAAGACGAGTGTCGTCTAGAGGCGGCCATTCATTACCTGGGTTGCCAAGATCTAACCAACAGTGTGATTTCAGAGAAATTAGGTTTTGATGAAACCAGTGCCTTTTTTCGCGCTTTCAAAAAATGGACCGGCATGACACCGGGTGAATACCGCAAGCAGATGGCGTTCGAACAAGCGAACTAGTTTACGATTCTTACAATTTAAGTCCCTTGTTAGCCCTGAATTCGATCAGCGCTCAAACTCTCTTTTTCGGCCTTAACACCTCCATTGCTGACTTATTGGTCATAGGCTGTTGTTTATGCGTAATCGCTCTGTGACTGAGCGGTCTACCGGCAAAAGTGTCCCGCAAGTGAGCTATAGTCATATTTGTTAGTGAATGTAGTCGCATTTGCCATTGAGGCAAATTGACTAATTCGGGATTCTAACGACCGTTCAATAAGTGCCTGATTTACAGGCCAAAACCCCTAAAAACAGAGATTGAGGTTATCAGGATGGCTGATTACAAAGCTCCTTTACGCGATATGCAATTCACCTTGTTTGAATTGTTGGACTACGAGCAGCATTGGCAAGGTATTTCAAAGTATGAAGATACTGGTGTTGATATTGCGACTGCGATCATTGATGAGAGCGCCAAGTTCTGTGAAAACGTTTTGGCTCCTCTGAACCAATCAGGTGATGCGGAAGGCTGTAAGTGGGACGATGGTGTTGTTACCACTCCTAAAGGCTTTAAAGAAGCTTACTCACAGTTCGTAGAAGCCGGTTGGCCATCATTGAGCCACGCCGTCGAGCACGGCGGACAAGGCCTTCCTCCTTCGTTGGGAATCTTCCTCAATGAAATGATCGGTTCTGCGAACTGGTCTTGGGGTATGTACCCAGGTCTGTCACACGGCGCAATGAATACCGTTTCAGAGCACGGCACGGAAGAGCAAAAAGACGTTTACCTGACTAAAATGGTGAGCGGCGAGTGGACAGGCACCATGTGCTTGACCGAGCCTCACTGTGGTACTGACTTAGGAATGCTGCGTACCAAGGCTGAGCTTAACGCTGACGGTTCTTACGCAATTTCCGGCACCAAAATCTTTATCTCTGCCGGTGAGCACGACATGGCCGATAACATCGTTCATATCGTATTGGCGCGTCTTCCAGATGCACCCGCAGGTACCAAAGGTATTTCTCTGTTCATCGTACCTAAGTTCAACGTTACCGAAGACGGTGGTGTTGGCGAGCGTAACGGTGTCACCTGTGGTTCTATCGAACACAAAATGGGTATCAAGGCGAGTGCAACTTGCGTAATGAACTTTGATAGCGCCAAGGGCTTCTTGATTGGACCTCCTAACCGTGGTTTGAACTGCATGTTCACCTTTATGAACACCGCCCGTTTGGGCACCGCAATGCAGGGTGTTTCTCACGCTGAATTGGGTTTCCAAAAATCTCTGGACTACGCTCGCGATCGTCTGCAGATGCGTTCTTTGAGCGGCGTTAAAAACCCAGAAGGTCCAGCTGACCCAATCATCGTTCACCCAGATGTACGTCGTATGTTGTTGACCCAGAAAGCGTTCGCTGAAGGCGGCCGTATGCTGATGGGCTACTGCGGTAAGTTGGTTGACCAAATTGAAGGCGGCAACGAAGAAGAAGCCAAGATTGCTGATGACAAGCTGTCTTACTTGACACCAATTGCCAAAGCTTTCTTGACCGAAGTTGGTTATGAGGCAGCAAACCACGGTGTTCAGTGCTTTGGTGGCCACGGCTTTATTTCCGAGTGGGGCGCAGAGCAGAACGTTCGTGATTGTCGTATTTCTATGTTGTATGAAGGTACTACTGGTATCCAGGCGTTGGACTTGTTGGGGCGTAAAGTTCTGATGACCCAAGGCGAAATCATGAAGCCTTTCACCAAAGAGATTCACAAGTTCTGCCAAGCGAATGAAGGCAATCCTCTGGTTGCTAAGTTGGTTGAAGCCAACAAGCAATTGGGTGACCTGACCATGAAAGTGGGTATGGCCGCTATGGAGAACCCAGATGAAGTCGGTTCTGCATCTGTAGACTACTGCATGTTCTCTGGTTATGTGGTTCTTGCGTACTTCTGGGCGTTGGCTGCTGTTAGAGCCCAAGCAGCTCTGGATGAAGGTCGCGGCGATGCAGCTTTCTACACTGCCAAAATTCAGACTGCGAACTTCTACTTCGCACGTATCTTGCCTCGTACTGAATCTCTCGCAACTACCATGCTTTCAGGCGCAGACAGCCTGATGGATATGGATGTTGAATCCTTCGCGTTTTAATTCATTGAACTAGTGCGGTATCACTGATGCCTAACTTACGCGAAGTTTTCCTCCAGGCCCGCGATCGCTTCAATCGAGAAGCGGCCGTTGGTCTCGAGGCGTGTATACAGTTTTCAATCCCCGATGCTGGGGATTGTTATCTTGTGGTTTCTGACTCTAAGTGCTTCCTGCACGATGGAGTCAGTGACGCACCCACTGCAACGCTTATTATGGATTTCCAGACTTTACTCGATGTACTGAATGGTAAGGTCAATGGCATGCAGGCGTTTATGTTTGGTCGAATAAAAGCTCACGGAAACCTCTCCCACGCAACAAGCGTGTCTGAACTATTTCCTATAGGGAGCTAATAGAATACTCGTTCGCGCTTATGGTAAGTGCGGATACTACAAGACCAGGTTCTCCCTGTGGTTAAAAACTACAGGAACTAAAAAACAATATTGAACCTTGGTAACGACAATGAGAGAGAATAGATTCTTGCCTGGGAGGAAGAATGGATACCAATAACTTGCACACAGTGCCCGAAGTATTTCTGGCAGCATTTCAACAGTATCGTGAAAAACCCGCGTTTACTTGTCTAGGACAAACTCTGACATATGGCGACATAGATCGCTACAGTGAACAGTTTGCCAGCTATCTACAGAACCACACTAACTTAAAACCTGGCGATAGAGTCGCTGTTCAGTTGGCAAATGTTCTGCAATACCCAGTGTGTATGTTCGGTATTTTACGAGCGGGTATGGTTCTGGTGAATACCAACCCGCTCTATACAGAGCGTGAAGTGCAGCACCAATTGACGGATTCAGGCGCGAAGGCTCTGGTGGTCATGGCTAACCTTGCAGATACAGCCTCACGAATTATTCAGAACACCGATGTTGAACAGGTTATCGTTACTGAAGCGGCCGATTTGCACGGCTTTCCTAAACGTCCAATCATCAACTTTGTTGCCAAGCATATAAAGAAGATGGTGCCTGACTTTTCGTTCCCCAACCAAGTGGACTTCCGCAAGGCTCTAAAGCTTGGGGTGTCGGGCTCTGTCACGGCTGCAAAGCCACAGCCCGAAGATGTTGCCGTGCTGCAATACACTGGTGGCACCACAGGTGTTGCTAAAGGTGCGATGTTGACTCATCACAACCTTGTTTCAAATATGAAGCAAATGGATGAGCGAATCGGCGCTGAGACGGATGAGGGCGCAGAGACTTTTGTTGCGCCTCTTCCTCTTTATCATATCTATGCATTTACGACTCACTGCATGATGCTGATGGCGACAGGTAATCACAGTATTTTAATTCCGAATCCTCGTGATTTGGATTCTTTGGTTGCTGCGCTTAAACCCCATCAAATTACCGGTTTCGTTGGTTTGAATACACTGTTCAACGGTTTATGTCATCATGACGGGTTTAAGTCTCTAGATTTTAGCAAGATGAAAATCACAGCCTCAGGTGGTATGGCGCTGACGACTGATGTTGGTGAATTGTGGCAGCGAACCACTGGATGTCAGGCCTCAGAAGGCTATGGCATGACAGAAACCTCTCCCGTTATCTCCACTAATCCACCCAATGATATTCGTGTGGGTACCGTGGGTACTGCGGTTACTGATACTGAAATCAAAATCGTTGACGATGAGGGCAATGAAGTTGCCAAGGGCGAATCCGGTGAGCTTCTGGTTCGTGGGCCTCAGGTCATGAAAGGCTATTGGCAGCGCCCTGAAGCAACCGCAGAAGTCCTAAGTGAAGATGGCTGGCTGAATACTGGAGACATGGCGGTGCTTTGCGAAGACAACTACATAAAAATTGTCGACCGCAAGAAGGACATGATTATTGTTTCCGGCTTTAATGTCTATCCGAACGAAATTGAAGATGAGATCTGTAAGCACCCAGCTATTCTAGAGGCCGCGGCTATTGGTGTCGAAGACGTAAAAACAGGGGAGGCGGTAAAATTATTTGTCGTTTCCAGTGACTCATCGGTTACTAAGGAGGATCTCGTTGCTTTCTGTCGCAAGCAGTTAACAGCCTATAAGGTTCCTCGCTTAATCGAATTTCGTGAAGAGCTGCCGAAGTCCAACGTCGGTAAAATTTTGCGTCGAGAGCTGAAAGAAGAAGAAAAAGCGAAGCAAGCTGGCAAAGCTGCTTAACTTATTTATGCGGGCTAACAGCTGTTGGCAAGTATTTAAAAAGCGTGGCTTAGGGCCGCGCTTTTTTTTGCTTGGCGTTTAGGCTTTGCCGTCTATTGTACTCTATTTCTCCCACCTCTTTAGAGCCCGTTTATAGCTGCTCACCTCTGAAAAACCAAGCTTCAGCGCAATGGAATCTGCATCATCACCCAAGCGCAATAGATGGTTAGCAAACTCGTGTCGAGTAGCGTCCAGTATTTTTTGAAAACTTAAGTCGTATTTTTTAAGCTTTCGATTTAGCGTGGCCTTGTCCATATGGAGCTTCTTGGCGGTCTCCTCGGCGTTACAGTCGATCCCCATCATGCTGTCGCTAATCAGCGCTTTTACGCGATAGACCAGATGTCCGGCATCTAGCGTTGTCAGTTGTTGATCAGCCTGTCCTCTTAGCATGTGACAGAGATGGCTGTCGCGGCTTGGTAGTACTAGTCGCGTGCTTTCTTGGTCCAGAGTTATCGTGTTGAACTCTCGTCCAAAGTAGACGGGGCAGCCAAACACCTCTTCGTATCGAGTGGCGTAGTGGGGCGCGCTGTACATAAACTCCACCTGCCTAAATGTTGTGTCAGTTCTCGTTAGGCGTCTAATGCGCGATAGCAAGAAGCTAAACATGTACTCGTAGATCCACCGATGGCGCAAATCAACAGAGAGGTTTCGATAGCTGAAGGTCGCCTGATGCTCAGAGGTGTGATACTGCATTCTGTCTGCAATGTTGGTTAAGGGCGTGTAATGACAAAGGCTCATCAGAGATTCTTCTACTGTCTCGCAGTTGTCGCTGAGCCAAATGGAAAAATGACGCGGGGCCGAGTCATTATGTTGTCTAAATGTCAGAAAGAAGTCGTCACTGGTAATTTCCAGTAGATGATCAATCAGAATTTGAAATGTACTGTTTTTTATGGGCGTAGAGCCCAGTGATTCTAGCTTTAGAGCTTCGTGAGGGGTGCCTGACAGTCGATCCCAAAGATCGGTGGATTTGGCGATACTCTCTAATGCAGGCGCGTACAACAGATAATCGATCATGACGCTAACAAGGGGATCTGCAGGACAATAGGGGGCATATTAATCAATATCTGCTTTTTTTGGTCATATTGGAATAGAAGTCTCGTTGCTATATTGACCACTGAGAGAGGCTTGCCGGTAATCGGTGGCTCGTATTCTGCAGTCGCGCTCGATGCAGTTCAATACAATCCATTCTAACAATAAGAGAGACCGCAGATGAAATTTGTTCCCTATCTAATGTGTGTAGCTAGCAGTCTATGTGCCACTGCTGCCTCCTCGGAAACCCACCTATACTGGGGAGATACTCACCTGCACAGCAATATATCTCCTGATGCCTTTCTTTTGGGTAACCGCAGTATGTCGCCTGATCAAGCCTATCGATTTGCCAAAGGGGCTCCAGTGCTCAATTCTGTCAGTGGTGAGCGCGCTCAGCTTAGAAGGCCTTTGGATTTTTTGGTGATCGCGGACCATGCGGAAATGATGGGTATTCCTTTGAGGATTACGGAGGGCGAACAGAGGTTAATCAAGACCGGTTTCGGGAAACAGATCTACGATCTCATTGAGTCGGGCGAAGGTGACAAAGCCCTGCTTAAGTTTCTTGGTTTTCTCAATCGCAATGAAACTGAGGCCGAATTTGAGAAGCCAGACGCGAGGCAATCGATCTGGAATCGTCTCGCCGCCGCTGCCGATAGGCATAACGAGCCCAATCGATTCACGGCTCTGATTGGGTGGGAGTGGTCGTCGCTGCCCAACGGAGGGAATCTTCACCGGGTGGTTTTTACTGATGAATCAGCTGATGTTGCTACCCAGTTCATACCCTTTAGTTCAAACGATTCAAACAAACCGGAAGCCTTGTGGAATTGGCTGGAGCAAACCTCTGACAAGTATGATGCGCGATTTGTTGCCATTCCGCACAATTCCAACATCAGTGATGGCCGTATGTTCGCCTCGCTTGATTCTAATGGCGAAGCTTTAACCGCAACATATGCTTCTCAGCGAGCGCGTTGGGAGCCGGTGGTGGAAATCACCCAAATCAAAGGAGATTCTGAAACTATAGAGGTTCTCTCTCCCGCGGACGAATTTGCGAATTTTGAAACCTACGAGCACCTGATCAAGCCTGTAATGAATGGTGATAACCCCAAACCCACGGAAGCAGATTACGTTCGTTCGGCACTAAAAAATGGCTTGAAGCACGAAGCAGAGTTGGGTGTGAATCCATTCAAGTTTGGTGTAATCGGTTCTACCGATACCCACACAGGCCTTGCGAGTGTGGAGGAGGACAATTTCACCGGCAAATTCTCAACCGGTGTTCTCCCAAAACGTAACTTAGAGCCGGTAGCGGGTAGCGCCATCACCGGCTGGGATATGTCTGCCTCCGGACTGGCGGCCGTTTGGGCGCAAAGCAATACTCGAGAGTCTATATTGGATGCGTTCAAGCGACGCGAGGTCTACGCCACAACCGGGCCTCGGATGTCTCTAAGAGTCTTCGGTGGTTTCCAGTTTAGTCAATCTGATGCAGGCCTGTCTGATATCGCCAGCGCTGGCTATAACAAGGGCGTTCCGATGGGGAGTGATCTTGTCGGGGATGCACAGATGATGAGTGCGCCGTCGCTGCTTATTCAGGCTCAAAAGGACCCTCAGGGCGCCGGCCTAGATCGTGTTCAAGTGGTCAAAGGTTGGCTGCTAGAAGACGGCACCACGAAAGAGCAGGTGTTTAACGTTGCCTGGGCAGGCGAGCGTCAACTAGTGGGCGGTAAACTGGCGCCTATTGGTGATTTTGTTGATAGAAATACGGGTAAACTCACCGAAGATTCGGGCGACGATCAGTTCTCTGTCGTTTGGCAGGATCCTAGTTTTGACTCTCAGCAGCGCTGTTTTTACTATGTAAGAGTGTTACAAGTACCAACGGCCAGACACTCCACTTTGGATATGTTGGCTCTTGAGATGGATCCAGAAGACCAATCTCGTTACCCCGTCACCATACAGGAGCGAGCATATTCCTCTCCCATCTGGTATACACCACAATAGATTCTGTTATAACAACAAACAGTAATAATTAGAGACGCTATGAACCCAGAACCACAGATCACGGTACGCTCTTGGAAACAAGATCCTTTAACTCACTTTCTTGTCGCCGGAGCTGTACTTTTTTTGGCGCTGTCTTGGATTGCGCCAGAGAAAGAGAATCAACGTACAATCGTTGTCGATCGAGATGCGCTGCTAACATTTACTCAATATAGAACAAAAGTGTTTCAGCCGGAAATGGCTGCCAAGCATTTGGATAGCTTATCGGATGATGATCGTCAGAAGCTTATTAGGCAGTATGTTGAGGAAGAGGCTCTCTATCGAGAGGCAATTGCTATGGGGCTCGAAGGCGACGACTATATTATTCGCCGACGCATGGTGCAGAAGTTAGAGTTCATTACTCAGGGCTTTGTAGAGCAAGAATTAGTGATTGATGAAGAGGCATTGGCAGCTTTCTTTGAGGAGCACAAAGCAGAATATTATATAGAGCCCTCTATCACCTTCACCCATGTTTACCTCAGTTACGACAAACATATCAAAGCTGGCGGGACTCAGGACAGCTTTGTCGATGTCGCGCAAAAACAGTTAAAGCAGCTGCATGATGATCGAGTGAGTTTTTCGCAGTCAGTAGGGTATGGGGATCGCTTTCCCTTTCACGTGAACTATGTTGAGAAAACTCCAGAATTTGTTGCCAGCCATTTTGGAGAATCCTTCTCGGACGAGCTCTTCGGCTTAGCGAGCGATGGCGAGAGCGTTCTTAACTGGGTCGGGCCTTTTCGGTCGCAGTATGGTTTGCATCTAGTGAATGTCAGTCAGCGCTTAGAAGGGCGTTCGCCCGAGCTGGAAGATGTTAGAGCGATGGTTGCCCAGGATTATCGACAGGCCAAAATCCTTGAGCATCAAAGGCAAGCTGTGGGTGACATCGTTAAGCAATACAAAGTGGTCGAACGCTGATGTTTACCGTGCGACGTTTGTTACTCGTTTTTTGTTTGGCCGCTTTGTCATTGCAAGCAATGAGTCATGAAAATAGACCACTGTATGTTGATATCATTGAGCAGGCTGAGCAAACCTATAAGCTTCAAGTAAAAATTCCTCCCACCGTCGATGTGCAGAATAGACCTACGATCAAGATGCCCGCAAGCTGCTTGCTCCAAGGGCCACAAATTTATCGTTGTGAGGGGGCACTGACGGGACAAACGATTGAGATCGACTACCCGCAATACAATCCCTCTGTGTCCTCTTTTGCTCGGCTCAAACTTCTCTCGGGTGAAGAGTATTCCGCATTGCTTGCGGCAACGGAGTCGAGCTGGGAAATTCCTACGGAAGAGTCAACGCTTGGTGTTGCACAACACTATACTTGGCTTGGTGTAGAGCACATTCTGATTGGTCTAGATCACCTGTTGTTTATCGCTTGTTTGATGTTTATTGCCGGAAGCTTAAAACGCATGATCATCACGGCGACTGGGTTTACCATCGCTCATTCGATCACTTTGGTGTTGGCGGCTATGGAGTGGGTGAGGGTGCCCATAGCGCCTGTCGAGACCCTAATAGCGTTCAGTATTGTGTTTCTTGCGGTAGAGATTGTGAGAGACAATCCGCAAACGCTTACCTACCGAAAGCCGGTGTTGGTGAGCACGTCGTTCGGTTTGTTGCACGGCTTTGGCTTTGCATCAGTCCTGCAAGATATTGGTCTACCACAGACCGAGATTGTTACGGGATTGTTCTTTTTTAATGTCGGTGTAGAGCTGGGACAGGTGGCGTTTATTCTGCTAGGAGTTTTGGCGGTTAAACTGTTATCTATGACGTTATCTCAGTCATGGCGAGAACGCCTGCAGTTTATCGCTATCTATGGCATCGGAATACTGGCGAGTTACTGGCTTTTTGATCGTGGCTGGGGCGTAATTTAGCGTTTCCTACAAGTTGTAGCTTGGTTGTTGGATCGGCTAGACGGTCGAAAATTAAGATCTTAGCGCAGCCGTATTAGCTGTAGCCGCGCTAAGATTAAACTGGTTGAAATCAGTCTGCGATATGAACCAATTGTTTGCCGAAGTTCTTACCTTTTAACATGCCCTTAAAGGCTTCAACGGCATTTTCGAGGCCTTCCGCGACGGTTTCACTGTACTTGAGTTCACCGCTCTTGACGCGATCCGCCAATAGCTTGGTTGTTTCTTGATGTTGCTCTTGCCACTCAGTGACCAAAAAGAAACGATGCTCAGGAGGGTGCTCCAAAGCGCCGAAGATATGGAATGGAGTTTCTACGCCAGCCATGTCAGTGGCATTATAGGCTGAGACGTAACCACAAATAGGCGCTCTTGAACCTTTGTTTAACAGTTGTGCTACGGCTTTAGTGACATCACCGCCAACGTTCTCAAAGTACACGTCAATACCGTCTGGGCAGGCGGCTTTCAGTTTGCTCAGTAAGTCACCTTCTTTGTAGTCGATACAGTCATCGAAGCCGAGTTCTTCAACGACATAACGACATTTCTCGGGCCCACCAGCAATACCTACCGCACGACAACCCAATTGTTTGGCTGTTTGCCCAACTACTGTGCCTACAGGGCCGGATGCGGCAGCAACAACAACGGTTTCGCCTGCCTTCGGTTGACCAACGTGAGTCAAGCCGCAGTAACCTGTGCGACCGGGCATGCCGGCGACACCTAAATAGGCCTGCAAAGGAACACCATCGGGGTTAACCTTGTAAATCATCGGCTCGTCTTCTGGAGCGATATAGTATTCTTGCCAGCCGGAGTAACAGGTGACGACATCACCGACGGAGTACTTGTTAGATTTGGACTCAACCACGCGACCGACACTTTCACCCACCATGACACCGTCGATGGCGACTGGATCCATGTATCCTTGAGCGTCGTTCATGCGTGGTCGCATGTAGGGATCTAGGGATAGCCAAAGTGTTTTGATGAGTATTTCGCCGTCATTGATGGCTCGAACGTCATTGGTTTTTAACGCCAAGTCGCCATCTTGGATTTCTCCATTGGGGCGTTTGGCAAGTACAACGCTGGTATTTTGATAATTGCTCACGTGCTTTTCCTCTCTCTCATTTATTGTATGTTGCAACTCGGTGGATGCAGTCGCTGGTGATATTTTTATTTGGGGAGTTGCTGTAAAAATTCGATCAAATGACGGTTAACGGTCTCCGGCTGTTCCTGTTGCGTCCAGTGCCCGCAGTTTTCGATGAGCTTAGTCGTCAGTTTTGGGAGGCTCTCCTTCATGCGTTTGAATTCGCCACCCACATGAGGAATAGGGTCGCAGTCGCCATAGAGAAACAGTGAAGGCTGGGTAACAGTTGCGTCCTTGTAGCTCTCCGACAGCTCCCAGTTACGATCGAGATTGCGGTAATAGTTCAGAGGGCCTCTCAATCCATTCTGAGTGAATTCAGATCTATAGTAGTCGGCTTCCTCTTCGGAGATAAACGCTGGTAACTGTCCAGGGTCTGGCATAGCGTCAAACAGTGCTTTGTCAGCACCGACGCTGGTGGTGTCAAAGCCGCCTTTACCTTCTACGCTGCTTGACCACCAGAAGCTTCGCAGAAAACGCGGAATATCAGATTCCAATTCGGCTTCAGCGACGCCGGGTGTTTGAAAATAGAGCATGTAGAAGAAGCAATCACTGAACAACCGCTTAAACCCTTGTGTGGGCGGGGTTAGCGATCGACCACCATAGGGAATGCTCATGCCGACAACGGCTCGCACACGATCAGGGAAGCGCAGCGCGGTATTCCAGGCGGTGGGTGCCCCCCAGTCATGTCCGACGCTGACGAATGTGTCATAACCCAAAGAATCAGCTATGGCCGCCATATCATCGCTGATGGCAATTTGATTGTAGCGGCTGGGATCTTCGGGCTTGTCGGTTTTTCCGTAACCTGGCATATCAACCGCGACGGCTCTATAGCCCGCCTCTGCGAGTGCCGGCAATTGATTGCGCCAGGAGTACCAGGACTCAGGAAAGCCGTGGGTGAATAACACCAGCGGGCCCTCGCCGCAGGTCACTAGGTGATATCGCAGCTGGTTGACGGTGATAAAGCTGTGGTGAAAATCAGACGTCATCGTAGGGCTCGTTGGTCGGATAAAAAAGCGAGTTAGAGTGCGGAAACGCCACCATCAATGGCAACACATTGACCCGTCATGTAGGTGTTGCCCGGAGAGCAAAGCATCAGCATGACATTGGTGATTTCATGTGGCTGTCCCAGGCGTTTCATTGGCGCGCCTTGACTCAAAAAAGCTTCCATCTGTTCGGGGTTGCCTGCGGTCATTTCTGAGTCTGTCACCATTGGCGTTAAGGTGAAGAAAGGACAAACGCAATTTACGCGAATTCCTGCTTTGCCGTATTCCACCGCAGCCGTCTTGGATAAACCAATGACGGCATGTTTAGCCGCAGAGTAAGCACCGATTTTGGGCGCTCCATTCAGGCCCGCCATAGAACTCACATTGAGGATGACACCTTCGCCCTGGCTTTTCATGGCTTCAATCTGATGCTTCATGCCGTAGAGCACACCTTTAACATTGACGTCCATTTGCAGATCAAACAGCTCATCAGTAGTTTGGTGAAGAGGGGTAAAGGCCTGTGCAATGCCGGCATTGTTAACGGCAATGTCCAAGCGTCCATAGAGCTCGATGGCTGCTTCAACCATAGCGGCGCACTGATCTTCTTGGCTGACATCGCAACCCATGGCCGCGACAGGGCCGTCCAAGCTTGCTGCAACGGCTTGTACGCCTTCTTCATTCAAGTCACCCAGCACCAACTTGGCGCCGCGTTTTGAAAAGTCCTCAGCCAGTTGCTTGCCGAAACCACTGGCGGCGCCAGTAATCAATACAACTTTGTCGGTGTAATCTAATAGAGGGTCCATCATATATCCTTTAAATTGCGCTCATGCCGCCATCGACGACGAGTTCGTGGCCGGTCATGTAAGAGTTCTTTTGATCGCAAGCAAATAGCATCGCCTGAACGATCTCTTCGGGCTGTGCCGGTCGTTTAAGGCCCGCACCTTGCGTGAGTTTCTTTATCGCTTCATCGCGATCGGGCATCACGGCAAGCGTTTGTTCAAACATGTCAGTCATAGTGATAAATGGGCAGACACAATTAACACGCACGCGTTGACGACCGTATTCGTAAGAGGCGGTTTTTGTTAATCCGACGACCGCATGTTTACTCGCCGCATAGACCGACATAAAGGGGGCGCCGCCGATGCCCGCAACGGATGCGATATTGCAGATGGCGCCACCGCCTTGTTTGACCATATGCGGGATCTGATACTTCATGCAGAGAAAGACACCTTTAACATTGATGTCCATCGTCCGCTGGTAGTCGTCAAGAGGGGTGTCAGCGAGCAAGTTGTGCGCGGGGTCAATGCCGGCATTGTTGATGGCGGCATCGAGTCGACCAAAATGTTCTACACAGCCGTCGACGAACGCTTTTACGTCATCCTCGTGGGTGACGTCGCATAGTCTCGAAAACACGTTAAAGCCCTGTGTTTTTAATTCGGCTGAGGTTTGTTCAAGTTTGTCCTCATTGATATCACTGATCGCCAGTTTGGCGCCTTGCTCACCGAACTGTCGCGCAGCTTCTGCGCCGAGTCCACCGCCGGCACCGGTTATCAGTACAACTTGATTCTGGTAATTTGACATCGCCAATCGCGCTCCGTGGTGTTTCTGTTTTAGATCGTCATGCCGCCGTCAACGACGATGCACTCACCATTGGTGTAGCTGCTAGCCTCGGATACGAGGTACAAAACGGTACCCGCCATCTCTTTGGGTTCAGCGTGACGGCCCATAGGAATCATCTGCACGGCTGCATCGTAAATTTCATCGCTGGTGAATAGAGCACCGGCAAATTTTGTTTTGGTTAAGCCAGGTAGCAACGCATTACAGCGAATGCCAAATTGCGCGCATTCTTTAGCGAAGGCTTTTGTCATATTGATAACAGCGGCTTTGGTGACTGAATAGATACCTTGGCCTAGCCCAGGTTGTAGGCCATTAACTGATGCTGTATTTAAGATTGCGCCGCCACCATTTTCGCGCATTAGTTTTCCAGCTTCTACTGACATGAAGAAGTAACCGCGAATATTGACGTCGATGGTTTTATTGAACGCGCCTAAATCGGTATCCAAGATGTGGCCGAAGTAGGGGTTAGTTGCAGCGTTGTTGACGAGGATGTCTAGCTTACCGTTGTGTTTCTCACGAATGTGATCGAAAGTCGCGGTGATGTCATCCATGTTGCCGATATTGCAGGCCAAGGCTTCTGCGCTGCCGCCATCGTTATTGATTGCCTCTGCGACTGCTCCACAGTCGTCTATCTTGCGGCTAGAGACAATAACGTGAGCGCCTTGTTCTGCCAGTAGTTTAGCGATCTCTTCGCCAATGCCTCGGCTCGCACCGGTGACAAGGGCAGTTTTTCCTGTGAGGTCAAAAAGATTTGTAGCCATAATATTCTCAATAATTCTGTTTATGTGGTGAAGTGTAAGGTGTCTCAGGGAGTCAAAATGACTTTTCCTTTAACTTCACGGTTCAGTACTTTGTTAAGCGCCTTAGCGGTATCGGTTAAGGCGAAGGTTTCATCGACAACTACTTTGACCTTGCCGCCCACGTACCAATCCATAAGTTCCAACATGTTTTCCATGAACGCTTTTGGCTCATGCATGGTAAAGCTACCCCAGAATACGCCGACTACGGAGTAGCCCTTCACTAGGCTTAGATTGACGGGGAATTGGGGGATGGTTCCCGAGGCAAAGCCAATAACCAGTAGGCGACCATTCCACGCCATTGCGCGGGAACAAGCGTCGAAAGCATCGCCGCCGACAACGTCATAGACCACATCTACGCCTTTGCCATCGTTGAGCTTTTTGAGTTCTGTTTTCAGATCTTGTTCACTGTAATTGATCAGTACATCTGCGCCATTGTCTTTGGCAATGTCGAGTTTTTCTTGGCTTGAGCAAACGGCCACCACGTTGGCGCCCATGGCTTTACCAATTTGCACTGCGGCCAAGCCGGTGCCGCCAGCTGCACCGGTTACCACCAGCGTTTCGCCAGCCTTCAATTGTGCACGTTGTTTAAGTGCATGGTGAGCCGTTGCGTGAGCGGTAATGAGTCCTGCAGCTTCATCATCAGGAATGCCATCGGGGATAGGCATCGCCATCTGAGCATTCAAACAGATCTTTTCAGCGTAGCCATTGAGCATACCCAGCCCGATCACTCGTTGGCCTAGTTTCAAGTGTTTAACACCATCACCTAGCTCGCTAACAACTCCTGCAACTTCATTTCCAGGAATGAAAGGAAAGGGCGGTTTCATTTGATACAAACCTTGTACCAAAAGGCCGTCGGGATAATTAACCCCAATGGCGGAAACATCAATTACGACTTCGCCAGCGCCGGCTTTGGGGTTTTCAACGTCCTTGTATTGCAGCTCTTCTACGGGTGCGAATTTTTCGCAGACGATTGCTTTCATAACTGATGTCTCCTGCTAATTTCTGATTAGGCTTGTTCAGTGTTAATGATGTGTAACGCCATTTGTGCGAGAGGTTGGACCATGGCACCCACTTTTCCCGCCGCTTTGTTTGATGCATTTCCATCAGCTGCTCGTTTCGCTACGCCTTGTGCGATCGCGCCGAGACGGAAGAAACTGAAACACAGATAGAACGACCAGTTGTCGATCTTATCGATGCCGACACGTTTGCAGTAAGCCGCTACGTATTCTTCTTCTGTGGGGATGCCTAGATCGGTGGGGTTTACACCCATCAAGCCGGACATGGTGTTTTTGGCGTCGCTAGCAGGCAGGCGTTGCTGCATGCACTGGTAGGCTAGATCGGCGTAGGGGTGGCCCAGTGTTGATAGTTCCCAATCAAGAACGGCGATGATCTTGTTGTTGTCCTTATCAAACATAACGTTATCTAGGCGGTAGTCGCCGTGGGCTAGAGATACTTGACCATCATCTTCTGGCAAGTGTTTTTCTAACCAAGTGATGAGTTCATCCATTTCCGGAATCGGCTCAAGCTCGGAAGCCTTGTACTGTGAGGTCCAGCGATTAAGCTGACGTTCAAAGTAGTTGCCGGGCTTGCCATAATCTGACAAGCCAACCGCATCGATATCAACGCTGTGCAAAGCGGCCAATACTCGATTCATTTCGTCGTACATTTTTGTACGCTGTTCGTTACTGTCAATCTCTTTGAGTGCGGCACTCCAATAGATGTTGCCGTCACAGTACTCCATTAGGTAGAACATGGAGCCAACGACATCACGATCTTCACACAGGTGGTAGACCTTCGCTACTGGGACGTCGGTATCTTTTAAGGCATCCAATACTCGGTATTCTCTATCAACCGCGTGGGCACTTTTTAGGAGCTTTCCAGGAGGCTGACGACGTAAAACGTATTCGCCAGAAGCTGCGTCGATTTTAAAGGTTGGGTTTGACTGTCCGCCGGCGAATTTAGTGGCGGTTAATGGGCCTTTGAAGCCTTCGACGTTGGCTTCGAGATAGCTGGCCAATTTAACTTCATCAAGAGTATCGACTTGTGACATGTTTTATCTCGTAGTGTTGATGTTGTTATGTTGATTGGTTTTCAGTGTGACTAACACCAGAGCGCCAGCGTCGGTAAACCGGCGCTGGCGTTGGTGGTACATCTATAGCAGTGCTACAAATTACTCGGCAAATTGTGCGGCCAAGTTGCGACCTAGTTGCATCATATGTACTTGGTCCGGACCATCAGCCAAACGCAAGGTACGCTGACCTGCGTACATGTGAGCCAGGAAGGTATCTTGGCTTACACCTGCAGCGCCGTAGATCTGGATGGCGCGATCGATAACATCAAGAGCCATATTCGGTGCAACAATTTTAATCATGGCAATCAAATCTTTCGCTTCTTTGTTACCGGCAGTATCCATTTTTTGTGCGGCCTTCAGAGTCATCAAACGAGATTGTTCAATTTGACAGGCTGACTTAGCGATATCTTCACGAGTGGATTGATTCTTGATCATTGGCTGACCGAAAACGACTCGCTCGTTGGCTCGCTTGCACATCATTTCCAGTGCGCGCTGAGCGGCACCAACGGAACGCATGCAGTGGTGAATACGACCAGGTCCTAAACGGCCCTGTGCCACTTCGAAGCCACGACCTTCACCCAAAATAATGTTGCTCACTGGGACGCGTACGTTTTCGAAGACAACTTCAGCGTGGCCTTCAGGTGCATCGTCGTAACCGAATACGGTCATTGGGCGAACGATTTTCACGCCTGGAGTGTTGACGGGTACCAAGACCTGCGATTGCTGCATGTAACGGTTCGGGTTTTCTGGGTCAGTCTTGCCCATCACGATCATGATTTCGCAAGATTTGCGGCAAGCGCCACTGATGTAGAACTTACGGCCGTTGATAACGTAGTCGTCACCATCGCGAACGATGTTGGTTTCGATGTTGGTTGCGTCACTCGAGGCGACTTCTGGCTCGGTCATAGCAAACGCGGAGCGAATTTTGCCTTCTAACAAGGGCTCAAGCCATTGCTTCTTCTGCTCATCGTTGCCGTACTTGGCTAACACTTCCATGTTTCCGGTGTCTGGTGCAGCGCAGTTGAACACTTCTGAAGCCCAGGCCACTTTGCCCATTTCTTCAGCCAGTGGGGCGTACTCAAGATTGGTCAGGCCGCCACTGTATTCGCCATAAGCCAAAGGCAAAAAGAAGTTCCACAGGCCTTGGGCTTTTGCCTTGGCTTTTAGTTCTTCTAAGATTGCAGGGGTTTCCCAGCGGTTCTCAGAAATTTGTTCGTGGAACAGAGCTTCGTTAGGGTAGATGTGTTCCTGCATGAAGCTGCGAACTTGCTCAAGAAGTTCTTTGACTTTGTCGCTATATTCAAAATCCATGATTTTGTCCTCTCCGGTTGCTTTTATTCAAGTCGCTAAAAGTACACTTAGCTGTAAGTGATTTTATCGTTACGCTCGTTAGTATCGAGGTGTGGTACGTGGTTAAAACTGGTTACCCGCACAGCCTTAGGGTTAAAGAAGCAGTGGGCTATTGCGGTGTTTTTTGTTTGTAGATTCAGCTCAATGACGGTTTCGCTGGGCGCCTTAAGAACTTGACGCAGGGCCATGGCAATGGCACCACCCGAGCTCACTGCCAGCACTTTTTGGCCATGAAACTCGCGCTGAATCATGGTCATTACATCGCTAACCCGATGTTCGAATTCTAGCCAAGTTTCGGGAAGGTCCCCTTCAAGTTCTCCGATAGACCAGAGGTGCATGGTCTTCTTCAGCATTTTGTAATAGGCAGAGCGGGGGGCATTGGCGCCGATAGTTTGTTCGGGAAACTGATTGGCGTAGGCCTCGAGTAGAGAGTGAAAGTCAAACTCATTCAATCCGGTAAAGGGGTTGAAGGTGGGAGTTTGCAGCCCTAGGCCTTCGGCAATACCTTCGGCTGTCTCACGGTGACGAACCAAGTCGCCGGTCAGAATGGAGTCAAACTGCTGCCCGCGATGTTTAAAGTACTCGCCGAGCCAAACGGCTTGCTGGTATCCCAGCTCAGACAGCTTGTCATAGTTCTCAGCACCGAATGATGCTTGACCGTGTCGAACAAGGTACAGCTCTGCCATATCATCTCCTAAGTAGGGGTTTACCCGAAAATTGCTATTGATACAGAGTAGTCATGAGAGTAGTATTTGCAAAGTTTATTATGTGAATGGATAAATATTCATCTCACTAATGTAAGGCGTTGTTCTAGTATAGACAAAGCTCGGCGTTAGACCGACGACTACAACGCCAGATTTAAGCCAGAGAGAGAGTTATGAGATTAAGTCAGGTCGATTTAAATCTATTCATCGTGTTCGATGCCATTTATCAGCAGCGCAACCTAACTCGGGCTGCCGAGGTGCTCTGTATAACGCAGCCGGCAGTAAGCAACGCATTAGGGCGTTTAAGAACGACCCTAAATGACCCGTTATTTGTCAGAACCTCGCAAGGTATGACTCCTACACCTTTAGCTGAAAACATTGTTGGGCGGGTTCAGGAGGCCCTTCAGTTGCTCAATACTAGCGTTACCGAAGGTGAAATCTTTCAGCCTTCGGAAACCGACAAAGTCTTTCGGTTGAGCATGAATGATTTGGCTGAAGCAATGATTTTGCCGAACTTACTAGAGCACCTGCGCGAGGTGGCACCTAATATTGGTGTCGAGTGTTATCAGGTTAATCGCAACGATGTAGAGCGCGAGCTTGCGGCAGGTACGTTGGATTTTGCCCTCGACGGGCCTTTGATCGCCGGCAGCCAGATGTGTACCAAGCCACTATTGCGTCAGCGCTATGCCTGTGCCGTAAGGAAGGAGCATCCAGTGGTGGGCGGCAGTCTCACCTTGGATCAATATTTGGAGCTTGATCATGTGGTGGTATCTTCGCGACGCAAAGGGGTTAGCTATGAAGATGCGGCGCTAAATCGGCTGGGGCGTCAGCGCAAGATACGCACGCGGGTACAGCATTATCAGGTGGCGCCTTTAGTTGTAGAGCGTACAGACATGGCCTTAACCATGCCGATGAGCATGGCGCAGAAGTACGATTTACAGGTTTTGGAGCTGCCGTTCAGCTTGCCACCGCTGGATTGGAATCTTTTCTGGCACAAAAGTGCCGATCACGACCAGGCAAACCTATGGATGCGAGACCTTCTCATGGAGATCGCAGAATCCTAGCGGCTGAAAGTGGCAGTGCCCGGGCAAGTCTTCATTGATTGCCCGTACAGTTCTGTCTTTGCCTTGCGAGCCTTTATTGCTCTTCAGTTAAGATGAGTCGAGCGTTTTCCATGGACGCGGTTCGATGTATTGATGCCGCTTGATATTCATCGGCCATGATCATGGCAACAAAAGCTCGAAATGAAGGATATTTCACCAAGATAACGCTGTCCCAGTTCTCATCTTCGGGGCCAATGAGTGTTCCTAGCGATGCAGCAAGAAAGCTCACTGCTCCTCCAGCTTGCTTGATTTTTTCGAAAGCGACTTCCGAATAGCGCTGATAAGCTTGTTCACCAGTGCAAGGGCTGTGGGCAGCCCCATCGGGATACTGAGCTTGATCCTTAAACTTCAAAAGATTCACCATCACTATCGGGGAGTGTTCGTCCACCGTTAGCATCAACTCTTTTATCTTTCCTGGTGACGGGTCGATTGTTTTCATCATTCTTCTCGCTTTTATTGTGTGAAAGTGGGCGATGCGAAGCTGGTTGTGATTAATCGTACTCGGCTTCTGTGGAGCTCTCGCTGAGTAAGGCTAGTATACGGGGTTACCCCTTGTTTGCTGCAACTCTTGGACTCTGAAGCGCTCTTCAAAACACGGTATACTGCCGTCAATAGGGGATTTAGGTAGTTATTCCCTAACAACGCTAGCAATCTGGTAGCGGTCAAAGCAGCAATGCTTAGTTTATAGTCGGAATGTAAGAAGGTTGCTTCACGAGCAAGCTGTCTTTGTGGTGGTTGGGTAGATGGGGGAGTATTAGTGGCAGAAGAACAGCAATCACCGATGCCGGGCGCCAGTTCAGGTGAGCGTTATCGTTTCTTAGTTGAGCATTCAGGAGACATTATATCGACTCATCGTCCTGGGGATTGGGCTTATACTTCGCTGAACCCTGCTCTGGAGCAGATGTCTGGCTATACCGCTGAAGAGCTAATGGGCGTTCCAGCTTATGATCTGTTTCATCCTGACGATGCCGAAGCGATGAAAAACAAGCTGATTCCGGCAATTTATCATCACGGCACAAGGACTTTCCGTTACCGCAGCCGGCATAAAGAGGGCGGATACTTCTGGATGGAATCTACCCATCGCTCCATTCGCAACGATAGCGGCGAGTTACTGGAGATTCTCGCCATCACTCGAGATATCTCTGAGCAGGTAAAAAACGAAGAGCTGACACGCCGCATGGCATCGGTGGTAGATGCGTCCTATGCGCTCATTTTGTACTGTAATCGACAGCACCGAATCAGTTACATGAACGCCGCAGCGAGCGAAGTTTTCGATCGTGACGGGTTAGAAGAGCTGCCCCATTTATCCGCCTTACTTGGCGAAGAAAACTATCGTACGGTAAGTTCGCAAGTGTTTGTCGAGGCAGGTCAGAGGGGGCGTTGGAAGGGCGCGCTCCGGCTCAAGGGCGAATACTGGGATGAGCGCTATTTGCAGTTGGAGGAAGTTCTCGCCCACTCACGGGAAGATATTGGCCGGGAGGGCAATTTCTACTCTCTGATTGTTAGAGATCTAACGGATCAAAAGTTGGCAGAGAAAAATGTCAGAGATCATCAGTCGGAGTTAATTCACGCATCGCGGTTGATGGTGATGGGAGAAATGGCGAGCGGACTGGCTCATGAAATTAACCAGCCGTTGGCGACAACCTTGAACTATTCCCGTGGCGCGATTCGGCGCTTGGAAAAGGGCGAGGTGATCAGTAGATCATCCGGATTAAAAGTGCTTTCGATGATTGTTAAGCAGGCCCAGCATGCTGCGGATATTATTAAACGTCTGCGAAGTTTAGTGCAAAAAACACCCTTTCAGAGGCGGCGCTTTGCGCTGCAGGAGACGGTAAAGGAAGTCGATCTATTGTTAAGTCACGACTTGTGGAGTCAGTCGGTAAGGATCGACTTCGATATGCCTGACGAGGATGTGAATATCATTGGAGATCGAATACAAATTGAGCAGGTGTTAATCAATTTAATTCGCAACAGTATGGATGCCTATGGACCCTATGGGCGCGAAAAGAGCGAAGATATCATTCCACCTCGCAGCAAGCGACGACAAATTATCGTGTCTATTGCCGAGCGAGCCAAACACGTCGAACTCATAGTTATGGACAAGGCGGGCGGGCTTGGTGAGGAGTTGCAGGCCTCTCTGTTCGAGCCCTACGTTACCTCCAAGGCGGATGGGATTGGTATGGGACTGTCTATATCGAGATCAATCATAGAGGCCCATGGTGGTCAGATTAGTGTATCCAGTGATCACAAAACCAGTACCACATTCACTGTTGTGTTACCCCGAGAGCATCGTAAGGACGAAAAATGACCATAGAAAACACTGTGTTTATTGTTGATGACGACCGTGATTTTAGGGATTCGTTAGCCTGGTTAGTAGAAGGGGGCGGCCACAAGGTGGTGGCTTATGAAAGTGCAGAGGCGTTTCTGTTCGGTTATGGCGGTCAGCCTGGCTGTGTATTGCTTGATGTTCGCATGTCGGGAATGAGTGGTTTGCAATTGCAACAGGAAATGATCCAGCGGGGCTTATCAATACCCGTGATCATGATTACCGGTCATGGTGATGTGCCAATGGCGGTTCAGGCGATGAAAAACAATGCCATCGACTTTATCGAAAAACCGTTTGAAGATGTGGCAATGTTGACCCTCATAGACAAAACGTTGGCCGATAACGAGAGAGTGTTGTTAGAGCAAAACCAACATGATCAGATTTTGGCGCAATGGTCAGAGTTAAGTCGCCGTGAGAACGATGTCGCTAAACTGGTGATACAAGGGCAGGCCAACCGCGAAATTGCCGATGCGCTAGGCATCAGCATCAAGACCGTGGAAATTCATCGAAGCCGCGTGATGTCGAAGATGAAAGTAAAGCGATTAGCGGAGCTAATGGAAAAAGTATCCGTCATTAAAACGAGTATTTGATTGCAAAATGAGTATTAAGTGGTCGATGAGAGATTTAAGAAGTACTGGGAGTTTGATTGGAGAGCCGATTTATGACGTCTAATGCCTTGATATTGTCAGGTGGAGGCGCAAGGGCAGCCTATCAGGTGGGTGTATTACAAGCAGTAAACGAACTCTTGCCTACATCGACACACAATCCCTTCGAAATCATTTGTGGAACCTCAGCCGGGGCTATTAATGCCTTGGCGTTGGCTACTCACACCGGTCACTTTTATGAAGCGCTAGAGGATCTTAGTCGTCTATGGAGTGAGTTACGAACCGATCGGGTATTCAAGACTTCGTGGCGAGAGCTCATCTACGGCGGCGGGCGTTTAGCCATGTCGTTATTTAACGAAGGTGTTGGCAAGCACAAGTCTATCGCGCTATTGGACAATGACCCATTGCGTGAGTTCTTAAGTGGATTTATTGATTTCTCGCAAGTGCAAAAAGGTATCGATGCCGGTGATTTGAAGGCATTGTGTGTCACTGCGATGAATTACACCTCGGGGGAGTCTGTCAGCTTTTTCGAAGGTGAGAATAGCCTAGAGGAGTGGCGGCGCTATCGCCGCACGGGCGTTAAGGCGAAGTTGTCTTTAGAGCACTTGATGGCCTCATCTGCGATTCCAGGGATTTTTCCGGCAACTAAAGTAGGATCAGACTATTACGGAGACGGTGCCTTGAGGCAGGTGGCGCCTATTAGTCCTGCGCTACATTTGGGGGCCGATAGAGTTTTTGTGATCGGTGTTTCGGGAAACCGCAATCCCGTGCATTGGGCTAAGCGAACGATGCCTGCCAAGCATTCCCCCTCGGTTGCACAAGTAATGGGGCATTTGTTCAACAGTGCCTTCATTGATAGTCTTGAGGGCGACATTGAACACATTGAACGGATCAACCAATTGCTGACGCTTATTCCAGAAGAAGAGCGCGAGCGCAGCTCTCTACCTCTACGGCCGGTTGAAACTCTGGTTATTTCACCGAGCAAAGAACTGGATAAAATTGCAGGCAGAAAAATACGACATATGCCGAGAAGTGTTCGCTTCTTCATGAGATCAACTGGGGCGACAACCAAAGGTGGCGGAGCCGCGACAACCAGCTATCTTCTCTTTGAAAAACCTTATATCGATGAGCTTATAGAGTTGGGTTACAACGATGCCATGTGGGAAAAGGATAATATCCAAGCTTTTTTCGGGGTTTAGGCTCCCTTCATTTGCTGCCATCACCAGCAGCACCCTATTGCTGGTGATGGCAGTCGGTTTAACGCCAACCCCTCTTTATGCCCAGAAGGCGAGTAATGACGAACCCGTTATCCTCGGGGTAGAAGATAGCTGGCCGCCATTTGCGCTGAGTAACGGATCGGGTATCAGTGCTGAGATAGTGACGGCAGCTTATGAGACGATGGGGCGTCGTGTAGAGCTTCGTGTATTGCCATATGCTCGGGTACTTCGGGAGGTGGAAAGCGGAGCGCTTCACGGGGGCTTTAACGTGACTCGACAAGCGAGCACGCAAGGGCGGTTTCTGTTTGGTGAAAGACCAATTCTTACCGTGCAGGGCTCATTCTATTTTCCCGTTTCAAGTGATATTGATGTTCGGGTTCATGGGGACATACCCGACGACAGCCACGTCGGTCTCATTATTGGCTACGAATACGGGGATCAATATGAAGCCCATCGCAGCAGATTCAAAGAGATTAGGGTGTCGTCGCAGAGGCAAATCATCAAAATGTTATTGGCTCATCGATTGGATATGGCAATCATGTTTGACGAGGTTGCTCGCTATACACTGGTTGACATGGGATTGGCGGATGTCGCTATTCGAAAGGGTGAGCGCAATCATACCAGTGATATATATGTCGCCTTTAGTAAGAGTCGGGCGGACTCGGAGAGTTTAGCCTTAACGCTGGATAAGGGGCTCGAAAAAATAACAATGTCGGGTTTATACAGTCAAATAATTGAAGGCGTCGGGCCTGAGAGGCAAAGGTAGAATAATGAATCAATCGAGCAAAACCGTTCTGCTGGCAGCCGCATGTCTGTTGATAATTTTGAGCTCTGCGGCCACCGTTGTTGTTATGAATTCACTGTCGGATGGTCGTTCGGTTAGAGCTGAAGGAGAGCTTCCGCTGCGAAGATATGATCTTTTTGAAAGCTACGATGAATGCGAGGCCGATGTAAAAAAAGCAGTCGTTGGGCATGTGGTCTCTTTGGTCAGTGATGATCGTGCGGCTCGTTACGATGAAAGCAGCAACACCAATAAACTGTTTTTCCTAGCCGATGTTGCCGCTGAAGACAGTACAGGAGTTCATCTGGAGCAGGGCATTAGCCAGATTTTCGCACGCTGTGATGTGTCAGCAGAAACTAATCGAATAGAAGGCGTTTATCTTCGCAGAGAGAGCGATCCGGAATATGTCGAGGCTGATTAGTGTTTTTAATAGCCCCAGTATCAGAGAATTCTGGTAAAATTAGTCGACGACGCTATTGATTGCGTATAAATTCTGCGTGTATCTCCAGTGTTACGTCATCGCCAATGGCGGGTGTAAATAGGCCGAGCCCATGCTCGGATCTGATAACAGTTCCAGTCGCAGAAACGCCCAATGTATATTCGCCGTTGATGCGATTCATCCCCGCGCCATTGATCGTCACCGCAAGATTCAAAGGTTTGGTAACTCCTAGAAATGTAAGCTCTCCGTCGAATAGCAAGTGATTGGCGCCTGTTCGTTTTGCGCTTCTGGTCTGGTAGTGGGCCGTAGGGAATTTCTGAGTGTTCAGCCAAAAGCGGTTTCTCAATGTGTTCTCAAATGTTTCATTGTTGACGTTCACTGACGCCATGTTGGCGCTAGCCCTTAGGCTGGAAAGTTCCGGCTGCTCGGGGTTGTAGCTTAAGGTTGCAGAAACCTCTTCAAAGCGCCCGACAAAACTTGAAAAGCCTAAGTGATTTACCTTGAAAAGTAAGGCCGTGTGTTTGTTGTCTAGCTGATAGTTGCCCGAGGAAACATCAGACATCTGCTCCGTTAGCTGTGGCTGTATTAGCTTGGCGCAACCGGTCAACAACAGAAGTGTGCAGAGTATTGCTGGGATTCTGCTCTTAATGGAGGCGCCAGAGTGATTTTTCATTTCATTGTCTAGAATTGGGAATTTGCAGCATTAAAACACATTGTGAAAGGCTTGTCGGTTTGTCGTCCCATTGATCTTGATCATGGCGACTGTGTGCGAGTTGGCGCAAACTCTGAATTTTAATCAGGGTTATCAAAATGAAATGCTTGTTTTGTCAGCTGCCGGTCTATGGAGGGAACGGAATGACAGTGCCGGGCAGGGGGCTTTCTCATCGAAAGTGTTTTGAGGCAGACGCCTTGATGAGACACAGCTTTAAAGGGTTAGATCTATCATCCTTGGAGGATAACGATCTCAAGGAGCTTGATGAGTTAGTCGCAATGGAAAAGAGGAGTCGAGAGCGGACGGAGCACTGTGGCGACAGTGAGGATGAAATCGAGCTGTTTTGACCGATTGCTCTAGTGCGGATTCTTGTCTTTACAGAGCGATAGTCAGTATTGGATCTTGAGTGAGCCTCCGTTCGGAGAATGTCTTGCCATATTCAGATCATTCTTATATTTGCATCGTTTTTTAGTTGGAGTCTGAGCGTGTTGACAGGAATCGAGGGCATAAAAAAGCCCCGCATCGATCAATGCAGGGCTTTATGTGGCTCAGTGTGTGACCGAGCCTAAGCAATCGACGTCTGCTCTAGCCGACGATCTTCACAGGTACCGCTTCGACACTGAGGTCTTCTGAAGGTGGAACAAAGGCTGTCAGGTTAATGCCCTCAACGGCTTCTTTGTATTCTTCCAGAGTAGGGAAGCGACCCAGGATGGTAGACAGAACAACCATTGGGGTCGAGCCTAGAAGAGATTCACCTTTCTTGTCGCTACTATCTTCAACAACGCGGCCTTGGAATAGACGGGTAGAAGTTGCAAGAACCGTGTCGCCTGGCTCTGCTTTTTCTTGGTTACCCATGCACAGGTTACATCCAGGGCGCTCCAAGTACATGATGTTTTCGTACTTAGTGCGAGCAGCTTCTTTCGGATTGCTATCGTTAAATTCGAAGCCAGAGTACTTCTCTAGAAGCTCCCAATCGCCCTCAGCCTTGAGTTCATCAACAATGTTGTAGGTCGGTGGCGCGATAACCAGTGGGGCGTTGAACTTAATCTCTTTACCCTGTGATTCCATGTTGCGCAGCATTTGAGCGATAATTTTCATGTCGCCTTTGTGAACCATGCAAGAACCAACAAAGCCCAAGTCAACTTTACGGCCGTTGTAGTAAGAGGTTGGACGAATCACATCGTGGGTGTAACGCTTGGAGATGTCATCGTTGTTGACATCTGGGTCGGCAATCATCGGCTCTTCGATAGTATCGAGGTCAACAACAACTTCCGCGTAGTAGTTAGCGTTGCTGTCTGGGGCCAAGGCAGGCTCTTCACCAGACTTGATTTCAGCGATACGCTTGTCGGCGAGATCAATCAGACCCTGCAACATGTTGTCGCGATTTTCCATGCCCTTGTCGATCATGATCTGGATGCGAGACTTAGCCAGCTCCAGAGATTGGACCAGAGTATCGTCAGTTGAAATACAGATAGAAGCTTTCGCTTTCATTTCTGCAGTCCAGTCGGTGAAGGTAAACGCTTGGTCAGCCAGCAAAGTACCGATTTGCACTTCGATAACGCGACCTTGGAAGACGTTTTCGCCGTTGAACTGCTTCAGCATCTGCGCTTGAGTTGCGTGTACGATGTCACGGAAGTCCATGTGCTCTTTCATGTTGCCTTTGAAAGTCACTTTTACGGACTCAGGGATCGGCATGGCGCATTCGCCAGTCGCCAGAGCGATAGCAACAGTACCTGAGTCAGCACCGAAAGCCACACCTTTGGACATACGGGTGTGAGAGTCACCGCCGATGATGATTGCGCGGTCGTCGATGGTGATGTCATTCAGTACTTTGTGAATCACGTCGGTCATAGCGTGGTAGACGCCTTTAGGATCGCGCGCGGTGATTACACCAAAGTCGTTCATGAACTTCATCAGGCGAGGGATGTTTACCTGGGCTTTCTTGTCCCATACGGAGGCCGTGTGACAGCCTGACTGGTAAGCACCATCAACGCTTGGAGAAATAACGGTAGCCGCCATTGACTCCAGTTCCTGAGAGGTCATCAGGCCGGTGGTGTCTTGAGAGCCGACGATATTTACTTTAACGCGAACGTCGGAACCGGTGTGCAGTGGGGTCTTAGAAGTAACACCAACAGCATTGCGGTTGAAAATTTTCTCAACAGCAGTCAGGCCCTGGCCCTCGATAGAGATCTCTTTAGACGGAGCAAATACGGCTGGCGCTTCGATGCCCAGTGCTTCAGCAGCAAACGTTTGCAGCTTCTTACCGAAAGTCAGGGCGTAAGAGCCACCCGCTTTCATAAATTCAACTTTCTGAGGCGTGAAGGCGTCAGATACGTCAACCAACTCTTTGTCGCCGTTGTACAGTTTTTTGGCTTTAGTGTCGATGGTCAGAACCGTGCCGGTTGCTACAGAGTAGGCCTCTTCCAATACTGCATCACCGTTAGCGTCAGTAATCACGTTACCTTCGGCGTCGGTTTTCTTAACCCAGTTTTTCAAATCCAGACCAATGCCGCCGGTTACGCCGACAGTAGTCAAAAAGATTGGGGCGATGCCATTAGTACCGGCAACAACAGGCGCGTTGTTTACGAACGGGATGTAAGGAGAGGTCTTCTTACCGGCCCACAGTGCTACGTTGTTTACACCGGACATACGAGAAGAGCCAACACCCATGGTGCCTTTTTCAGCGATCAGCATCACTTTGGCGTTCGGGTGCTTTTTACCCAGAGCAACGATTTCTTGCTGAGCTTCAGGGGTAATCATGCACTGGCCGTGCAGCTCACGATCTGAACGAGAGTGAGCCTGATTACCGGGTGACAGCAAGTCAGTGGAGATATCACCTTCAGCGGCAATATAGGTTACAACGTCGATTTTTTCGTCGATTTCAGGCAGTTTGGTGAAAAACTCAGCTTTTGCGTAGCTTTCCAGAATGTCTGTAGCGATTGCGTTGCCGGCTTTGTAGGCCTCGTCTAAACGAGTGGTGTCGGCTTCGTACAAAAAGACCTGAGTTTTCAACACTTCGCCGGCCGCTTTGGCTTGAGCGTGATCTGATAGGGCGACGTCCAGTAGGGCTTTAACAGACGGACCGCCTTTCATGTGAGATAGCTGCTCTAAAGCGGACTCAGCAGAGATTTCTGCAACGACTTCGTCACCCAATACGATATCTTTCAAGAACTGAGCTTTGACGCCAGCAGCAGGGGTTGTGCCTGGCAGAGTGTTGTAGATAAAGAACTTCAGAGAGTCTTCGCGGTTAGCATTGCCGGTATCTTTGATTTGGGCAATGATCTCGGACAGCAGCTCGGCACTGTCGATCGGCTTTGGGTGCAGTCCCAAATCCTTTTCACGGGTTGCGATTTCATCCATGTATTCTGAATATAAGCTCATTCAAACCTCTCAGGGCAAACACGGGTTATAGACACTTAAGAGGTGTCCATGACCGGCGTTGGTAGCCGCTATTAATAGTTAGATTAATTGGCTGCAGTTTTTGTAGGGAACTCAAACTGCATTCACTGTGGTTAGACAGTGGTTTCCTCAATCACATAAGGCGCTTAGCAGCTTGGAGTTACTTCTCCTGTGCCACGTTCTTTGACGTGTAAACAGTCAGCTCAAGCACGGTTAATTTGTCTAAATATGTCATTCTGACTCATCTGGCCCTTATTGTTAGGACAGAGAGTCTATCGATGGCCCACATCGACAAGGATTGCCGTGTAGTTTCCTTACAAAACCTACTGCAATCGGGCGTGGATTCTACATGAAAGGCGTTGCAGAGTTAAGATCTCATGTAAATCAGCGACTTATAATCGAAATAATTTAGATGAATAGTGATTTCAACGTCATTTGCTAAACTGATAAATCTCGAGACATCGAGATCGATTATCACGCATTAATGACTAAGATTAGCAGCGATTTAAGGGATTAAAAGGAGGCTTGAGGCGTACGACTATGGAAAGTGTCGCCGCCATCGATCGGCGTCTAAGGCTAGCAGCCTCGAGTGATTACAAAGGAGTCAGTCGATAGGTTTTCGAGTTGGTAATCAACCATATCCTTTAGCTCTGCACTGGAGCTTTGTTTGGATAATGCTTGCAGTAGTTCAGCCAGCAGGGCGCGCCCCATCGCATCTTGGCTCATGCTGTTTTCTGCAGCGGCTGTTTCCATCGCGTCACGAATAGCTTGCTGGGCAATCTTAAATTCACCTGCCATGTTCGAATCCTTATTGTGTCTGTTGTTTCGTTCGCCCTGAAGGCACTTGGATCTAGATAGGGAGGCAATATACCTAGCTCCCACTAATTTGCCACTAGCATACGGCATTAGGGCTGTGATCTGTTGATGTATGTCATATAATCCCCGCTCGATTTGGAGTGGTTATACATGTTTAAAAGGGTTCGAACGCCCTGTATCGGCGTCTGCAGTACCGGAATTGGTGATCAAGTGTGTCGCGGCTGTAAGCGCTACGCCCACGAGGTCGTCAATTGGAATGCATATTCCAATGAGCAGCGTTTCGTCATCGCGCAAAGGCTGGAAGGTTTTGTAGCGCAAGTAGTGAGCAACAAGCTTCTAATAACTGACGAAGCTCGATTGTTGACGGCGGTTAAACATCAGCAAATTAATTTCAAGCAGGAGCAAAATCCCTATTGCTGGGTATTCGATCTTCTCAAGGCTGGAGCGAGTCAAATTGTTGATCTTTCAGTTTACGGTTTGGAGCGTCATGCTGATTGGACTCACACTAGTCTGATTCAAATCAAAGATGCTATCGACGCAGACTATTACACTCTTTCCTGTGCTCACTATGAGCGCTATTTCAGTCTCCCTCAGTTGTCCGAATGATCTTTTGAATCATCTTTCAGTTTGTGTTCTTGGTGTTGTTGCCTGAGTTTTCGGCAAGTTTTCTAGGGCTTGCTTTTACTATTTTGATTTCCAAGAAAGAACTCAAGTCATGAACTATATTCTAAATAGCTGACGTATTATTTGTTACAGGAATGTCGCTTTTAGTCGAAAACTTCTAGGAAGATCAAAGCTTCAGCAGAGTTTTGTGCATCATTTTGTTGCGCAATGTTTTTAGTCTCTTTCTATAGTAATCGACACCATGAAAATTAAAGCAAAACTGATTCTTGTGTTTTTGGTCATTGCAGTCGTGCCAGCGATTGTCGCAAGTGGATTCATCGGTAAGGTGGCCTACGATCGTGGTAGTAGTGCGATTGAAGCAAAGGTTGCCGCTAATCTTCAGTCTCAAAGAGAAGTTAAGAAGGCAGAAATCGAAGACTATATTGATCAGCTGAAGCAGCTGCTTATGAGTCAAGCGAAAAGCCCTTGGGCGGCTGAGGCTGCGAGAGATTTCAGTGAGGCGTTTGCGCAAACAGCAGCGTCATCCGTTGAGTTTGACTTTTCCGAGTTGGATCAATTCTATCGTGAACAATTCGGTCGAGTGTATAGCGACAGTAATGGGGTGTCCCCTGATTATGAAAGTGTCTTTGGCGGTTTGAGCCGCGCGGCAAAACTCCTACAGACAACGTACATCGCGCGCAATTCTCATCCCCTTGGTAGTAAAGATCTTCTTGATGTTGGAGGTCAGGGCACGCCCTACGATAGAGTGCATCGTCGCTACCATGGTTCATTTCGCGAGCTCCTGAACGCCTTTGAGTTGTACGATATTTTTATTGTGGAACCGAGCTCGGGCCAGGTCATTTATTCGACCTACAAGGAGATCGATTTTGCGACCTCCCTTAACAGCGGACCTCATAGTCAATCGGGTTTGGCCGAAGCGTTTCGCCAAGCGATATCGTTAAGTAAGGGGCAAAACAAGCTTACCGATTTTGCGCCATATTCCCCGTCTTATGAAGCTGCGGCGGCTTTTATAAGCACGCCAATTTATGAGGCGGAAACCTTGGTGGGCGTGTTGATTTTTCAAATGCCGTTGGATCGGATCAATCGTTTGATGACCTATGAAGGCCATTGGAAAGAATCCGGTATGGGCAATAGTGGCGAGACTTATCTGATCGGACAAGACAAGCTGCTCAGAAGTGCCAGTCGTTTTCAGTTGGAAGACTCATCACGTTTTATAGCTGCGCTTAGGCTGGCCGGCATGGATGCGCAAATGATTGATGTTTTTAGTCGCGGAGGATCGGCTGTAGGTAAGCTGCCAATCGAGACTCGAGCGGCTGATCTTGCGCTTAGTGGTGAATCTGGAATCACGACGCAGCAGGATTATCGCGGTGAAACGGTGGTTTCCGCCTATGCGCCTTTGGAGGTTGCAGGGGTGCAATGGGCAATCTTAAGTGAGCAGGATGCCGCTGAGGCTTATGCGGCTGTTGAGGCGTTGGCGAGTCAGGTGTTCTGGTGGGCACTGGGGATTACTCTCGGTTGTATAGTCTTAGCTGCTGTTGTGGGGCTAGTTGTTGCAAAGAACATTGCCGATCCAATAGTCAACATTAGTGATCAAGTAGCGGAAATTGCCGAGAGTAGAAACCTAACTTCGCAAGTGTCTTTGTCGGGCGGTGCTGAGCTTGAAGCCTTAGGTCAAGCCGTTAACGCATTGGTGGCAAGGCTTCGAACTAACTTTCAGGATATTCAAAGCACGGCGATGGGTGTCAGGGGAGCGGCAGTAGAGCTCAATGATTCTATGGCCGAGGTCATGAACTCCATTAACGATCAGAACGATCGATGTCATCAGCAAGCCAGTGCCGCGACACAGATGGAGCAGACTGTTTAAGAAGTGGCCAGCAATGCTGCGACGACCTCTGAGAAAACGGTAGAAGCGGCAGAGCTTGCACAATCCGCGAATGGATTGATTGCGCAATCCAGTTCAGACTTGGGGCTGCTGTCAGCAGAGATGGATGATGTTACTCAGGTGGTGGGTACGGTGGATCGCGATACGCAGGAAATTGGCGTTGTTTTGGATGTTATTCGAGGCATTGCTGATCAAACTAATTTGCTGGCTCTGAATGCTGCTATCGAGGCGGCGCGAGCGGGCGAAGCTGGCCGCGGCTTCGCTGTAGTTGCCGACGAAGTACGTACATTGGCCAGTAAAACGGCGGAGGCGACCACTGAAATTGACGACATGATTCATCGTTTACAGTCCGGCAGCAAAAGTGCGGTTAGCTCGATGGCAGAGGGGGCGGGGAATTTAGCCTCCAACATGACGGTGGTAGAGCAGGTGGAGGCGGCTGTCGTTGAGGAGGGGCGAATTATTGGAGAGATTTCCGACATGAACATGCAGATTGCTACGGCCGCTGAACAACAAACTGCGGTTGCTGGGGAGATCAGTCGTAACGCCTCATCCATCCATGAGTCAGCTTCGGCTTCGGCCGAGCGAATACTTGGACTATCAGAAATGAGCCGCGAACTGAATGCTATGTCCGATAATCTTGGGCGCATTGTCGATCTGTATAAAGTCTAGAGCTGAACTAGAGCGCATAGGTTTCGATGAAGTGACTATTACGGTGTACAATGCTGCGCTTTAAAGCAGTTACTCGCGAAGCCTATGACAGATATTACTCCTATTACCACCTTTCTTCGTTGTCGGACGCCTCAGGCCTGGATTGACAGGGCTCTTCAGGAGCTTGAAATTATTCTGTTGGATCACGCTGCCAACGAAATGAAAGCAGCCCAGTCAGCGATGACGTTAATGTCGAGAAATCATACCAAGATCGATTTGCTCAATAAGATGAGTCGTCTAGCACGAGAAGAGCTGGTTCATTTTGAGCAGGTGCTGAAGATACTCAAGCGCAGAGGTATAGAGTACCGTGCGATAAAAGCCAGTCGTTATGCGTCACGCATGGCAAAACACATAAGCAAAGAACAAGATCAGAAATTTGTCGACACGCTTATTGTTGGCGCTATCATTGAGGCTCGGTCCTGTGAGCGGTTTGCCGCCTTGGCGCCCATGTTGGATGAAGAACTCACTAAATTTTATCAATCGCTGTTAAAGTCTGAAGCTCGGCACTTCCAAGATTATCTGGTGCTGGCGGCACAGTACGCACGGGAAGATATTCAGTCTAGAGTGGATTTCTTTCTAGACTTGGAGCAGGAATCAATCCTAAGTGAAGATCCGCTGTTTCGCTTCCATTCAGGCGTGCCAATTTCTGGCGATACCCAAGCGGTCCAATGAGCAAGGTCGAGTTTTGGTCTGATCAGGGATGTTCTACTCGCGTCGAACTGCGCGAGGGCCAATCATTATTAGAGGGCTTGTTGTCTGCTGGCCAGAAAATCCCCAACAGCTGCAGGGCTGGGTTGTGCCATGCATGTCTGATGCGAGCAACCAGCGACAGTGTCATACCCAGTGCTGCACAGTTGGGTTTGTCTAAACTTCAGTGCCAGCAACACATGCTATTGGCTTGTCAGTGTTTCCCTCAGCAGGCATTGTCCGTTTCTCTGCCTGAGCACGATGATGATTGGCTGGGTACAGTGTCAGGGCTTCGCAAGTATAACGATCAGGTTTTGGAGTTGTCTCTAAAGGTAGATGGTCACTGGCAGGCGGGTCAGCATGTGTTGTTGTGGCGCGATGAGGTTCATGCACGGCCATACTCGATTGCTAGTCGTTGCGATGCTGACAAGCAGATCGTGCTACATATCAAGCGTCATCGGCAGGGCCTAGTCAGTGATTGGTGTCACGATCAATTGGCTATAGGCGATACAGTGGGGCTGTCGAAACCGGAAGGCCATTGCTGCTATCCCAGAGATGACGGCTCCGCGGAGTTAATCTTGGTGGCTACGGGTACGGGTTTGGCACCTCTGTATGGCGTGCTGCTCGAAGCTTTTGCGCAAGGGCATGAAGGAAATATTTCTCTTTATATTGGTGAGACCAATGTAAAGTCTTTCTACTTGATAGAAGAACTGCTGGAGCTAGCGGACAGTCATAGCAATCTTAGTGTTCACTTGGTGTTGTCGGAGTCAGGGGTGGCTGTGCCTTCCAAGTGGCCCTTGTTGGTTGGCGAGCTTGCATCACTAGTTGTCGAGAAACACCCTAGGCTGCGCGGCGTTAAGGTGTTTTTGTGCGGCAATCCTAGGATGGTTGAGGAGCTGACGAAACGCTGCTTTTTCGCAGGCGCTCGTCGCGGTGACATCTTAAGTGACGCATTTGTTTCAGCGGTTCAAACGCCTCAAGTCGAGGACTAATCCATAAGTTCATAGAGGCCGTGCAGCACCAATTCTGAATAGCTGACAATCCCCAATACCTTGCCGTTTTGTATCACCGGGACGTTAGAGAGTCCAAAGCGGTTAAATAGGCGAGCGCAATAGCGCACATCCAGTTCTGGCTCGATGGAAATAACTGGCTTTGACATGATTTCGTAAATGTTAACTCGATCCGGAGAGCGATCTTTCGCTAGAACATTTTTGGCAATGTCTGACAATAAAACCAATCCGTAGGCGTCGTGTTCGTCGCGCTTTTTTACGATAACGACATCAGCATCTTCACGGCGCATCGCTTCAAGAGCCTCTTTTACGGTAGCAAGCCCGTCTAATTCAAGGTGTTTTTCTTGCATGATGTCACTAGCTTTAATTACGCGCTTTGTCATTACAGTAGCTCCTTTACGTTTCCAGTAATTGTTTCCACTTGTTTCGCTACGCCCACGGCGTCTTCAACGTCGAGTTGAAAGGCGATGCCGGTTCCGGGTTTTGCATCGAACTCGCCGACACGATTGATCTCTTCAAGTATGTGGCGGCTGAGATGCTCTTCAACCAGCAGAATTATCATGTCGCGTTGGCTTTCGAGGGATAGGCCAAAAAACGTTTTGTTCTTTTCTATACCTTCGCCCCGAGCGTTGTTGAGTACCGTAGAACCTGTAGCGCCCGCATCTCGGGCCGCATCGACAATAGCGTCTGTTTTTTCGTCTTCGACTAACACGACAATCATTTTAAAGTGCATGTTTGTTACCCTCGTCGGAATTTGGTGCGATGGAGTCTGTTGTTGGTTGAGCTGCGTTGGTGCCTTGCTCGCGTTTCTTGGCTAGGTGGGCTTTGGCTTCAGAGAGTTGCGCATAGGCCATCACCGACATTATTGGAAATAGGCTGGCAAAGGCGATCAGCCCAAAGCCATCGATTAAAGGGTTGCGACCTGGCACTGTTTCAGAGAGTCCAAGCCCTAGCGCCGCGACTAGCGGAACAGTCACGGTCGATGTGGTTACGCCGCCTGAATCGTAAGCCAGGGGAATAATCATTTTTGGCGCAAAAGCGGTTTGAATAACCACCACCACATAGCCTGCGATGATGTACCAGTGAATTGGGTCGCCAACGACTATTCGATAGCACCCCAGAGCAATACCCACAGCGACACCCAGCGCAACGGCTAGGCGCAGCCCCCAGATACCGATTGCGCCACCGGAGACTTCGTTGGCTTTAATCGCAACGGCAATCAGCGACGGCTCGGCGATGGTTGTACTAAAACCAATGAGGAAAGCGAAGATATACACCCAAAAGTAGTCTTGCCACTCAACGCTGGTGATCGTATCGACGGCCACTTTGCCAGCGTGAATGAATTCAGGATCTGTCAGTTGCCCAGCCATTAGTCGACCCAAGGGAAAGAGGGCCCACTCAAGGCCGAGCAAAAATAGCGACAATCCCAATAGCACCCAGACAAAGCCGAAAAGAATCTGGCCCATGTTGGCCGGTTTTTTTCTTATGACGGCGAACTGAAAACCAAAAATGATAGCGGCAATGGGCAGCACATCCTTGATGGTGCTAGCCAATGTGCTGAATATTTGTGACAGTACTTCCATTAGATAAGCATCCCGTAGGCCATAACGAAAATCATCGGTGTAAGGGAGGCAAAGGCAATGAGTCCAAAGCCATCAATCATAGGGTTCCGACCTTTTATTGATGAGGCCAGTCCCACACCAAGTGCAGTTACTAGGGGCACTGTAATGGTGGAGGTGGTAACGCCGCCAGAATCGTAAGCGATGCCGATAATTTCAGGGGGGGCAAGCATCGTCATGATGACGACCAAAATGTAGCCGCCTATGATGATCCATTGAATGGGCCAACCTTTAAGAATACGAATGACGCCTAAGACTATGGCAATGCCCACCGAGAGGGCCACAGTCATGCGTAAACCAAAGGCATAGTCATGCTGTGCTTGTTCGCTGGCTTCGATAACATTGGCTTGTGCGGCAATGCTGGCGGCCTCGGCAGCCACTGCGATCAAGGCGGGCTCAGCAACTGTGGTGCCAAATCCCAGCGCGAAAGCAAATGCAATGAGCCAAAACACGCTGCCTTTGCGAGCGAGTGCGTGAGCCATAGACTCGCCGATAGGAAAGAGCCCTTGCTCTAGTCCGTGTATGAAAAAAGTCAGGCCCAGTACAACTAAAACCACTCCGGCAAACAGTTGCCCGAGATTGGGTAGTGGTTGTTGCAGCACAACCAGCTGGAAAAAGCCGATGACCACAATTATAGGGAGTAAGTCCCTGAGACTTCCCAACATGGATTTGAGCAGTTTTTGCAGTGTCTCTATCAAGGTTATGGTGTCTCGCTGAGTGACTAATCCGGTAATGATAGTCGCTCAACTTGATTCTGGTATTGACCCAGATTAAGAAAACACGCCTCAGGGGGGTGTCGATCAAAAAGATGAGGCGCTTAGCATAGGATCTTCTCCAGTGCGGCACGCAAGACTGTCGGTATGGGTGCTGGACGCTGGGATTCACGTTTTACAAAGACGTGGGTAAAGGTTCCGTCCGCAACCACTTCATTTTCGCCTCGTTTAAAAATTCCAATTCCGTATTCAACGGAGCTGTTTCCTATACGGTTGACTCGCAAGCCACCTTCAAGTTGGTCGGGAAAAGCAATGGCACTGTGGTAATTGCACTGGGAGTTGACGACAAAACCAATGGTGTCGCCATTGTGGATGTCGAGTTCTGCCTGTTCTATTAGATAGCTGTTGGCAATCGTATCAAAGTACGAATAATAGGTGACGTTATTAACATGACCGTAGACGTCGTTGTCCATCCAGCGAGTGGTAATGGGTAGCAAAAAGCCAAAGTCGTCACGTGTGAGAAGGTTTGCCATAGGGGCTTCCGTTGTTTTGTGTCTTGGTGATGGTTGTTGTGTAACTCCGAGACAATAGAGCACTCGGGTAGCGGGCTCGCGTTAAAATGCTGCTTGATAAATCGCCAGCGCATCCGCCTCGTTGACGACTCTTGGATTGTTGATCAGCAGTCTCTGCTGCAGCATGGCGTCCGCAGCCAGTGTTTCTAAGGATGATTCAGAAACCCCTGCATCACGCAGCTGGCAAGGTAGTCCGAGTCTGTTTATCAGCGCTTCGAAGTGGTTGATCAGAAGGTGGGTCTTGTCAGTCTCTGAGTCGCCCGGGTTATCCGGAAGAATTAGGTCGCAAAGCTCCGCGTACCAGTGTGCAGCTTTGGGGGCGTTAAAGCGCATTACATGGGGCAATACTAGAGAGTTGCTCAGGCCGTGGGGAATGTGAAAATGTCCGCCCAGCGGGTAGGCCAGTGCGTGTACGGCCGCGACAGGAGCATTGGCAAAAGCTTGCCCGGCCAGCGCGGCTCCAAACAGCATGTTTTGACGAGCGTCTAAGTCATCGCCGTTGGACACGGCTGTTTCGATGTTGGACGACATCAGTTTGAGCGCTTCTCGTGCCAGCATGTCGGAATAGGGGTTCTTTTTGTGAATGCTGGTGAAGGCTTCGATCGCGTGCACCATGGCGTCTATACCTGTCGCCGCGGTAACCTGTGCTGGCAAGCCGAGCGTTAGCTTGGCGTCCAATAGCGCGATATCGGGCAGCAACAAGGGGGAGACAACACCCGACTTGGTGGTTTCACCGGTGGTGATGATCGCCACGGCGGTCACTTCGGAGCCAGTGCCGGCGGTGGTCGGGATCAACACCAAGGGCAGGCGAGGCCCTTTAGCTTGTTCAACGCCGTAAATCTCATCCAGCGATTCTCCCGAGCAGGCCAGTAAGGCGATAACCTTGGCGGTGTCCATGGAGCTGCCACCGCCAAACCCTATAATGCCGTCAGCTTGGTGTTGTTTGGCTTGGTCAAGGGCATTCAAAACGATGCTTTCGGCGGGGTCTGCAACCACATCCGCGTAGGTGTCGATAGACAATTCAGTGCCGTCCAGTGCCCGTTCAATTTGATCGAGTAACCCGGCTGAGACGATACCTTGATCAGTAACGATCAAAGGCCGTTTGACCCCGAGCTTACTCAAGTGAGAGCCTAGCTCTTGAAGAGAGTCGGGGGCATTGATCAAGGTTTTGGTGGTGGTAAAACTAAATGATGTGGTCATGGAGGCCTATCGCTGCTGTCTTGTTGATGGGTTGCGGCTAAAAGCTAGTGCTGCACGGTATTAATTGTAGTTGCTATTGGATAGTGCGCTGTGACAACCTATATTTAAAATTTATATTGTTTATCATTGTATAGATTTTGTGAATTTAACTCTCAATTTTATCCTAGAAAACACCTTACAATGACACTGCAAGCCTTTGATTTAAATCTATTAAAAACCTTTGANGCCCTGATGGAGACGCGCAGTGTTTCAAAGGCGGCACAACACTTATCATTAACTCAGCCGGCGGTAAGCAATGCCTTGGCGCGCTTGAGAAAGCTCTTAGACGATCCCTTATTGGTGAGAACAAAACGAGGGATGGAGCCGACACCTCGAGCCTTATCTCTGCTAGGCCCTGTTAAGAAGTCACTTCAAGATCTCGAGCAAGCTCTCATGCCGGTCGCAGATTTTAATCCTTTGCGCAGTGATCAGCGTTTTACTGTCGCAGCGCCAGACTTTGTTGGCGTGTCTCTGCTAAGCGAACTCTTGCCCCGCTGGCAAAAGAGTGCCCCTAGGCTTTCGCTTCGGATTCAGCACCTTTCAGCCAAGGCAACAGAAACCGAGCTCGAGGAAGGGAGTGTCGATCTAGCCATCGGTCGCTTCTTTGAGGTGCCGGGGCAGCTCAATCGCAGAATGTTACAGCGGCAGGAATTGGTCTGCTTGCTGGCTGCTGATCACCCGTTTCAACAAGAGCGTATGTCGCTTGCGCAGTTTCTCGAGTTGCAACATGTGTGGGTGAGTAATTCGGGCCGCCGCGGGATGGTCGATCACTGGCTCGACGCTCAGCAAAAGTCTCGCGACATTGTGGCGGTTGTGAGCACCTATGCAGCCGGAGCGTTGTTGGTGGCAGAATCGGCCTTGGGGTTAGTTGTGGCTCAGCGCTACGCCCATTATTTTGCTGCTCGCCTAAATGTTCGATGTGTGGCGCTCGAGTTTGATCTCGGTAATTTTACCGTAGACATGCTGTGGCACCCTTTCCGAGAGAGTGATCCCGCTCACCGCTGGTTGCGACACGAGATTTCTAGCTGCCGCGAATTCCAGTAGAATGCCGCACTTATTTAATTTGAGGTGATTTCATGTCGTTAACTCCCCGTCGTTCTGTTCTCTATATGCCCGGATCAAACCTTCGAGCCATGGAAAAAGCCAAAACTCTTCAAGCTGACACCATTGTTATGGATCTAGAGGATGCGGTGGCGCCTGATCAAAAGGCTGTCGCGCGTCAACAAGTCGTAAGCGCTGTCAATCAAGGAGGCTACGGTTATAGAGAGTTAGTGATACGGGTGAATGGTATTGATACTCCCTGGTTCCAAGAGGACGTTATGGCGGTTGCCACCACTTGCGCCAGAGCGATTTGCCTGCCGAAGATCGAGTCGGCACAGCAAATAGAGCAGGTGGTCGAAGCGCTGGATGCGGCAGGAGCTGCGCCCGACATGGAAATCTGGGCAATGATCGAGACGCCTAAGGGGGTCCAGCAAGTGAACGCGATTGCCGCAGCGCACCCGAGACTGTCTTTGTTGATGATGGGAACTTCAGATCTGGCGAAAGAAATGAGAATTCCCCATACCGCCGATCGCCTTGGGTTTATAACCAGTCTTAGCCTGTGTGTCTTGGCCGCTCGCGCAGGGGGCTTAGACATTCTGGATGGCGTGCATTTGGCTTTGGATGACGAGGCCGGACTGCGTGCGTTGTGCGAACAGGCCAAGCAGCTGGGCTTCGATGGTAAAACCCTGATTCACCCCAAACAAATCGATACTGCCAACCAAGTGTTTGCACCTGACGCGGCGGAGGTCGATAGAGCGCGGCGAATCATCGCGGCCTTTGAACAGGCCGAATCTGAAGGTAAGGGGGTTGCGGTTGTCGATGGAAAACTGGTGGAAAATCTACATGTGGAGGAGGCCACACGGACTTTGGCGATACAGGAGGCCATTTTGTCGTCTCAACAATAGAGCTGACTATAATTTAAATTTTTTTGTCCCCAGTTTTGATTCCGGTCCGTCTCCCTTGCAGTGAGGGCTGTGATCGGTCGAAACGGGTCTGGCTCTCGCTACTAAATAAATCTAATAAAGACATAGAGAGCACTGAGCATGATTAAACGATCTAACTCACGAAATATGTTGGCAGCGGGAATCGCTCTGGCTATTTCCGCAACCGCATCAACTTCCACTTTTGCCGCCGGCGCCGCAGCAGTCATGATGGAAGAGATTCAAGTAATGGCACGTAAGAAAAGTGCCGCAGAATCTGCGCAAGACGTACCATTAGCAATGACTGCATACGGCGGTGATCAACTGGATGCTATGTTTGTTCAAGATCTAACTGACATGAGTTATTCCGCTCCTAACGTTCAGTTAGAGGAAATTGGCACTATTCCTGGCGTTCAAAACTTCACTATTCGTGGCCAAGGCATTAACAGTTCCATCCCGTCTGTAGATCCTACGGTAGGTACCTTCATTGATGGTGTCTATCTTGGCGTAACTTACGGCGCTGTTATTGACATGTTTGATATGGAGTCTGTGGAAATCCTCCGCGGCCCACAAGGGCTGTTGTTTGGCCGTAACGTCACAGGTGGCGCGGTGTCGTTGCGTACATCTCGCCCAGATGGAGAGTTTGGCTTTCGGATTCGCTCGCAAATTACCGATCACGATCGTGTTAACTTGGCGGGCTCAGTAGAAGGTACGTTGATCGAAGATAAGCTATTCGCAAAAGTAGTTGGTTATTATGATGATGACGACGGTTACTTCGATCGTGATGACTCTGCTTCTGTTCCAGGCGCCTTCTATCACGATGCCGCACAAGGCCGAGGTGATTTCGGTGAAATGCGAACCCGCTTTCTGCGTCCAACTTTTGTGCTGCAAGCGACCGAAGATTTAGAGCTTACCTTGATTGCCGAAACCGGTGATAGCGAAGGTGACGGTGCAGCGTGGGCTAACAAGACAGCACAGGATAGTGGCACTCTGGACGAGTTTACTACCACGCTAGATGAGGCTGGTGAAACTGACATGGAGTGGGATCAGGTGACCTTTGAGGCCAACTGGGATGTCGGCTTTGGTGACGGTACCGTGACGAATATTCTGGGTTGGCGCCAAGTAGAAGCCTTTTCCGTTCCTGACGTAGACGGCACTGCTGCAGCTATCTTTACAGTACCAGCCAATACAGAACAGGATCAATGGAGCAACGAGCTTCGTTATGCTGGAACCTTTATGGACGGTAAGCTTGATCTAACCACGGGTCTTTATTACTTCGAGCAAGATGTCGAGTATCGTGAAGGTCGTCATATATTCGGAGGTGCAGTACAGGTAGCGTTGGGTGGTGATATGGATCACAAGACCTGGGGCGTATTTGTTAACAATGATTACCACGTTAACGAAGAGTTTACGGNGACTGCTGGCTTGCGTTATACCCGTGAAGAAAAAGATGCTCAGGTGATTTCTTCTAATCTTGCTGGGACCGGAGCTTGCGCTGATCTAGTGAATTTCGAATGCGCCTTTGATGACTTAGAAGATACATGGACCAACTGGACTCCAAAATTTGGCTTCAATTGGGATTTTGCAGAAAGCGCTCAGCTGTATGCTTTTTATACCAAAGGTTTCCGTAGCGGTGGGGTAAACTTCCGTAATGGTCGACCTGACNTGATCGATGCAGGTCCAACCAAAGAAGAAGCTCAAGAGAGCATCGAGCTGGGCATCAAGTCTCAGTGGCTTGATAACCGACTGCGAGTTAATGCGGCTTATTTCTACAATACTGTAGAGGATATGCAGCGCGAGCTAAACACTGGCGACCCGCAAATTATCGTTTTGCAGGCAACCATTAACGCAGGTGATGTAAAAATACAAGGTGTAGAAGTCGACTTCATTGCTCTGCTGTCTGACAATTTTTCTGTGAACGGTTCATTCGGCTATACCGAAGGTCGTTATACCGACAAGGACGACACTTACGCTGCCTATACTGGAACGGATCTTCCACGTCTATCCCCTTGGACTGCAAGCTTGGGGGCTACCTACGACATGGATCTTGGTGATGTGGGTTACTTAACCTTTAGTGCTAACTATGCGTTCCGTGATCGCTCTGCGTACAACGACTCAAATACTGAGTATTTCCGTCAGCAGCATGAGGCTAGCGCCAGCGTTAACTACACCAGTGCTGATGATCATTGGAAGGTTTCGCTGTTTGGCAAAAACCTCAATGATGAAGCGCGTTACGGTAACTTAACGTCTATTGCTGGGTTGTACACGGCTGGTCCCATGCAGAAGGGCCGAGAGTACGGCCTTGAAGTCGAGTACCGCTACTAAACATTACACTCCAAGTGAGGGCTGCCTGTTGGCGCAGTCCTATCTAGTGTAACGCCTTGGCTGCTGTCGAAAGACAGCGGCCTTTTTTACGTCCAAAGAAAACGGTTTACATCGTTAGTTGTGTATTGCACTAAAGGTCTTTTCTGACAGCCTCAATAACAGCTTTATCACTCCACGCCTCTCCATCCTCACTTGCGCCCCAGCAATCTTCTAATTCTGGCCTATAGTGTAAAAGCGACTTTTAGATCTCATCTAAGTCTAAAACTGGATTTACCAGAGGGTGGGAAGGGGATATAGGGTTGGAAGCATTTCAGGAAATACTTTCGGTGCTGCACAAGCAGCCGGTGTTAACGCTCTTTCTAATCATAGGCATGGGTTATCTGATTGGCGGCATCGCTCTGGGTTCATTCTCTCTAGGGCCAGTTGCTGGCGTTCTCTTTGCGGGTTTGTTCCTAGGGCATTTTGGATTTCGCATCCCGCCTGANGCCCAGGCCGTGGGCTTCGCNCTCTTTATCTTCTCNGTAGGCTACCAGGCCGGCCCTAGATTNTTCGATGTTCTGCGAACGGACGGGCTTAAATACCTCTCTTTGGCGCTAGTGATAGCGGCTTGTGGTTTTGGGACGGCGGTTCTAGCGACAAATATACTCGAATTCCAAGCTGGAACCGCGGCAGGCTTGTTGGCAGGAGGGCTCACTAGCTCACCGACGCTGGCGGCGGCTCAAGAGGCGTTGCGAAGCGGTCAAATCTCACCAATAGCGGGCTTGACGGCAGAGGAGATGGTGGGGAATGTTGCCACAGGCTACGCCATCACTTACATATTTGGCTTGGCCGGATTGATTGCCATCATTAAGTTCTTTCCGCGTTTAATGGGGGTTGATCTCGAGTCTGAGGCACAAAAGCTCGAAGGCAGCGAGACGTCTTCCCCTAATCGCGTGGTGAACTTTTCCGCTAGAGTCTATCGGGTTACCAACGAAGCCGTCACCAAGCTCAGTCATGCCCAGTTGCTTGAAAAGTACTGGGATAACACCTCTGTTGTCCGTGCGAGGCGAAATGGTGAAATTTTCGAAGTCACAGATGAAACCCCGTTGCAACTAGGCGATGAACTCCTGGCCTTGGCGCCGGTTGAGTATTTTACCTCCACGTTGCGTGAGATTGGGGATGAGGTAACACTCGACGAAGACCCGAGCCAATATACCGGTAGTGCCGCCGTTGTTGTGATAAAGCCCGATGTCATCGATAAAAAACTGGGTGAGCTGGACCTGCCTCGGCGCTACGGTGTACTCCTGACCGGCATTCAGCGTATGCGCACCGACATTCCCTGTACTGGCGAAACCGAACTGCACAAGGGGGATGTGCTTAACGTGATTGGGGCCAAAGAGTATGTTGACCTACTCGGCGAAGATGTCGGTCATGTTGAGAGAGAAATAGCTGAAACCGACATGGTCACTTTTGCATTTGGTATTGCGCTGGGTGCTCTATTGGGGATGTTAAGTATTTCCCTGGGACAGTTTTCAATCGGTCTCGGGTCTGCAGGAGGTCTGCTCGCCTCTGGGCTGTGCATTGGCTATCTTCGCAGCGTCTTTCCAATATTTGGTCGCATGCCGAGTGCCGCACGCTGGATACTCATGGAGTTTGGCCTGTTGATTTTCATGGCGGGCGTGGGGCTTAGGGCCGGTGGCGACATCATCGAAACCTTTGCGCATGCTGGTCCTAAGCTTGTATTCGCGGGAATGATGGTTACCACCGTGCCCGTGGTGGTTGGTTATATTTATGGCCGCCTCGTTCTTAAGTTAAACCCCGTGTTATTGCTCGGAGGGATTACTGGCTCAATGACCAGTGGGGCATCGTTGAGCGTGGTGACCAAGGCTGCAAATAGCCCGGTGCCTTCTCTCGGTTATACGGGGGCTTATGCTTTTGCCAACGTAATACTCACCATCGCGGGGAGCTTGATTCTACTGTTTTGAGCAACTTTCTATGACCACAACATTCCGTATCCCAGCTGCGCTGGTTCTTCTTGCGCTTTTCAGCTCACAGGCTTTGAGTAGCGAGCAAGCCCTGCAGGCACAGATAGACGAATTGCGAGCAATGCTCGTCAATGTCAATTCGGAGCTGCGCTCTGTTACGAGCGAGTTAAACTTGTTAAAGCGAGGTGTGCAAACACAATATATCGATCGCTCAGATTCTACAGGTGGCAATACAGCGGCTCAGTCAACCCCTGAATCTAGCTCACTTCTCGGTTTGTCACGAGACGATATTTCCGTGAAGTTAAACGGCTATGTAAGAACTGACGTGATCTACGACGATAAAAGCACTGGTGCCGATGATTCATTTGTCACGGCTCTTATTCCGGTGAAGTGGAAATCGTCTAACGGCGGTG
>PANW01000041.1 GCA_002707785.1 Cellvibrionaceae bacterium | reverse complement strand
AGACGCGAATTATAGCGCTAGCGCGTCCCTCGCGGGAGCCTCACAGCGCCTATCACTGTAAAAGCATTGTAAAAACACTGAGGCGAGAACGCCACGATAAGTTAAGACTTTGATGCCTTTTTAACGAGTTTTTTGTATTTGCGGAACCTTCTCTATTAATCGTCCTACAACAATACCCACACAGCTTTCGAGCATCGGCACCCTACCGTGAATGTTACCCAGATATCGCTGAAAAACCCCGCAGCCCTGATCGTCATAGTGACGCTGGTCATGACCTTTGGCCTATTGAGCATCATCAAACTGCCCATGCAGCTGCTGCCCAATATCGAACGCCCCCAAATCACGGTGACCAACAGTTGGCGAGCCGCCGCACCGGAAGAAATGGAATCGGTGATTATCGAGCCACAAGAAAGCGTACTGAAAAACACCAATGGCATAAAAAACATCACCACCAACATCCAGCCAGGCTTTGGTGAAATTTCACTCACCTTCGCCATCGGTACCGACATGCAGCAGGCGATGCTGGATGTCATCAACAATTTAAACCAAGCGCCGCAACTGCCCTTAGATGCCAACGAACCCATTGTCAGTAGTGGTGCTGGCCGCGACGGCACGACCGCCGCCTCGCTGTTAATCAAAGCTCTGCCCGGCAGTGGCATCACCGATCTCGGCCAGTTTCAAAAGCTGTTTGACGATGTGGTCGAACCGGCACTGAAACAAATTGACGGGGTCAGTAAAGTCAATCTCAACAGCCGCCGACCGCGCGAGCTGCGTATCGAGTTCGACCCCCAGCGACTGGCCAATTTACAGCTGCAGCTGGATGATGTCGCCAGAGCGGTGGGACGCGCCACGGACACCTCTGGCGGTTTTGCCGACGTCGGGCGACGTAAATACACGGTGCGCTTTGCCGGCCAATATGACATCAACTCATTGAGTGACATGATCATCGGCTGGAGCAACGATCGCCCCATCTATCTCACCTTGCGTAATGGCGATCCCGCCTATTACATGACTCTCAACCGCGCCAGTGGCACCAACACGGTGGCCTTATTAGATGGCGTCAACGCTACCATCGAGCGCCTCAATCAAGGCCCTTTGGGCGATGTGGAATTGGCGCTAGACTTAAGTTTCGATTCTTCCGTACACATTCGCAACGCCATTGCCTTAGTACAAAGCAACCTGGGCCTCGGTGTTTTGCTCGCACTATCGATATTGTGGCTGTTTTTGCGCGGCATACGCACCACTCTATTGATCGCGATGACCATTCCGGTGTCGTTGATGGTGTCCTTCTTGGTGCTCAACGCGCTCGATCGTAGCTTAAATGTCATCTCCCTAGCGGGTCTTGCCTTTGCCGTTGGTATGGTGCTCGATGCCGCTATTATCGTGCAGGAGAACATTGTGCGTCTGCGGCTTTCCGGTCTCAACACGCTCGATGCGGTGCTCAAGGGTGCCACTCAAGTGACGCCTGCACTCTTCGCCTCCACCGTCACCAGCGTCGCCATCTTTTTGCCTATCCTGTTTATGCAGGGCGTCGAGGCTCAACTGTTTTCCGATTTGGCCATTGCTCTATCCAGCTCTGTGATCGCATCGCTACTCGTCGCCATTGCGGTTCTGCCCGTGGCCAGTCGCTATTGGCTGAGTCAGGAAATCAAAAGCGATCGCTTTGCCGACTACTGGGATCGGTTAACCCGCACCGTTATGTCACTCACCAACACGCCCGCGAAACGCCTGAGTTGGATTGGCGGCTTACTGAGCGGCTCGGTGCTGTTGGTTGTGGTATTGCTGCCTAAAGCCGATTTTTTACCTCGTGCACCCACCGATGGTTTCTACTTTTCTCTCGACATGCCTGCGGGTGGCAATTTGGCCTTTGTGGAAGAAGAAATTGGCCGTCGCGTGGTCGAGCGCGTCACTCCCTTTATGAACGGTGAAGCGGAGCCACCGATTAAGAGCTACAACTTCTACACCTTTGGCGCCAATACCGGCGGCTTCATCTACTCGGCCGATCCTCTGCGCACCGAAGAGTTAATGCAGGCAGCCCGAGAAAAGATCTTTAACAATTTGCCCGATACGCATTACTACCTGTTTCGCGGCTCCATGCTCGACAGCGCAGGCGCCAGTGGCCGACGCGCTATCGATATTGATATTCAAGGCTCAGACATTGAATCACTGATGACGGCAGCCCGCGCTGGCAATGAGGCCCTCGCCAAGTATCTGTCCAACGCCACCAGCCGGCCGCGACCGGGATTGGATTTACAAGAACCCGAACTTCGACTGACCCCCAATGATCGACGAATCACGCAAGCGGGAATTGATCGACAGACGGTCGCCAATGCCGTTCGCGCCATGACCAACGGATTGTTTATCAGTGAGTATTTTGATGGTAACGATCGCGTCGATGTCATTCTCCGCGGACAGCGCTGGAGCACGCCCGAACAACTGGCCGAGCAACCTATTTATACCCCGTTGGCGGGCATTCAAACGCTCGGGGAGTTGACTCGCATGGAGCGCACGGTGGGTCCCAGTGAACTGCGCCGCGTCGACACCAAACGAACCGTTACGTTGGAAGTACGTCCACCGGCCGATATGCCATTGGAAACCGCTCTGGAAAAAATTCGCTCGCAGGTACTGCCTGAAATTCAAGCGCTGTTGCCTGGCAACGCCAACATTCAACTCAGCGGCAGCGCCGATCAACTGCAGGGTGCCATTAACGAGCTGTCGTTAAATTTTGTCACCGCGCTGCTGATTTTATTTCTCATTATGGCCGCATTATTTCGCTCCGCCATCGACAGTGTCATTGTGTTACTCGTCATGCCTCTTGCGGCAGCCGGTGGCAGTTTGTCGCTGTGGGCATTGAATCTCGTTACCTACCAGTCACTGGATCTACTCACCATGATTGGCTTTATCATCTTGTTGGGCCTCGTGGTCAATAATGCGATCTTATTGGTGGATCAAACGCGGCAGGGGGAAAGCTACGGCATGAGTCGCGACAATGCCGTGCGTCAAGCGGTTCGTCTGCGGGCGAGACCGGTTTACATGAGTACCCTCACCAGTTTATTTGGCATGCTACCGCTGATGATTGTTCCCGGTGTCGGGGCGGAGATCTATCGCGGCCTTGCCGCTGTTATCGTCGGTGGCCTGAGCATCAGCGCCCTGTTTACGCTGGTGTTATTGCCGAGCTTATTGCAACTCGGCAGTACCCCGTCGGTGGTTAGCAATACGACTCACCAAACTACAACATCAAACACCACTCCAGATTCAACGTCGACGGATTTATCATGAGTTTTTACAGCCTTCGCTTTCGCCAATACAACCCTAGCAAACTGACAGCGAGCCACTTTTTGTCGATGGCCGTCTTGTGCTGTTTGCTGCTGACAGCGACCACTGAGTCCACTGCGCAAGAACTGCCCAGTGTCGCAGTGGAGCAGGTCATTGCGTCACCGGTAACGCCTATTTTGTCGCTAACTGGGAACGTGCACAGCCGTGCATTGCTGTCTGTCACCGCAGGGCTTGATGCCCAGCTCAGCTGGGTAGCCGAAGCCGGCACACGCGTCGAGCAAGGTGACGACGTGGTTGTGTTCGATGCCGAGCCTTTGAGGCTGCAACAGGAAGAGCAAAAAGCCTTAATCGCCCGCGATCAGGTGCAACTCTCCTACTTGAATCGCGAACTTAAGCGTATGGAAAAATTGCATCAGCGCAAGAATGTCTCGCAAGACCAATTGGAAGAAGTGCAGTCTCGTCGCGATCTGGCACAGCAAGACATCGCCGTCGCCAAAACTCGTTTGGCCATCATTGAAGAACGTCTCAGTCGCACCCGTCTGTTGTCGCCGTTCACCGGAGTCGTGGTGGCGAGAGAGCATCGCGAAGGCGAAGATGTCAGTCGCGGCGATGTACTGATGCAGCTACTGCAATTAGACCCACTGGAATTGCGATTGTTTGTTCCCGTTAAGCATCTACCATCTTTGCTTGTGGGCCAAACGGTAGCGGTGTTTCGAGAACATGCTCAAACAGAAAAAACCGATGCTAGGATTCGCAGCATTATCCCCAACGCCGATTCTCGCTCACAGACAATTGAGGTGCGCATCGATTTGGCACAGCATCAAAGTCGTCCTTGGGTACCGGGTGAATTGCTGCGAACGCAAATGAAACTCAAAACTCCCGCCGACCAAGTCGCGGTTCCACGCGACGCCATCCTCATTCGCAGCGATGGCACCTATGTGGTGACCGTCGATCTAGAAAACTCCGCCCAACGGGTTAAAGTACGCGTCGGCCAGGCACAGGGGCAGTGGATCAATGTCAGTGTCGAGCGCGGACAATTAAAGGCCGGAAATCGCGTGGCGGTTCGCGGCGCGGAACGTTTAACCCAAGGCCAAAAAGTACGTATCGTTGATCGTAGCTAACCACCATTCGTCGCGGCCTCTATCGTCGACAAAGACGCTCCCCAAAAACACTCACATACATTCAATCTGGGATAGAGAAACAGTGTGTATCTACTGGTGAATACCCTATAATGTGCAGACAAATCGACATGGATGTAAAAGCTGTGAAGCGCATCAAGAAATCCGATGGGACAGCCTTTATGATGAGGCTAGAGTATCCGTCCGATTTTGCGCCAAACACACAATAACAATAATACTGGTGAGCCAGTGATTAGCTTTCTAGCTATGAGAGAGAGTCTACATGGGCTCTCCACGATCCTAAGGACAAGATCAACAATGACAACCAGTACCCTCGACCGTCGCAACATCAGCCCAGACACGCTGGAAAAGTTGCGCTCAACGGTTATCGATTTATTTTCTCAAGGTCTCTTTCATAAAGTCGGCATTCGGGAGATTGCCAAACAGGCTCAGGTCGGGCCGCAAACGATTTACAAGTACTTTGGCAATAAGGACGAGTTGATTTTCGCCTGTATCAGGCCAGACCTCGATCGCATGAATCAAACGCTTAATCAAACCCTTGCTGACTGTGAAGGAAACGCACTCGAAAAACTGCGAGTACTTATCGGCTCCTTTGTAGGTTATTACCTTCGCCATCGCCGACTCGCTGAAATTGTGTATCTCACCATTCCCGCACGTCAGTGGGTCGTCGATCAAGAATTTACTCAACACGAGACCCTGCGTATTTTTATCAATATCTTAAAGCTGGGCCAGCAGGAAGGTTGTATTAGACGAGACGCCAATGCCGAAGAGCTGGTAGACCTGATGGCAGGCGCATTTGGTCGCTACATTACTCGTAAACTAGCCAACCCTGAGCCGGTCAATATCGATGCCGAGTGTGATCACCTATACGCTCTAGCTGAACCACTCTTTAAATCTGCTCACCCGCCAACAACCACGGCACCGTAGACCTCGCGGAACACCGGCGGCATCCGCTTAGGTTTGCCGCTGCTGATTTGAATACACACCAGATCCCAGCGCCCGCGCAATAGTGTGACGCCATCGTGCTTGCGCACGACCTGAAAACGTCGCTCCATAGACAGCTTATCATCGCTGGCTGTCAACCAAGTCGCGATACTGATGTCATCACCTAGGTAGGCGGCTTGCGCGTAGTCGTACTCACTGTGACGAATAGCCATAGCGCGATCGAGCTCGTGGTACTGCTCAATACCTAACCCCAACGCGATGGAATGTTGCCAGCCCGCATCCTGACACCAAGTCACGTAGACCGCATTGTTCACATGCTGTAAGCCATCGATCTGACTTTCTTCAACGACCACATCCAATAGATACGGATTGTCATAATCCCAGTTGCTTGCACTCATATGTTTCTCATTTTCTGAAAGCCGCACGCTATTGCTAGCAACCAGTCGGCGGCTTTACTTATAAATACTTTGATTAACCGAGCCCTAGTAACGCTCAGCCAGCTCACAGGCACATTACACCAATCGCCTCAATTCACCTTTTAATCTCAGCGCCACATCGTCAGGTAACGATCTGAGTGATTTGCCGCTATAGCCTCCGGCAATGGTTCACTATTCAGCCATTAAATATCAGGGCTCTAATTATCGGGTTATAGTTGAGACTATGATCCAAACGCTCGAAGGTCGCGTAGCCTTTGGATGAAACCGATATCCGTCCAACAATATAACAAGGATTCTTTCGTGAGCGAGTTTATTCTTCATCACTATGACAATTCCCCTTTTGCCGAGAAAATTCGCACACTACTCGGCTACAAAGAGGCCAGCTATCAAACCGTGACAATTCCCGTCATCATGCCCAAGCCTGACCTAGTCGCACTTACTGGCGGTTACCGAAAAACCCCCGTGGTACAACAGGGCAACCACATCTACTGCGACACACGCCTGATTGCCAAAGTCATCGATCAGCAGCTGCCACAAAAGAGCATCTACCCTGAATCTCAGGCGCTCACCGCCAACGCCATTGCCCGCTGGGCCGATCAAGAGCTTTTCTCTATAGCGGTGGCACTCGCCTTTTCTCCCGCCGGTTTTGAGGCCTTCACCCAAAAGGTACCGCCACACTTTGTTGAGGCCTTCGCCAATGATCGAGCCAAAATGCGCGAGGGTGGCAGCGGTCTGTCGATGACCACAGAAACGGCGTTTGAACTATGGCCACTGTACCTGCCGCAAATCGAACAGCAGCTGACACATAATGGCCCCTACATTTGCGGCCAGCAGGCAACCATCGCGGATTTTTCTATCTATCATTGCCTGTGGTTTGTCAACAATAATGCAGGGGTCAAACATCTGCTACAAGGCTACCCACAGGTACTGCAGTGGTTTCAAAAAATCAAAAGCATCGGTCATGGCAATCCCACAACCATAGAGGCTGATGCGGCAATTACCATCGCCAAAGAGTCGAAGCCTTGTGATTTTAGCGACGCTCTGTTCACTGAATACAACCATCTCAGACAAGGTGATACGGTTGCCATTCAACCCACCGATTACGGCATAGTCCCGGTCGTGGGTGAACTGGTGGTTTCCGCTGCCGACGAGGTTGCCATAAAACGTATCGATCCCCGTGCCGGAGAAGTTTATGTGCACTTCCCTCGGGTGGGTTATCAAATCACTAAACACGAATAACCATCTTGGGGAGGCCACTTCATCTTTTGAGGTGGCCTTACCACTGTGATCTTAACTTTGTGGCGTTAGCTTCGTGGTGTTAACTTCGTGAACTGAACGCGCAACGCCGCAAATCGTAGAGCTATAGATAAGTGAACGTGAACAATCATTTTGCCACTCGACAAACGAGAGATCACTTCAGAGATAGTTAGATAGATAGCTGAGCGCGACAACCTACAACTGATTGACTTCAGAAGACGGCGCAATATTAGTTACCGCCGAGAGTATTTGGGCAAACGCAAATCAAATACCATCGCCGCCGCTCTCACTAAAAAGGCTATTAACATCGGCAGAATTAATGTCACTGCTTCACTCTCAAGCCAATGAATCAAAACCAGATAACTCAAGGCGCCACTGAGTGCTGCGGTCACATAGATTTCTTGCCCCAACAACACCGGCTCGCGACCAGACAATATATCGCGAGTGACAGAGCCAAAGGTGGTGGTGATTAACCCCATCGCACAGGCCACCAAAGGATCGACACCCAATGCGTGGGCCTTCGCGGTTCCCAGTACACAAAACAAAGCCAGCCCCATGGCATCAGCCCACAACAACGCTCGCTTGAGCCTTTGACGCTCCAAAAATTGTGACGCGACAAAATAGGTTAACACCCCAGCCGCCACACAGATTTGAAGATCAAGAGGGTGTGCCACCCAAAACACATCGACATCGAGAATGAGATCTCGCAAGGTGCCGCCGCCGACACCCGTCACCGTGGCAAACAGTATAAAGCCGAGAATATCGAGATTTTTCTCGGCCGCTGCCAGCGCTCCCGATACCGCAAAAACCCCTACACCCACCATTCCGGCAATGTACAACGTTTGTGCGGTATCAAACATGATTCACCATCGATGCCGTAGCCGCCGTTAGAGACGGCTCTTTTTGTTTTTGTTGGCTTGTGCAAATAGCGCGGCCATAGTGCCCTCACTCTTAGTGGCGCTACCGCCTTTGCTGTTACCGCCGTTATTACCACCAAAGCTGCGTTGAGATGATGCCCCAGAACCACCGCGACGGGAAGATTTTCGCTCACCGGGACCGGAAGTATTCTCTCCCGGCGTGTCATCCATGCGCATGGACATGCCGATACGCTTTCTCGGCACATCGACTTCCATAACTTTAACTTTAACAATATCACCCGCTTTCACTACTTCGCGCGGATCTTTAACAAAAGTATTGGACAGCGCAGAGATGTGAACCAACCCATCCTGATGCACACCGACATCAACAAAAGCACCGAAGTTGGTGACATTGGTGACAGTTCCCTCGAGAATCATCCCCGGTTCAAGATGGGATATTTTTTCAATGCCATCTTGGAACTTCGCGGTTTTAAATTCAGGGCGGGGATCTCGACCGGGCTTATCTAGCTCACCAATGATATCGGTCACCGTCGGTAAACCAAAAGTTTCATCGGTGTAGTCGGCGGCGTTCAGGGCGCGCAGAAAACCGGAGTCTCCCATCAAATTGGTAATCGGACGATTGTTCTTTTCGGCAATTTTCTCTACCACCGAATAGGATTCCGGATGTACCGCTGAGCCATCCAATGGATTGTCGCCATTGGCCACGCGTAAGAATCCAGCGGCTTGCTCGAACGTCTTGGCGCCAAATCGAGGGACACTTTTCAAATCGGCGCGACTCTTAAACACACCATTTTGATCACGGAACTCAACGATATTGTTGGCGATAGTTTGATTCAGACCCGATACTGCAGCCAACAACGGTGCTGATGCTGTATTCACTTCAACGCCGACGGCGTTTACACAATCTTCGACCACCGCGTCCAATGAACGCGCCAGTTGGGTTTGAGAAACATCGTGCTGATACTGGCCCACGCCAATGGACTTAGGCTCGATCTTAACCAGCTCAGCCAGAGGATCTTGAAGACGGCGTGCAATGGAAATTGCGCCGCGAATGGTGACATCGAGATCGGGGAATTCTTTGGCCGCAAATTCAGACGCCGAATAGACCGAGGCGCCCGCTTCATTCACCATCACTTTTTGCGCGGTAATGTCTTTGTGATCGCGCAACACATCACCAACGAATTTATCCGTTTCCCGTGAAGCGGTACCGTTGCCAATAGCAATCAAACCGACGTCGTGTTTTTTGCACAAACCGACCAAAACCAATTCGGCTTCGCGTATTTTGTTCTGCGGTGGTGTTGGAAAAATAGCGCAGTGATCCAGCACTTTGCCGGTGGCATCCACCACTGCAACTTTACAGCCGGTACGCAAACCGGGGTCGAGACCTATCGTCGCTTTTTGCCCCGCTGGCGCGGCTAATAATAGATCTTTTAAATTACTGGCAAATACTTTGATGGCCTCTTCTTCGGAGCGATCGCGAATCTCGCCCAACAGATCGGTTTCCAAATGGGTCAAGAGTTTTACTCGCCATGTCCAACGAACCACTTCTGCTAACCATTTATCCGCAGGGCGGCCTTGATCTTCAACGCTCCAGAAATCAGCAATCATGGCCTCACAAGGATGGGCACTACTGCGGTCATCCTCTTCGCCCAAGGTAATATCGATGGCTAAGAAGCCCTCGTTGCGGCCACGGAAGATGGCTAACGCGCGATGGGAGGGAATATCCTTCAGAGGTTCGTCATGCTCAAAGTAATCTTGGAACTTTGCCGCCTCAGCCTGCTTACCTTCCATCACCCGAGCGGAGATCACACCCTCGGTCTTGAGAAAGCTGCGCAGACGACCCAGTAATTCAGCGTTCTCGCTGAAACGCTCCATAAGAATGTACTTGGCTCCATCCAAGGCGGCCTTAATATCCGAGATCTTTTGTGCTGCTTCGCTGCCGTCGTTAAGCTCACCGCCAACCACATACTTCAACGCTTCTTGCTCTGGTGCCAAGGCTGGATATTCGAACAGCTGATCGGCCAGCGGCAACAAACCGGCCTCGCGAGCAATCTGCCCCTTGGTACGGCGCTTTTGCTTATAGGGGAGGTAGAGGTCTTCCAGGCGATTTTTGGTCTCAGCCGCCTGAATATCCGCCGCCAGCTCAGGCGTCATCTTATCCTGCTCTTCGATGCTCTTGAGGATTGCAGCACGGCGATCTTCGAGCTCTCGCAAATAGCGCAGGCGCTCTTCCAGAGTTCGCATTTGTGTATCATCCAGCCCTCCCGTCACTTCTTTACGGTAACGAGCGATGAAGGGCACGGTTGCACCTTCATCCAACAGGCCAACAGCGGCCTCAACCTGACGTTCTTGGGCACCGAGTTCCTCGGCAATACGGGCGGAAATACTTTTCATAGAAACAACTCTGAGTTACATCAATTGGCCATTGGCCTGTTTTTATGGCCTAGGCACCAGCCGGCACGGGTGCTCATTATGCGTAAATCCAACGCCCTTAAACAGGCTTGTTTTTGGAGAAATTTTATGGCTGTTTTCTCCCCACTCTCCAAGACTGGGAAGGGCGTCACGAGGACTCCCTTAGCTTGTCACAAAATTCATCTTGACCACCCTTTGGGGGCTCTTAATCCCCCACCTCAACCTGCCACGACAAGGCACAATCTACGCTCAAAGCGCTCGGATAAGATCGGTAAAGAGTCGCGACAAAATGAACCTTTGACGACTAAACTGGCCAGATAGCCTTTAATAACAATAATGCTCACAGCAAAAGGATGACCTGTGCCCAGCTTTCATTTCAAACTGCCCATGCCGCTGATCGTACTGCTCGTTGGCGGCGCCGTTGTGGTTGCGGTCGCTACCCTAAAACCGGCGCCCGAACCCAATCCCATTGAACAGGAAGCCCCTCCCAGCGTGTCCGTTATTCTGGCGAATCCATCCAGCCAAACACTCACGGTCAACACTCAGGGCACAGTGGCTCCAAGACGGGAAATAGATCTGGTGGCAGAAGTCAGCGGCCGCATCACCCAGGCCGATCGTCACTTTGTTAATGGCGCCTTTGTCGATGCCCATCAAGAGCTGGTCACCATTGACCCGCGAGACTATCAACTGGCTCTAATTCGCGCCAAGGCCAGAGTCGCCGATGCTGAGCAGTTACTGGCCACCGAGCGCGGCCGCGCCCGTCAGGCCAAGCGCGAATGGCGAGAATTGGGCAATCCCGAGGCCAACCAACTGTTTTTGCGCAAACCGCAACTGGCCTCGGCCGAGGCTCAGCTCAATTCTGCCAAAGCCGATCGAGACAAGGCCGAGCTGGATCTAGAGCGCACTGCCATCAGCGTGCCCTTTCAGGGAAGAGTTCGTGAAACCTTGGTGAATTTGGGCCAGTACGTCACCCCGGGCACCCGTATTGCGACTGTCTACGACACCAGCGTTGCAGAGATCCGCCTACCGCTCACCGATCGCCAAGCCGCTTTGATCGATCTACCGCTGGGCTACAACAACAGCGACGGCAACAATGCCCCAGTGGTGACGCTTTCTGGACTCATCGCCGGCAAAAAACACTCTTGGCAGGGACGTATTACTCGCACCGATGCCAGCATCGACACCCGCACGCGGCTCTACTATGCCGTCGCCGAGGTGCAAGACCCTTTCCGCGGTACAACCGCCGAGGGCAAGCCGCCCTTAGTCGTCGGCTTGTTTGTCGACGCTCAGATTCTAGGGCGTGAATTACACAACGTGATTACCGTGCCTCGCGAAGCGCTGTTTAAGCGCAATCATCTGTACACCTTAGATAAAGACAATCGCGTAGTCGAAAAACAAGTCACACTGCTGCATACCGATGCCAATAGCGCTTGGATCAGCGGCGATATTCAGGCGGGTGAAGCCATTGTCGTCGGCAAGCAAAGCTACCTCAATGAAGGCATCGTCGTCTCGCCACAACCGATTCAAGAAATGGTGGCCGGCGGAGCGAGCTCATGAATCGACTCATTCAATGGTTTGTCGAGAACCCTATCGGCGCCAATCTGTTGATGGCGGTCATTGTCATTGGCGGCCTAAGCAATCTGGGCACACTCAATAAAGAGGTTTTCCCCAGTGTCGAGACCAATCGCATACAAGTCATGGTGCCCTACCCCGGAGCTGGACCGCTGGAGGTGGAAGAGCAAATCGTCAAACGTGTTGAAGAGGCCATTGCCGACCTCGATGGTATAGAGCAAATAGACTCTCAGGCACGACAAGATCTGGGCTCTATCACCGTTGAAGCCATCAACGGCTATGACGCGCAGCGCTTATTGAACAATATCAAAGCCCGCGTCGATGCCATTTCCACGTTTCCCGAAGATGCTGAACGAGCCACCATCACCGAATTGATGTGGCAAAGTGAAATCATGAGCATCGGCATCTATGGCGATGTGGAGGAAAGCGCGCTAAAAGCCGCAGGCGAGAGAGTCCGAGATGAAATTGCGCTCTTGCCCGGTGTCACCATCGTCGAGCTGCACGCAACCCGTCCCGATGAAATGTCGGTAGAGATCTCTGAGCAGGCCCTGCGCCATTACAATTTGAGTTTTGATCAAGTGGTCAGTTCAGTCCGACAATCGTCTCTGAATTTACCCGCCGGCTCTATCAAATCAGAAACTGGTGACATTCAATTGCAAACCCGTGGTCAAGCTTATTATGTCGATGATTTTGATCGTATTGTGGTCGACAGCCGCGACAATGGCGCTCAGCTTTTACTGGGCGATATCGGCACAGTCATTGATGGATTTGCCGACGAAAATGTCATCGCCCGCCTCAACGAACAACCCGCTGTGTTTTTGGAAGTCAAAAGCACACAAGCACCTGATGTATTGAACATCGCCGCCACCGTGCACGACTACATTGAAAAAACCGCATCAACATTGCCTCCGGGTATCTCCATTAGCGTATGGCGAGATTGGTCGAAACTGTTTGAAGGGCGCATGAACCTGCTGCTGAAGAATTCCATCAGCGGATTGATTCTAGTGTTCATCGTGTTAATGCTATTTTTGCGACCGGCCTTGGCGACGTGGGTATGCATTGGCATTGCTATCGCGTTTATGGGGACTTTGTGGCTGCTGCCCTATGCTGGTGTCAGCCTGAACGTGATTTCTCTGTTCGCCTTTCTGTTGGTACTGGGGATTGTGGTGGACGATGCCATCATTGTTGGTGAGAGCATCTACTCTCGCCAGCAAGACGGCATTCAAGGAGCCGCTGCGGCAGCCGGCGGTGCCAAAATGGTCTCTAAGCCCGTCTTTTTTGCCGTCACCAGTACGATGATTTTTTTCGCGCCCATACTGGCTGTACCTGGTGCCATGGGTGACATGAGCTACGGCATTCCGGTGGTAGTGATTCTATCGTTATTTTTCTCGCTGATAGAATCCATGTTTATTTTACCTTCCCACCTTTCTCATCTAAAACCAGAGAAACCGCCCAAACGCCCCAGCTTGAAAAAGTTGGCGGCCGCCCGACAGAAGCTGGCTGGGAAGTTGGACTATTTTGCCGACACCAAATACCAAACGTCTCTAATCAAAATGCTGCACAACAACGGCACCACTATCGCCTGTTTTTTTGTCGCCTTTGGATTGTCGGTAGCGCTGTTTACCGGCGGCTGGATGCAGAAAACGTTTATGCCGATTGTGACATCGGATTTTATTCGACTTAAAGTCACGGTTCCCGAAGGTACCCCCTTCACCACGCAAGAAGCCATTCTCAAAAAACTCGAAAGCGGTGTAGAGAAACTAAAAACGGATGATATCTTTGACGGCGACCACAAAGGTGTCGTTCAAAACGTGCAATCCTGGGCGTGGGAGAACAATACCCTAGTCTCCATCTCTCTAGGCCGCAGTGAAGATTCCGACGTGTCTGCAGAGGCGTTAGTAAAACGCTGGCGAGAATTGGTCGGGCCACTGCCTGAGGCCAAAGACATTAAAGAAGACGCCACCATCAATGAAGTGAGTGAAGCGATTCGCTTGCGTCTGACGCTCAATGACGCAGACACACAGACCATGGAGCAAGCCGTTCGCGACGTTGAATCCGCACTCAGACGCTACCCTGGTGTGTACGATGTGCGTAACAGTCTGACTGCCGCACGCACCGAAATCGAACTCTCTCTAAAACCCCATGCAGAAACACTGGGACTGGGACTGAGCGATATTGCCCGACAAGTTCGACAGGGGTTTTATGGCGAAGAAGCCCAGCGCATTCCGCGCGGCAAAGAAGACGTGAAAGTCATGGTGCGCTACCCCGAAGCGGAACGACGAGACATTAATCAATTAGGTGAAATGCGTGTACGCACCACTGATGGCCGAGAGATTCCGCTGGAAGCTGTAGCCCAAGTGAAGTTTGTACCTGGTTACACCACCATTGATCGTGTCGATCGCAAGCGTGCGATTAACATTACCTCAGAAGTTGAAATTGGCAAAAGCGATCCCGGTGCAATCATTACCGGGATGCTGGAAAAGAATCAAAGACAATGGGCACAGCAATACCCAGGCTTTCAACTCTCCATCAGCGGTGATATGGAAAGTGAAACCGAATTTATGAGCTCTGCCTTGCGCAACTTCGGCTTGGCGCTGCTGGTCATCTACGGCTTGATGGCCATAGCCTTCAGCTCCTATTGGCAACCGATTCTAATTCTAACCGCGGTGCCTTTTGGATTTATGGGTGCCGTCATTGGCCACGTGGTGATGGGGCGAGAAGTCAGCATGATGTCGATGCTGGGCTTTTTTGCCTGTGCCGGCGTGGTCGTCAACGACAATTTAGTCCTATTGGATCGCATCAACCAGTTGCGCCAACAAGGCAAGCGAGTATTCGACGCCGTTGTGCAAGCGGGACGGGATCGATTCCGGCCCATTATTTTAACCTCAGTCACCACCTTTATCGGCTTGGTGCCCATTATGGGGGAGACGTCTACTCAAGCAAGGTTCTTGATTCCCATGGTCATTTCACTGTCGTTTGGTGTGCTGTTTGCGACTGCGGTGACCCTGATCTTAGTGCCCAGCCTCTATCTGTTGGCAGAACGTATTCGTGCAAAACTCGCGGGCGGCTCTCTCGATCATAGGCAGTCTGTATTCGGCGAAGACGATAGTGCCCATGAGCAGGAGGCTATCGCCAAATAGCGGCCTCCTACTCAACAGATAGGGTGAGCATCGATTAGGACAACACCGACAAGCTGAGTTTGATCAACATAAAACCAACCATGACACAACTCAACAGATAAGCCAGAAAGCGGTGCATCACGCGATTGTATGTGCAGTGCACAATGGAGTGTACCGCTCGTAGCCCGACAAACGCCCAAGCGCAGTTAACCAGCAAGCCATCGACTTGTTGCAGCAAAAATGCACTGATACAGACCACATAAAAAATCACCGGCACTTCAAACAAATTCTTAAGATTATCCCCCGGAGCCGCTACTTTGGCAGGCAGCAACTCCGCAAGCTGTTGTGGTGTTTTAACCGCCTCTGCATCAATCTTATTGCCCAGCAGAAACGGCAAGCGGCGGGCAAATAGCCACACCCACACCACAGAGGTGAGTAACAACATCACCAAAACTGGCTCAAAGATAATTGACTGGGCGGCAGCCGATGCAGAAAGACTGGATGGCAACATAACAACTCCGTTAGATGTGGTGAATGGAAACGCTAGGGCCACACGCTAGCACAAAAACTCTAACGTTAAAATTTCTCCAAGGCTAAAGCGTAGGGAAAAGCGCTGGGCATAAAAAAACCCGCGACAGGCGGGCTTTTGCAATACGACGGTTAACTTAACGATTGCCGGGGCGAATGATTAAGAAACGTTCTTTGTCGTCTTCGTACTTTTCATCGATGGTGCGGTATTGCTCTTTACGCTGCTCAACTTGATCTTCGGTCAGTTTTAGCTCTTCCTCGAGCGCAGCGATGGTTTTCAACACCGCTTCAGGGACTGCCCGTCCCATGCGCTCGCTATTAGCGGCTCGCGCATGTTGCTGTGAGATCTGATTTTTCAGATTGCGAATATTGCTTTGCAAAATTGCGATACTGCCTTCAACCTGTGCCAGCTTACGCTTCTTGGCGGCATCAATATCACCGACACTGCTGTAACGGCGGCGCAATTCAGCATCCCAAGCGGCCAACTGTTCAGCGCGCAATTTTTCGGCTTGCTGCTTTTGCGCTTCTTCACCACTGATGGCAGGCTCAACCACCTTAATCACTTCACCACGCGAAGTGACCACTTCATAACCCTTCTGTACATATTCTGGCGGGATCTGCTGATCAATAACCTTCACCCCATCACTGTTGATATAGCGATAGAACACCTTGCCATTGGCGGAAACAGTAGGAGCAATAACAGACATCAGACAAAACGACAGAAGTAAAACTGCCGAGCGCTGCATACTCCACCGAATTGTTAACATTTTACTTATCACTCACTCACCTACTCGTTGTCTTGGCCTGCTTTCAGATGAAGCTGGATATTGGTGCAATTGCGACCCAGTTTGGAAGATTTCAACACGACTTAGCTGAACACCAGCTTAAACACCGTATTGATGATGATATTCTCGAATTTTTGCCACGGTATCGGCTTGATCACCCTGCTCCTGCAAGAACGTGATGATGTCTTCAAGGCAGACAATACTGACCACTGAAATACCGTAATCTCGTTCGACCTCTTGAATGGCCGACAGTTCACCCTTACCGCGCTCTTGACGATTCAAGCCGATCAATACCGCTGCAGGCTCAGCGCCTTCAGCATTAATAATGCTCATCACTTCACGAACGGCAGTACCTGCCGTAATAACATCATCTACGATGAGAATTTTTCCCTTTAGCGGTGCGCCCACCAGAGTGCCGCCCTCGCCATGATCCTTAGCTTCTTTGCGATTGAAGGCGTAAGGCATATCCTTGCTGTGTCGATCAGCCAGTGCCACAGCCGTGGTTGCGGCCAAGGGTATTCCTTTGTAAGCAGGCCCAAACACAAGATCGTATTCTACGCCCGATTGTTCCAGAGCATCGGCGTAAAAGCGCCCCAATGCCGCAAGAGCTGCACCAGTTTGGAACTTACCGGCATTAAAGAAATAGGGACTGGTACGGCCAGATTTCAGGGTAAACTCCCCAAAACATAGGACTTCATGATCAATAGCCAGTTGAATAAAATCACGTTGATACTGCTGCATAACTCTTACTTTCTCGTCTATCGGGAACATCGGTGCAAATAATGCGCCTATGATACCGTGCGTCCACCTAACATGTCACACCTTGGCAGACGGCTACCCCCAGACTTTAGCCGAATAATTGTTCAAAGGATCAACTTATCCACAGCCGCCCCAACATTCACCGACTAAATTGTTGGCGCTCAAAGGCTAGTGGGATTCGCCCTAACTGTGGAAAACTCAAGAATATGATCTAGTTTTAAGTATGCCTTTGGTTTTCCACGCTATAAATTCACTGGAATGGCAATTAGAGTTAACAACAATAACGAAAGCTCGGGTATCATACGCGGCCTGTCATCAAGGGGCTCTCATGCGCATTATCAGTTTATGTGTCGACGGAATTCATCAAGCGGCTCAACGCGGTCTATATGACTGGCTAGCCGATCAGGATGCCGACATCATTTGCTTACAAGATCTTCGTGCCTTGGAATACGAACTGGACGGCGATCCGTTTCAGCTAGACGGCTATTTCGCCTATTTCTTCGATTCCGGCACCAAGCACTACAACGGCGTTGCCATCTACACCCGCCATCAACCTAAGGCTCTTATCTTTGGCCTGGGTTTTAGCAGCGGTGTCGATATGGAAGGTCGTTATCTTCAAGCTGACTTCGAGCAAATCAGTATTGGCACTCTATTGGCGCCATCGGCGAGCTCTGAAACCGAATCTCAGGAAGTTAAAATCCAGTTTTTTGACGACCTGCAAGCACACTTGAGTAAGATCACCCGCAAACGTCGTGAATTCATCTTTTGCGGCGACTGGGCCATGGCGCACTCCCGCAACGACGTTGAGAACTGGCACAACAACGACAACTCATCGGGTTTTTTGCCCCATGAACAACAGTGGATGGATCAGCTATTTACCCAGGTTGGCTATGCCGATGCCTTTCGTATGGGCAATACTGACAAAGATGAATACAGCTATTGGCCCAGCGGCGTAGTTGGTGAAGGCGATGGCTGGCGCACCGACTACCAGGTGATCTCGGAGAATCTGGCTAATCGCGTGGAGTACGCCACCTGTTACAAGACCAAAACCTTTTCAAGCCACTTGCCGATCATTATCGACTACGACCTAGACGTTTATTGATCAGTTAGCGCAGATAACTAGTCAGTTAAAAAGACAGCAGACATAAAAAAAAGCCGCTTATGCGGCTTTTTTTATGAGTCAATCACCGGCTTATTTTGAGCCTTCTACCATGTGATCAACAGCCGCTTTGAGCTCATCATCTGAACAATCCATGCACAGACCTTTCGCTGGCATACCGTTCAAACCGCTCAACGCACTGGTATAGAGAGTATCGATACCCTTGCCAATACGAGGGCCCCAAGCCGCAGCATCAGCGAACTTAGGCGCTCCCGCAGCACCAGTGGCGTGGCATGTGGCACATTTGGTGTCATACACTTGGGCACCAGTACGGGGCTCAGCAGACGCCGCAGCAACCGGTGCAGCAGCACATTCGTCGCCTGACATGCACAATTCACCCACAGGCTTTAAGCGCTCGTTCATTGCTTCAGTCAAATCAGCGCTCACAGCACTGATCGACACCATGACACCTAGGCCAGCAGCAGCCAACAAGCTTAACGTCTTATTCATTCGACTCACGGTATAAGTCCTCTCCATTTTCGGCATAGGCCCAGTCGGCCCCAAACGCAGCATTATAGCCAAAAACTGCACGCAGACAAAAACCTTATATTTCTTAAGGCTGAAAATGATAAGAATTAGGGCATGAAACGAGTGGAATCGATGCGTCAGTGCTCCTTTTTAGTCTCCAGCAAAGAGCGCCAGAAAACGACAACCAACTGCATGAGTAGCCCTCAATAGAGAGGATTGTTGATGTTTCAGCGATAAACACACAAGCGTGATCTGCAATTACACATCCCACTGAGAGCTAAGCCTCTATAGTTGCCATATTACATACCATCTACACTATAAACGGATTACTATTCCAGCATAGTGTCAACGATTGCAGACCAATAACAACGCAAGAGCAGACACAGCTCGGCAGACCAACAAGGATATTAAGCTATGAAGGCACTCCCAACCTCACTATCAGGCACACTTTTGGCCACCTTTTCACTATTGTTTCTCAGTGGTTGCGGTGAAGCGCCTGAAGAGGAAAAATTTGAGCGCAGCAAGCCTGTCAAAAGTATCGTAATTGGGGGGCCAGATGGCTCGAATCTAAGACATTTTCCTGGACGTATCGACTCAGCCAACAAAGCCGAACTGTCTTTTAGAGTACCCGGAAAGGTAGAAAAGTTACTCGTCAACGAGGGGGAGTTTGTCACCAAAGGCCAGACACTCGCTCAGCTGGATCGTACCGACTACCGTATCACCATGAAAGATCGCGCCGCCAACTACGAGCAAGCGAAGAAAGATTTTGAGCGTGGCGAAGAACTCGTAGTCAAGGGCAGTATTTCTCGCCGCGACTACGACACATTAAAAGCCAAATACAAAAGCGCGGACGCGGCACTCGAACAGGCACAACAGAATCTAAACTACACCACCTTAAAAGCCCCCTTTGCCGGCAGTATCGCTAGACGTCACATCGAACAATTCGAAGAAATTGCCACTAAACAAAGCGTATTGTCGATCATTGACCAAGACTCGCTACTGGTAAAATTCGACATCCCCGAAAGCCTGATTCTACAATTGCCGCAGGGCACAGAAGAAGACCAAGTTACAGGACACGTATCCGTGTGGGCGAGATTTGACTCTTCATCTGACAGCCAATTCGAACTTATCTTCAAAGAAGTTAGCAAGCGCGCCGACGCCAAGACACAAACCTTTGAAATCACCTACAGCCTGCCACAACAAAAAGAAATCACTGTACTTCCCGGTATGACCGCCAATGTGACCATCGATTTCTCCGAAGTACTGAACGATAAACCAGTACACTTTTTGCCACTCAGCGCCATTTCAGGCAGCAACGAGCTCGAGCCCAGAGTGTGGAGAATTGATGAACAAACTATGACCGTCAAAGAGCAGAAGATCGCCATTGGCCGCATGCTTGGATCCAAAGTTGAAGTCACCAACGGTGTTCAAAGCGGCATGCGTATTGTGACCGCCGGCGCGGCTTTCCTCTCTGAGGACATGAAGGTAAGCCTCATCAAACCGATGGAGCAAGCTGAACCCCGCAACGACACTCCCTCTAACATCGATCAGCAATAGCTGACTGACTAACCAAGTAAATATAAGGTTTCAGCTATGAATATCGGTGCATACTCTGTCGAAAACAAAGTCATCTCTTGGCTCATTGTTATTATTTTGGTGGCCGGCGGCATTGCCGGATTCGCCGAAATGGGCAAACTCGAAGACCCCAACTTCATCATTAAACAAGCCAAGATTATTACCTACTACCCTGGAGCAACCGCTCGAGAAGTACAGGAAGAAGTTACCTATCATCTTGAAGAAGCACTGCAATTGATGGGGCAACTCAAGCACATCAAAATGTCGATTTCGCGACCAGGCATGTCTGAACTCACCATCGAGTTCAAAGACAAATACAAAGCCGACGACTTCCCCGACATCTATGATGAACTGCGTCGTAAACTGGCGGACATGAAGCACAAACTGCCGACAGGCGCACAGTCTCCCATCGTTGTTGACGACTTCGGTGATGTCTACGGTGTCTATCTTGCACTAACCGGTGAAGACTATAGTTATCGAGACCTGCAAGACACCGCGGATGACATTAAAAAACAGCTGGTTCTAGTTCCTGGGGTCAAAAAAATCACCATTGGCGGCAAACAACAAGAAGTCGCCTACATCGAGATATCGCGCACTCGCATGGCGCAGATCGGTGTATCCATGGATCAAATGGCCAACACTCTGCAATCACAGAATATCGTCGTCGACGCCGGTGAAGTACTCGTCGGCTCAAGCTACATTCGAATTCATCCCACCGGCGAATCGTCTTCTATTCAGAACATTGGCGATCTACTGATCAGTTCAGATGAGAAGAAACTGTTTTACCTGAAAGATATTGCCACCATCAAACGCTCTTACGTAGAAGTTCCCAGCAAACTCATTTACTTCGACGGCAAACCGGCGTTAAGCATGGGGATTTCCATGCTACCAGGTAAAAATGTGGTGGCGGTTGGGCGCGATATTGAAAAGAAATTTCGCGAGCTAGACAGTATTGTTCCCGCCGGCATGGAAATGCAGCTGATTTACAACCAACCGGCTGAAGTCGAAAAATCAGTCAGTAGCTTTATCATCAGTGTCGGGCAGGCCATCGCCATTGTTATCGCCGTACTGTTGGTATTTATGGGGCTCACCTCTGGCTTGATCATTGGTGCAGTACTACTTATTACCGTAGCCGGAACCCTGTTATTTATGCAGCTGTATGGTATCGAACTGCAGCGCATCTCACTCGGCGCCCTTGTTATTGCCCTCGGTATGCTAGTGGATAACGCTATCGTGGTCGCCGAAGGCATGATGATACGTATTGAGCGCGGCATGAAGGCCACACAAGCGGCCAGCGAAACCGTCGGCAAAACCATTTGGCCACTACTGGGCGGAACTATCGTCGGTATACTCGCGTTCTCGGCGATTGGGCTTTCCACTGATAATACCGGTGAATTTGCTAGCTCTCTGTTCTACGTTATCCTAATTTCACTGATGCTCTCTTGGATAACCGCAATTAGCACCACACCACTGTTGTGCGCGCTATTCATGAAGCCCAAGAGCAATCAAGATGGCGCCGATGACAACCCTTACAACAAAGGTTTCTTTCTCGTTTTCCGAAAGTTTTTGAAACAGGTCATCAAATTTCGCTGGATGGCAGTGGCCGTAGTCGTGGGTATGTTTGTCGTGGCTGGCATTGGCTTTGGTCACATTAAGAACTCGTTCTTCCCAAGCTCTAATACGCCAATGTTCTTTGTCGACATTTGGGAGCCACAAGGTGCAGACATTCGCGTTACTCGGGATGACACTTTGGCCATCTCTAAGTTTTTGCGTGAGCAACCGGGGGTGAAAAGTACCGTATCTTTGGTCGGTGGTGGCGATGCCCGTTTCGCTCTCACTTATGAACCTAAAGAAGCCAGCCCTGCATACGCTCAAATTATTGTGCAAACGGAAACACTGGAACAAATCTCAAGAATTTGGCCCGCAGTGGAAAAGCACATGCACGAGCGCTATCCACATTTAGACCCGATCATAAAGCCGTTTCGTATTGGCCCAGGGCGTGATGGAAAAATCGAAGCTCGTTTTCACGGCCCCGATGAAACCGTGCTGCGAAACCTGGCAGAACAGGCCAAGACTATTATGCGCGCGGATCCCGAAGCCAAAGAAATCAACGATGATTGGCGTCAACCCGTTGCCATGGTTCAACCTGTGTTCAATGAATCCGTGGCGAGACAGTTGGGTGTAACCCGAGAAAACCTCGCCAACTCACTAAAATTTGCCTACGAAGGTGCCGATGTCGGCGTCTACAGAGACGGCATTCGATTATTGCCTATTCGTTTGCGCCCCCCGGAAGAAGAACGCGCAAACATTGAGAACATTCGCGATATTCGGGTACGCAGCACCACCTTAGGTAAAACGGTTCCGATTGGTCAGGTGGTCACCGGTTTTGAAACCGTATTTGAGAACACCATCATTCGCGGTCGCAACCGAATTCAAACCATTATCGCTGCCTGCAATCCTACAGGCGAGTTAGCGACACCGCTGTTTGATCGGCTGCGTCCACAAATTGAAGCCATCGAGCTCCCGCCAGGCTACAGCTTATCTTGGGGTGGCGAATACGAGGATTCCAGTAACGCTCAAGCGGGTTTGGCTAAGGTACTCCCCATGGGTTTCATTCTAATGATCCTAGTCACCATTTTGCTGTTCGGCAAAGTCAGACAGCCGCTGATCATCTGGCTAACCGTACCTTTAGCGATCGTCGGCATTACGGCAGGCCTTCTTGGATTCAACGGCGCTTTTGACTTCATGTCTCTGCTCGGCGCGCTTAGTTTGATTGGACTGTTGATTAAAAACGCGATCGTCTTGATTGAGGAAATCGATCAGCAAATCGCTGAAGGACAGGAACACTTGACCGCCATTCTAGATTCCACCGTGAGTCGTTTACGCCCCGTACTAATGGCCGCAAGCACCACCATACTCGGTTTAATTCCGCTGCTGAAAGACGTGTTTTTTGTCAACATGTCCATCACCATTATGGCGGGGCTTGGCTTCGCGACTCTGCTTACGTTGTTGTTTGTACCTGTACTCTATTCGTTGTTCTTTAAAGTTAAGTACTCAGACGAGGCTTAGCGGCAGACTCACTCTCACGACAATAAGGCTACATTCATTACAGCCTTATTGTTGTTGTCCCACCGACGCAATACTCATCAAGCAGATTATTTGTCTGCTCAGCTGAAATGCGATCACTCTAAATACATTGTCGAACTCCACGGCTTAAAGCCATCAGACAGTGTTCACAAAGCCGCAGAAAATCACCTAGTAAAAAACTTACATTCAAAGAAAGGAAGTGGTCGCGCAGAATTGGAGAGGCCCACCCTAGAGGGTGAGAGCGTAAAAAAATTCCAACGGAATTTTAGTGATCACGCCCGAAGGCTCTGCCGCAGGGGCGGGAATCCGAAAAAGTGGCCGCGACGAATAGGAGTGGCCCACCCTAGAGGATTCGAACCTCTGACCTTCGCCTCCGGAGGGCGACGCTCTATCCAGCTGAGCTAAGGGTGGAAAATAAGGCGATTGCCTCGAACTTCTGCACTTTGACGTTTTAGAAAGCCTACGGCTTTCGCGACGCTCCCCCTGCGGGGGCCGGTCTTGAGCCAGAGGCTCAATCCGTTTCGCCGGGCAAAGCAGTGCTTTGCTTTATCCGGCTCCACCCAGCTGTGCCCTAAAGGGCATAAAAGCTAAGGGTGGAAAATAAGGCGATTGCCTCAAACTTCTGCACTTTGAGGTTTTAGAAAGCTCAGTAATGCAACAGCAGGCGCATAATACTCATACAGCACTCTTGAGTCCATCGTCAGGCCTAAATATTCAGGTTTTGAAACGGTCTTGACTAACGACGATTATGTTATTGATGAGCGAATAAACAAGATTTATTCGTCCCAGACCAACCACGCCTGGCGAGTGAGATTTTTGGGTCCATCTGCGGCGAGATGGATATTGTCTTCGATGCGAATACCACCGTAAGCCTTAAACTTATCCACAGCCCCCCAATGAATCAGTTTACCTCTATCTTGATCGCGTGCAGGGTTGAGTAAGGCATCAATAAAATACAGGCCTGGCTCAATGGTAAAAACTTGGCCCGTTGCCAAAGGACGAGTCAAACGCAAATAGGGATGATCCGCCGGAGGTGCTACTTCACTGCCATCCACTGTGTGCATCCAACCGCCTCGTTCATGCACCTGCAAACCCAACAAATGCCCCAACCCGTGAGGAAAAAACAGTTGCGTAATTTTATTCTCGAGCAGCTGATCTTCACTGCCCGTGACTAGATCAAACTGCTTGAGTAGAGAGGCCAGCTGACGATGGGTATAGAGGTGTAAATCCAAATAGCTGTCGCCCGCTTGTATTTGTTCGACCACTCGACGCTGCATGTTGTCGACCGCATCAATGATCTGATCAAATTCACTGCCACGAGCGGCATAGGTACGACTGATATCCGAGGCATAGCCGCCCACCGTGGCGCCGGCATCAATTAAAAATGAACGGGATTGGCCGGGCGCTTGTCGCAGTTTTTGGGTGTAGTGCAAGACCGCACTGTGCTCGTTCAGCGCAATGATGTTGCCATAGGGCAAGTCGTCTTCCAGTTGCGACGTTGCCAACAAATAGGCCATGTGGATATCGTATTCAGAACCACCATTGCGAAAACAGGTTTCGGCAGCTTTATGGCCTTTAATGGCTTTAACGTTAGCCAGCTGAATACAGGCCACTTCATAGTCGCTCTTTTGAGCTCTATAAAAGTCGATGGCTGACAGCAGCGCCGGCGGATTAATGTCGGTAGAAAGATCTGGGCAATCGTCGGTCACCCCCACGAAGGCTACATCCTGATCCCGCGGCAGCTGGCGCACCAGTTCCCGCTGTGTACGGATCACCACCACATCAAAAGCCTGCTGTACCGCTTCATCGGTGAGCGGATTGATCTGATGCCATATGTCTTGTGGCTGAGAATAGAACAATATCGGTTTGGCAGATTTAGCGGAAATCCAGAGGTAAGATCCCGGCCGGTCAAGAAGCGGCAACCACGAACGGAAATAGGGATTTACCTTGAATGGGTAGTCTACGTCGTCGCGAAAAGGGTGCAATATCTCACCAGCTGATATCAACAGGGCATCAAACTCCAGCGCCTGTAAGGTATCAACGGTTTGCGAAAATTGCTCAGCAATGTGCCGAATGTACTGCGACTGAAGGTGTTGAGGGACCACAAAAACTCCTGAAAGACTGAAACGGTGTTGAGCGAAAGGAACATCCATGACCGCCCATTCACTATAAGCTGCCGTGCAAATATTCTCCATGATCTTAATAGAACGATTAATTCTGGAGAAAACCCACAAAACTCCTCTCACTTAACTTTAGAAATCACTAGCAAGTGCCACTCTAAAAACCCTGACTGATAAAATAATCTTCGTTGGGTTCCACTATTTTGACTAAGTATCGATCTACACTCGCAAAATCCGGCTGAAACGCCTACTATTGATAAGGAATTGTTATCAGCTTATGTAATTTTCTGAATTGGACAGCCAACCCCAAGCCCCACAAAATAGCCGCCTTCGACAAAATTTTTGGATTCGTTATGACAGCCCTATTAAGCCCACAACAACTGCGCCAACAGATTCGCAGCGGCCAATTTAGCGCCCATACCTCTGGCCAATGTCAGGGCTATGTGCAGTGTAATGTTGCCATCCTGCCGAAAGACTGGGCCGACGAGTTTCTCAAATTCTGTCAATTCAACCCCAAGCCCTGCCCACTAGTGGCCATGGCCGCGGCACCTGGGGATCGCCATATCACAGAGATTGGTGAAGATTTTGATATTTGTACCGACGTACCGCGCTACCGAGTTTGGCGCGATGGTCAACTTGATCAAGAAGTGGACGATATTCAGCCGTTGTGGCGCGACGATCTGGTGACTTTCTTGATCGGCTGCTCTTTTTCCTTTGAAGAGGCTCTGTTGGCAGACGGGTTGGACATTCGCAATCTCAGCGAGGGCAAGAACGTGCCCATGTACGACACCAACATTGCCTGCCGCAGTGCGGGTCGCTTTAGCGGCAACACCGTCGTCAGTATGCGCCCCTTTAAACCCGCAGACGCGATTCGTATGATCCAAATTTGTTCACGCTTCCCGTCAGTGCACGGCGCACCTATCCACTTTGGCGATCCGGCCGCGATTGGTATCAGCGACATCAATCAACCGGATTATGGTGAAGCGGTGACCATTCACCCCGGTGAAGTACCGGTATTCACCGCCTGTGGTGTCACTCCGCAAGCGGCCATTATGGAAGCCAAACCACCTTTTTGTATCACTCATAGCCCGGGCTTCATGGTAGTCACGGATCTACCCAACAGCCACTTGGCCATCTTCTAACCCTGTTACAAGGAGAACATCGTGACGCTGCTACTCAACTGCGATTTAGGCGAGAGCTTTGGCTCTTGGACCATGGGTATGGATGCACAAGTGATGCCCCACATCGATCAAGCCAATATTGCCTGCGGCTTTCACGCCGGCGATCCACTGATCATGAGCAACACGTTGGAGCTGGCCAAACAGCATCAAGTACGTATTGGTGCGCATCCGGCCTACCCGGATCTGGTCGGTTTTGGTCGTCGCTCGATGAACTGTTCCACTGACGAAATCAAAGCCTTCATCACTTACCAGACCGCTGCATTGGGTGGCATGGCACAATCCATGGACCTGAGCCTTGAATACGTCAAACCCCATGGTGCGCTCTATAACGACATGATGGCCAAAGACAACATTCGCCACGCCATCATGGATGCCATTGCCAGTTTTCACCTGCCCATACGACTGATGCTGCAAGCAACCCCCAACGCCGACCGGCATCGAGAAGAAGCCAAAGAGCGCGGTATCGAACTGTTCTTTGAGGCCTTTGCCGATCGCTGCTACGACGACGATGGCCGCCTGTTGGCGCGTACTAAAGCCGGTGCCGTGCACAGCCGCGACAAGATGCTCGAGCAGGTCAAACAGCTGAGTGAGGATGGCACTGTAACTACCGTCAGTGGCAAGTTACTGCCATTGCAGGCCGATACCCTATGCGTTCACGGCGACAATATTGAGGGCGTTAAGGCGATTGCCGCTATTCGCGAGTTGATCACCTCATGAAAATTCACGTCGCTGGCGAAAATGCGCTGATTGTCTATTTTGGTGAACGGGCAGGGCTCGACACGGATCCGAAGATTTCAGCGGCCGTTCAACGCATGACGCAGGCTCTGCCCACTCTTTTGGGCGGCAAGCTAATTGACTTAGTGCCCTCTTACGCATCCCTGCTGGTGCTGTTCGACCCACTGCAAACCGATCACCTGGCGATCCGCAAGGCTATCCATGCAGCCACACAACAAAGTCGCGCGGAGCAGCAACAAGACAGCCGTCTGGTAGTGCTGCCCGCTTACTACGCTGAAGAATCAGGCCCCGATTTGCGTGCACTGGCCGAGCGCGCTGAGCTCTCAATTGATGACGTCATAGCCTTGCACCAGAGCACCGAATACCGAGTCTATGCCATCGGTTTTGCACCGGGATTTGCCTATCTTGGGCAGGTGGATGAGCGCATCGCCGCGCCTCGACTGAGCACCCCACGGCAAAAAGTACCCAAGGGAGCGGTGGCCATCGCCGATCGTCAAACCGCAGTCTATCCGGCGGCGTCTCCCGGTGGCTGGAATTTGATCGGCCTCTGCCCCACCCCCATGTTCAACCCCAAAGCAGAGCCCTCCATGCCCGTAGCTGTCGGTGATCGCATCAAGTTCAAAGCCATTGAGCGCGAGGAATTCCTGTCCCTCGGCGGGCAGCTGCCGGAGGTGTTGGTATGAGCATCAAGATTCTCAACCCCGGCATCCTATCGCTGCTGCAAGACGCCGGTCGCTTTGGCAAACATCAGATCGGACTTACAAGCGGTGGGCCGATGGACCCTCTCGCCTTCCATTGGGCCAATCGCCTGTGTGACAACCCCGTCGGCGCCACCGCCATCGAGATCAGTGTTGGTGGCTTTAAAATGGAATCGCAAGTCGACACCCGCATTGCCGTCACCGGTGGTGAGATGCCGGTGAAAATCAACGGCCAAGACGTGCTGCGCTGGCGCAGTTATGCCATCGCTCGCGGCGATCAAATTGAATTGGGCTACAGTCAACGAGGCTGTCGTGCCTACCTTGCCGTCAGCGGCGGCTTTCAAGTCGAACCAGAGTTTGGCAGCAACGCCACGGTGGTGCGAGAGAAGATTGGTGGCCTCAACGGCGCACCGCTCACCCCCGATGCCGTCATCCCGTGCCAAGCCGATACGCAAACTCACTGCTGGCAAGTGCCCGACAATGAGCGCCCCCACTACAGCAAGCACATTACCCTGCGTGTGATTCCAGGCTATCAAGATCACAGCTTTGATCGCATCCAACAGCGACTGTTTTTTCACAATACCTTCGATGTCAGTGACCGCTGTGATCGCATGGGTTACCGGCTCACCGGCCCACAGGTGCACTCAAGTATCGAAGGTATCTTGTCCGAAGGCATTTGTCTGGGTGCCATTCAGGTACCTGCCGACGGCCAACCCATCGTTCTGATGAATGACCGTCAGACCATTGGTGGCTACCCCAAAATTGGCTCGGTGCTGTCGCTCGATCTGGCCAAGCTGGCGCAACTGATGCCCGGTGACAAGGTTAATTTTGCCGCAATTACCATTGATCGAGCTCACAATATTTTGCATCTAGCGCACAGTCGTTTTCACGCCACCTCGCTGGAATCCGTCGATGAAACCTCGACCCAAGACGATTAGCTCCACGACTCAATCATCAAATCCTTTTGTAAGCGCAGCACTGAGAAACCTATGACCCATACCGACATCGACGAACACACCCTCAGCCTGCGCATCGAAGACCTATTGGTGGAACGCAACCCAAGAGGCATGAAAACCGTTCAGCAAGCCTTGGAACCCGGTTACTACCGCCGGGCTGCACGCTTGATGCGCAACCTGCAGGGCACCGTGTTAATTGGCACCGGCTTTCCCGTGATAGACACTTTTGAAACCGATGGTCCCGTCGGTGCCATCGCCCTCTATGACGCCCTTCAGTCCCTCGGCGCCCACCCAATCATTGTCTGCGGTGCGCCCCTGTCGACGGCATTGGCAGATCGCTATCGCGTGCACAATATTAAGGTTGGCCCCCATCAACACCGCCAACAAGAAGCCCAAGCGGCACTGCAAACTTTGCAGCCGGAGCTGATCATTTCCATCGAGCGCCCCGGCATGGCGGCCGACGGCAACTACTACAACATGCGCGGTGAAGACATTAGCCCTCGCGCAGCTTGCTTCGATACTTTTATGCAACAGGCCGAATGCCCGACTATTGCCATTGGTGACGGCGGCAATGAAATCGGCATGGGCAACATCCAGCAAGCCTTGCAAAGCCTCGACATAGTCCCTGCCGCCACTACTTGCACCGAGTTGGTGATTGCCGACGTGTCCAATTGGGCCGCCCACGGTTTAATTGCGCTATTGGGCTGGTGGCACCAGCGCGATCTATTAGCGGACATCGACAGCTTGGCAATTTTGCAGTATCTATCCGATCGCGGCAGTGTCGATGGCGTCACCCGAGAAAACCAACTCACCGAAGATGGTCTGCCGGCCTCCGAGGGAATAAAAGTCATTGAAGCCTTGAGGCAATTGACCGGCTTCAACGCCTAACAACATACCCACTCATTCCAGCAGGGAACACGCATGCGGATTCGCAATCTGATGACCTTTGTCAAAGTCGCACGACTGGAGAGCTTCCACGCCGCAGCCCGACAGTTACATGCGACGCAACCGGCGATTTCCGCTCGTATCGCCGCGCTCGAAAGCGAGCTGGGGGTCAAGCTGTTCATTCGCGACACCGGCGGTACTCGGCTCACATCTCGCGGTCAACAACTGCTCCCGTATGCCCAGCAATTGGTGGACATTTCTCGCGAAATGAAAAGCCAAATCAGCGAAGAAGTGCCGGAAACCGGCAGTATAAAAGTGGGTATTGCCGATACCCTTGCCTATCTTTGGGTAGGGCCGTTGCTGAGTCATTGGCGCGAGCAGTTCCCATTGATTGAATTCGAAATCGCTGTGGATATCTCCACCAACCTGCAACATCAATTGGAACAACACGAACTGGATTTGGCGTTGATGGTCGCTCGAGACCACTCTGCATCCATCGTCACACAACCCCTGTGCAGTTATCCACAGAGCTGGGTGGCCGCCCCTTTGGTCATGGAACAAAACCCTGACCTCAGCGGCGCAGTTAATTTGCAACAGCTGGCAAGGCCACCGGTACTGAGCTTTCCACGCAACACCAAACCCTGGCACTATTTGCAGAATCTTTTTGCCCCACTCAAAGACCGCCGGCCCATGCTGCACACCTGCAGCTCAGTCGAAAGCTTGCTCACCATGGCGCGTCAGGGATTGGGCATTACTCTGCTACCGACCCCCTTAGTCGCTGACTATCTTGAAGAAGGGACTTTGCTGGCACTGGATACCGAAGAACAACCGCCGGAGTTAAATTTTTGCAGTAATTGGCGCACCGATGACGACCGCATATTACCGCGCCTGCTGGCAGACTCCGTCAGCGACATCATCAGCAGCAGCTGATTAGATTCGCCCAAACCTGGCCGAATCGACTAAATATAGAAAAAGACCAGACTAAACAACTACACAAGGTAATCATCAAGTGATTTTCGTCTAAACCACTCTGGTAAAGTTTCGACCTGATAACACTTGTTTTCCACTTGGCGTAAGATTCATCGCAAACATTGATCAATTCGCCGCTTTATACTGATTAAGGTCACATCATGAGCATTGTTTTTCTCAACGACGCCTACCTCCCGATGGAAGAAGCGAAAATTTCCCCGATGGATCGCGGCTTCCTCTTTGGCGACGGTATTTATGAGGTGATTCCCTCTTACGACGGACAGTTGGTGGGTTTTGCGCCGCATATTGAGCGCATGAACAATGGCATGAAAGAAATTGGCATCCATTTCGATTGGTCGACGGAGCAGTGGCGACAAGTGGCCAACACCTTGATTGAAAAAAATGAAGGCGCCAATTTGGGCATCTATCTGCATGTGAGCCGAGGCACAGACAGCAAACGCTTTCACGCCTACCCAGATGACGTTGCACCCACCGTATTTGCCTTCGCATTTGACATTCCGGCTGCACCCGTGGCCGACAAAAGCGTCGCCAAGGGCTACAAAGTCAGTACCACTCGCGACTTGCGCTGGGAGCGCTGCCACATTAAATCCACCGCCCTGCTGGGCAATGTCATGCACTTTCAACAGGGCTACGAGCAAGGCGCCAACGAAACCCTACTGTTTAACGCCAACAACGAATTGACAGAAGCCTCGGCCTGTAACGCCTACATCGTCAAAGATGGGGTTATCGCCACGCCGCCGCTGGACAATCAAATACTGCCCGGTATCACCCGCTTCATGCTGCTCGACATCTTGAAAAAAGAGGGCTCGCTGAAAGTCGAAGAGCGCGTCGTCACCATGGATGAAGTCCGCAATGCTGACGAAGTTTGGGTCACCTCATCATCAAAAGAAGTGGCACCGGTAATCGAAGTTGACGGAAAACCTGTCGGCAATGGCCAAGTCGGCGATGTCTGGCAAGCAGCACAGGCACTTTACAGTGCCGGCAAGCACAACTACTAAGCGCAGCATTCATCAGAGATCGCTATGAGTCGTCCCGCCAAAGCCACCGTTGACCTCGCCGCCCTGCGCCACAACTTCCAGCTGGCACAGAGCCTATCGCCCAAGGCCAACACCATCGGTGTGGTCAAGGCCAATGCCTATGGCCACGGCGCAGTCGCTGTGGCCAAAACCCTCGAACCGCTCACGCCGCTACTGGCAGTTGCCTGCATCGAGGAGGCAATTGAATTGCGCCAAGCGGGCATTGGGAAACCTATCCTACTGTTGGAAGGCCCCTTCAGTGACGACGAAATTGTCATCGCCGCCGAGCAAAAATTTTGGCTGATGGCCAGTGGCATTGAACAGGTCGACCGCATTGCCAACAGCCGCCCAAAGTCCGCGGTGACCGTTTGGCTAAAAGCCGATTCCGGCATGCACCGTCTAGGATTGCAGGGCGAGCAACTAAAGAATGCCTTTGAGCGGCTGAGCGCGCTCGATCACGTGCACTCAGATATTGTGTTGGCGACGCACTTTGCGGCCGCCGATGAACTCGATAGCGACTTCACCGAACAACAGATCGATACCTTTGCTAACCTAGCCGAAGGCTTAAACGCCCCCCTTAGCATGGCCAACTCGGCCGGTATTCTCGGCTGGCCACAATCTCACGGCCACTACAACAGACCCGGTATTATGCTCTACGGTTCTTCGCCTTTTGCTCACTCGCAAATCAATGGCGACAAACTGCAAGCCGTTATGTCACTCACCTCTGAGGTGATTGCCGTGCGCCATATCGAAGCCGGAGAAACGGTGGGTTATGGTCGCAGCTGGATGGCTCAACGACCGTCAATCATCGCCACCGTTGCCATAGGGTACGGCGACGGCTATCCACGCCAAGTACCCAATGGCACCCCGGTGCTGATCAATGGCCAAAAAGCTTCATTGGCAGGGCGTGTATCAATGGATATGATCACCGTCGACGTGACTCACTTGGAATCCGTCAGTGTCGGCGATCCGGTTGAATTGTGGGGTAAAAATCTGCCCCTCAACACCATCGCTGATGCGGCCAATACCATTGGCTATGAGCTAGTTACACGCATGCCGCTGCGCACGCCAAGAATTTATGTGAATTCTTAAAAACTTTTTGATGACAGAGAAACTTAATTCGTTATTCTTTCATTAGATAGTCATACGACAATCGCACACTACCCGCGGGCAACCCCCTAAGCGGTAGCCGTTACTGGACCACAAGTCCAAAGCAGGAGTTTTTATGTTGTACCGAGGTTATTTTTCTCTCGCGCACTGGTCAAAAGCCGGCGAACAATTCTGGGTTCGCTACTGTGCCGAATTTCACGCCGATGTTTTTCAATCCGGCGGAGGCGTGTTGCGCAAGCTGGCGGCTAAAAAGATGCAAGAATTGAATGCCGGTGGCATTTGCATCGAAAATATAGATCTTATTTCTGACAGCACAGCGGCCAACGACGATCGTATCGACTGTGTCGGCATTTACTCTCGCGCAGCCAGTGGCGGCGAACAAATTGAGTTTCGTGTTTGAGGTAAACGAATAGTTCGAATGTCGAAGAGACATTTGCAACTGTGCGACTTCACCACTGGGGCTTTTTAGGGGTAAATCGCTTAGGTGGAGCAACGGGCTGGACAGTTATCTGCCCAGCCCGTTTTTTGTTTGTCCACATCTAGATAGCCGCTAGAAAATATCGCGCTAGCGCCCACGTTGAAACTAGCCTTTCTTCTTGGTGAACACCAACCACAACGCATGAATCACGCCGGGAATACCACCCAACAAGGTCAGCACGATATTGATCCAAAAGTGAGTCGAAATACCCACTTGTAAATAAGCCCCAACCGGCGGCAGAAAAATGGCCAAGAGTATTTTCACCAATTCCATGACAGAAACCTTTTTTGTTGTGTGATTGAATCATTGAGTGTGACAGGGCCAAAGCCGTGTTTGAAGACGAGATGCCGGCGAACGGAGACATCCAGGCCAAGATTTACAGATTATTTACAGCTTCGCTGTCGAGACCGGTGAAAGAGACGTGAGTTACTCATCGAGTGTTATACAAAAGAAGAGGGAGATAGCCCGGTATCCTTACCAGGCTCAAACATCAACGCTGCGAGATTCCCTGATGAAGCGCTGACGGTAATTGCGGTTCTTCGGCAAAGGCGTCACCCAAATCAAGAGCACTAGCCAGTACTCCTAAGGTGAAAACTGCCACCGCTATAGTCATTACATCGATTTTCATTGTTACACCCTAACGCCCTTAATTTTGTTGTTGTCTTGAGCTAAGAGAGCAAGTTTTATACCGAAAAAACAGGGCAACGCCAAGCTTTTGACAACAAAAAGTTCTTAGAGGCTATTTTAGGGAATTCGTCAATTCACGCAATTCGGGTTTCATCAAGATGAGAAAGGGCTCACGCCGAATGTGAGCACATACTTACAGGCGTGATCTAGAGCACGTATTTTCGTCGCCCAAAGACTCTATTTGGCAGAAATTCCGACATGACGAAAAAATGACCCCAAAGTCATTTCGGCGGAGGATTGTTGATCGCACCAGATTGAGGCAAAACTCACCTCTCTACAGCGGACAAGCACTGAGAAATGCAGTCATAAGGATTGCACGCAAACAGCGCTGCTCACCAAATCAAAATCCGACGAGCCACACCTTTAGAGACGTATCAGAAAGCCTCAGCCGAGAAAGAACTGATACGCCTCGTTGTCAGTCTCATCCCAGAAGCGATAGCCCAGCTCTGTTAAACAAGCGTCGACCGCTTTGATGTCGGATTTGGGCACTTGCATACCCACAAACACGCGACCATAGGCGGAACCGTGATTGCGGTAGTGAAACATGGAAATGTTCCAGCGACCGGCCAGCTTGGTGAGAAAGTTCAGCAGGGCGCCGGGGCGCTCTGGGAATTCAAACCGGTAGACTCGCTCCTCTCCCACCTGTGGGGCATGGCCACCGACCATATGACGGATATGAAGCTTGGCCACTTCGTTGTCGGTCATATCGACCACTTGATAGCCTTTTTCACTCAATTCAGCCACCAGTGCTGTGCGATCTTCACCGCCGGGCAGCACCTGTACACCGACAAAGATGCGCGCATCCTGATCATCGGCGTAGCGATAGTTAAACTCGGAGATATTGCGCTTGCCCAAATCCTTACAGAAGGTTTTGTAGGAGCCGGCCTTCTCTGGGATAGTCACCGCCAAAATCGCTTCGCGCTGTTCACCAATTTCCGTGCGCTCGGAGATATAGCGCAAACGATCAAAATTGGTATTGGCGCCACTGGCAATTGCCACCAGAGTTTGCCCCTCACAGCCATTCTCTTCGGCGTACTTTTTCAGACCCGCCAACGACAGCGCTCCAGCCGGCTCGGTAATGGAGCGGGTATCTTCGAAGATGTCCTTGATCGCCGCACACATTTCATCGGTATTGGCCGTAATCACGCCATCGATGGTGTCTTTAATCACTCGATAGGTTTCCTTGCCGATTTGCGCCACCGCCACGCCATCGGCAAAAATACCGACTTCGGGCAAGGTCACACGACGCTTTTTCTCCATCGCCACCTTCAGACAAGCAGCATCTTCGGGCTCAACCGCAAACACCTTGATTTCTGGGCGCACGTATTTGATGTAAGCCGCCACACCGGCGCACAAACCACCACCACCAACGGGGACAAACACCGCATCAATAGGACCGGGATGCTGACGCAGAATTTCCATCGCCACTGTGCCCTGACCGGCGATCACATCAGGATCATCGTAGGGATGGATATAAGTTAACTGCTTTTCTTCAACCAATTTTTGCGCGTGGGTCGAGGCCTCGTCATAGGTATCGCCGTGCAGAACCACCTTAGCGCCGCGGGCTTTCACCGCATTGACCTTAATCGCCGGAGTGGTGCGAGGCATCACGATAGTCGCTTTCACCCCCATTTCTGCCGCCGATAACGCCAGCCCTTGAGCATGATTCCCCGCCGATGCCGCAATCACACCCGCACTGCGCTGAGCATCGCTCAGTTGACGCAATTTGTTGTAGGCCCCACGAATCTTGAAGGAAAACACCGGCTGCAGATCTTCGCGTTTCAGCAGCACGCGATTATTGAGTCGCTTGGAAATCGAACGGGCGTGATCCAAAGGGGTTTCGACAGCCACATCGTAGATGCGCGCATCAAGGATTCGTTTGATATAAGACTGGGGCATGGGGCTCGGTTTCACTGAGGGTTTTAGAAAGGCGCCATAGTAAATCATTGCCCGATAAACAGCTATCGGCAGAGCCAAGGGGCCTTTATAATAACGCCCGAGATTTCCCCCGATTAACACCCGAGATGACAACAAACGCCATGACCCAGGACGAACTCAAGAAAGCCGTAGCCAAAGCCGCCGTGGATTACATTCAGCCGAAACTCGATAGCGACAGTATTGTCGGCGTCGGTACCGGCTCCACCGCTAATTTCTTTATTGATTATCTGGCGGACATCAAAGGCAGCTTTGACGGTACTGTCGCCAGTTCGGAGGCCTCCGCTGAGCGCCTCAAAGCGCACGGCATTCCGGTCTATGATCTCAACAGTGTGGATGGTATGGCGGTCTATGTGGATGGCGCAGACGAAACCAATCCGGCGCTGGAATTGATCAAAGGCGGCGGCGCCGCACTCACTCGCGAGAAAATCGTCGCCGCCGTAGCCGACGAATTCGTCTGTATCGCCGATGGCAGCAAGTGGGTGGATGTACTGGGTAACTTCCCTCTGCCGGTTGAAGTGATTCCCATGGCTCGCTCTCACGTGGCTCGCGAGCTGGTCAAGCTGGGCGGCGACCCGGTCTACCGTGAAGGCTGTATCACCGACAATGGCAATGTCATTCTCGACGTGCACAACATGGCCATCACCAACCCCAAAGCAACCGAAGCGGCCATCAATCAAATCGTCGGTGTGGTCACCAACGGCTTGTTCGCCGAGCGTGCGGCCGATGTGTTGTTGATTGGTCGCGAAAACGGGGTCGAGACCATTAAGGCCTAAGGCCTAAGGCCTACTAAGCCCCTAAAAAAGCGGCGCTAGTACCTTTCACTGTGAAGGTACTGCGCCGTTTTTTGTGGGCTCGATGCTGAGCCCTCTGTAGGCGAAACTCGCTAGGGTATCCTGGGAGAATACCCCTGTAGCTTGAATCCCTGTAACTTAAGCCACGATCACTTAAGCCGCCGAAGACAGCGAAGCACTGCTTTCGAAAAAGACACCACGTGCATCCCCCAAAGCCTCTACCTGCCCCTTGTAGTGCTGCCCAATCACATTGCGTTTGAGCTTCAAGGTTGGCGTTAGCATTTCGTTATCTGGCGTCCACTCATCTTTGACGACTAGCACCTGATGAATCTGTTCGTGCGCCGGCAGCTGTTGATTCACCGCATGCATAGCGGCTTCCACGGCAGTGCGAATCTGTGGTTCGGACAAATTTTGTCCCGCCTCTGAGAGGCCCGCCAACAATACCGGCTGATCCATGCCATGCCCAACGATGCACATTTGCCCCAACTCAGCGATATCGCCCAATTGGTTTTCTAATACCGCAGGGCGAATGAACTTTCCTTTTGAGGTCTTGAAGGTCTCACTCAAACGACCGGTCAGATACAAGTTACCGTCGTCATCGAGATATCCCGTATCACCGGTGTGGTAGTAGCCGTTGCGTAAAACTTCAGCGGTTTTTTCAGGCTCTAAATAATAGCCCTTCATCATTGCCTCACTCTTAAACAGCACCTCGCCTTCATCGCTGATTTTCAGTTCACAGTTGTCCATCGGCTTGCCTACGGAGCCCGGGATAGGGTCGCCCTCACACATACAGCCGTAGATAAAGTTCTCCGTCATGCCGTAGCCATCCTGCAAAGGCATACCCAGCTTTAAGTACCATTGCTGAACATCCAATGGCACAGGCGCCGAACCGGTAATGAACATGCCCACCGATCCCAGGCCCAGTTGATCGCGAACTTTTTGTTTGATGATCGACGATAGGAACGGAATCTTCAGCATCAGATTCAGCTTCTTCGGTGGCAGCTTACTCTCGACGCCTTCTTTGAATTTTTTCCATAATCGCGGCACGGAGAAAAACAGCGTCGGGCGAATTTCTCGCAAGTCTTCAACGAAGGTATCCAGTGACTCAATGAATGAAATGGTGGCACCACAGTAAAGCGATTGCACCTCCACCACGATACGCTCGGCGGCGTGGGACAAGGGCAGATAAGACACGAATCGGTCGTTTTCGTCATAGCTGGTTCGCTCCAACATATTGACGATGGAAAACGCCGCGTTGCGATACAAGTGCATCACGCCCTTGGGATTACCGGTCGTTCCCGAGGTGTACATAATGGTAAACATGGTATCGAGATCGGGAATCGGGTTGTCGGTCATAGGCTCGCAGGCGGCCTGAATCTCAGCGTAGGAAATATCACAGTCGATTTCGCAGCGATCGATCGCAATGGTCGGCAGGCTCTCACTCTTGGCCTCTTGAATTGCCCCAAAATCGTCGGCACCACCGATGATCAACAGCTGACTCTCACTGTGCTCCATCACATAGCGCATAGAATTGGCAGACTGTCCCGGATACAGCGGCACACTCACCAAGCCACTCAACATGATCGCAAGGTCACAAATGATCCACTCGGCGCAGTTTTTTGCGTAGATCGCCACGCGACTGCCAGGAGCCAAATTCTGCTGTTGTAAATAAGTCGCCACACGGCGTGCTTCTTGACCAGCCTGACGCCATGTCCACTGTTGCCATTGACGATTGCGCGGCTGGCTCAGCCATACCCGATCCGGCGCCGTACTCTCCCAGTGATACAAACGCTCGGGTAAACTGGTGTATCGTTTTTCGCTCTTCATTCTGTCCCTGCCTCAATGATGCGGTTAGATTTTTGGATTATTTTTATGTCGCAAACACTATCGGCATTGGGAATTGGGGAAAATGACAGCAGATTACTTTGCGATTGACCCTTTATGCACTTCAATTTCAAAGGCTGGCTGTTACAATCGATGCCCATGATTCAACGGTCCCATCTTCACCCAGCGTTTATTTCCGCCTTCTTGGAAGGTCCAGCGTCTTTGGGTCACGACCCCAAAAACATCCTTGAACAGTGTGATGTGGATATTCGTGCACTCACCGATGAAGAATACGCAATCAATCTGACGGCGTTCAATCGGCTAATCGACTATGTCTGGAAGCTGCTCGATGACGAAGGCGGTGGCTTTTATACCCGCCCCATGAAGCCCGGCTCCTTTGCCATGGGCTGTCACGCCAGCATTACCACACCCAATTTGCGCAAAGCCCTGCTGCGACAAGCTCGCTATACCAGTCTCTTGCAGATTGGCATTGAGAGCACACTGGAAGAAAAAGGCGAAGAGGCGATCGTCACCTACTTGATGGAAAACGCTAAGAACCTCAACCCCGCGTTTATTATTACTACGCTCTTTATCATCCGCATTCGCTGGGCCAGCTGGATAATAGACAAGCCGCTGCTGCTTGAACGCATTCACATGACCTGCGACAAACCGGCTTGGGGTGAATTATTCGACGATATTTTTCCCTGTCGTCACTATTTCAATCAGCCGTCCAACTGCATTGTTTTTAATAAGCGCTTCTTAGATATGCCCAATGCGCAAACGCCACAAACTCTATCAGATTTTTTGGCGCACGCACCGCAGGGACTGCTGACTCACTACCAGTCCGACAACAGTCTCACAGCCACCGTGCAACGCATGCTGCAAAACGAAGATGCCATCGAGCGACTGTCCTTTGAAACTGTCGCCGATCGCCTGCACACCACTACCCAAACCCTGCGTCGACGGCTGAAAGAAGAAGGCAATACCTATCAGGAAATCAAAGACACCGTGCGCCGTGATATGGCGGTCTACCATCTTGTAAAACTCAACACCCCGATCAATGAAATAGTCACTTTAATGGGTTTCTCTGAGCCGAGCGCCTTTAATCGTGCGTTCAAAAAATGGACCGGCATGACCCCCGGTCACTATCGCGAACATCACCAGCCCACGCCGGCTTAACCAAGTACTGCGGTCAACGCACGCGGCACTCGACCTTCAACTGTTGATTGAGCTCAGCCTCGAGCAAGTCGCCCGCTTGGATTGCACCGACACCTGCCGGCGTACCCGTCAACACCACGTCGCCGGGCATCAAAGTAAATTGCTGACTGATCAGAGCCAATAACTTGGCCACTGGGGTAATCATATCGGCGGAGTTACCGTCTTGCTGCAACTCGCCGTTGCGCGTCAATCGCAACTGAGCATCACTCAATTCAAATCCAGTTGCGTCCACAAAGCTCGACAGCGGACAGCTTCCATCAAAGGCCTTGGCCCGCTCCCAGGGATGGCCCTGTTGTTTGAGCTGGGTTTGCACATCCCGCAAGGTCAGATCAAATCCAATGCCCACACCAAGGATCGCCGCTAGCGCCTGCTGTTCATTTGCCTTGCTCAGCTGAGAGCCGATCAACAGGGTCATTTCTGTCTCTATGTGACAATCACCCTGATCAGTCGGTATAGACCAGCCGTTTTCTAACGACACCACTGCCGTGGCGGGCTTCATAAATAAGATCGGTTCAGCAGGCACAGGGTTATTCAGCTCCGCCGCGTGGGCGGCGTAATTTCGCCCGACACACACCACCTTGCCCACCGGAAGATCCAGCGACTCAGAGCCTGCTTGCGACAGAAGACGATGTTGATAAATCATGCTTGTATCCTTGCTGTATTGATCGGCGAGCGGCCTATTATGCAGAGATTCATTGGCCCCACCGCCAATCCCCACAGGAAAACCCATAAATCGGTTATTCCGCTAACAAATACTGGTTATTTAAGGACAAATTAAGCCGATTTAGCCATCGCCCATGAAGCCGCCTATGCTATCATAGCGCGCTTTATTTTTAGGCCCCCTGTGGGTGAAGGCCAGACAGCATAAGGCCCGACACCCGTCAGAGCGATCATGCAATTCGAGGTTCCGTTAATGACTACTACGTCACTGGATAAAGGCAAAATCCGCTTTTTATTGTTGGAAGGCGTTCACCAATCCGCCGTCGACACTTTGGAAGCGTCTGGTTACACCAATGTGGAGTACTTGAAAACTTCACTGCCAGAAGATGAGTTGATTGAAAAAATCAAAACCGCTCACTTTGTCGGTATCCGCTCCCGCACTCAACTGACTCGACGTGTGTTTGAAAACGCACCTAAGCTGATCGCCGTGGGCTGTTTCTGCATTGGCACCAATCAGGTCGATCTATCGGCCGCTCAAGAGCACGGTGTAGCGGTGTTTAACGCCCCTTACTCCAACACCCGCTCGGTAGCCGAGCTCGTAATCGCCGAAGCCATTCTATTGCTGCGCGGTATCCCTGAGAAGAACGCCGTATGCCATCGCGGTGGCTGGTTGAAATCCGCCGTCGGCTCGTTCGAAATTCGTGGCAAGACTCTAGGTATCGTCGGCTACGGCTCAATCGGTACGCAAGTGAGCGTTTTGGCCGAATCACTGGGCATGAAAGTGGTGTTCTTTGATGTGGTCACAAAGCTACCCCTAGGTAACGCCAGCCAAGTGCGCTCTATGGAAGCTCTGCTGTCCCAAGCGGATGTGGTTTCCCTACACGTTCCAGAAACCGCAGCCACACAAGACATGATTGGCGAGAAAGAATTCTCACAAATGAAGAAGGGCGCCATCTTCCTCAACGCCGCGCGCGGCACCGTGGTTGATATCGATGCCCTCGCCGCTGCACTGGAATCGGGCCATCTGGGCGGCACCGCCATCGATGTATTTCCGGTTGAACCTCGCGGTAACGACGATGAGTTTGTATCGCCACTGCGCGCTTTCGACAACGCCATCCTGACCCCGCACATTGGTGGCTCCACCATGGAAGCTCAGGAGAACATCGGTTTTGAAGTGGCCGAGAAGTTGGTGAAGTACTCCGACAACGGCACTACCACCTCTTCAGTGAACTTGCCAGAAGTCGCGCTGCCTGAGCACCCCAACGCTCATCGCCTGCTGCACGTTCATCACAACGCACCGGGTATTCTCACCAAGATCAACCAGGTGTTTTCCGACAACAACATCAACATCGCCGCTCAGTACTTACAAACCAACGAAAACGTTGGCTATGTGGTGGTCGATATCGATGCTGATTACAGCGATATCGCGCTGCAGCAACTGCGCAATATCGAAGGAACTGTTCGCTGTCGCCTACTTTTCTGATTGAGCAAGTGTGGATCAGCTGATCACAGTCAGTTGATCCACAATGACCTTCCCTGAAATCATGACACCCCCTCTACTCGACATTCATAATGTCAGCGCCTATCGCGGAGACAACAAAGTCTTTTCTGGGCTGAACCTTCGTATCGAACAAGGCGAGCAGGTTGCCATTCTCGGACCAAACGGTGCCGGCAAATCAACCTTACTGAAGCTACTCACTCGCGAACTCTACCCCGTCGAAGCCGACAACAGTCATGTTAAGATTCTGGGTAGTGACACGGTCAACGTGCAGCAACTGCGGCAACAAATTGGCTGGGTCTCCTACGACTTCCACACCCAATACCTTCCCATCACCACTGGCTTTGATGTGGTACTGTCAGGATTGTTGGGTGCTATTGGCCACCTATACCAGCACGATATCAGCGACGCCCAGAAACAAACCACCCATGACACCATGGTACAGTTGAATCTACTCGAACTGCGCGACACCATGTTTCACCACCTCTCCAGTGGCCAACAAAGACGACTGATTTTAGCTCGCGCACTGGTACATAATCCGCAACATATTATCTTTGACGAACCCACCAGCAGTCTCGATCTACAGGGAATGTTTCAAGTCCTCAAAGACATGGAAACCCAATCTCAGCTGGGTCGTAGCGTCATTCTTGCCACTCATCACCTGCACGAATTACTGCCATCTATTGAGCGCATAATCTTCTTGAAACAAGGGAAAGTCATTGCCGACGGCGGTCGCGATCAACTCCTCACTGAAGCCAACCTCAGTGACCTTTACGACAGTAAAATTCAGCTCATCAACCGCAATGGGGTTTTGCAGGCCTTTCCTGCTGCATAGATGAACCGCCACACGAGCGCACATTAGAGCAACCAAGGCCGAAGAATCGCCTTGCAAGACAAGATAGTTTTCCTGACTAAACGAACCCGCTACACTGGTCATCCGCGTAAGCATGATTCGCTACGCAAAAACCTCCGCTTTCGCCAGCCAGAGCCCTGTCATGAAATACGTGTTTTTCCTGTTTGTTTTTACGCTGTTAGTCGGTTGCGACAACAGCCATCAATCGAATACAAATGAGGCGGCGCTCAGCGACACCCCAACAGCGCCCGCTGTTCAAGACTACATCGAACAAGGAGATCTTGACGCTATCAAACAGCGCGGTCTATTGCGCTTGCTGGCGCCGCGGTTCGATGGTGCCGATGCCTTGCCCCGCGAGGGCATTCCGGTGGAACACTACCAACAGACTGCTGCCGCCTTTGCCGAGCACCTGGGATTAAAAGTTCAGTGGGTATTCGTAGATGAATTTTCGGAATTAATCCCAACCCTCAATCGCGGTGAGGCGGACATTATTGTGACCAACATGACCGTCACTCTGCCACGCCTGGAGAAAGTACACTTCTCCCGCGCTATCAATAAGATTGATGAAGTCGTTGTTACTAAAAGCAACCAGACCATTGATGACATCGAACAACTAGCAGAACTATCGTTAACCCTTCCGGAGGGCACCGCCTACCTGCAAACGGTTAAAAACCTAACCGAAAAACATCAACTCAACTTTCAAATAAATCCTGTCGACTCGTCTACTAGCGACAGTGATTTACTCTCCAGTATCGACAGTGGCAAAAATTCGGCCACCATACTCGATAGCGATATCGCCAAAAACCTATTGCTCGACTACCCCAATTTACACGTCGCATTTACCATAAAAAAACATCGCCCCATTGCCTGGGCGACACGAAAAAGTAGCCCGACGCTACTCAACCAGTTGAACCAATTTCTGATATCGCACCATTTGCAAGCCGGCGCCAATCAGCAGCAACAAAGAGACTGGACGACCATAAAACAGCAAGGCCGTTTGCGCATGCTAACCCTCAACAATCCTGCCAGTTATTTTATGTGGCGAGGAGAATTGGTTGGCTTCGATTTAGATTTGATCAAGAAGTTTTCCAAGCAACACGGCTTACATGTATCGGTCATTTTGAAAGATGACATTAGCGAGTTGATCGAAGCACTGCACAATGGCGAAGGGGATCTTATCGCCGCCTCACTGACAAAAACCGAGCAGCGACAACAACAGGGATTGAATTTTAGCCGCCCCTATTTACGCGTCAGCGAACAATTGGTGGGCCGTGCGGATGCGGCAACTATTGAAGATTGGTCTGACTTAGGAGAGCGCCCTATCGGCGTCAACCCCAGCACAGTGTTTTATCAACGCCTGAGGGATATTCAACAGCAATATCCTAACCTCAATCTCGAGGAAATCTCAGGAGTGACCACCGAGAATTTAATTGATCAACTCATGGGCGGTGCGTTTTACGCCACCGTGGTCGACAGCCATCTACTCGCCATTGAACAAGCCCACCGAGACAATCTAAAAGTACTCAAAGAATTCAACCAGCAATCGGAAATCGCCTGGGGGGTGCGTGACAACCAACCGCGGTTACTGTCAGAGCTCAATCATTTTATTAAAAAAGAGTATCGAGGACTTTTTTACAACGTCACCTTTAATAAGTATTTTAAAAACAGTCGGCGCATGAAAGAAAACCAAATTCATCGAGTAACCGATCAAAAGCAACTCTCTCCCTACGATGATTTAGTGAAACCGCTGGCCAAGCAATACGGCATGGACTGGCGACTGATCACCGCACAGATGTATCAAGAAAGTAAGTTCAATCCCAAAGCGAAATCCTTTGCCGGTGCACTCGGCCTGATGCAAGTCATGCCCCGCACCGCTCGTGAATTGGGTTACGACAAGCTACAAACCCCGCGCAATGGTATCGAAGCCGGTGTCGCTTACATGCAATGGTTAGAAGCCCGCTTTCCCGGAGAGTTGGATTTTCAAGAGCGGGTTTATTTTACCCTCGCGGCCTACAACGCCGGCGCCGGGCATGTTCGAGATGCACGCCGATTGGCCAGACAACAGGGGCTGGATCCCAATCGCTGGTTCGACCATGTTGAGAAAGCCATGTTACTGCTGTCGAAACCCGAGCACTACAAGAAGGCTCGGTTTGGCTATGTGCGCGGACGCGAACCGGTGCAATACGTGAAGTCCATTCGCGATCGTTATTTGGGTTATCTACAGATTTAACTCAAACCCACACCCTCAACCAGACATGAGTTATTTACTGGTCACCACCAGATAACACATCAAAGTGTCTCTACCGACGTTTTTGATCACGTGAGTCAGATCAGCTCGGTAGTGCGCCGTATCCCCGGTCTGCAACTGACTGTTACTCTCGCCGGAAACAATACTGGCCTGGCCTTGTGAGACCGTTAGCAACTCTTTGGTGCCCTCATAGTGTGGTGCACTGCTTAAACTCGCCCCCGGGGCCAAGGTCAACTCATAGAATTCAATGTTCTTTTCCATGTGCAGTGGCGATAGGGTGCGAATCTGGCACTCGTCATCGGCACGGAAAAGATTATTCGGATCGTCCCCATGCACCACCTCAATGGTCGAAGAGGCCCAAGGCTGATCCACCAACTCGCCAATGGATATGCCAAATGCCTGAGCAATGCGAAAGGTCACCGCCAAAGTCGGATTTGCCTGACCGCGCTCAATTTGACTCAACATCGATCGACTGACCCCTGAAGCAGCAGCCAATTGGTCCAGTGTCAGCTTGTTCTGTTTGCGTAACTCAGTCACTCGGTGACAAAGTACCTGACTCGCCGGATCATCGCCCTTGGCCTCTGTACGCTTATTCGTTTTCTTCACAACGTCTTCGCTCATAGATTACATTCCACTATAAAGGAATAATTTCTTGCATAACAAACAACCACTATCTATCATGCTGGAATTCATTCTTGTATATTGAAACGGCATTTTAAATCAGCTCATGGAAATTACCACTCAATTCCCGCACAGCATCGCCATCTGGGATGGCCGAATGCGATTCTAACCACCACTTCCCGTGGTTGTCGCTGGTGCTCGCCTGTGACAACAGAATCCTTGCCATATAGAAGATTGAGACTTTCATGAACCGCATACTCGATACCTTTGTCGGGCCACAAAGCCCCTGGCTCGGCATCACGCCAGCCCACCACACATCGCAGCTGACCCTGTCCAACTGGCACTGCAAGGCGCTGCCTGTGATTGATGACACAGTGCCCAGCTACGTCTTTATTACACCAGCCCGCTGCCAACGCAGTGGACAGCAGTTTTATCTGGTTCACGGGCAGCACCATAACGAGCGCTGCGCTCTGGTCACATTTTTTGACTTAGAGGCCGCGCTCCATTGGATTGAACAACAACTGTCACCCGTGACGCCGCACGCAATCGATCATAAACAGGGAGCTATGGCCGCATGAAAGCACTGGTAAAGCGAGAGGCTCGGCAAGGCCTGTGGCTGGAAGACGTTCCCGAACCCAACATCGGTATCAATGACGTGCTGATTAAGGTCTGGCGCACCGCCATCTGCGGAACCGATTTACATATCTATAACTGGGACAGCTGGGCTCAGAAGACCATTCCAGTTCCGATGACAGTAGGGCACGAATTTATCGGCGAGATCGTCGATGTGGGCAGTAACGTCAATGACTTTCGCGCTGGACAAATCGTTTCGGGCGAAGGACATGTAGTGTGTGGACGCTGTCGCAACTGTCTGGCAGGGCGGCGACACCTCTGTGCTCATACCTCAGGTGTTGGCGTGGATCGCGCCGGTGCCTTCGCAGAATATGTGTGCCTGCCTATGTCCAATGTCTGGGAACACCGCCCAGGGATTGATCTGGATGTTGCCGCATTATTCGATCCGCTGGGCAATGCCGTGCACACCGCACTGCAGTTTGATTTATTGGGCGAAGACGTTTTGATTACCGGTGCTGGCCCCATTGGTGCCATGGCCGCTGCAGTTTGCCGACACGCCGGAGCCCGCCACGTGGTCATTACCGACATCAATCCTCAACGCTTGCAACTGGCCCAGCAGATGGGAGCCACGCGCACCGTCGATGTAACACAGGAAACGCTACCAGCGGTACAAAAATCTCTGGGAATGACTGAAGGATTCGATGTGGGTTTAGAAATGTCCGGAAATCCCAGTGCCTTCAAAAATATGCTCGAAAACATGTGCCACGGCGGCAAGATTTCCATTCTCGGCATTCCTAGCGCAGAACTGGCTATTGATTGGAATCTGGTCATTTTCAACATGCTCACGCTAAAGGGTATCTACGGCCGAGAAATGTATGAAACCTGGTACAAGATGTCGGTGATGGTGGAATCTGGCTTGGATGTGTCTCCAGTGATTACTCATCGCCTCGACTATCGAGATTTTGAACAGGGCTTCGCAGCCATGAATGGCGGCAAGGCCGGCAAAGTCATTTTGAATTGGGCAACCTAAACCACGACCGACTTTTGAACCACTTAGGCAGTCCCGCGCAGCCCGCAGCCCGCAGCCCGCAGCCCGCAAACGATCACCATCAAAAAACGCCCATGCAAAGGAGCGATTTTATGTCTCACAACTTTTTGGATCACCTGCAACAGCAACTCCACGACATCAAGCAATCCGGTCTTTATAAATCCGAGCGTTTGATCACGACTCCACAAGGTGCACACGTGCGAGTCAACCAACAGGCCGAACTTCTCAATCTGTGCGCCAATAATTATTTGGGTTTGGCACAACACCCCGAAGTCAATCAAGCGGCAAAACAAGGGCTTCACGATTGGGGCTACGGCATGGCATCCGTGCGTTTTATTTGCGGCACACAAAGCTTGCACAAAACCTTGGAGCAAAAGCTCAGCGACTTTCTCGGTACCGAAGACACGATTCTTTACCCGTCTTGCTTTGATGCCAATGGCGGGCTCTTTGAAACACTGCTAAGTGCGGAAGATGCCGTCATCTCAGATGAACTGAATCACGCCAGTATCATTGATGGCATTCGTCTATCAAAAGCGAAACGATTCCGCTATCGCAATAATGATCTCGCGGATTTAGAAACTCAATTGCGCGACGCCGATGCTGCCGGAGCACGCTTTAAACTGATTACTACTGACGGTGTCTTTTCTATGGATGGCACTATTGCTCGCCTCGATGAAATTTGCGATCTGGCCGAGCGCTACAACGCTCTCGTGCACTTTGACGATTGTCACGCGACAGGTTTCATCGGCAAGAATGGCCGTGGCACTCATGAGTTTCGCAACTGCATGGATCGCGTGGACATCATTACCGGCACGCTCGGCAAAGCTCTGGGTGGTGCCAGTGGCGGTTATACCAGTGCAAGAGCGCCAATTGTCGAAGTGTTACGCCAGCGCTCAAGGCCCTATCTGTTTTCCAACACTGTCGCGCCACCGGTCGTAGCAGGCGCCATTAAAGCAGTGGAACTGGTTTCACAATCCGATCAACTGCGGCAAAAGCTAAAGCACAATACCGAACGCTTTCGCGAGGGCTTGCAGCAACAGGGGTTCGAGCTACTACCGGGTGAGCACCCCATCGTACCCGTCATGTTGCACGACGCTAAACGTGCCGCAGACTTTGCCGAACAGATGTTGCAACAAGGTGTTTATGTGGTCGCCTTTTCCTTTCCGGTAGTCGGCAAAGGTAAAGCCAGAATTCGCACACAAATGTCGGCAGCACTCAGCGATGATGATGTAGACTTTGCGTTGGACGCCTTTCGCAAGAGCAAGTTAACATTGGCTTGTGAGTGAGACTTCAACGCACAACAAACCTCTCATATTAAAAAGGCTTGATGTTCACCACCTAGGAGCTCACATGTACGCTGTTATCTTTACCGCCATCACCGACCAACTGGATGACGACTACACGCAAACCGCTGAGCGTATGAGAGAGCTGGCTTTTAGCGAGTACGGCTGCTCCAAGTTCAACGCCTGTCACGAAAACGGCAAAGAGATCGCCGTCTCTTACTGGGAGAGAGAAGAACAAATTCTCGCTTGGAAACAACACACGGAGCACCTTCAAGCGCAAAACGCGGGACGTGATCGCTGGTACAAGAGCTATACAGTAGAAGTGATGAAGATGGTTAGAAGCTACAACTTCGAACGCTGAGACTTTTGAAGTTTCGGCACGAGTTAGATCCCACAAGAAAAAAAGTGTTAGATCACTAGACAGGAAACCCGCTATGAACTTAAACCAAGTGACATTGCCCGTTGCGAATATGACACTCGCGGTCACCTTCTATCAGCAACTGGGTTTCACGCTGATTGTTGACACACCTCACTATGCACGCTTCGAATGCCCGCAAGGCGACAGTACTTTCTCACTATCATTGAGCGAGAATTCGTTTGAAAATGGAGCGATTATTTATTTCGAACACGAGCAGCTGGATCAATGGGTAGAGGAGTTGGTGAAAAAAGGCATCGTTTTTGATCAGCTGCCTGAAGATATGTCCTATTTATGGCGCGAGGCAATCCTGCGAGATCCATCGGGCAATAAAATCAAACTCTTCTGGGCGGGAGAAAATCGACTAAACCCACCCTGGAAAGTAAACCGCTAGAGTTTTGCTCAATACATATTGCTGGATTGTGAAAATCAATCCGTAAGAAGGCCAGCGAGAGAGTCACGCTCGCCGTCAGTTTACCCACACCTCTACCCGGCGATTTTTTATTTTCCCTTTGCCGGTATTGGAGGCAACGGGAAGGTAAGCGCCGAAACCACGCACAGGCTCGGTACTGATGCCTTGCCTTCTCAGTTCGGACTTCACCGCTACGGCACGCAGTTTAGATAGAACAATAGCTCGGCTCTCTGTTTGTTTTGTATCACCAAAGCCCACTAAGGTGATGCGTTTATCTCGATTTTCCTCACGAGCCATAAAGGCTACCAAACGTTGAATATCTTGCTGCGCTTTGTTATCGAGCGTTGCACTTCCCTGAGAGAAACGAAAATTCACCGATAAACGACTGGCGCCCTGAGTCACCTCTAGGTATTCACGCGGCCCCTGACGAAAGGATTCGGACGGGGTCGCGATCAACGCCTGAGAAATAAAGCCTGTGGACTCCACCTGCTGCTGGCCGGCATCGGTTTGCACAAAACCAATAAAATCCTCAATTATTTCGTTTTTCATAGCGGGCGGAGTATACAAAAATAGGCGGCGAGATAGGGCATAATCTTCGGTTGCTACACTGACTTTTTCCGGCCGCAGAGGTGTGGTTCCTGAATCTGACACCAATAGCGCTCGAGATTCTCTGACCGAAGCTAAACCCACAAAACCGATACCACCTAAGTCATCAGATACCAGATCCGATAACTCATCATTGGATTCAAAACGTCGAGCCGCCGAAGATAACTTGTATTTCTTTCTCAGCACCAAGCTTTTGAAGGTATCCCAAGTGCCCGATTTGTTGTCGCGAGCGTAGAGGTTTATGGAGCGCTCATCGCCACCCACTTCTTGCCAATTGGTAATTTGGCCGGAGAAAATCCCAGCAATCTGCTGCAGGTTTAATTGTTCCACCGGATTGTCACGGTGAACGATCACCGCCAAACCATCAATCGCAATCACATGCTCGGCATCAAAACCCAACATATGACCATAATTAGACAGCTGCGCGACCTCTTTCGACTTGATCGGCCGAGATGACATGGAGAGATCGGCTTGCTCGGCCAGCAATGCTTTAAAGCCCGTGCTTGAACCGTGCGCAGCCACATCCACATAAATAGCTTTGCTGTTAACCATACCGCCTACCCGATATTCGTTTTCCACCGCCAACGCTTGAGTCGCTACACCCTCAACACCTTTTGCGTGAAAGTAGTCTTCGAGCAAATTCTTCATTAAATTGGCGCCGACGGTATTTGATCCCTGAACCTGAAACAAACGCCCAGAGATGTCGGACTGAAATGGCTCAACTGCCGTCGCAACTGACACTGAAGAACACAAAAGAAACAGCAGAAATGGACGCAACAACCGACGAACAAGAATGGAATGCACAGAGCTAGTCTCACTGACGAATTAATATGACGACAATAAGACCAATTTATGACAGAAAAATGACTGGCGCTTGAATATTTGATGTTGATACAAAAAAGAGGTCATTGGCACAAACAATAACCAATAAAAAGCCCCGCGCCATCACAGCGCAGGGCTCTTCGCGATAAAGCCAGCTAACTCGACTTACTTCTTAGCGCGCTTGCGCTCATTTTCGGTCAGCAGCTTCTTACGAATACGAATGCTCTCTGGCGTAACTTCCACCAGCTCATCGTCTTCAATAAACTCGAGCGCTTGTTCCAAGGTGTGCTTGATAGGTGGCACCAAGGTTAAAGCTTCATCAGTACCAGAGGCACGAACGTTGGTCAGCTGCTTACCCTTAATCGGGTTAACGGCCAAGTCGTTAGAACGTGAGTGAATACCGATTACCTGGCCTTCATAGACATCGATCGCATGACCGAGAAACAGACGGCCGCGGCTCTGTAGATTAAACAGAGAGTAGGCCGCGGTCTTACCTTTCAACATACTAACCAGTACACCGTTCTGACGACTCACCACTTCACCTTGCTTCACCGGACCGTAGTGATCAAAGATGCTGGTCATGATGCCAGAACCCGAGGTCAAGGTGAGGAACAAACCACGGAAACCGATCAGGCCTCGCGACGGCATGATGAACTCTAGACGAACACGACCTTTACCATCGGGCTCCATGTTGGTGAGCTCAGCTTTACGCAAGCCCAACTCTTCCATCACCGCACCTTGGTGTGGCTCTTCAACATCGATCACCACTTGCTCAAACGGCTCTTGGATTTCACCGTCGATTTCTTTCTGAACCACTTCTGGACGCGATACGCCCATTTCGAAGCCTTCGCGACGCATGGTTTCGATCAAGACTGACAAATGCAGCTCACCACGGCCAGAGACAACAAACTTGTCCGGTGAATCACCTGGCTCTACACGCAAGGCCACGTTGTGGATAAGCTCTTGGTCCAAGCGATCTTTAATATTTCGGGTGGTAACAAACTTACCTTCTTTACCGGCGAAAGGTGAATCGTTAACGATAAAGGTCATGCTGACCGTTGGTTCATCAACACTCAACGCTGGCAGGGCTTCAATATTTTCGGGATCACACAGAGTGTCGGAGATGCTTAAGCCATCAATACCGTTAATACAAACAATATCACCGGCGGTGGCCAGATCGGTCTCAACCTGCTCCAGCCCTAAGTAGCCTTTAACATTGAGCACTTTACCTTTGCGCTCGTCGCCATTGGCACTCTTCACGATCACCTGTTGGTTAGGCTTTAAGGTACCGCGAGTAATTCGGCCAACACCGATAACACCAACGTAGCTGTCATAGGCCAGAGCAGACACTTGCATCTGGAAAGCACCTTCTGGATCAACTTTTGGCGCAGGGACTTTGTCGACAATCATCTCATACAGAGGTGTCATGTCTTCGGCCATATTCTCAGGATCATCACCGGCAATACCGTTAATGGCTGAGGCGTAGATCACTGGGAAGTCGAGCTGCTCATCGGTTGCACCGAGGCTGTCGAACAAATCGAAGACTTGGTCCATTACCCAGTCAGGACGCGCACCTGGACGATCGATCTTGTTGATCACAACAATTGGACGCAGACCTTGCTCAAATGCCTTAGAGGTAACAAAGCGGGTTTGTGGCATAGGGCCATCAACGGCATCGACCAACAAACACACACAATCAACCATCGACAATACACGCTCTACCTCGCCACCGAAGTCGGCGTGTCCCGGGGTATCCACAATGTTGATGCGGTAGTCATTCCAGCTGATGGCGGTGTTTTTCGCCAAGATGGTAATACCACGCTCTTTTTCCTGATCGTTAGAATCCATGATGCGCTCAGAGCCTTCGTCTTTGCGATCAAGGGTGCCAGATTGGCTCAGGAGTTTATCAACCAAGGTAGTTTTACCATGGTCAACGTGGGCAATAATGGCAATGTTACGGAGTTTCTCGATCACAACGGTGGTCTCTACTGCGGGCCAGTTGCGCGAGTATCGCGTCGGCCATGAAAAAAGGTGCGGCATTATACCCACCTTAAGGCGACGATTAAATGATCAATGGAGATTTATTTACGCGCAGACTCTTCGAACGACCTTATAGACGGGAGAATTCCGCCGTATCGGCCCTTACCTCAAAGCGCCAAATACCCAGGAGCGCGGATAAATTCCAGCACTTGATCGGCCGGCATGGGGCGCGCAAATAGATAGCCCTGCCCTTCGGTGCAGCCCTTGGCAGCCAAAAGAGCGGCCTGCTCGGCGGTTTCTATGCCCTCAGCCACCGTTTCCAAACTCAGCTTCTGACACAACCCCAGCACCGACATGACAATAGCTTGCGACTCTTCATCCCCCTCTAAACGCATGACAAAGCTGCGATCGATTTTCACTGAATCGATCGGCAGATTGCGCAAAAAGGTCAACGAGGAATAGCCGGTGCCAAAATCATCAAGACTGACTTTCACCCCCACCGCCCTCAGGGCATAGAGGTGCTGTTTGACCAGAATCTCATCGGTTAGGATACTGGTTTCCGTGAGCTCGACTTCCAAACGCGTCAAAGGCACTTGAAACTGCTCCGCCAGTGAGATCAAGTGCTCGGCGAAGTTCTCCTGCGCCATTTGTCGAGCTGAAATATTGATGGCGATACGCACATTCTCAGGCAGTAAATCATGCCACTGATTGACCTGATGTAACGCCTCGGCCATAACCCAATGCCCTAAATCATGAATCAACTGCGACTCTTCCGCCAAGGGGATAAACTCTGCTGGCGACACCACGCCGCGCTCGGGGCTCATCCAGCGAATCAATGCCTCAAACCCAGAAACCGTCATAGTCGATAAATCAATTTTGGGCTGAAAATACAATTCGAATTCGTTGCGCTGCAAACCGCGACCCACACTTTGCTCCAGCTCGAGACGCTCGTGTACCAGTGCGTTCATGGCTTCAGTAAATAAATAGTATTTGTTCTTACCTTGTTGCTTGGCTTGATACATAGCCAAGTCCGCATTGCGCAGCAAGGTCTCTGCATCTTCACCATCTTCAGGGTACATCGCTACCCCAATACTGGCGCCGACACTGACCTGACTGCCGTGAATCAACAAAGGCTCATTGATATCCATAATCAGACGTTCTGCGACCAGCGCTGCTTCTCGACCGTTGTGCACATTGTTCAAAATGGCATTGAATTCATCGCCGCCGCGCCGACTGACCACCTGCTCAGGCAAGTCGTCCTCTACCGTTTCGGCCAATATGTCACCGGAACGCAGACACTTGTGTAAACGCTGACCCACCTGCACTAAGAGTTCATCACCGGCCTGATGCCCGAGGCGATCGTTCACCTTTTTGAAGTCATCCAAATCGATAAACAGCACCGCTAAGCGAGCCTTATTGCGCTGGGCCTGCTCAATAATGGACTTCAACATAATCTTCAATGTGTTGCGATTGGGCAGCTGCGTCAGCGGATCATAGTAGGCGAGCTGAGCAATTTGTTGATTAGAGTCTTCCAGCTGATTGCCCATAGCACGGAAAGCCTCTGCCAATTCACCCAACTCATCGTCACTATCAATATCAATCTGGGGCTGATAATCGCCGCCGGCAATTTTGCGTGTGGCGCCGATCAACTCATCAATGGGTTTAATCACCAAACCCGCCACCTTGAGATAAAAGACAAAGGCGGTGAAGGCGAGAATAAGCGCAGCGATAGGCAGCAAAATGAGCAGCAAAGATAGGCTGGAGCCAGCAATGGCGTCTTCATCCACCATTGAACCCAACCACAAATCGGCGGCAATTCTCTGCATGTTTAGCAAATAGGAGGCACCATCAATGTCCATTTCAATGAATTGCTGATGGGTGCCGGTGGAAAAGTTGATCATGGCGTCAACGGGCAGGGAATTGAACACAATCTCTGGCGACTTCACGATAATTTCACCGAAGTTATCGCTGAAAAAGAGACGAGTAGTATCGCTGTCGTTTTCCTCAATCATGGATTGAAATACCGACAAATCGCTACCCAACACCACATAGGCTAGCGTCTCGCCCGCTTCACTCACAATCGACGCTAATGATTGAAGTTTACGCACACCCTTAGGGCTCATCCCAAAGCGGCGGCGCAACCCCGATTCCACCACATGATCTTCATCTAGGACGGACATAGGCATCGCCCGACCAGTAGCAGGGTAGGAGGCTGGTGAATGAAGAACCAACTCCCCTTCGGCATCATAGATACCGACTAAGGTCGTTGAACCGAGTGTTTTCTGAAGCCCATCAATAGCCACCTGCAATTCGCTAGGGTCACGCTTCGCCAAGGCGTTGGCGAACAAACCTGCAATTTGTGGATTCTCAGAAAATTGTCTCAGTGTCGAGGTGATTCGAACGATTTCAGCATGGGCGCCAATGACTAGCTGGCCAGAGATGTTGCGTTGGTAGTTGAGTGCCTCAACGTGCATTTTGTTGGCAAAATACCAATAGGAACCGCCGCTGAGCACCAACAGAGGCAACACCAGCAAGCCCATTAAGGTAATGAGTAGTTTGGTTCTCAATCCCATACGTTGCTAGAGTACTCCTCCCGCGATCAAGTGCGAAGACGCCGCACAACTCACCCTTTGGGCACCTTAAAATACCCACCCACACCCTGGCGTCGAGCGCCGCCTTTGTCACTAACCATGACACAAATTGGCCGACATTGATCGTTTTAATAACCAAATGCTACTTGAGCTTAGCATCTCTGCTTCAGCTGACCCTAGCAAAAGCCAGCCTTTCCAGCGCAAGCAGCGCTTATACCGGTCGATAGACGCCCACATTGTGGTAGCCGTCATCCTTCAAATTTGCGGCATGCAGCTGACTCATGATGCCTTTGTCGCAGTAGAGCAGATAGTGCTGAGACTTATCCAGATTGGCAAAACTGCCGCTCAAGCGGAAAAATGGAATTTTTAATATCTCCACCTCTTCCAGCTGCAGAGGACGCAGCTCCTCTTCATCGGGATGGCGCACATCGATAACCACCTGACCACTAGCCACTATTGACTGGGCTTCTACCTGCACATCGGCAGCAAGATCATCCACCACATGATCGATAGGCAACATGCGACGGGTTTCTACTGCCTTTTCCAAGACCGACATATCAAATTTTGATTCTTCATGCGCCACACGATCTTCTTGCGCTCGAGTAGTCGGCTTGCGGGAAATTACCCCACAATACTCAGGAATGGCCGCAGAGAACTCCTCGGTGCCGATTTTGCGAGCCACATCGATGATTTCGCCTTTATCCATCACAATCAATGGACGCAATACCAAGGTATCAGTGACGCTGTCGATAACGGTCAAATTGGTTAAGGTCTGGCTCGACACTTGAGCCACTGCCTCACCCGTCACCAGTGCCGGAATTTCCATTTGTTCGGCCACCTGGGTGGCAGCACGCAACATCATGCGCTTTAACACCACCCCCATTTGCGAGTTATCCACCTTTTCCAAGATTTCACCCACAACGTCTTCGAAGGGCACAGTGACAAACATAACTCGATGAGACGCACCGTATTTGCTCCACAGATAGTAAGCCACCTCTTTAACCGCCACTTCGTGGGCACGCCCACCGAGATTAAAGAAACAATAATGCGTGCGAATACCGCGCTTAATGGTGAGATAGCTGGATACGGTGGAATCAAAACCGCCAGAAATTAGCGACAACACCGGCTCTTGAGTGCCTAGAGGAAAGCCCCCCAAGCCTGGAGTTTGTTTTTCAATCACGTGCAACTGGTCGCGTTTGATTTCCATGCGCACGGTGATATCGGGATTCTTTAGCTTAACGCCAGCGGCATCGGTGTGCTGATTGAGACCGCCACCTACATACTTCTCCACCTCAATGGAGCTAAAGTCATGCTCCCCTTGACGTTTGGCCCTCACACAAAATGTTTTCCCCGCGAGTGCATCGCCCCAAATGGCCTTCGTCTTCTCATAGATGTCATCGAGATCCCCCAACGGGAAAGTTTGCACTTGGGCAAAGTAGGCAATCCCAGGGGTATGCGCCAAAACCTCTGCCACCTGTGCAATCGCATCAGCCGAATTGGGTTCCGCATAGACGTCAATTTTGTCCCAATCGCGATCGACCTGCACCGAAAAAGGCAAGCCTTTAAACAACGAGCGCAGATTGTCACGCAAATGCTTAACAAAACGCTTCCTTACCGGCGGACTCTTGATGGTGATTTCAGGGAAAAATTTAACAATAAAATGCATAGCCACAATTCTTTGGAAAGCCAAGGTTAAAAAGGCCCGCTTAAGGTACGGCCTTTAATTTAAAACGCACGATTATAAAGCAAGGCGTAGGACGCCGACAGCTACTTTAAAAGGCCCCACTTCCCTAGAATTCCAACCGTCGAGTCTATCGACTGCTTAGTATTTTGCCGCTTCGGTAAACTTTGAGTCCGTTTTTTGCATCAAAGCCAGTCTTTGAAACTATCACTGGCATAATTGGCTCACACCAACCAAACTATTCCGGAATTGGTGTTTGCCATAAGCTGCCTAATGCTATCTAAAGGGGTTATTCATGCTCGTATTTCCGCAGCAGAATGTCGAGGAATCTCGCATTTATGCCGAAGAAACCGACCTGCCGTTACCTGAAACTCTCAACCCCAAAACGCGTTATGCGTTTTTTAGTACGATTGCCAAAGGCGGAAAATCTCTGATCAAGTCGTGCAGAGACATGCATCTGCGCCGTACCGTTTGCTACAAGACACTCAGACCCGAGTTTATTGGCGACCCTATTGAAACCCGCCGACTGCTGCGCGAAGCGCGTATTTCCGCGATGCTGCAACACCCCAACACCATCCCCACCTATGAGATCGGTCGCGATAAACGTGGCAATTATTATTTCACCATGAAATTGGTACACGGCTACACCTTGAGAGAGGTACTCGATTATCGAGAACGCTATGACTTGACCCAGCTCATGGATTTAATGGTGCAAGTTACGCGAGCATTGGGTTACGCACACTCCCGTGGGGTAGTACATCGCGACATTAAACCGGAAAACATTCTGATCGGCCCCTACGGCGAGGTACTGGTACTGGACTGGGGCTTGGCCAAAGTCTGGCACGAAGATATCTCAGAGGAGGAGGACGAATCTAAAATTAATGAGGCCGATACCGGTAAAGGCATGACAGGTGAAGGCAAATTACAGGGTACGGTGATGTACATGTCGCCCGAGCAAATTGATCGCGATCCGGGTATTACCGGTCAGTCCGATTTGTATAGCCTGGGGGCTATCCTCTACGAAATCCTCACTGGCGTAACGCCATTTCAGGGCGATTTGGTACAGCAACTATTAACTCAGATTCGCACTGAAGTGCCGGTAGACCCGCGCAATGTGACAAACGCCCACATACCGAGCGTACTGGCTGAACTAACCATGAACTGCCTAAAAAAAGACCCGCGGGATCGCCCACTCTCAGCAGATGAAGTGTTACGCACCTTTAGGGAAGCTTGAACATACGCAGGAGCTGCCAACACTAGCATGGCGAACTCACTGTAACCTAAGAAGCGCCAACCTAGATACGAATAAAGAGTTTAGCGGCCTTCAAGAAACAAGAGCCAGCCCCGCGAGTGCTGGCTCATTGACGGCAACCCATCACACTCGCTTTACCTTGCCGGCAGCCGAAACAGCCTCTGGCAAGATTATCAAATTAGCGTTAACAGGCCCTATTAATGCCCTATATCGATTTTGATCAACTGGTGGAGCTGGAAGCCAAGTGCCGATCAACCACGAACATTACCTGGCGCAGCGCCGCTCACAGTGATGTCGGGCGTGTGCGGCAGGTCAACGAAGATGCCTTCTATAGTGACTCAGACCAAGGCCTTTGGGCGGTAGCCGACGGTATGGGCGGCCTATCCCGCGGTGATTTCGCCAGCGGCGTTGTCGTAGATGCCTTTTTTCACCACATGAAGGCCAGCAGTATTGCTGGCTGCATCCGGGATATTGAAATCCGCTTGCGTGAAGCCCATGCAAATTGCCGCAACTCTTTTAAAGGGGAGCAGGTTGGCTCGACCGTGGTGGCACTCTATTGCTATGGCGGCTACGGTTTTCTACTCTGGGCTGGAGACAGTCGAGTCTATCGCCTGAGAAATGATGAGCTGGAAACACTGACCACGGATCACACCGTGGCTCAGAGCAAGATCGATAGCGGTGCGATGACGCCAGAAAAAGCGGCCAGACATCCTTCAGCGCATGTGCTGACCCGCGCAGTGGGCGTGCACCAAACCCTGCACCTAGATCTCGATTTCAACCCAGTGCAGGCGGGAGATCGTTTTCTGATCTGTAGCGACGGGCTCTATAACGAGCTATCAGACGATGAGCTTCGCACCCTTTTAAAACAAGGAAAGGTAGAGGACACGGTAGAGACGTTGGTCAATAAAGCCTTAGATCAGGGCGGTCGAGATAACATCACGGCGATCGTCGTGGATGCTGTAGCAGATGCAGAGGGTAATTAAGAGAACTCTCGCTCACAACACACCGCAGACGACGCCAACAACAGGCAGGCACCAATATTGGGCGCCAGAAAAAATGATGCACCAAAACAGAGCCACAATAAGCTTTATGTCGTTGACCTCCTGTAAGACCTTGATTTGCCAACCCCCTCACACCCATGAAGCACCTAGACAAATAAGGCCGCGCGCCGCTTTAGATGAGATCAGACTTCAATCCTGACATCCTGAACAGACTGGAACAGAATTTGCTTTATACGATCACACGTAAATATTTCGGGGTTTTCCCCATTCATGGGGACCTCCCCAAAACTCAATAGAACTTATTGGAGTGATACTCAAGATGACAAAAAGTAAGTTGGAATACATCTGGCTTGACGGCTACGTGCCAACCCAAAGCCTTCGCAGCAAAACTATGGTTCGCAATGACTTTGGCGGCACCTTGGAAGAGTGCCCAATGTGGTCTTTCGACGGCTCTTCTACTGAGCAAGCCGACGGTGATGACTCTGATTGCTTGCTGAAGCCAGTTGCGATCATTCCAGATCCAGATCGTACCAACTCTTACCTGGTAATGACTGAAGTTCTGAATGCTGACGGTACTCCTCACGTTTCCAACGGTCGTGCGACCATCGACGAAGCAGAAGACGATACCGACTTCTGGTTTGGTTTTGAGCAAGAGTATTTCCTGTGGGATCCAGAAACTAACAATCCTCCTGGCTTCCCTGCTGGCGGCTACCCTGCACCACAGGGTCCTTACTACTGCTCAGTGGGCGCGAAGAACGCTTTCCGCCGCGACATCGTTGAAGAGCACTTGGACCTATGNCTGGAAGCTGGCCTGAACGTTGAAGGCATCAACGCTGAAGTTGCTGCGGGTCAGTGGGAATTCCAGATCTTTGCTAAGGGCGCCAAGCGCGCTGGCGACGAAATCTGGTTGGGCCGCTACCTGCTGGAGCGTACTGCTGAGAAATACGGCTACGCTATCGAGTACCATCCGAAGCCTCTGGGTGACACTGACTGGAACGGTTCNGGNATGCACGCCAACTTCTCCAACAAAGCCATGCGCGAAGAAGGTCGTGAAGAGATTTTCACCGCAATCTGTGAAGAATTCGGTAAGAACATCGATCGCTGCATGAGCGTTTACGGTGCTCACAACGAACAGCGCTTGACCGGTAAACACGAAACTCAGTCTATCGATCAGTTCAGCTACGGCGTATCTGATCGNGGTGCTTCTATCCGTATCCCAATCGGTACTGTAGAAGACGGCTGGAAAGGTCGTCTGGAAGATCGTCGTACCTCTTCTAACGCCGATCCTTACAAGGTAGCTGCGGTTATCGTTCAAACTACCAATGAAGCTAAGTACTAATCTATCTAGCTGATTTTTAAGTAGTTTTAAAAAGGCCGACCCTTACTGGGGTTGGCCTTTTTTATTGCCTGCTGCGCTCGTTGATACTCCCATTGATAATCTGCTCTCCATACCCCTATCTCATTTGCCGGTGAGCCGGCTGNGATTTTGTTCTGCAGCTAAGCAAGTCATGGGTTAGCCTGCCTTTCATTCCCGCCTTCAATTTGCCCTTTTATGGCCCATCTCGCTTGCGTACAGCCTGTAAAACATGAAGAATGCGTGTCCAAGAAGAAGGGCCAAGAAATGCTTTTCTCTGAGAACACTTTTTAACACACTTTTGGCCTTGCCAATTTTTGGAGAACACACATGTCAGAGAACACTCTGAATCTAATCAAAGAAAGCGAAGCGCGTTGGGTTGATTTGCGTTTCACCGACACCAAAGGTAAAGAACAGCACGTTTCAATTCCTTCTAAAGAAGTTGACGAAGAGTTCTTCGAAAACGGTCAAATGTTCGATGGCTCCTCCATCGCTGGCTGGAAAGGCATTAACGAATCAGACATGATTTTGATGCCAGACGATAGCACCTCTATCCTCGACCCATTCACCGACGAACCTACCGTTATCTTGCGCTGCGACATCGTTGAGCCTTCTACCATGCAAGGCTACGAGCGCGATCCCCGCTCTGTTGCTAAGCGCGCTGAAGAGTACTTGAAGTCTACCGGTTTGGGCGACACAGCTTTCTTCGGTCCAGAGCCTGAGTTCTTCGTTTTTGACGACATCAAGTGGGGCCAAGACATGTCTGGCTCTTTCGTTAAGATCAACTCTGAAGAAGCGGATTGGTCCACTGGCGAAACCTTCACCGACGGCAACATGGGTCACCGCCCGCGCGTTAAAGGCGGCTACTTCCCAGTACCACCAGTAGACAGCCTGCACGACATCCGTGCTGCTATGTGTAACGCCATGGAGCAAATGGGTCTGGACGTAGAAGTTCACCACCACGAAGTTGCTACCGCTGGTCAGTGTGAAATCGGTGTTAAATTCAACACCATGGTTAAGAAAGCTGATGAAGTTCAGATTCTTAAGTACTGCGTACACAACGTTGCTCACGCCTACGGCAAAACTGCGACCTTCATGCCTAAGCCTGTTGTNGGNGATAACGGTTCTGGTATGCANGTTCACATGTCTTACTGGAAAGACGGCGANAACCAATTCGCTGGTGACGGCTATGCGGGNCTGTCTGAAACTGCCCTGTACTACATTGGCGGTGTTATCAAGCACGCTAAAGCCATCAATGCGTTCTCTAACCCAGGCACCAACTCTTATAAGCGTCTGATTCCTGGTTTCGAAGCGCCCGTTATGCTGGCTTACTCTGCCCGTAACCGCTCTGCTTCCATCCGTATCCCGTACGTTGCAAGCCCTAAAGGTAAGCGTGTTGAGGCTCGTTTCGCCGACCCAATCGCCAACCCATACTTGTGCTTCGCAGCTATGTTGATGGCTGGCCTTGACGGTGTTAAGAACAAGATCCACCCTGGCGATGCCGCTGATAAAGACTTGTACGACTTGCCTGCTGAAGAAGCCGCTGAGATCCCACAAGTTGCTGGTAGCCTGCGTGAAGCACTGGCTGCACTGAAAGAAGATAACGAGTTCTTGACCCAAGGTGGCGTGTTCACCGAGGACATGATCGACGCTTACATCGATTTGAAAATGGAAGAAGTCTACCGCGTTGAGCACACCACTCACCCAGTAGAATTCGACATGTACTACTCTGTTTAATCCTCAGAAGTAGTCAGATCGATAAAAAGGCCGCTTTTGCGGCCTTTTTTGTTTTCTCTCCACCTCATCCCAGCCAACCGTCTGCCTTATCACCTTTGCCGCCTAAAGAACCTATCTGCAATACTCACAACCACCGCAGAAAAGAAATCAACTTGCGAAAATGGAATCCAGATCTCATAGGATTCAGGCGTCAGTCAGGCGTCAACTGATATACACTAGTCTCACCACCGGAAAACAGGTTAATCTGGCTTGCTGCCCGAACACCTTTACAGGATATCCCACCATGGTTACTCGACTTTGCTACAGCTTACTACTGTTCACCACCATCGCTGCAGCCGACGTGTACAAATCGGTCGACGAAGACGGTCGCGTTATCTACACCGATAACCCCCATGGCAAGCAGCAAGTGGAAAAAGTAGATTTACCCTCGATTAATAGCCAACCTGCGATTCCCATCACTCCCCCCAAAAAAACCGACCAGGCAATGGCCACCCAATATCGCCTGTCTATCGTCTCCCCTGCCCACGAAAGCCACATCCCACCAGGACAGTCCGAAATCACGGTAAGAGTGAAGCTGCAACCCAAGATGAATAGCGAGCAACGTATTCAACTGCTCCTCAACGGCAGAGCTTTTGGCCCAGCATCGAAAACCCCCAACATTAGACTTTCAGACGTTTATCGAGGCGAACATCAGCTAGCGGCTCGCCTTCAGGACAGCCAGGGCAAAACCTTGGCCCAATCCGCCTCGATTACCCTCTACGTAAAACGCACCTCGCAGCAGTGAACACCTCCCGATAGCTTATTTATCCTCGATAGGAAGCCTGAAGACCAAACTATACGCGACAAAAACAGGCACGCATTTCCACTTTCTGAGCGATGCGCACAACATTGGTGCATACTGATATTGGCCAACCACTCGGCAATTCTCTCCAGTAGCAGGAAAATCACCGAAATAGGGCGAATGCGCCGAATTGGTTCGCTTCTTGCTCTATAACTCATAGGGCAGGCGACCAACTTCACATGCCTTTCAAACATAGGACGACGCAGTAGCTCATGACCACTGATTTACAATACCAATCGATATTCGAGCACCTCAACGTCGCCGTGGTCGTGGTGGACAAACACCTACGACTTCTGCATGTGAACCCATCAGCCGAGGCACTGTTGGCAGTCAGTCGAGCCAGCGTCATTGGCTCTCCCTTCTTTCATTACTTCCGCGAGGGTGACAGTGTTCAAGACGCTTTCGAACAGGCGGTAGAGGAGGGCAATCAATTCACCAAGCGCAAAGCCCAGTGGCAGCTGCACAATGGCGAAAAGCTCACTGTCGATTACACGGTGACTCCCATTCCCGATGGCGACAAGATGATCATTGAAATTGTCGCCTTAGATCGACTGCTGCGCATCAGCCGTGAGGAAGCACTGATTTCGTCACAGGAAACTACGCGCAACCTCGTGCGCAGCATGGCCCATGAAATTAAGAATCCACTGGGCGGCATTCGCGGTGCAGCTCAGTTATTGGCCCGCGAGCTACCCAGCCAAGACCTGGAAGAATTCACTCAAATCATCATCGAGGAAGTGGATCGCCTGCGCAACTTGGTCGATCGTATGCTCGGCCCCAGCCAGCTACCTAACTTTACTGGTACCAATGCTCACGAAATCCTCGAGCGTATTGCCACTGTCATTAAGGCAGAGTGTGGCGATGAGATTATTATCAAACGCGACTACGATCCCAGTATTCCAGACTTCACCGCCGATAAAGAGTTGCTGATCCAAGCCTTGCTCAATATTTGCCGCAATGCCATGCAGGCACTGCAAGAGGGGGATCTACACGAGCAGAGCCTCATCACCTTACGCACACGCGTACAGCGACAATTCACCATTGGCCGTCAACACCACAATTTGGTGTGTCGCATTGACATTGAGGATAACGGTCCAGGCATCCCGAAAGATATTCTAGCGGATATCTTTTACCCGATGATTACCGGTCGCGCCGAGGGCACAGGGCTCGGCCTCGCCATTTCACAGCACCTCATTCAACAGCACCAAGGTTTGATTGAGTGTGAGAGCCGCCCAGGCCAAACCATCTTCTCCATTTACATACCATTGGAACAACACCATGCAGCCTAGCCGTAAATCACCCAACAACGTCTGGATTATTGACGATGACCGCTCCATCCGCTGGGTTCTGGAACGAGCCCTGCAGCAGGAAGGCATCCAGTGCACCGCTTTTGAAAATGGTGACCGAGCGCTTAGCGCCCTAAAAACCGAACAACCCGATGCGGTCATAACCGATGTTCGCATGCCCGGAACCGACGGTTTGTCGCTGTTAAAAATACTGTCCGAAGATTTACCCAACTTGCCCATCATCATCATGACCGCTCACTCGGATCTCGACAGCGCGGTATCGGCCTACCAAGGCGGCGCCTTTGAGTATTTGCCTAAACCCTTTGATGTCGATGAGGCCGTTGCGGTTATCAAACGAGCGCTGGCCCACGCCGAAGAACAAATGCAGGACTATCCCACCGAAGAGCCGGAAATGGGCACCGAAATCATCGGTGAAGCCCCAGCCATGCAAGAAGTCTTCAGAGCCATTGGCCGCCTGTCGCAATCCAATATCACTGTTTTGATCAACGGCGAATCCGGCACCGGTAAAGAATTGGTTGCCCGCGCCCTGCATCGCCACAGTCCGCGCCGTAACAACACCTTTATCGCGCTCAACATGGCCGCCATACCGCGAGACCTGATTGAGTCTGAGTTGTTTGGCCACGAAAAAGGGGCCTTTACTGGCGCTGGCGGTCAGCGCCAAGGGCGCTTTGAACAAGCCAACGGTGGCACACTGTTTTTGGACGAAATCGGCGACATGCCCGCCGAAACCCAAACCCGTTTATTACGCGTGCTTGCCGACGGCGAATTCTATCGAGTGGGTGGCCATACCCCCGTGAAAGTGGACGTTCGCATCATTGCCGCCACTCACCAAAATCTGGAAACACTGGTTGAGGACAATCGTTTTCGGGAAGATTTGTTTCACCGCCTTAATGTCATCCGTATCCACATCCCCAAGCTGGGCGATCGCCGAGAAGACGTGGCCAAGCTGGCGCAACACTTCTTCCACAAGGCCGCCAAAGAGCTCGAG
>PANW01000093.1 GCA_002707785.1 Cellvibrionaceae bacterium | reverse complement strand
TTGTGTTGCGTTTCTTTTTGACTGTTGTGACTTGTTGTTCATGTCCAATTTCGGCAGTCTTACGATCCTTTCGTCCCATGGTTACCCCTCCAAAATTTCGCGAGCAAGACCCGCATAATCTTCTGCCGGTCGATCTTTTCTGGCGTAGTGGAATGAAGGTCGATCATCATTGGTGGCTTGTTTGTAGAGTTCGGAAATTCGGATCTCGGTTTTGCACACAGGCCAACCGCTGTTTTCAACGGTCGATTTTACGGAAGCCAGCATTTTAGAGCTTCTTTTGTCTACTTTTGTATATACAAGTGAATATACAAAGTCCTTAGTTCTTTTGATTTCTTCAACGACTTCAAGCAGGTCCGAGATGCCCTTTGTTGCCCTCTTGTCCATATCGACAGGGATCAAAATTTTATCGGCAATAAGCAAGGCATTTTCAATGCTGAGATCGATGGCTGGGCGACAGTCAATGATGATGAAGTCGAATGACGTTTTTAGTCGTTTCAGTCCGTCGGATAGGATTTCCAGTCGGTGGGCATATCGCTCGGCGCTGCGACACTCAACAGCCAAAGTGATGTCAGCTGGAATGACAAAAAGGTTCTCAACTTCCTGGCCATCATCGAGCGCAGCATAGATGAGATCATTGGTGTCAAATTTGGGGTTTTCAAAAAGATCGGTGATCGTGTAGTCCTCATCTCCCCTGCCAAGATCGTCAGAAAGGTTGCCCTGGTGATCAAGATCTATGAGAAGAGTTTTCTTTCCTGTGTCAGCAAGAGCGCATCCCAAGCCTATGCAGCTTGTGGTTTTTGCTACGCCGCCTTTTGAGTTTGCTACAGCAATAATTTCAGGCATATCTTTCCCTTATGTATATACAAGTGTCTATACATTATATGTTTCTAGTGTGTGCCGCAACATCAAATGATCATTTGATCATTTGATCATTTGATGTTAATGTTGGCTTGTAAATTACAGGGATTCTTTTTTATGAAATTTCAGTCTTTCGTTGGCACGATGGAGGCCATGGGAACCATGCCCCTCTACAAGCAGGTGGCGATCTGGGGCTTTATTTTTTTTGGTCTGGCCGAGACATTCATCATTGTGGGCTCGATTGCTGACCATCGAATGGGCTCGATTTTGTTCGGTGCTTTGGAGGCGACTTATCAGGCGAAGTTTCAAGTTAATGCCCTCTATGGTGCTGGATTTGTTGCCTTGTCAATGGGGGCCATTTACGGACTTTGGGGTGTCGCCTGGGCGAAATTGACCCCGATTCTGTTTCAGCCCCGCAGCGGTTCGGCTTCATTGACTCTTTTCCCATATCGGTTCGCGTGGGTGTTCTCGTTCCCCCCTTTTTTCATTTATGTGACGGCTGAACATTTGGCGTGGCGTCTCATCTACGACGTTCTCTTTAAGTCGGGCTTTCTCGGCATCGATCCCCGCACTGTGGATCTTTGGTCTGGCATCGGTTTTTTTGCGACGGGTACTCGTTACTGGTGAGGAATGAGCGATGAAAATTTCATGGGGTGTTCTGCTGCTTTTGATCACGGCGGGGGCTTTTGCTGCCGAGGATCCCGCGCTAATGGCTGCGGACCGAAGCATTTTTCAGGCCTTGTTTGGTGACCTGTATCGCGCGGCAACTGGGGAAATTGACTTTCAGGACATCCAGGATTCGGCGATGTCGAATCTCTTCAAGGTCTACAATTTATGGGCACTGGGTGTCTTGGCGTGGGCTGCGTTCATCCTCCTGAACACGGGCGTTTTTGCTTCGGGCGTCAACGGCAAGGTTTTTGCCGACCGCTATTCGCCTTGGTCAACGGTGCGAATGGGGCTTGTTGTTCTGGCATTGATGCCGGTTTTTAACGGTTGGAGCGGTGCCCAGGTGATGGTGGCAACCGGGGTTTCCGTGGGCAATAAATTGGCCAATGAGGCCAATGAAAAGATGGCTCGTTTCACCTTTTCAGAGGGGCGCGTCGATGAGCCAACGCCCCGTAAGTACGCCGTGCGCCAAGTTGTAGAGCAGATCATCAGCAGTGAAATGTGCATGGCAATGGTCAATCACAAGCTGGATTTGATTGAGCTTCAGCACATTCGCCAGATCAAAATTCTTGAAGACAAGAAAGAAAATAGCTGGGTGCTTCAGGACTTTATCGACAAATATCGGCGGAAAACCGAGATCTCGACAAAAAATGACGTCTACGCGAATCGCGTTTCCATGGTCAGGACTGAAGATGAGGCCAGCGCCATCAATTTAGGCATTATGACGCTGGATGGCACCCATGATTTTTCTCTTTCCTGGGGATCGGAAAAGGCCGGTGACTCTGCGTGTGGGAAAATCGATTTCCAGCTCGATAGCGGCAAGTTTGACGATCACGACCGGCAAAGGTTGTTTGCCAAACAATATTGGTCAGCTCAGATCCAAGCCATCGAGGCTGTTCAGAGAGAAATTCGCGGAAAGGTGGAATCTGCCAATGCGGAGATCAAACCACTGACGGGCTTGGTGTTCATCGAGACAGGCTATGAGCAAACAGTGGAGCTGACCAACCCGTTGGTGGCTCCTTTGTTGGATGGCCTCAACCAAGGTGTTGGGAAAAAGGAATTTCTGAGTATCGACGCGACTGTCGGCGGGTTGAACGGCGTGGTTTCATCGTCGGTCGAGACCTACATGGCAGCGCTGAAAGCGGCACTGGAGGCACAAAGTGAAGACGCTGAAATCGCCTATGATCACTTGAGAAAAATTGCTGAACAGGCACAGCAGGATTTCTTGGAAGGCAACATTTCGGCGCAAGAGCTGAAAGAATTGGAATTGCCTGCGCTGGTTTCCAATGACGTCAAAGGTTGGATGTTTGCTGGTTTTCGGTGGTGGGACATCACCAGAGAACAATTGAACGCCAACAACCTGGAGAAACTTTATCCTGGCACTGAGTCTTTGGATGCGGGTGATTTTGACGGTGGCCTCGACAAGAACGTCCAGAGTCTCGATGAATCCTTTAAGCGCCTGATTGCTCGCCGAAAGGCTTCGGATCAGCTTGCAGTCGATGGCGAAATGTCGGCCGAGTTCCTCCAGAAACTGTCGGCAGAAAACGACGAGAATGTTCTCGGGTTTGTCGCCAAATACAACAACATATTTTCGACGTGGCTGACGTCGTCACTGTTCAAAACGTTGTTTGACATCGAGGATAAAAACTTTCTTGATGCCGTTCAGGACACCGGCCACAGCCTCACAGCAACAAGCGAAATTTTGATTGGCACGATTTTGGGGCTCGACATCGCTCACAAGGCGGTTTCTGCATCTGGGCCTGTTGGCGCAGCCGTCGGATTTTTAACGGATGGCGTCAAGGACGAAGTGAAATCGACTCTGTGGACGGTTGCTTTGATCCTCGGTGTTGTGGGGTCAATTCTCGCCTACTATTTGCCGATGCTGCCTGCACTTCATTGGATGATGGCGTTGATCGGATACCTTGAACGGGTGATCGCTACCATGATTTTTTCTGTCTTGTGGGTGGCGTCCATGGCCGTGCCAGACGCTGGCAAAGACATTTTTTCACCCTATGGCAAAAAAGGTTGGGTCAACTTGCTGATTTTGGCGGTGTATCCGATTGGCATGCTAGCGTCACTCTACTTCGTCTATTCGCTATTTGATGTTTTGTCGATTTTGCTGGTGGGGTTGATGGATCAATTCATTCCGAGCATGAACAAGGGGCATCGCGTGGGGGTTTGGGGTGTTTTGGCCATGCTGGTGATATTAACCATGTTTTTTATCGCGCTGACTCATCGTGTGCTGTCGGCCTTGGCCGGTTTTCCCAAAATGATTGATGCCAATCTCGATGTTGGTGGTGGCGGTGACACTGGCGGATCCAACACGGTCATTGCGGGTGGTTCGATTGTTCAAAGTCAATCGGGGAACCTGGCAAGAGCAGCGGGGGGAGCAGGGAAGGCAGCTGGTGGCGGCAAAGGTGGGGAAAACCCCAACTCGGGGAACATGCCAGGCAAAGGGAAGTCTGCGGCGTCGGCGATGTCAAAAAGAGCAAAAGACATTGGCGGTTAGTTAGGGAGCAGGTGCATGGTTTTCTATGCGCCTGCTGATTGTGGTTTGTTTGAGAGTGGGAAAAATGGATTCTGACAAGAAGTTGAAACGCTTGAATGTTGAGATTGACGAGAAACTTTTTCAGGCGTTGAAGATGCGCGCGGTGGTTGATGAGACAACCATGCGCGAGATCATTGAGACGTTGGTTGAAAAAGAGCTCAAAAAAAAGCCTGTCGATTGGACATCATCGAGTGATTGATCGGGTGGTTTTTTTCTTCGGCGCTGGGGCTTGCTGGATCGCTGGATTCGGCTTGCGGTCGTCGGTCTTTTGAAACTCCCTTTCCATTTGTTTGACTTCCAAAATTTGTTGTTCTTGGTCTTTGGCCTGCTGTTTTAAATTCGTATCCTTCTCCAGCTCGTCCAATCGTTGTTGTTCGATCCGTTGTGCCTCTCGGGCTTCTTGCTCCAATTGTTCGTGATGCCACTGGTTGGCGGCTTCCTCCAAAACCTGCGGCGGCACATCTTCCAGTTCTTCCCATCGTTGGATTTTGGTTTCTGCGCGTTCGGATCGGGCTTCCGCTTCCGTGCGCAAGCGTGATTGCTCGCTGGCGTTCACCTTGTCTCTGACCGATTTGCTCCAAACTCGATTGATGACGGGCATCATTTTCTTGGCGACCTCTTCGGCCACTCGTCGGCCGTAGCTCGCTTTGGATTCCGTCAGTTTGGGCTCTGGAGGTTCTGGCACCTTTATGTCGGGTTTCTCTGTGCTGACATTGTTCAAGAGGCTTTTGGCGTGAGCATAATATTCTTTGATGGTTGTGTGCCGCGCTGTGGATCCCCGCTTTCCTCGTTCGAGGCCTAGAGGCTTCATGGCCTCCGCATAGCTGTCTTGAAGCTCAGAGAGCTTCTGGCGGCCGTTAAGATAATGTCCGGCGTTGACGCGCTTGACCATAGCGCCTTCGCGCTCACGGTAGCCGTTTTCACGCACGACGCCGGTAAATTCTCCGGCGCGTTTGTCGAACTTTTCCACCACGGGCACCACCACGGCGTGGATGTGCGGCGTGGATTCATCCATGTGCAATTCAGCCCGAATCAGGTTGTCGCCGTACTGGTCGCGCAACCAGCTGACATTGGCATCGACCCATTCCTCGAATCGATCCTGGGATCTGAGCTTTCGCATCTGAACGGGGGATCCGGTCAACAACACTTCGAAAGCCAGAGGTGCGCCCTTTGTCATTTTGGCATCGCCAATGTGCTGGCGCACCAAACCGGCCAACGGTTTGCGCTCCCCGACGAGGGCACGATTCAGGTGCTGGCGGTCGGGGTCGGCGTTGGGCGTGTTTCGGGTGCGGTCGATGTGATGACCGCAACCACCGACACCACCAAAGCTGCTGATTTTTTTTGTGCGACAAATGGCAAATTGCGCCATGGAGCATTCCCCTGGTTTTAGGCAAGCGAAGCGCGTCAGCAAGGAGCTTTGCGACGCGAACGCAGACTTATGGGAACCATAAGTCGTAGTGAGTACTGTTATGCTACAGCCGTAGCTTAACACCGAAACTGGCGTTTCGGAACTGGAGCCTAAAAGGCTCCCAACAACTGCTCCGCAGTTGGTGCTGCGCTGCGCTTGCAAAGGTGGTCAAAACAGGGGGCGAGTCGGCCTGCCCCAGATCACTGGGCGGCTGACGGGGGTTCGACCTGGCACTGTCTGGGTACGCACCCAATAGAGGACGGGACGGTAACAGGCACAAGCGGGTGCGTACCCAGGTACGCACCCATTGATCAGGAAGTGAGCGAAAGGTGCGCACCCAACAAAGAGGGGTAAATACAAGTGACCATCAAGGGGGAAATTCCCCCAAAACCCACGGTTGACGGGGGTTGCGGCGCATTTTATGATCCGTGCAAGTCGGTTTTTCGGGCACCGGATCGCCAAGCTGGAAAACGGGAATCGACTGCGCACAACGCCGGTTATGTTAAATAGAAAAGCGAAATCATTGCTTAGGGCTTGCAAAATCGACGTTTTTGCCAGATGCTTACGGGGATTATGAACCCTTGAGCTTCGGTTTTATGGATAAAAACGCCATTAAAATGCTTTTTGATAATGGTGTCGTGCAGGCGGCGGAGATTATCGAATCGCCAACAAAGCCAATGCATTGGAATATTCAGTTCAGACTGAGAAACGGCTCTATCGAAATTCTGGAGGATTCCAGAGGTAAGGGCGCAAAGATTTACAGTAAGCTCGACACGGCCGCTAGAGCGGTGAATTTGATCGGATTTAAAAGCGTGTCGATCTCGATGCCGACCCACATGGGGCAGGCTATACCAAAACCAGAGGATTTTAATCTCGGTTAAAAATTAGAGGGTCAATTCTGGGTACCCGCATAGCGAAACCCCAGAAACGCGAAAAGCGACCATCCCGCCAAGAATGAAGTCGCTTTTCTAACCAGCCCCAGAAGGGACAACTGGAAAAAATTATATCTGATTTTTTCTTCTTGTCCACTTCTGACGGCTTTATTCGGGCCGAATTTCATAAAAACATCAAGAAACCGGCCCTGACTTTGACTGTTAGGGGATGGCCGTTTGGCTGTAGGATTAAAAAAACGCAGGGACAGTGCGCTCGATCGCTTCTACGATCGATTACCGTACAAACCCTTCTGCGGGGATGACAAAGCCGCGATCCTCATTCGACCGTTGGATCAAGCGGCGGAGATGGCCTATATCCAGCCCAATGCGCCGGAGATGGCTTCATGGATCGTGATCGATCTCGACCACTCCGACAGCTGGCAGTGGGAAGAGCGTGGCATTCCTGCGCCCAATCTAATCGTCAGAAACCCTGCTAACGGCCATAGCCACCTCTATTACGCGATCATCCCAGTATGCACTTCTGAGAACGCCAGGCATCATCCTATCCGGTACATGCAGGCGGTTGCCCGCGGGCTGGCTGCTGCACTTACGGGCGGGGATTTGGATTACACCGGTCGCATTGCCAAAAATCCACTGTCTGAGGTTTGGCAAACCACTGAGATCCATTCGCACGAATACGAACTTGGAGAGCTGGCGGATTCAATTGAGCCCATTTCAAAGGCCTGGTGGTCAGGTGGCGAAGAGGACTCCAGGGGGCGCAATTGCGCGTTATTTAATTGCCTGCGTCGTTGGGCTTATACCGTGGTATTGGAAGTAAAGAGAACTGGCACCTGGGAACAGTGGCACAGCCTAGTGCTGTCTCATGCTGAAACACTCCAGCCCCCCCAAGACGACTTCCCCTATTCCGAAATTAAGGCCACTGCAAAGAGTGTGGCTAAGTGGTGCTGGGCGAATTACACCGGCTCCCAGGTTAATCGTGGTGTGATGGCTCTCGATCAAACCGACCTCCCCCTAGTGAATCGCCAGCGTCTTTCTGCGCGGCGCACCCACAAGGCCCGTACGGACGCCACGACTGAGAAGCTGGTCAGGGCGATAAATTCCATTGTTGCGACCGGAAAGCGCCCTTCTAAGGCTGCTGTGGCTCGACTATCCGGCGTTTCCAGATCTCAAATCATTCGGGGCTATGGGCACTTATTCGATGCAGGAAAAAGTGTCGCATATGGTGTACATCAGATAACAGCCCGCTAATTGTTCTCTCGGCTATGCCGTGGCCTTTATGGTTGTGAATTAAGAGCAGCGCCTTTGGCGCTTCCTTTTCGCGCCGCTTGCGGCCTGAGAACCTAAATCTAGTGCGCTTACTGATTCCTCCACTACCGCATCACTCCTCATAGTTTTGCTATCGGTGTAGGCCTCGGACGGACTGAGGGAGCATTTTTAATGCGACTGAAGGCTGTCCCTCGTTTTGCGGGGAGTCAGGGAAATGTGCGCCAGGTCTTTTCAAAACGAAGGTATGTTAATTGATTTGCGTACCTTTTTTGGTACAATGTGCAAATGAAGAAAATAACGGTGTTTTTCTATCAGAATCAAGCGGGCAAAGAGCCCGTGAAGGACTGGCTTATTGCTCTACCGGTTCAAGATAGAAAAGTGATTGGTCAGGAAGTTAAAACAGTTGAATTTGGCTGGCCGTTGGGAATGCCGTTGGTTCGCAAGATGGAAAAGGATCTTTGGGAAGTTCGAGTTGACCTGGAGGATGGCAGGATCGGGCGAGTACTTTTTACTGTGGCGGGCAGAAAAATGATTTTGTTGCATGGATTCGTGAAAAAGTCACAGAAAACCCCTAAACCTGATTTGGCGATCGCCAGGAAACGCAAAAACGAGGTACTTAACAATGGCTAAGAAAAATCCACACATCGGCAGCAGCTTTGATGACTTTCTGGAAGACGAGGGTTTTTTGGCTGAAACTGAGGCTGAGGCCATAAAGCGTGTGCTGGCCTGGCAGCTCACTGAGTTCATGGCGATCCACAACAAGAAAAAGGTTGAGATGGCCCGAGAGATGCACACCAGCCGATCTCAACTTGATCGCTTGCTCGATCCGGCCAACATCAGTGTCAGTCTCAAAACGATGGCTGCTGCGGCTAACGTCATGGGCAAGAAGCTAGAAATCAAGCTTGCTTGACTTACAAGGCCCCTATAATTGTATTCAAACCCGCTTCTGGCGGGTTTTTTTGTGCCTGAGATTCCGATCGGCCGTTTTATATTGTATTTCGTATTGTATTTAGTAGTGTATTGTGTATAATAATATCATACGAAATACACTAGAGGAGTGTTTGATATGGCTAGACCAGGAATCACTTTTGATCAGGTTGCTGCTGAAGCGGAAAGACAACGTGCAGCAGGTGCTACTCCAACCATTGAAAAAATTCGTGCTGCCATCGGCGGCAGCCCGAACACTGTCCATAAACATCTAAAGGTTTGGAAGGGGGTGAATCCAGAAGGCGAGCGAAAAGCGCCAGAGCTGCCACCCGCCTTGCAAGCTGCCATTGTTGCTGAATTGCAGAAGCAGGCGGACGAGGCGAGCGCCGGATCGCGTGAGGAAAAAATTTCCATTGAAGCCGATCTGGATCAGTTGTCTGCGGAAAATGAAATGCTGGAGGCTGACATTGAAGAGGCGCGAGAGCGCAGCGTAGTTGTCGATTCTGAAAATCAAAGACTGGCTGCCCAGCTTGCCGAGCGTGGTTCTGAGATTGAGCGGTTGTCTGATAGCTTGACCCAGGAGCGCACTGCTGCTGAGAGTGTGCGTGCCGATCTAGCTAGAGCAGAGGCTCACCTAGAAACGCTACAGGGGGACCTTGCCCAGGCTAGGGCTGCGGTTGAATTGCAGTTGAAAGCGGCGCGAGAGGCTGATAACGGGAGATTAGAAGCATTACAAGCGGTCGCTGTTGAGAAGACCAGGCGTGAGGCTTTGGAGGTTTCCGTGGGCGAGCTGAAAACCTCGATCGTTGATCAAAAATCTGATTTTGAAAAACGCCTGCAGGCTGAAAAGGCTGATTTTGAAAAGGCACTGGATGCACAGTCGGAAGTGACTATCGAACAGGTTGCGAGATTGGAAAAGTCGTTGGCGGCAGCTGAAAAGCGGGAATTTGGCTTAAACTCTCAGGTTGAAAAGCTGACTGAAAAGCTGACTGAAATACCTAGGAAGCAAAAAAATGACCGATAATAATTTTACGATGCCGGTTTGTGATGAGAGCTTCCCCTTGTGGTCTTTGGTGCGTTTTGGCGAGGGTTATCACGACATAATGTGCATTCGTGGGATCAAGGAAGCTTCAAACGGTAACCACACGTACGTTGGTGATCCCTGCGTAACAGGAACGCCGGAGGTGGTAGCGTTTCACCAGGACTGCACCATGGCCTCAGTTGAGGATCGTCGTCGTTGGCAAAGCTTCCAAAATTAGGGATGTGTCGCGTGAACAAGCTAATTCTTGACACTCTGGTGGTGCCGGTTCCTGCCGATCCTAAACTGTCGAGCATTGCCGAATGGGTTTCAATGAGTGATGGTTGGCGAGCCATTGTTTCAAAAATCAATCGCTCGGGTGTGCCTGGGGATGCTGGGAATGAATGGTTGGAGCACATCAGCGCTCAAGCCTCTGCCTTCATACCAGAGGCCTGTGCCGCGCTAGGCTATGGAGTCGTGACAGATGGGCGTCTTCAAGCCCAATTCTTTCAACGGTATGAGGAGATGGTTTGTGGGCTGTGGGCCTAGTGCCTTACAGGGCGAATCATTTCGATGTGCTCTTTGACCAGATCTCCAATCATCTCGGCGTTCAAATGATCTGAAGTTTCTAAATGGAAATCTTGGCTGGTCTGGGTTTGAAGTTCGTGATTCGGAAAAAGCTCTGAAATGATCGAATCGAGATGAGCAAATTTTCTCGGTCGATGAAGTTTGATTTGGTGGCCCACTCCGGCCATCCGCATTGATGCCGCGATCACCAGTTCGTCGCATTCAATATTGATGCCCCAATGTTCCAGCACAAAAAAAGCATCCATGATTTCTGCTTTGTTGGAAAAGCATTTTCCTGGCTTGGCGCAGACCACCGCAGCATACTGGGCAGCGATGTCGCTGCCCGTGTAGCCATCGGATCCGTTGGTGATCAATCCCGTTAAGATTTCGCGACTGCTGGCTTTCAGCATTGTTTCCGAAAATTGGATCCGGCCTACAGGGTGTACATTAATAATATTTGATTTATACATATATAATAAGTCTTTCTGGCTTTTTATGTATATACAATTGAATATACATTAGGTGTTTTCAATCACGCTTTGAGCAATGCGCTTCAAGTGTTGTTCGTTCCTTATATAGACGAGAGCCCTGAGAATGCGAGAGCGATTTATTTTTTCTGCTTTTGCTGGCGGTAGGTGGCCTCTGACAGCCTCCACCAGTAAGCTCAGTTCGTTTTGTTCCTGCTCAGTCATGCGCAGTGGAATTTGACGCCCTGTCGTTGTGTTGCGTTTCTTTTTGACTGTTGTGACTTGTTGTTCATGTCCAATTTCGGCAGTCTTACGATCCTTTCGTCCCATGGTTACCCCTCCAAAATTTCGCGAGCAAGACCCGCATAATCTTCTGCCGGTCGATCTTTTCTGGCGTAGTGGAATGAAGGTCGATCATCATTGGTGGCTTGTTTGTAGAGTTCGGAAATTCGGATCTCGGTTTTGCACACAGGCCAACCGCTGTTTTCAACGGTCGATTTTACGGAAGCCAGCATTTTAGAGCTTCTTTTGTCTACTTTTGTATATACAAGTGAATATACAAAGTCCTTAGTTCTTTTGATTTCTTCAACGACTTCAAGCAGGTCCGAGATGCCCTTTGTTGCCCTCTTGTCCATATCGACAGGGATCAAAATTTTATCGGCAATAAGCAAGGCATTTTCAATGCTGAGATCGATGGCTGGGCGACAGTCAATGATGATGAAGTCGAATGACGTTTTTAGTCGTTTCAGTCCGTCGGATAGGATTTCCAGTCGGTGGGCATATCGCTCGGCGCTGCGACACTCAACAGCCAAAGTGATGTCAGCTGGAATGACAAAAAGGTTCTCAACTTCCTGGCCATCATCGAGCGCAGCATAGATGAGATCATTGGTGTCAAATTTGGGGTTTTCAAAAAGATCGGTGATCGTGTAGTCCTCATCTCCCCTGCCAAGATCGTCAGAAAGGTTGCCCTGGTGATCAAGATCTATGAGAAGAGTTTTCTTTCCTGTGTCAGCAAGAGCGCATCCCAAGCCTATGCAGCTTGTGGTTTTTGCTACGCCGCCTTTTGAGTTTGCTACAGCAATAATTTCAGGCATATCTTTCCCTTATGTATATACAAGTGTCTATACATTATATGTTTCTAGTGTGTGCCGCAACATCAAATGATCATTTGATCATTTGATCATTTGATGTTAATGTTGGCTTGTAAATTACAGGGATTCTTTTTTATGAAATTTCAGTCTTTCGTTGGCACGATGGAGGCCATGGGAACCATGCCCCTCTACAAGCAGGTGGCGATCTGGGGCTTTATTTTTTTTGGTCTGGCCGAGACATTCATCATTGTGGGCTCGATTGCTGACCATCGAATGGGCTCGATTTTGTTCGGTGCTTTGGAGGCGACTTATCAGGCGAAGTTTCAAGTTAATGCCCTCTATGGTGCTGGATTTGTTGCCTTGTCAATGGGGGCCATTTACGGACTTTGGGGTGTCGCCTGGGCGAAATTGACCCCGATTCTGTTTCAGCCCCGCAGCGGTTCGGCTTCATTGACTCTTTTCCCATATCGGTTCGCGTGGGTGTTCTCGTTCCCCCCTTTTTTCATTTATGTGACGGCTGAACATTTGGCGTGGCGTCTCATCTACGACGTTCTCTTTAAGTCGGGCTTTCTCGGCATCGATCCCCGCACTGTGGATCTTTGGTCTGGCATCGGTTTTTTTGCGACGGGTACTCGTTACTGGTGAGGAATGAGCGATGAAAATTTCATGGGGTGTTCTGCTGCTTTTGATCACGGCGGGGGCTTTTGCTGCCGAGGATCCCGCGCTAATGGCTGCGGACCGAAGCATTTTTCAGGCCTTGTTTGGTGACCTGTATCGCGCGGCAACTGGGGAAATTGACTTTCAGGACATCCAGGATTCGGCGATGTCGAATCTCTTCAAGGTCTACAATTTATGGGCACTGGGTGTCTTGGCGTGGGCTGCGTTCATCCTCCTGAACACGGGCGTTTTTGCTTCGGGCGTCAACGGCAAGGTTTTTGCCGACCGCTATTCGCCTTGGTCAACGGTGCGAATGGGGCTTGTTGTTCTGGCATTGATGCCGGTTTTTAACGGTTGGAGCGGTGCCCAGGTGATGGTGGCAACCGGGGTTTCCGTGGGCAATAAATTGGCCAATGAGGCCAATGAAAAGATGGCTCGTTTCACCTTTTCAGAGGGGCGCGTCGATGAGCCAACGCCCCGTAAGTACGCCGTGCGCCAAGTTGTAGAGCAGATCATCAGCAGTGAAATGTGCATGGCAATGGTCAATCACAAGCTGGATTTGATTGAGCTTCAGCACATTCGCCAGATCAAAATTCTTGAAGACAAGAAAGAAAATAGCTGGGTGCTTCAGGACTTTATCGACAAATATCGGCGGAAAACCGAGATCTCGACAAAAAATGACGTCTACGCGAATCGCGTTTCCATGGTCAGGACTGAAGATGAGGCCAGCGCCATCAATTTAGGCATTATGACGCTGGATGGCACCCATGATTTTTCTCTTTCCTGGGGATCGGAAAAGGCCGGTGACTCTGCGTGTGGGAAAATCGATTTCCAGCTCGATAGCGGCAAGTTTGACGATCACGACCGGCAAAGGTTGTTTGCCAAACAATATTGGTCAGCTCAGATCCAAGCCATCGAGGCTGTTCAGAGAGAAATTCGCGGAAAGGTGGAATCTGCCAATGCGGAGATCAAACCACTGACGGGCTTGGTGTTCATCGAGACAGGCTATGAGCAAACAGTGGAGCTGACCAACCCGTTGGTGGCTCCTTTGTTGGATGGCCTCAACCAAGGTGTTGGGAAAAAGGAATTTCTGAGTATCGACGCGACTGTCGGCGGGTTGAACGGCGTGGTTTCATCGTCGGTCGAGACCTACATGGCAGCGCTGAAAGCGGCACTGGAGGCACAAAGTGAAGACGCTGAAATCGCCTATGATCACTTGAGAAAAATTGCTGAACAGGCACAGCAGGATTTCTTGGAAGGCAACATTTCGGCGCAAGAGCTGAAAGAATTGGAATTGCCTGCGCTGGTTTCCAATGACGTCAAAGGTTGGATGTTTGCTGGTTTTCGGTGGTGGGACATCACCAGAGAACAATTGAACGCCAACAACCTGGAGAAACTTTATCCTGGCACTGAGTCTTTGGATGCGGGTGATTTTGACGGTGGCCTCGACAAGAACGTCCAGAGTCTCGATGAATCCTTTAAGCGCCTGATTGCTCGCCGAAAGGCTTCGGATCAGCTTGCAGTCGATGGCGAAATGTCGGCCGAGTTCCTCCAGAAACTGTCGGCAGAAAACGACGAGAATGTTCTCGGGTTTGTCGCCAAATACAACAACATATTTTCGACGTGGCTGACGTCGTCACTGTTCAAAACGTTGTTTGACATCGAGGATAAAAACTTTCTTGATGCCGTTCAGGACACCGGCCACAGCCTCACAGCAACAAGCGAAATTTTGATTGGCACGATTTTGGGGCTCGACATCGCTCACAAGGCGGTTTCTGCATCTGGGCCTGTTGGCGCAGCCGTCGGATTTTTAACGGATGGCGTCAAGGACGAAGTGAAATCGACTCTGTGGACGGTTGCTTTGATCCTCGGTGTTG
>PANW01000040.1 GCA_002707785.1 Cellvibrionaceae bacterium | reverse complement strand
ACGCTATTCGGGATTCAATGGTTGCAGCGACACCACCGCAGATCCCTTGCGGGATTTCTGAGTCAACGCAGTCGTCCCATGGCGAGCATCTGCTCGACGCATATCCACAAACAGCCTCCATAGTTGTCGGCGTTGCTTGAACGAGGGTCGGGTTTGCTCAGTCGCCAGCAGAGAAATCTCAGACCAAAGACCTGCCCACTGATCCGGTTGCGGTCTCAGCGGAGCCACGCTTTTTGCTCTCCACTCATAGTAGCGTCGAATAATACTTGCAGCATCGGAGCCAGAACAAACTCCCCGTAAGCGCAGCCAAGAGAGCACTTCGGAATTCTTCCATCGCAACAGATAGTGATTGCAGCCCGCGAAAAACCTGCCACCAAAACGCAACCCTAATCCCACAACAAAAACCACAAACAAGGCGACGACAAGAAACACATCCCAGGGCAATTGCAGCAACCGATCGAACAACGATTGTGTCATCAAACTCGTGTGCGCGGGTCGATTGGGAGCCGCATTTACGTTAACGGTTTTCGCCGCCAAGGTATTGACTCGCCATTCGGCCCCGTCCCACCAAGATACCTTTAACGCCGGCAAGGTAATCTGGCCTTCACTCAACAAGGTGTACTGACGAATTTCGGTACGCGTTCCCACAAACTCTCCGCGATCAGTGCTATCTGNAATGTCACTGTTGAGGCTGCGCTGAGAAAAATTGTCGCTGCGAGGCCAGCGCATGGGTGGTATCAACATACCTAGCGTACCGCTGGCGCGAATACTGACTCGCCGCTCAACCATGTCACCAACCTTTAGATCNTCCAGCGACGACGAANATGTCTGTGATAGGTCAACAGCATCGGCCACCCAATTCGAAGCGGCTGCTGACAACGAAGACTCTGCCTGCTGCAGTTCGGAAAAATAGCNTTTGCGCGCATCTACGGGTTCGACGGTATCGTTAAGCGGTNGCGATTGTACCGAGAGTTGTAGCGGTTGCGTTCGCAGTTGTTGTGGCCCGCTCGTGCCGCCACCCGCGCTGGCAACCTGCACTTCGACGNCAATCCCATGCAAAGTGTAACTTCCGGCTCGCTGAGGAAACAGTGAATACTCTCTGCGCTGAACAGCGTAGGACGCGCCGTTAATGCGCTCACTGAAATTGGTCGCAAAGGCACCGGCTTTCAATGTAATCATGTCGCGAATCACAAGATGGGGAAAACGCGGCGCCTTGGCAAACCAAGTGGTGGTCATCACATCCACCGCGAGGGTAATACGCTCTCCGACCACGGGCTCATAAGCATCCGAGCGAATCACCTCTCCTTGATGCGATAACAGCTGCATGCGCACACGTACGTCCTCTGCAGCCAAAAGAGAGACAGGCAGCATTAACAAGATCAGCAAAGTCCATTTCATGGCTCGGACTCCTGCTGCAATTGATAGCGAAACTTGAGCTGTAAAAAATCAGACGGTGTCGATTGCAACCGCCGCATCCACAATGCCTGCACCTCTTCNGANGACAACTGCCCCGCCTCTAAGGCCTCATTTTCNCTCGCTTGTTGCATACGTTCGGTGTTCTTGTCGAAGACAATGTCGTCGGCTTCTAANCGCGCCTTTTCACCACTGCTGTANTCGGTGACGGCGTCCGGCTCTTTGGCCAAGACTTCAACNAGCGATAANTTCTCACGGGCGGGCAAGAAATCNGGTTCGAGCATCAAGCTCAACCGATAGCTGTCTATGGCCTGTNGNTAACGTTGTTGATGGGCTAACGCATTGCCACGATGATAAAGCGCGAGATGTCCGGGCAACGTCTCCCAGAGTTCATCGGCCCGGGAAAATTCCTGCGCAGCGTAAAAAGCGGTCGCTCGCCATTGTTCATGATTGAACACTTGTGCCGCCTTTAAATACTCGCCCTGAGAAAAATACCACTGACCCTGCTGATCTGGGCTCAACCACAGATCTAACCATTGCGTCTGAGGATTATTCCAAAAGAACAGCAACTGCCAAACAGAGAAAACCATCAACCACAATAAAAACACCGCTCGCAGTCGTTTTCGTAGAGTCGCCGAGGTGAATGAACTCACGACCATCGCAACACCATCCCTCGGCGGAAGAACAACGCCGTCAATAACAACAACGGCCAAACCAGCGTGTAGCCCGCATCGATCCACTCAACATCGTCGCGCTGCTGCAGCTGGTTGCGCCAGCGGCGCTGCATGCTGGCCACCAATGTGGCTAGGTCACTGTCGTCGAGTGTAGCGAACACGGTGTCGATACCAACACTGTTGAGATCCGACGACAGTTGACGACGCTCTGCCGCAAGAGCGTTTTGCAACGATAAGAAACTGACGGAAACCTCATCCTCGACGGGATTCCAATGCCGCTCCATGGGAGAAAACTCTCGCAAATCATCGCCCACTAACACCACCGCACCGCCACGGCCGAGCAACACTTGTTGGGCCACAGCCAACAGTTTGTCTGGCCGATTACCGGCTAAGGGAATCACACTCGGCGAAAGACTTTGCAGATACAGCCGCAACACCTCGGCATCTTCGGTGAGAGGCAAGACCGTGTGCGCCGAACCNCCATAAACCAATAGCGCTGTCGCAGCTCCGGCTCGNANCTGCANTANTTGATCAATTTTCTTTTTGGCGTGATCCAANCGTGACGGTTTCANATCATCTTTTAACATGGATTCGCCCANATAAAGACCAACCACCAAGGGCGCATCATCTTCGATCAGTGGCGAAGGTAAGCGCTGCCAACTGGGACCGGACAAAGCCAACACCCAAACACAAAGCAATACCTGTGACACCGCCGNCGGAGTAACGCGCGAGCTGGATTTGGGGCGAGTCAGTAGCGCTTCCAACAATTCCGGTTCGACAAAATGTTTCCAATCACTGTGTTGAGCGCGCCGCTGAATCAGCCACGCCATCAGCAAACCCACAGGAAAAATCAACAACCACAGTGGTCGTAAGAAGTGGAATTGTTCGAGTTGCAGTAAGACATCACTCACGGTTCAGTACCTCGCCCCGCCGGGCCNNCCCGTGCNGCTGGCTGGCAATTAGGCTCAANACCACCCGNGACCACTGAAACAATANCTGNACNGCNAACGCAATGGCCAAGGGCCACACAAATAGCGGCTGTCTNGGTCGGTAGCTAACACTGTTGATTTCTTGCGGCTCAAGCTGCTGCAACGACTGATANACTTGCTGCAGCTGATCGCCATNNGTGGCNCGAAAGAACACNCCNCCACTCAAGGAACTGATTTGCTGGAGGGTTTGCAGNTCCANTTCTTGTTCGCCGCTGGCTGATGGATCGCCCACCGCGATGGTATGAATCGTAATGCCGGCATCGGTGGCCACTTGCGCGGCATCGACAGGAGGGATTCGACTTCCGGAATCATTGCCATCGGTGAGCAGTATGAGCACTTTGCGAGATTGATCGCTGCTGGCAAAGTGGTTCACCGCCAAACCGATGGCATCACCCAACATTGTCTTTGGCCCAGCCATACGCGTGCGGGTCTCATGCAACAACTGCTGAAAGAGTTTGTGATCAAGGGTAAATGGCACCTGCAGATAGGGGCGAGAGCCAAAAACGATGAGCCCCAAACGATCCCCTTCGCGGTCTTGCAGGAATTCATCAATGACAGCTTTGACACCACTGAGTCGGTCTACCGGTTGTTCACCATTAAAGAAAAAATCTTCCGCCTCCATTGAGCCCGACAAATCTACCGCTATCATCAAGTCTCGGGAAGGTTGAGTAATAGTTCGACTATCCCCCAGCCAAATGGGTTTGGCGGCGGCAACCACGATACACAGCCAGCTGAAGTAGAGTATGGCTTTTTGCCAGACATTGCGCTGCAGAATAGACGCGCCTTTTCCCGGAGTACTGCCGCTGATTTTTACCAATTGTTTAAAAACAGACACTCGCAAGGCCGCTTTCGGTGTGTGATAGGCCTGCACGAAAAAATGCACTAACAGTGGCGCGAACAACAGCAGAAAGGCCCAGGTGTATTCAAACTGAATCATCAGGCAACTCCTATCGGTGGTTTGACCGTGGATTCGTTTGAACCTGTATTTTGTTGAACCAACTGCGTGACTGAGTGATGACGGAACTGACGATGCCCATCAATCCAATCTCGGCACCAAGTCCACAGCTGCTGACACTCATCACCGTTGAGAGCTTTTAAGGTCTGCTCACTTTGATAAGCCAAATTTGGCAACAGAGGCGGTGGCGTCGAGGTCGATGTATTGCGCCAGAAAACCTGCCAATCATCAGCAGACAGCGAAACCAAATCTTCTCGGGGCCAAACACAATACGCGACTTGTTTTAGTAATTCAGGGTAAGTTGCCAGAATCTCTGGCGATGCCAACTGCTCAGTGACACTCCACTGATTGAGCTGTTGCCGTGCTTGTCGTTGATAGCGGCGGCCTTGATAACTCTGCCACCCGTTCCAAAGAAGGCAGACCGCCATCATTACCATGAGAATGCCAAGCCATACCCAAGCCGCTGTTTGTGGAATCCATGACAACTGGTCCGGCAATATGATTTCATGGGCATTACTCAACCACTGATTGCCAAACTCGCTGGGGAGATTTGGCAACTGTCGGAAGTCTTCACCGGAAGAAACGCGAAACATTCAGCCCGCCGCCATCATCATTTGACGCAGCTGCAAGGCAACCGGTTGTTCTGTGCAAATCGGCAGTACCGGCACCGCTCTAGCCAATAGAAATTCTCGCGCTCGACCCAGCCGCTGTTCAAACTGCTGAGAATATTGTTGGCGTAAAGTTAGATCATCCGTATCGACATCCACTTGATACTGGCCATCGCTCACTGCCAACTCACCGCCGAGCGGCAACGTTTGCTCCATGGGATCATAGATAAAACTGAGCACCACTGAATTGTGCTGTGCCAAACGGGACAGCCACTGCCCGGTGCTTTCATCAGCGCCCTCTAAATCACTGATGACATAAATCAGTGCATCGTGACCTGCTTTTTCGGCCAATTGTTTCAACGCACGATTGAGCTGTGACGAACAACCTTTTTCTGCATTTCGAAGTCGCTGATTGAAGTCCTCTAGCTGATGAAACACCTGCATGAGTTGTTGTCGACCTGCTCGCGGCGCTAATTCAACCATGTTGTCATCATTGAATATCACACTCCCAATGCGGTCATTTGAAGATAATGCCGTCCAGCTCACCAACGCCGCCATTTCTGCCGCGCAAACGGATTTCATCACTCGTCGAGAACCAAAGAACATCGACAAGCGCTGATCAACGACAAGATAGACCGGTCGCTCACGCTCCTCGGCATAAACTCGCACATGGGGTTTGCGGGTGCGATTGGACACCTTCCAATCCATTTGACGAATGTCGTCACCTTGGCGGTATTGCCGTAATTCTTCGAAATCCATACCACGGCCACGTACATTGGAACGAAAATGTCCCACCATAGGATTATCCACGGTTGCACTTCCCGCCAGAGGCAGACCACGAGCCATGTACTGCAAGCGCACTAACTCCGCCACGCTCGTGCAAACACTGTGTGCCACTTGAGGGGAAGTCTTCACGACTAAGCCACCGCCACCTGTTGCAGCAACTGATTCAATACCGCACGTGCATCAATGGATTCCGCTTGCGCATCAAAACTCAAATGTAGGCGATGTGCTAATACATCCGCCGCCACCGCTCTGACATCTTCCGGAGTGACATGATCTCGCCCTTTTAACCAGGCGTGAGCTCGCGCACAACGATCTAGCGCGATCGTGGCGCGTGGGCTGGAGCCAACGCTGATCCAACGACGAAGATCTTCACTGTATTTTTCCGGTGTGCGTGTCGCCATCACCAAGGCAACCATGTAGCGCTCTACGGCTTCCGCTACCGTGACCATTTGGATTTGTTGCCGCGCCTGCTCGATGGCGGCAACAGTGATGACACTGCCGCTAACTTCACTGCCGCCCTCTTCACTGCGTACTAGGCGAATAATATCGAGTTCGCTGTCGGTATCGGGGTAGTCGATCGTGACTTTCATTAGGAATCGATCAAGCTGCGCCTCCGGTAAAGGATAAGTGCCCTCTTGCTCAATCGGATTTTGTGTCGCCAACACCATAAACAACGACGGCAGAGGGTAGGTCTTTCCTGCCACGGTGACTTGTCGCTCTTCCATGGCTTCCAGCAATGCCGATTGCACCTTGGCGGGTGCTCGGTTGATTTCATCGGCCAACACTAAGTTGTTAAACAGTGGACCGGGCTGAAAGGTCAGTTTTTCGTGATCGCCATCGTGATGATAGACCTCGGTACCCGTCACATCGGAGGGCAATAAATCCGGCGTAAATTGAATCCGTCCCAAGGTAATATCGATGGCTTTCGCTAGCGCTTTGATGGAACGGGTTTTGGCGGTGCCCGGGAGCCCTTCCAACAGAACATTGCCCGAGGCCAATAACGCGATAACCAAACGCTCGACCACCTGCGCTTGGCCGATGACGGACTGCTGCACCTGATGCACCAGAGCCTGCACCGATTGCTGTGTTTCGTTCATAGTGACCTGTCCATTGCAGTGTCGATTTTCAAAGTGGTAATAGGTTCTTTGTAGCAATGCTTGCAAACAAGATCAAATACTTCCTGTTTGCTATCGATCATGACTCTAGGGAATCCTCTGAAAAACAGGATTACTTGTCATTGCGAGTGTTAGCGCCAAAAGTAGGGGCTATTAAGCCAAGCAATCCAGCGTGGCGATAAACCGTGTTTTACAGTGCTAAACCATGGATTGCCGCGTCGCTACGCTCCTCGCAATGACGTTTTTCAGAGATGTCCTAGCTGATTGTTACCCTAACGCAAGGATTCATAGTTCATAAACTGATTCACGATCTGATCGATGCTGAAGCTCGCAGGGCGCTGTCGAGGAGGGAATTGCTTGAACGTCTGTAAGAACTGTCCAACCACTACTTGTGATTTGTACAAATAAGGCAGGGACGTCGCGCGAAACTCATCATAACAGCAAGACTCCACATCGGCGCGCTCGAAAGGGTCGCGACGCAAATTAAATACCTTCGGCAGGCGCAATGGAGTGTAAGGTTCAGCCCACACATCCAAACCGTGAGCACGCTGTTCGCTGAACACCACTTTCCAGTCATCCATTCTCACCGCCGATAAATTTCCGTCATCGGTAAAGTAGAAAAACTGATGGCGTTTACTGTCAGAACGACCCTGTAAATGCTCCATTTGATCAAAACCATCAAGATGCACTTGGAATTTTTTATCGCCGGCTTGGTGGCCTTTTTTAAGTTTCGACACAATGTTCTTTTCGCCGGCCGCCGTCATCAGCGTTGGCAACCAATCTTGATGTGACAAGATACCGTTGGAAACACTGTGTGGCTTAATCTTACCCGGCCAGCGAACCATAGCAGGAACTCGGAAACCGCCTTCCCAAGTGGTGTTCTTTTCACCGCGAAATGGAATGGTGCCACCGTCGGGCCAACTAAACACTTCCGCCCCATTATCGGTGGAATACACCACAATGGTATTGTCGGCGATGCCGAGTTGATCGAGTTTATCCAACAGTACTCCAACATGGTGATCATGCTCTGCCATACCGTCGGCGTAAACGCCCTGTCCCGTTTTTCCTTCCCACTTTTCGCTCAAGTGAGTCCAAACATGCATGCGAGTGGAATTAAACCAAAGAAAAAAGGGTTTGTCGGCTTGATGGGCTTTGTCGATAAAACCCAGCGAGGCTTGTAGGAATTCCTCGTCGACGGTTTCCATGCGCTTTTTAGTTAAAGGCCCCGTATCTTCTATTCGACCATCAGCATAAGAATGGATCACGCCTCGAGGGCCGAAACGTTTTTTGAACCATGCTTCTTTCGGGTAGTCGGGATGCTCGGGTTCTTCCTCTGCGTTCAAGTGATAGAGATTGCCGAAGAACTCGTCAAAACCGTGGTTGGTGGGCAAGAACTCGTCGCGATCACCCAGATGGTTTTTACCAAACTGTCCGGCGACATACCCCATCGGTTTCAACAGTTCTGCCAACGTCGGATCTTCTGCCTGTAAGCCTAACTCTGCACCTGGCATGCCCACTTTGGTGAGTCCCGTTCGAATCGGGTGCTGACCGGTCAAAAATGCAGAGCGTCCTGCGGTACAACTTTGCTCGCCATAGGCATCGGTGAACAACATCCCTTCATCGGCAATACGATCAATATTGGGCGTTCGGTATTCCATCATGCCACGATTGTAGGCGCTGATATTAAACCAACCGACATCGTCGCCCCAGATAACGAGAATATTGGGTTTGTCTGCTGACATAACCACCGATGAAAAGGCGGTTACAACTAGAACAAAAATGAGATTGGTGATTCTTCCCGTTGGAAACGTTTTAACAAACGCCATTGCTTTTACTCCATATCGTCCAAGACAAAAAAATGCCGCACAGCAACTTAAGCGTTGCCAATGTGCGGCATTTGAGTCATTTACTGTAAACGAAATTAACCATCATGGATGGTCAATATCGCGCTAACTTATTGTCGAGGTTGATACTTGGTTAGCTCTTCAACGATACCGTCAACGGTAAAGCTATTGGGAGCTTGGCGAGCAGGGAAACGCTGAAAGGTTTGTGCGAATTGCAAGGCTTTGGCTGAGCCGTAGAAGATCCATGCAGAGTTATTTTCCCACCAAGTGTCGTAGGTATTCGAATCGGTATCGGCGCGCTCATAAGGGTCGCGACGCAGGTTAAACAACTTAGGAATTCTCAAACGTACAAACGGCTCACGCCACACTTGGAATTTTTTGGCGCGCTGCTCGGCATAGACAACTTTCCAATCGCCCGCTCGAACACCCACCAACTGGCCATCATCACTGAAGTAGAAAAATTCCTGGCGCGGGCCCTTGTCAGATTTTTCAGTCAAGTAAGGCAGGAAGTTATAACCGTCGAGGTGAACTTTGTATTGCTTGTCACCAAAGCTGTGACCTTTTTTCAACTTTCTCGCCAATTTCGTTTCACCCGTTGCGGCCATCAACGTGGGCACCCAATCAAGGTGAGACATCACTTCGTTGGAGACTTTTCCGGCTGGAATTTTTCCAGGCCAACGCACTAGCGCAGGCACACGATAGCCACCTTCCCAGTTGGTGTTTTTTTCACTGCGGAAAGGCGTAATCGCGGCATCTGGCCAAGTATTGTAGTGAGGCCCATTGTCGGTGGTGTAGACAACGATGGTGTTGTCTTCAATGCCGAGGTCTTCAAGCTGCTTTAACATACTGCCAATGATTTCGTCGTGCGCAACCATAACGTCGTTGTAAAAGCCTTGGCCAGACTTACCCAAGTGTTTCTCCGCCGGATGGGTCCAGAAATGCATGCCGGTGGTATTCAACCAAACGAAAAATGGTTTGTCGGCTTTGTGTGCTTTTTTAATAAAGTTCTGCGCCGATTGCGTGAACTCTTCATCAACGGTTTCCATACGCTTGCGCGTCAGCGGGCCAGAATCTTCTACTCGACCATCGGCATAGGAATGAATCACACCACGAGGGTTGGCCATCTTCTGGAACCAAGCTTCTTTCGGATAATCTGGGCTTTCCGGCAGCTCTTCGGCGTTAAGGTGATAGAGGTTGCCTTGGAACTCATCGAAGCCGTGATTGGTGGGCAGGAACTCGTTGCGATCGCCCAAGTGGTTTTTGCCAAATTGTCCGGTGGCGTAACCTAGAGGTTTGAGCATTTCGGCGAGAGTAGGATCTTCGGGGCGAATCCCCACATCTGCTCCTGGAGTACCCACCTTGGTGAGGCCAGTTCGCACAGGGTGCTGACCAGTGATGAAGGCAGATCGACCGGCGGTGCAGCTTTGCTCACCGTAGTAGTCGGTAAACATGACCCCCTCTTTCGCCAAACGATCAATATTCGGCGTTTGATAGCCCATCAGACCGTGACTGTAGGCACTGATATTGGTGCGGCCAATGTCATCGCCAAAGATCACCAGAATATTGGGTTTTTCTGTAGCGGCGTGACTTGCGAGCGACAACACAGACAGCAGCGAGGCCGATAACACGGCGCTGCACTTACCGATCCGGCGAAGCAACGATTGGGGTAACTCTCTCATAGGGGGGTGTCCTAGACTTTATTGTTATTCAAACAATCATAGACCATCCATCGCGAATCTATGATTCAGGCTAGAACGATAATACGAGACCAGATATAGCTCAAGTGAGTTTTTAATGATGACAACCATAACCATAACGGAATAATGGTTTGACCGGATCGGGCAGAATTCGCGCTGGAGATCGCCTTCCATAGCAATCAAAAAAGCCACGGCAGCAGGCTCGTGGCTTTTTGATGATCCTTTTGGCGCACGCAAGGTGCGATTACTACCTGCTAGACGTTTATTGAGTTGCGACAGGCTCAAGGCTGTGATCGAGGATCATAATCCAGCGATTAAACAGTCGCTGCACTTCCCAGCGGTTGCTAATGGCCGTGTTTTCACGCCATTGGGTACCCGCATCGCGTTTATCCACTGCGGTGCCGATCACCTTGCCACTGGTGCCATCTTTGAAGGTCAAGCCTAGAGTCACTCGACCGGCGCCTTCGGTGTAGTAACGATTACTTGCAGTGCGTTGCGGATAGGCATCTTTAGGGGCATTGGGCTCCAGCTTTTTCAACTCCGGCTCAACCACAAGTACCCCTTCGGCAGGTTGGTCGACCAGCGCTACGCCGGCCACCTGAAACTCTTTATCGACCGCCTTGGTAAACATATTCTCCAGCGCTTGTCGATCCGCCTCTGTCAGATCCCAATCACGGCTGCGCCATTCTCTAGACTCAGCCGTATAATCCACCTCAACATGAGAGGTATTTAGGGGAGCAATATAGACCTTGCGATAATCTTTCAGATTGGCATCGATATCAATGAATACGCTATCCATAGAGGTACCCGTGACGGGATAGAGGCCATCGGCATTCCTGGCTTCTGCACGTTTATCCACTGCAGGCTCACTGGCACAGCCCATGATCAGTAGTAGTACACCCGCAACAACGCCCATTCGCGAAAACGTGTTTAACCTCATTTCAAACTCCTTGCTTTGCTTGAGTAGTCTTACCATTAACGGGCCTCTTAAACAGGTCTCGAAACTTCCGCGAACCCATCTAATCGTGACAGCTTTCTGCCCTAACGCTAGATTAGAGTCGGTACGGGCGTTTAGTTCCGCCAAACTCGTCGGCATTAACACGACTTAATCGCTCTTTACCGACCCTTACCGATTCTTCATCCAAACGCCTATAATGCCGTCCACTTGAAGCATTAATCAATCTTCCAAGCCGCTCTTGGCTCTTGGGACAACCGGTGAGAAAAAGCTCATGAATCGCGTAAATCTAGCTCGAGTCGATCTCAAATTGTTGGCCACCTTGCAAGTGTTGTTGGAGGAACGCAACGTCACGCGAGCCGCTGAACGACTGTTTGTCTCGCAACCCGCCATGAGTAAATCCCTACAAAAACTCAAACAGATTTTTGCTGACCCTCTGTTTGAGCGCACCGCCTACGGCTTGGTTCCCACCCCCAAAGCCGAAGAAATTGCCATCAAGCTACCGCGGTTGCTCGAACAGTTTCATGACTTGGTAGAAGGAGAGGATTTTAACCCCGGCACCTATCAAGGGCAGTTTCGCTTGGCTCTGCCGCAGCTCGTTTCTGAGCTGTCCTTACCGTTGCTCACTCAGCATCTGCATCAGCAAGCGCCCAATGCCAGTTTACGCGCGGCCGACATGCCCATTGATTATCCAGAGCAGCTGGCTACCGGCAAGCTCGACTTTGTCATTCACAGAGAATCCACTACGCCACCCGGTGTACTGAGTTTTCCTATTAGTAACGGGCACAATCAAGTGCTGTGTTTAATGCGTAAAGACCACCCGTTGGCTCAGAAGGCACAACTGACGGTAGAGGAGTATCTGGCCTATCCCCATGTGCAGGTATATTTCCCGGGAATGACTGACGATGACACCGGCATTATTGATCAGGTACTGCGAGAACAGCAGTTAACACGGCACGTGCTCCTGGCCACCACCCATCTAACCGCGGCGTTGGAAAGTCTAATTTCTACCGACTGCCTGATGGTAGGCCCTCGCAATTTATTGCAAGCGGGCCCCTATCGCGATCAAATCACCGGTTTGGCCTTTCCCACAGAACTACCCTTCCCACAACTCGATCTGGTCTTGCTGCAACATCGCCGGACCGAGAACAGCAAACCTCACCTGTGGCTCCGAAATATACTGCTCTCACAAATGCTGGCACGCTAGCCCTCCTGCCTCTCTCACAAACTAGACATTTCATGCCAAACCTTTGACAAGCGACGCCAATAGCGAGGATATTGGGTAAAAAGCAGACACAGAACGCAGATTCTGTGCAATGCGCGGGAGATAGGTCTTGAGTGGTTTTTTCCGCTAATTGAGATGAGAGATTTGAACAATGCCGCTGCAAATTAACCGATCATTTATCCATGGGCTCGATCAATTACTGTTAGAAAAGGGCGTGCAACCCGCTACTTTTTATCGACAGGCAAAAATTAATCCCAGTCATTTTAATCAGGACGACAAATTAATCCCTTTCTACAGTGAGTTGCGCCTGTTTGAGATTGCCTCTAAGTATTTTTCGGAGCCCGATTTCTGCCTCAAGCTGGCAGAACGACAGTCCCTCGCAGTGCTGGGGCCCGCCCACCAAGCCATTCGACCGCAGGCAACCGTACTGGAGTCCATTTGTGCGATTCAAGAAAACCTGCATCTTTCTGTGGATGGTGTTCAGCTGGAGCTGAAAGCCACAAAAGACATGGCCCTTTGGACGATTCACTGGGCCGAACCTGCAATTGCCAATATTAATTACGCCCAAGATCACGCCATGGCAGTCTTGTGTGTCGTCATGCGTGCACTCTGTGGCGAGAACTGGAAACCACGGGCCGTTTATTTTGAGCACCCAGAGCTGAGCAGTATCAGCGGTTTCCGCCGTTTTTTCGGCTCACCCATCGCCTTCAATAATCAGTTTACCGGTATCGCCTTTGATCCTGCCTGCCTAGAAAAGGCCAACAAGATAGTGACGGGAACCAACCTCGATCAAGAAGACCGACCGGTTAGACCGATGACGGATCTGACATTGCCGGCACAGATTAAAAATGTGATTGCCCTGTTTATCGATAACGACGCGTGTAGCATCGAAAAGGTCGCCCATCATTTGAGCATGAGCAAGCGCACTATTCAGAGACGACTGCAAGAAGAGCAGACCAACTTCAAAGATTTAGTCAATGAGGTTCGCAGTGAACAGGCCTTGCAACTGATGCGCAACGCCCACTACTCACTGGCCAAAATAGCCGCCATGATTGGTTATTCGCAATTGTCCGCCTTTAGCCGCAGCTTTAAACGCTGGCACGGTGTGTCCCCGCAAAGCTGGCGCAAACTCAACCCACATTAATTCGAAGGCACCTACCCCTCTGCGGTTGGTTAACTTCACTTCGCTTACTGCCCTTTTCTTCCCCTCAAAAAAAAGGCCTTCTAAAAAGAAGGCCCAAATTACTGCATTAGAGATAGAGAGAATTTAGCTTAGAACTTCAAACGACCGCGAATGGCGTAGCTGGCTTCACGTCCCCAAGCGACTTGCTGGTTACCGGCAAACAATGGCATGTCGTTGGAGTAGGTAATGTATTCTTCATCAGTAATGTTGCGACCAACGAAAGACACATCCCAGCGATCATCCTGAGAACCCAAGGTCACCGTCAGGTTAGTCAACACGTAAGAGTCTTGATAAACCAGCTCGTCGTTGTCGGCAGCGGTGTGATGATCATCCAAGTAGTTGGCATCTAGCACGGTGCGCAAGTAGAGGTTGTCACCAATGTTCATCTCGTGCTCGAGTGACAAGCTACCGGTCCACTCAGGCGTAAAGGCATTAGTACCGCCCGCTAGATCTTGCTCACAGGAATCGGTGCTACCGTCGCCGTCGAGATCAACCGCGGTTGCTCCAGAGGCCGTGGTACCCGGTGCCGGTTTGATGAAAGTACCCCAAGGCAGTCCACCTGCCGCGGTGCTCACTGCAGTCAATGCATCTTTCTGAGCATTGGTACAACCAGCTACGTCGTATTCATCGAACTCAAAGTCTACGTAGCCAACAGAGCCTCGCAACATCAGGCTTTCAGCAATCTGCCAACGACCATCCGCTTCGAAACCGCGCACGGTTGCAGTCGCCGCGTTCTCAACTTTAAAGCCGGTTGCACCGGTAAAGATGGAGGCTTGCAGATCGTCGTAGTCCATATCAAACACGGCAAAGTTCAACTCTGCAGCGCCGTCCAACAGAGACATCTTCGCACCGATCTCCATCGACTTAACTTCTTCTTGATCAAACTCAGCTTCGTCTGGATTCGCGCTTAGAGCGAAGTTATTAAAGCCGCCAGATTTGGTGCCGGTGGATACGGTGGCGTAGGCCATGATATCGCTGGTCACATCCCATTGCAGATTAACGGTGTAAGTCCAGTCTTCTTCGTCACGGCTTAGGTCTTCAAACTCGTGCGGAGTGAATTCTGCCAACACCAGCCCCAATGGATTACAAAATGCTGCACCGGTGTTGTAAGTATCCCACTCAGCACACTGTACACTCTGAGTAGCTTCTTTCTCTTCTTCACCGTAACGCACACCTGTGGTCAAACGCAGTGTATCGGTTAAATCCCAAGTACCTTGCGCGAAGGCCGCCCAACTATCGGTTTCCTGATCCAGTTGTGCCGCACGAGTAAACTGACCGATACTTCCCACAAAAGCTTTTGCCGCTGCGAAATCAGTAGAAGCATTCATCTGAGAACCAATAAATGCAGGATGAATTCCTTGTGTACCGCTAGTGGCGGTATCAACGATGTTGTGCTCTGCAATAACAGCCAGTGCAGCTGGTCCGGCAAACGACTCTGGATTGGTTGCATCAACGTTAAAATTGGTTTTTGCGTTGGCCGTTAGATTGCTTTCTTGATAGTAGACTCCAGTAATGAACTCAAACCCGTCGCCGAGCTCCGACACAAAGCGTACTTCCAAGCTGGTTTGGTCATAGTCTTCGTACTCTTCAAAACCAATACCATCGAACGCATTAAAGTCAGCATCCAGATGACGATCAAATTCATACTCCGAATAGCCGGCAATGGCCGTCAAAGTACCGGTGCTCATGGTGTAATCGGCGCGGAAAGCGAATTCGTCGGAATCACCTTCGAAGACTTGTGACACGCCATAATCGATACCATCGGTGCTGTTACCCATGGTGGATTTGCCGTCTTCGGCTTTAACATCGGCGCCAATCAGGTTATCAACTCCTACACCGCCCTCTAATGCAGCAACGGTTGCATAGGCGACGTCCAAGCTGCCAATTTGCTGCTCGTAAGGCATGCCATTGTTGTCCCAATCGCCATGTTCGTACTTGAAGCTAATCAACAAGTCATCGCTAGCGTCCCACTCAAGAGATAAACGACCGGCGTATTCATCCGTCTGCGGCTCATCTTCGTCGTAGTAGGTATTTTCGATCCAGCCTTCATCCATGTCGCGGGTTTGGAAGGCAAAACGGCCGCGCACGGTATCGCTCAATGCGCCGGATACATAGCCTTTAACTTCCATTTCTTCGTGTTCTACTTCGTACATACCAGAGATTTCAGCCTCGAAATCTTCGGTTGGCTTGGCGGAAGTGATGTTCAGAGCACCACCAATGGTGTTCTTACCAAATAAGGTCGACTGCGGGCCACGCAGAACTTCAATCGTGCCTACATCGAGAAAGGCGAAGCGCGACTGAGTACCACGACCGCGATAGATACCATCGGTGAAGGTACCCACCGATTGCTCAACACTGGCCAAAATACCGGACTGAATACCGCGAATAGAAATCACATCGCCAATGGCATTGGAGGTAACGTTGAAGTTAGGCACATAGGCAGAGAAGTCGGCCATAGCAGGGATACCTGCTTCAGCTAGCTTTTCACCACTCATGGCAGACACAGAAATAGGAACATCTTGAAGGCTTTCGGCGCGCTTCTGTGCGGTGACCACAATTTCTTCAAGGGCTAGAGATTCAGATTGAACGGATCCGGACGCAGCAGCAATAGCCAGCGCCAACGGAGCTAAACGATTAGATAAGCTCATGACAAGTCTCTCGTGTTTATTCTTATAGTTTGGGCGTTTTTATAGTAATCCCATTTTTAACTTCCCATGTTGGAAAGCGAAGACCAGTCTACCCAACACTTTGCCACCGCATTTATCACAAGGCGCCACGAGATTAACAATTCCCGCCATACTACTATTGACTGGAAAGCCCTCATCCAACACTTTAAAAGAAGAACATCGGCGCAGCATAAAAACCAACAATAGCGTCGAGGGAGATTTCTGTGACAAAACCGTTGATACACAGCCATTTTTTAAACGGCTTGGAAGACATCATCCGAGAACACGGGCAGAATCCGTTGGATTTTGCCAATAAAGCAGGGCTTCCTGCGTCGATCTTCGACGAAAACGAGTGTTTGTTACCCTACGAAAAACACACCTTGATTATGGAGCTAGCCTCCCAAGACTTGAAATTTCCGGACATGGGGTTGGAGATTGCCCGCCGGCAAACTATGACGGTATTTGGCCCGCTGTTTCCAATGATTGCCAGCCAAGCCAATATCCAAGAGGCACTGGAACTCTTCTCTAAACATCTCCAAATACGCGCGCAAGACATTAGTTTGGTACTAGAGGTAACCGATGACAAAGCCTCAGTTTCGCCACGCTCAGATATTGATGCCATCAACAACAGCCGCACTTTCGAGGATCACGCTATAGGCCTTGCTTGGCAGATTATTCAATTACTGCACGGCGGCAACTGCAAGTTACGAGCGGTCTACTTCAAACATCCGGCCCCCGACGACACCACTCGCTACACACGCTATTTCAAATGCCCAGTGGCCTTTGATCATCATTGCTGTGAATTGGTGATTGATCCAAAGGTGTTCTCAGAGCCCATCTGTGCAGCGGCCAAAGAAATCCCACAATTATTGCGCCAGCACCTTGAGAACAAACACAACGATCAACTCATCAATCAGGTCAAGGAAGTGGTTACTAGCCTTTTGGTCACCGGACATTGCACTATCAATGAAGTCGCTCCAACCATGGGCTACAGCACTCGCACGCTGCAGCGCCACCTAAAACAGGACGGGGCGACCTTTCAGGCGCTTGTCGACGCGGTCAGGCATCAGCAAGCTCAGGTGTATCTGTCTGCTGACTACTACCGCCTAACTGATATCGCCGCACTGCTGGGCTACTCAGAACTGAGTGCATTTACCCGCAGCTTCAAACGTTGGTTTGGCGTTAGCCCGCAAAAATGGCGACGGGGGTTACAAGGTCGCCACTCAGATTCATTGCGGGGCTCCACCGCTTAGGAAGGCTGGAGGTTTTTCAGCATGTTGGCAACGGATTCCCGCAATCGCGCTTGGAGCTCCGCGTCGGTGGCCTCTGGGTTGGAAAAGACTTGCAAAGCACTGCGCCACACCCCTTCTCGAGTATCCATGTCGATAATACCTAACATCAGAGTCCCTTTAGGGTGCTTACTGTCTTCGCCCGCTAAAGAAGGAAACACTCGGAACACTTCTTGAGTTGAATGGCTCACATCACCATCGCCGAGTAACAAGACACTCACCACTTGATAGCGAGAGGCCTCATCGGCAAACATAAAGCCCTTGGCCGCCATTTGACGCTGTACTTCGGCTTTGGTCCATTGCACCACCGCTGGGTTCAAGGGGGCATCGGCGTTGGTATCATTGATTGAAATCACATCCGAATACCAACTCAGTGGCGTGTTTCGGGTTACCGGCATATTCGGCCCGCTAACGGTAACGGTAACCGTCTGTTTTAAAGGATCCTTCACATGCTCGGTGGTGGTACACCCCAGCAACGAAACCATCAACAAACCTATAGCCATTATTCTCATACAAGAGCTCCATAGACACATAAAGAAAAAACAACCCGATTCCAACTAGGAAAACTGCCAGACATCTCTCATCAAATCCAGAGAAGACATTGTAATTTTCCCTATTGTGGGCAGTTTCGAGGGTATTGGCGAGAATAAGTGCCCTAGAAGACTCGTTTTTAACACTAATTAACGCCGTGATGAATTCCCTTTCTCGACCTCAAACAGTCAAACGGCTACACTCGCTGCGATACTTTATTAAGGGAATTCCCCCCTTAGCGACAGATACAGGAATATCTATGTTGAAGCGACGCTTAACTCTCGGACTCGCGGGAGCTTTATGCTTGGGCAGCGCCCAATTACACGCCGATAGCCTGCAAGACATTTACGCTCTAGCGCTTGAAAACGATCACCAACTCAAAGCCGACACGGCCGCTTATCAGGCAAATAAAGAAGCTTTGACCATTGGCCGCTCTGGGTTACTGCCCCAAGTAAGCGCCACGGCGAGCTACTCCGATACCGATCAAGACACCATTGGCCCCCTGAATCTTGGCGGCGCTAGCAGTGCCTTTGAGATTGACACTCAAAATGAAAGCTATTCGGTTACCTTGACGCAGCCACTGTTTAATATGGCCGCTTGGTTCGGCTACAAACAAGGCATCGTGCTCAACGATCAGGCCGAGGCGCAATTCAGCGCTGACCAACAGTCGCTGATCATTCGCGTGTCTGAGGCCTACTTCAATGTTCTGCGCTCCATTGACAATATGGAAACGGCTCAAGCGGAAGAAAAAGCCCTCAGCCACCAGTTGGAACAAACCAAGCAGCGTTTCGAAGTGGGGTTGACGGCAATTACCGACGTGCACGAAGCTCAAGCAGCCTTCGACAACGCCACAGCAGTCACCTTAGAAGCCTTAGGTAATTTGGGTATTGCCTTTGAAGAGCTGGAAGTACTGACAGGCCGTAGCCACGACCAGGTCGCCCCGTTGGTCGAGACCTTCCCGGTGATCAAACCCGAACCTATGGCTCGACACGAATGGGTGGAGTTTGCACTGAGCAACAACTATGCGCTTAAAGTCGCCAAGTTTAATGCCGATGCCAATCAACAAAATGCGCGAGTAAAAGCCTCTGGCCACTTGCCGACCCTCACCGGTAGTTACTCTTATACCGATCGCGATGACACCAATACAGACATCCAAAATGGGGGCATTACCTTGCCCAGTGATTCACGTATCGATGAGCAAGGAACTATTGCCGTGCAGCTGGACGTGCCCATCTTCAGTGGCATGAGAGTCTCCGGTGAAAGACGCCAAGCCTATCAGCAGCATATGCAAGCCCAAGAGCTGTACAACAAGACCCAGCGTGACACCATTCAAGGCGCTCGCTCACTGCATCTGTCAGTGGTCACCAATGTCGCTCAGGTAAAAGCCCGTAAGCAGGCGATCACGTCAAGCCGCAGTGCCCTGGAAGCAACACAAGCCGGCTATGAAGTGGGTACTCGTAACTTGGTGGATGTATTGGTGGCTCAGCGCAACCTCTACCAATCACAGCGTAACTACGATGACACCCGTTACGCCTACATCATCAACATGCTGCGCTTGAAAGAAGTGGCTGGCAACCTGACGCCAGAAGATGTACTGCAGCTCAACCGCTGGCTCAACGTCGACAAAGAAGTCATGCGCAGCAGTTATGAGAAATAAGTGACATTGAGCAATATGAGAAATAACTGATCAAACCCAGCACGGGTTAATCATCGGAAAGCCCATCACTGAAAGCGATGGGCTTTTTTTGAGCTCGACTTTCGTCCAGCGGGCTAAGCGGTACGGAAACACGAGCGACTGAACTCACAAGTCGCCAAGACTCACCTCAATAGGATGTGAGTGACTCCGATGAGAGCGAACTAGTGTTTCGCCAGCTCACTATCGATAACCTCTAACAGCTTCACTAAGGCCCCGCGATTGGCTTCGGCAACTCTCTGCCCCGCCTCGCCCATAATTTGGCCCAGTTCCGGCTGCTCGAGCAATTGCACGATCTGCTGCGCTAAGACATCGGGTGTTTCTACCAGCTTGAGTGCCTGCGCCTCGAGCAATAACCGCGAGACTTCAGCGAAATTAAACAGCGATAAACCACTGAAGATAGGTTTGCCCCAAGCGGCCGGTTCAATCAAGTTGTGGCCGCCGTTATCCACCCAAGTGCCGCCCATAAACACAAGATCACTAGCACCCAGCATCGGCATTAGCTCGCCCATAGTATCGCCGATGAGAACTTGAGTGTCCGATGATAGAGACTGCCCCTCACTGTGCTTGGCAGTTTTGTAGCGCGCCGAGGCCAGCTGATACACCGACTCGAAGCGCTCGGGGTGACGCGGAACAATCAGCAACAACAGATCTGGTCGCTGCTGGCGAATCAACTCGAAAGCGCGCAACAGTAGCTCATCCTCTCCTTCATGGGTGCTGGCCGCGATAAAGATGGGGCGCGGCGTCTCATTGCACCAGCGCTGACGAAACTGCTGCGCTAACGCTCTCTGCGGTTGATCCAGTGTTAAATCAAACTTGATGTTGCCAGTAATCGCCAGGGCGTTGGCCGGTAAACCCAAGCTCACAAAACGTTCACCATCGTCGCTATGCTGTGCCGCCACACAGTGGATGTTAGCCAGCATAGGTCTCGCAATAGCAGACAAACGCTGATACCCCTTGGCAGATTTCTCCGACAATCTGGCGTTGGCCACCACTACTGGCACACGGTGTCGAGCGCAGGCAGCAATCGTATTGGGCCAGAGTTCCGTCTCCATAATAATGGCCAGCGCGGGTCGTGTTCGTTTGAGGAAACGATTGAGACAATCCGGTAAATCGTAGGGCGCGTAGACGTGAAAAACCTCGTCACCCAACACGGCCTTAACCCGCTCTGAACCGGTCGGTGTCGTCGTCGTGACAATCAGCTGATGATTCGGGTAGCGCTGCTGCAGTGCTCGAATCATCGGCAGCGCCGCGAGAGTTTCCCCCACCGACACGGCGTGCACCCAGATAGCGGGTAGGGAGCCCTGGCGAGCAGGGAAAAAACCAAAGCGTTCGGACCAACGCTGGGCATAGGCGGGTGCGGATCGAGCTCGCCACAGTAGACGGGCAATCACCAGCGGCAAACACAGATAGAAAAATAGGGTGTAGAGTGCGCGCATGTAGGCTCTCATCTGGGCGAGTATTTGAGTATCGCGGCAGCATACCGAGACCACCACCACAAGCAAAGTTTTTTGCCGGTAAAACCCGTATAATTACCCAAACTTTAGCAGCCAAGTCATTATGGATTCCTCCTCAACAATGCACACTCCCTCTCTCGATCTGGATATTGCCATTATCGGCGGCGGTATTGCTGGTCTATGGTTGATCAATCGCCTGCAGGCCGACGGCTACGATTGCGCACTGTTTGAGAGTCAGGCACTGGGCAGCGATCAATCGGTTGCCTCCCAAGGCATGATTCACGGCGGCATCAAATACACCCTCAGCGGTGCACTGACCGGCGCCTCAGAAGCTATCGCGGATATGCCAGCACACTGGCAAGATTGTCTGGCCGGCTGCGGCGATGTGGACTTGCGCGAGGCGAAGGTGCTCAGTGATCATTTCTATATGTGGTCTACCGCCAGCGTAACATCAAAGTTGACCACTTTTTTCGCCAGTAAGGCCACTCGAGGTCGAGTCGACAAGGTCAAAGCCGAAGAGCGCCCGAGTGTTTTTCAGCACCCCGATTTCTCCGGACAACTGTATCGCTTGGTGGATATGGTGTTGGATGTGCCCAGCGTCGTAAAAGCCTTGGCCAACAACGTCAAAGGGCGAACTTTTTTGCTCCCTCCGTCGCAGGCACAATGGCAACGCGACGAGCAACAGCGATGTCAGCTACAGGTGAACACCGCCAATGGCCCGATTGTCATCAACGCCAAACAGTTTATTTTTACCGCAGGTAAAGGCAATGGCGCCTTACTGCAACAATTGGGTGAGCGAACGCCGGCCATGCAATTGCGGCCCTTACAACAAGTGATGGTAAAACTGGATAACAGCCATCGCTTCTACGGGCACTGTCTCGGCACCGATAAAACACCCAAATTAACGATCTCTAGCCACCCTTGTAAGGACGGCAAGTGGGTCTGGTATTTGGGCGGCTCGCTGGCAGAAAAAGGCGTTGATCTAAGCGCTGCAGAGCTGATTGCTAAAGCTCAGCATGAACTGCAGACATTGATGCCATGGCTGGATTTATCCGGCGCACAATGGGCAACGCTGCCGGTGGATCGCGCCGAGCCCAAACAAAAAAAACTGGTGCGCCCCGATAAAGCCTTCATTGGCAGCGCACCAGGCTGTAGTAACTTAGCCGTGGCTTGGCCGACGAAACTGACGCTCGCTCCCAACCTTGCCAATGAAGCCTTGGGATTATTACAGCACCAGAACATTCAACCCCAAGGTAGCACGGCGGATTTATCGGTGTTGAGTGCACTCCCCCAAGCCGGCATTGCACCGGCACCTTGGGACAACACCGAACTATTCACCTCACCATCAGCTTCAAAACTACAGTGACCATGAACAGTCTTCACTCCTTTCGACACTCGATTGCCGACACCGGAATCCAAGTTAGCCCACTCGGTTTAGGCACGGTTAAATTGGGCCGCAATCAAGGCGTTAAATACCCGACCAGCTTCGAGTTGCCATCCGATAGAGACGCGGCCAATCTCATTGCACAAGCCCTCGATCTCNGTATCAACCTGATCGACACCGCCCCCGCTTACGGCATCAGTGAAGAGCGCCTCGGCCCCCTATTGCAAGGACAGCGTGACGACTGGATTATCTGCAGTAAGGTCGGTGAAGAGTTCAATGCCGGTGAATCCTCCTTTGATTTTTCCGCAAAACACACCAACTTTAGCATTGAACGCAGCTTGCAACGCTTGCAAACTGACGTTATTGATTTGGTATTGATTCACTCTGATGGCAACGATATGGATATCCTCGCCAATGGCGAGTGCATGGACACCTTGCAACGTTTAAAGCAGCAAGGGAAAATACGCGCTGTTGGGATGAGCACAAAGACCGTAGAAGGTGGATTGCTGGCCGCTCAGCAATCGGATTGCGTGATGGTGACTTACAACCTCAATCACAAAGACGAAGAAGCCGTACTGGATTTCGCAGCAAGCAATAACAAAGGCATTTTCGTAAAAAAAGCACTCGCCAGCGGTCACATTACCACGCCCACAAACACCACCAATGTCGACCCAGTCCAAGCCAGTATGGATTTTTTGTTTCGCCACGGCGCCGTGAGCAGCGCAATTATTGGTACCATTACGCCCAAACATTTGGCAGACAACTGCCAAAAGGCGGTTAACTCTCTTTCAGTGCAAGAAGCACAATGAAGGTTATAGAAAACCACGAATTCGAAAAGCTAATTAACTCCGGTAAAGTCATCGAAGAAGATCTTCGAGGCCCCAAAATCGTGTTGTTGGCAGAAGATCGCTACTTGAAGATCTTCTACCATAAAAGCACTTTCTCAATGACGACATTGCAGTCTAGAGCCAAACAGTTCGCCAATCATGCGGTAAAACTGAAAAAACGCGGCATCACTACGGCGGGTATTTTGGACGTCTTTAGAACAAAAGATCCTCGCCGTGACTGCGTTTGTTACCACGGTATTCCCGGCAACACCTTGCGCGACGTTCTCAGCCAAAGACCACAGGATAAATTGCTGTCCCGACAACTGGGGCGCTACATTGCGCAGCTGCACAATGCCGGCGTCATGTTTAGCTCATTACATATAGGCAATATTATTCAGCTCGCCGATGGCAGCATGGGACTCATTGATATTGCCGACATGCGGATCAATATCTTCACCTTGTACAGCCGCCAACGTAAACGCAATTTCCAACATATTTTCCGCTATCAACAAGATCGCGAGTGCATTCACTTAGAAGAGTTTGAAGCCGGTTATCTTGAGGACATTGCGACCTCAAAACACGCGTTTTACCAGAGTGCAATCCGCAGTGCCCAGCCGACGATATAAGATCCAGAGGCCATCTAAAGACGATACTTGCACCAAGACAAGGGCGACGACTATTGATCTTCGCCGTCTTGGCTTTGGATTTTTTCAACAATGGCAGTGGTTGAACAGTCATCAAAAAAGCTGAGAACCTTCACTTCACCGTCATAGGCTTTAACGATTTCCCAGCCAACCACTTGCTTCTCTGTGTAATCACCGCCCTTCACCAATACGTCGGGCTTGATCAGCTGCAGTAAACGCTCAGGCGTATCGTCGCCAAAAGGCACCACCCAATCGACAGATTCCAAACCGGCCAATACCGCCATACGACGATCCACCGGATTGATTGGTCGTGCAGGCCCCTTCAAGCGAGACACTGACTCGTCGCTGTTAATGGCGACCACCAACCGATCCCCCAAACTGCGAGTATCTTCTAAGTAGCCAACGTGACCGGCGTGAATAATATCAAAGCAGCCGTTGGTGAAGACGATACGCTCGCCATGAGCTCGAGCTTCTTCCAGCGCCATCAGTAACTGCTCTTCCGTCATAACACCGCGCTCTGAACCCTGCTCGGTTTTAATCGCTCGGCGCAATTCTGGTCCGCTAATGGTCGCAGTACCCAACTTGCCTACAACAATACCGGCCGCCAAATTGGCTAAAGCAACGGCTTGCGGTAGCTCACTGCCGGCTGCCAAAGAAGAAGCCAACACCGAGATGACGGTATCCCCAGCCCCCGTCACATCGAAAACTTCTCGCGCCCGCGCAGGTAAATGAAACTCCGGTTGGTTGGGGCGCAACAGCGTCATGCCGTGCTCCCCGCGAGTCACCAGCAGCGCCTCTAAGTCCAGCGACAGCATTAGCTCGGTGCCTTTCTCAACCAGCTCAGACTCGTGCTCACAGACTCCCACCACGGCCTCAAATTCATGCAAGTTCGGGGTTAACAGGGTAGCGCCACGATAGCGTTCAAACTCAGTGCCTTTAGGGTCTACTAGTACCGGGACACCGGCCTCGCGAGCACTCTCGATTAATATTTGCGTGTTTTGTAAGGTGCCCTTGGCGTAGTCCGATAGCACCACCGCTCCCATCAGAGGCAGGAGCTTCTTCGCCTTTTCGGCAAAGCCACTGCTGTCTTGGGAGGCAAAGGACTCTTCAAAATCCATACGGATCAACTGCTGATGACGGCTGATGACTCGCAACTTAGTAATCGTTGGCTTATCCGCTGAGACCTGAAAGTCTGTGTGAATGCCTACTGACTCCAGTCGACTGCGCAAGGCCTCGGCGGCTTCATCTTCGCCCACCACACTGATCAGCGAGGCTCCGGCCCCCAAGGCGGCAATATTGAGGGCGACGTTGCCCGCCCCCCCCGGACGATCTTCCACTCCGCCCACTTTGACCACCGGTACCGGTGCCTCAGGCGAAATTCGAGAGGTGCCACCATGCCAATAGCGGTCGAGCATCACATCCCCAATAACCAGCACTTGGGATTGATCAAAACGGGGCATAGACAACAACATAGGGAATTCTCGGTAGAGTTCGTCAAAAGAGCACTATTTTAACCCGAGATAGCGCGAGGGTGTAGTGCTGCAGCTCGCAAGCTGCAGCAGGGTCTTATTTAACCGCTAGAGCGATTTATCATGACGATTGGCTAGAATCGGAAGATAGAACAGATCGATCGGGTCGCTGAGCAGGTCTGTATCGGGATTGCTCGACAAGCCTTCCGATCCTAAGCAATCTCAGGCGAGCAAACCAACGACTCATATTCGAGCAATCACGTCGAGCAACGCCTTTGAACCACTAGGGCGACTCTTGGAATTGCATTGAGTGCAAACGAGCATAAACACTCTGCTGCTCTAGCAATTGCTGATGCGTCCCCATTTCGACAATTTCTCCTTGGTCCATCACCACAATTTTGTCGGCATTTTCAATGGTCGACAATCGATGCGCGATGACTAAGGTTGTCCGCCCTGTCATCAATACATCAAGCGCATCTTGGATGGCGCGCTCAGATTCGGTATCCAAAGCGGAAGTTGCCTCATCCAGAATCAAGATAGGGGCATCTTTTAATAGTGCCCGAGCAATCGCCAAGCGCTGACGCTGCCCGCCCGATAAACGGGTGCCATCTTCGCCAATTAAGGTGTCGAAGCCCTGCGGCATGGTTTCAATAAATTCCGTCGCGTGAGCGGCCTTCGCGGCTTGCTGAACCGCCTCTTCAGAAGCGTCCTGTAGACCACCGTAGGCAATATTACTGGCGACAGTGTCATTGAACAAGACCACATCTTGGTTAACCAGTGCGATCTGCTCCCTTAACGACGCAAGGCGATAGTCCGTCAGTGGATGACCATCAACCAGAATCTCACCGCTTTGGTAATCGTAAAAACGTGGGATCAGACTCGCCAAGGTCGACTTACCACTACCCGAGCTTCCCACCAGAGCGACGGTTTCACCGGCGTTGATTTCGAGATCAATACGTTTGAGAACATTGCCTTCTTCAGTGTTATAGGCGAAGTCGAGCTGTTTGATCTCAATATGTCCGCGCACTCGTTCAACTTCACGCTTCCCAGAATCTGTCTCGGAAACTTCATCAAGCTGTTCGAAAATACTCTGCGCGGCGGCGATACCTTTTTGAATCGTGCCATAAACTTCACTCAGTTGGCGGATGGGCTTTGGCAGTAATCCGGCAGCGGTGATGTAGGCGATGAAAGGCCCAGGAGAGGAGGTATCCATGAAGGTCATCGCCAGGAAGACCAAGGTTCCCATGGCCATTGCAACGATGGCCTGCATCACTGGCGTAGCTATCGCACTGGTTCTTACCAGCTTCAAATTTTGTTTTAGGTTTTCACCACTGGCGCGTTCAAATCGTCGTTTCTCATAATCTTCACCAGAGAACGTTCGCATGACACGATAACCAGAAATCATTTCAGAACAAATGTGAGTAATGTTACCCATCACCACCTGAATTTTGCTGGCTAGCTTCTTCAAGCGCTTGCCCACCAAAGATACGATTATTCCGATAAAGGGAGCGATAACCACAAACACCATGGTTAGCTTCCAATCTTTCCAAAGCAAATAGCCAAACAGCGCAATGACAGTAGCGCCTTCACGAATGAGAACTTTCAACGCGTCGGTCGCGGCACCGGTCACACCCTGTACATTGTAAATGATACGAGAAATCAGATTGCCGGAATTATGCGCATCGAAATAGTTACTCGGCAAAGTCGTTAATTGGTTGAACAACTGGATCCGCAAAGTGTGAACGATATTGAGCGAGACTTTGGCAATATAATAATTACCAATGAAAGACCCGATGCCTCTCACCACAAAGATGCCCATCATTGTCAGAGGAATAATGATCCGTTGATCTTTGTCACCGCTGTCGATGGCTTCGATCAACCATTCCATCACCTGTGCCAAGGCGGGTTGACTGGCAGCAAAAACCAAAAAACCCAAGATACTAAACCCGAACAAGAATAGATGCGACTTTAGGTAACAGAGTAAACGCCAATAAATCTTTGCACCATTTTCAGGAGCTATTGCTTCAGACATAGATCTCATATCTCTTAAATACAATGACATCAAAACTGTTAATGGCTTGTAGTCATTAATTATCTTGGAAAACTTGAATTATAGTATCTCTAACAAAACTGACATTTTGTTTGCAAATCTCTTGATAGCTTATCCCTCAGCCAACCTATAAACCTATAAACCGAAAAACCGTAGTCATCGGCTTGCCTTTTCTGAACACTCTAACGAAGAACAAATCCATCCTGATAACACGAATAATATTGAGGGAACATTCATGGCAAAGTAATTGGCTAAAAATACGTCTATACAGTAACTCCGAAAAAGGAAACAACAATCTCCACCTTTATCGGTAATTCCAATGGAATGAGCCACCACTCCGTAGCTTTCGCCAACACCGACTGATAAGGAAGACAGCGAGACCAAAGGCACTAAGCGAAAAAAAGAGCCCTCAGTACTTAAGAAGCTTAAATCCTTAGAATAGTCCCTATTTTGATAGCCCCAATTAAGTGCGACACCCCTGTTTCGACTTCATTTCTTCAATCGCAAACCAACCCACCGGCAACCAAAGAATGAACCAGTATAAATTTGGTCGAGATAAGAAAACATGCACATCGACAAGTTGGACTCCGAACACAAACCCGAAGCACCACAGTAAATGTTTACCTCTTCCCTGAGAAAGGATAACACTCCAGACCGGATACAAGTAGATAGACGTAAACAACAAAAAACCGAGCCAGCCTGTATAATACCACGCTTGAAGATAAGAGTTATGAGGATGCTCCATAGACAAATCATTTTCGCCCTCAAACACCGCGTCAGAATCAATACCGACACCAAAGAAGAAATTGCTCTTTATCGAATCAATAAGATTCAGCCATATAGGCAACCTATTACTAAGGGTCATCAACGCATCAACATCTGCCAATCGCCATGAATCGGACAACCACATAAGCGCTGTTACGACCACAATAACTCCACCCATCTGAGCCAACAACCTCTTTCCCTTAGCTCTCCCCACAATTAGAAAATAAAAAACCAACCCAGCTAGCAGTCCCAAGAAAGGTGTTTTTGACCATGAAAAGACACAGATTACAAATAAACTCAGAGCAATAAGTTTCAACAGAAAAACTAAAACCCTGTTGAAACCAGCGGTTCGCGCTAATACATAGGCCATGACCGACAACCCCGCTGCCACTACACCAACTACAACAGGATTTCTTACGTCCATCCCAAACCCTACCAGCCTGGTTGTCAGAGAATTTTTGGAATAGAAGCCTATTGTGGAGTGACAGAGTAACGCTACTGCAACCACCACACCCAATAAAAGCACGAAATAAAACTCTTTAGGCCTATACATTCTTGCTAAAGCAACCCCGTAGAGGAAGAAGTATATCGCCAACAATCTCGACAAAACTTTTAAGGCAGAAGCCTCATTTATCAATGATGAAAAAAAGACCCAAAGAAAAAAGACCGTCACCAACCTCCATTGAAACGAATATCTGAATAGGTTTTTTGAAAATGACATATCTGGAAATTCAAGGAACCAGAATAGGAGTGAAAACAAAATCACAGTTAAGTAAATCACTCTTGAATAGTCATCATCAATGTACAAAAAGCCAGACACAGAAAAAAACAGTCCAATCAAAATCATATTTAACGAAAAAGACTGAATACGCCTTAAGACTTTTACACCTGTCATAAAATATCAACTATTGCATTATGCTAGAAACAAGGCTTTTATAGCTATTTTTCATAAGATCCACTGAACACCAAGATAGATCATAATTACATTCTTCGGCTGGATTTTCATGCAAAGCAATCCATCTGGCAATTAGATCCTGCTCACCCTCGATTACACTACAAGAATCCGAAACTGAAAGTTTCTGAATTTCCCTAAAAGCAGGAATATCACTCAACATCACTGGCAAGCCGGAAAATTGAGCCTCCAAAACGGACAAACCTAGCCCTTCCGTTTTGGACAACAACACAAAGACATCCATAGCTAAAAGGTATCGGTCTGCATAATTTAAATAGCCAGGCAGTAACACTGAAGCATCAACACCCAACTCTCTAGAGAGCAGATCTACTTCCTTGAGAATAGATCCATCCCCTATCAACAACAGTTTAGCCTTGTAGCCTTTAGAGATAAATTTACTAAAGGCCTTAAGCAAGTCTATGATCCCTTTGTGCCGTTCAACACGAGCCACGCATCCAATCACAAAATCTTCTGAAGAAAGCCCGAAAAATACTCTAGATTCAGCTCGATCAAAACGCCTCATCTCCAACAATTTATCGTCCAAACCACTCACAATGGCCCGGACTCTTTTTTCAGGCAACTCCACGTTATTCAGCAGAGATTGCTTCACCGAACCAGAGACGCAGGAATAATAGAAAGACCCTCCAACAAGGTAAGGTATTCTGCTACTTACTAAGGGTCTAATCTTAGTTTGTTCTCCATGCACAATCGTCAGAGATTTTAAACCGTACTTATCTACCTGCTTAGCGATCAAAGCAGTAGTCAAAAGTCCATCTGTAATTACCAGATCATAACCCGACAAAAAACTCCCAACATCAGCTTCTAAACGTCTTCTAGAAAGAAAGAATCTAAACTTATGCCCCCTTGTAAGAATCTTCTTATTCTTACCAAGGTATTTTATTTCTGTTCCCAGTGGAAAAACTGAAGTATTTCCACTGGCCTCAGAAATAAAAACTACGTCGCTCTTTTCTATATCAGCAAGTCCACTTAGAATATTACCGTGAACATTGTGGACGGCTACGGCTTCCTCTCCGCCCATTAACAATAAAGTTAAGACTCTCAAAGAAACACCTTAGCCTGTTCACACTCAAGCACTATGAAAACCACTATCATCAACCATCCATTTTATACTTGTAGGGGCGTCTCTACTATTTTTCCCGCCCCAGTTCCTCTTCCACTTCAAGAAATGAAAATACAGAAACTCCCTATCGGAAGCGTTGTTCGTCAAAGCACCGTCGCGCCAATACCATTCTGTCGGAAAATCCCTCGTGCCATCTACCCAGTTATAACGCAGACCTGGTGTAGAATACTGCTCTTCAAACACCGACCGACGACTGAGAGGTAAAAACAACCAAGACAATATATTTTTTGACCAAGCGGGGTGATTTTTAAACTTAACAAAGAGACTAGAAAACGCTCTTTCATCAAAGCAATGATGCTCAACATCTTCAAACACTTTCCGCCAGCCATCCACCTTCATGAAAGATTTATTTAGTTCGGGAGTGTTTCTAGTTAAGAAAAAGTGCCCCGACACTCGTCGTTCATAGGCGCTATAAAAATCACAGGAATTCAGTACGTTGTGGGTTAGAAACTTACGTATGTTTCCAAAAATTAAATCGATATCACAAAACCCCCAAAAATCGTACCCTTTAATATCGTTGTCATGAATCATCCCGTAGGCGGGCTTAAGGTCACACAATTTATAAGGGTTTATAGGGTTAAAGCGGATACCCAATCGTTGGCTCACCAAATTCTTATAATCATCAAATGAAATATAGTGGTAAGTAATATTGGCAGGCCATCCTTTAGGCAGGGGATTATCACTGTAAATAACATAATCCACAGAGCTGTTAGAGGAACAGCTTTCTATAAAGTAGTCCATCCAAAAAGGAAACTCACCAAAATAGGGGATAACAAAACAAATCGACGAACGCTTGACTCTCAACGCCCTAACCTCGCAAGAAGTTTTTGTGTCATCGTCATAGGCTTCATAAACATCACGGGAGCGACTAAGACTTCGGCTGTTTGTCGGGCCAGAGATTTTAAACCATATCTCGATTCGACCAGTGCTCTTCCACGCTCGGCAATCAAATCCACTTCTGAAGCTCTGCCTTTTAAATAATCCAGCTTGGCCTCCAGCTCATCCACATCGTCGTAAAGAACAACATTGTCCATATCAATAAATCCCAGAGCATCTTCTTCTCCACGCCCTTGTCGATAACAACACAGAACACACCCTGCTGCCATAGCCTCAAAGTTCTTAATCATATACTCATCAAGACCAATATCGGCACTAACAAAAAAACGAATTCGATTTAGCATTTGATTGTATGCTGCCCCAGGATTGGTTCTAAGCATTTGCAAGCCCAATCGCTTCACACAAAGATCAAGGAGCTTCTTGCGATCATTGTACGCGGCCTTCTCTACACGGCCAATGAATCCCAGCTGAATATCTCGCGACTGATCGAGACAACTAATCTCAGTCTCATTGAATCCCTTTGGCACACACACCGCGTCATACCCTTCGTCTCTCAGCCGAGCGGTCACAATATGGCCTGTACAAATGATGCGTAAACTACTCATGCTGGAATAGTATTTGGACCACTTTCCTTGGTATTTTCCGCCCTTCTTATAATTTTGGTTGGCATCTGACTCATACTCGACCAAATTGGGTAAAGTCGCGATAAAGTTTCGCTGCTTAAGTTGACGCTTAAATCGTAATTCCAAAAATATACGATCGTAATTATCTAGATCGATATTTCGAAAGTACTTTTTTAGATTACTCTGTTCACTACGATTTAGCTTGCGAAAATCCAGATCGACATAGTTTCCTAATTCTTCGTAAAAAAGATCCCAATTGGGCATCCTATCTGATTGAGTTAACGCTAAAACTCGTAAAGGTTTGGTCATTCTGCATCACTCTCTATCAGCCGTGTAAACTCACGTTTCGCTGCAGAATCACTAAACTTTTCCGTGACTCGCTGTAACCCTAATTCTCGATTGAAGGTTTTCACATCAGACATGAGGAGTTTGGCCAACATTTCAGTGTCGCCAAGGCCAACAAGGTGGCCACAATCACCGAGCACTTCAGGCGCACCGCCGACATTCGTAGCTACGACAGGGACTTCGGCCACCATGGCCTCCAATAGCACCATGCCGAAGGGCTCATAATTCGAGGTAAGCGCAAAAACATCAAACGCCTTAAAAAACCGCCAGACACCTTCCACCCGTCCGGTGAATACCACTTTCTCGATGATGTTTAATTCTCTGGCTTTTGACTCGAGACTGGCTTTCAAACGGCCCTCACCGACAATAACCAATATGGCGTTTGTCAAACTTTCACTAGCCTTGGCAAAAGCGATCAATAAGGTTTCTTGGTCTTTATCCGGATGAAGTCGACCAACATTAGCCACAACATATGCATCCTGAGGTATATTAAGATAACCCCGCGCTTCGGCTCGATTGGCCAAGCCTGACTGTAAAGTTTCCACATTCACCCTATTATAAAAAGTTTGAATACGCTCAGAAGGAAATTTCGACAGAGACAGCTTAATATCATCTCGAATAGCGTTTGACACGCCGAGCAATGTTATTTTATCGGAGCGACGCTCAACGAAACGACGGCGCCAATAGCTCTCAAAAACGCCATATGCGTGAAGAACACCGTAGACTTTCAGAGTTCTTAGATGCGCAGCGATAAAGATAGGTTTATAACGATGAGCCACAACAAACTCAAATTTATACTGAACGTGCAATGATTCAATATCACGTATTTGTTTACGTTTAAGCCCTTTTAGATCCTTAGATCTATAGCCTAGATAAACGACGGCATCTCCGCCAACTTGTTGTGTCACTCGTTCATCGGGCTTTCCCGTTAGAAAAACTGTGAGAATCTTATACTCCGTGTCGTCAAATAAACAAGCCCACTGGCGTGCTACATCATCAAAAGGAGCCCCATAACTATGGCACAATTGTAAAACCCAACGAGAAGAATGCATCGAAATTCTCTACCCTGACGTCTTTGCAACCAGCACATTTTCCATAATCAGATATTCCAAATCGGATCCAAAGAACATATTTAAGGCATCAGTGGGTGAGCACACCATAGCCTCACCCCGACGATTGAGAGAAGTATTCATTACCACGGCATTGCCGGTGAGTTTCTCCATCTCTTCCATCAGCTGGTAGTAGGGATCATTCACTCCTGGCTGCAACGCCTGTGCACGAGCGGTCCCATCTTCATGCACCACTTCAGGAACTCGGTCTTTCCAACTGTCGTTTACCTCAAAGGTGAAGGTCATGTAGGGCGCAGGATGATCCACTTTGAACATTTCTGGCGCGACGCGACTCAACATACTTGGGCAGAAGGGGCGCCAGCGCTCACGAAATTTGATTTGTTCGTTAATTTTGTCCGCCACGCCGTCCACACTAGGACAACCTAGGATCGAGCGTCCGCCGAGTGCTCTTGGTCCGAATTCCATACGGCCTTGAAACCAAGCCACTGGATGCCCTTCGGCGAGAATTTTTGCAATATCGCTCGGGACATTGTCGATCTGCTTCCAGTTAGGCTTGTGAGGATGCTTGGCACAGGCCGCAATAATCTCTTCTGGCGTATAGCTGGGGCCGAGATACACATGCTCCATCTTTTCAACAGACACACCGCGCTGCTCGGACACATAGGCTGCCGCACCAATGGCGGTGCCGGCATCGCCAGACGCAGGCTGGACAAACAGCTCTTTCAGCTCTTCACGGGCAACGATCTTTTGATTGAGCTTGACGTTAAGCGCACCACCACCGGCAAATGCCAACTTACCGGTTTCTTTCAAGATATCGCCGAGATAATAATCCATCATTTGCAGCGCGAGCTTTTCAAACAATGCCTGCATGCTAGCGGCATAGTGAATATAAGGCTCATCGGCAATATCGCCTTCGCGCTTAGGCCCCAACCACTCGATCAATTTGTCGCTAAAGTAGTAACCTTTGCCTTTATCTTTGTGACGGCGCAGGCCAATCACATTGGCGTAATCCGTGTTGATAATCAGCTCGCCATTCTCAAATTTGGCCAGTCGCGAGAAGTCGTATTTACTGGCATCGCCGTAAGGAGCCATGCCCATCACTTTGTATTCGCCATCGAGCATTTCGAAGCCGAGAAACTCCGTAATGGCACCGTAGAGACCGCCAAGAGAATCCGGATCAACAAACTCTTTGATCTTATGGATTTTGCCGTTTTCGCCGTAGCCAAAGAAGGTGGTGGCATACTCGCCTTTACCATCAATACCCATAATGGCGGTTTTTTCTTTGAAGCCACTGCAATGGTAAGCGCTAGATGCGTGAGCCATGTGATGCTCGACAGACTCTATCTCTACGTCTTTAGGGTTAATCCCCAACTGCTCAAGCAGCCACACCACTTTGTTTTTGTAACGGCGATAGCGACGATTACCATTGAGGATGGCATCCAAGGCGCGATCGGGTGCGTACCAATAGCGCTTGGCGTAGTGCCAGCGATGGGGCTCAGTAATACTGATGGGCGCAAACGGGATGGCCACTACATTGATGTCTTCCGGTTTAATGCCTGCCTGCTCAATACAGAATTTTGCAGATTCATAAGGTAGGCGGTTTTTCGCGTGCTTGTCTCTGACAAAACGCTCCTCTTCCGCCGCTGCTACCAATTCTCCATCGATATACAATGCCGCGGAGGGATCGTGATTCAGTGCTCCGGACAAACCTAATACGATTAAGGACACGCAGTTAACCTCTTCCAAGTTCAATAAATGTTGACTAAAATTTGTTCAGCGGTGGGTTCAGCTAGAGCTGTTAATCACCGCTGCGATGTATTCGTGCTCGGCACTGTCAGACTGCCAATTACGCTGCAGTCGGACACAATCTTTTTGGTAAGCTCGTTGCCAGCGAGCCTGGTTGTTATGCCAACGTATGGCATCTAAATCGATAACTTCTAACTCAGACGACCAAAGCAGGTTAGTGCCCTTGAGGTCGCCATGACTTATATGGTGACGCCGAAAAAGTTCGAGCATTCGCCCTAGTGCGGCGGCGACCTGCTCAAACGAGGTATTGGCCGAATCTAGCGCGAGTAAGTCTAGCCCCTCGGCCTTTTCCGTAACCAAATAGCCACGCCCGCGCAGTGGGCCCCATCGATGCTCAACCATGGCCAGTGGCTTGGGGCTATTAATACCGATGACACGAAGCCGATGTCCCGCCATCCAGCTGTGCCATGCTCTCGTCGGTCGCCAAAAACGCTTTAGTCGATGCGACCAACCTTTAAGATTGTAGCGCTTGATCACCAGTTCGCGCCCTTGATAGTCGACCCGTGCAACCGTCGCACTGCCACCATCTTTTAGAATCTTTGAGCGGGATATCCAGCCATCGAGGTCGTCTAACAAAGGCCCCAGCGACTGTTCGTCTTCACGCCAGAGAGCGACAAAACGCCTCCAATCGTGGCGCACCTTAAATAAGGTACAGTCTCTCACGCTCTTATGGGCGAGGTCCGCGGCCCGTCGGGCTTGAGCTTGCCACGCCAAGGCCCGCACTTTATCACAATTAGCCTCAGAGTCTGTGATCTCACTGTAGGTTCTCAACAAATGCGGCCACCAAATCTCAGGAAGTTGCGCCAAGAACAGGGCAATGTTCTCTGCCCTACCCTGCTTTGATGTCTCTGAGACAACGTCCGCTGGATCGATCACCCAGCAATCGCTCTGATTTGACGAGTTGTCGATGAGGAAATTGCCGGGATGAATGTCCGTTTGAACCAGTCCCTTGAGGTGCATTTCAGCGATGGTTCGCACCACACTCTGAGCGTATTGTAAGCCTTGATCATCGGGAGAATCTGACAATGAAGGTGAAAAGTTAGCGTCGACCGACAAATCAGCCGCATCAAACAGGGTTCGGCTCTCACCGATATAGGCCGTCACAACCCAAGCCGCACCGCCCTCACAGCCCTGCTCCAACAAAGCGGGAGTGTGCAGCTCCGCCTGCTGTAACCGGTGGATTCCCTCAGCTTCTCGCTCGGCTTTCACGAAAGCCCGAACGCCAACAAATAGCTTGACCACCACCGTCTGCCCCGCCATCTGAGCACGCCCGACATAGCGTTTACCCGGCAAAATACGCAACCAGTGATCGACGACGACTCGTGGCCCATCTCCCAATTGCAGCTCAAAAGGTAGACTCGGGTGTCGGTTAGATCGCAGTAGCTCATCGCGCCAAGAATCTTCCATTAATTGGAATTCCGCTTGCTCGCCGCGCGCTTTGCCAATTTCTCGGTAAGCCGCTTAGGATCTATGGACAGCTGACTTGCGCGCAGGTAGCTAGCGAGCAGCCGCGACCACTCTTGATCCTTTAGAACTTCTGAACGACGCAAAAATGCATCCAAATCAGCGATCGACCCTCTGCGCCGCAGCACCTGATAGCGGGTTTTCTCCAAATCAATAAAACGCACGTCATAACCCGATTCTCCAGGGCAAACGTACACATGCCCTGGATACAAACAATTATGAAACAAACCACTGCCGTGAAGTCGGCCAATCGCCTTGCCCACATCATCCAGTAGTTGTGATTTTTGCTGATCACTTAAGCCGCGATTACTTTTCCAATTCTCCCAAAGCTCGCTCAATGGCGAAAAATCGTCCAGGGCTCGAGTAATCAAAATTGCGGCATCTTTGCCATCAATACGCCGACGATGGTAATAGACAGTATCCAGCGCGCCGATGGAGAGAGCCGCGTAGCGCTTGATATTGCGATATTCACGTGAAAAGGTCGGCTCGCCTAGAGGGGCATAGAAGCTCAGGTTGTTGTGATTGTATTGACGTTTCATGTAAAAACAATGAGTCTCGCCACCTTCATCAAGCAACTCTATGCGCGCGACATGGCTCCATCCGCCCCGCCGTTCATTACCTGGCTCGACCAGCTCAACCTGCATCGACCACAGGTCATCAAAGTCACTAAGATGATTAACTGCTAGTAGTGTTTTAAAGTCGCTATCGATATAACTTTTCATACACGTGACTACTTTTTACCGGAAAAAAAGGACGCAATTCTTTTCAGCTTGCGTTGCTGCAACTTGCTCAAAGGTTCGCCGTCCGATAACTGCCAATAACGTCGCATAAACCGCACCCTCTGATCTTTAGTCAGTGCGTGTTTTGCGATTGTATCCAGACACGCCAAATCCTTCATCCGTCGATATTCCCAAAACGGCCAGCTCCAGTATCTTCCGGAAGGGCAATCGATCAAGGTCACAACCGGGCTATCTTCGGTGCCACTAACGAGGATATTGCGCCACTTCAAATCGTTGTGTGCAAACCGATGCTGATGCATGACTCGAGCCGCTTGCGCAACTTGCTCGATAACACAGAACAACCAATCCGGCTGTTTGAGTAACGGCGATGATTGTCTGGCTAACTCGGCCAAATCAACAGAATCATCGACGCCTTCAGTAATAAGAACCCCTCGTCGCTGCAACCACTTAGTCGATTGCTCACCGCGTACAACAATTTTTGCGACAGACAAACCCCACCGCTTGAACGCTAGTAGGTTTTCCCACTCCCGACGGACCTTGCTTTTACCTAGATATTTATTGAGTCGTGCACCGGCTTCAAAATAGAGCTTCAGGTAGTAAGTTTTACCATCCAGCTGCAACCGCTGAACTTCAGAGATACCACTCGCTGAGACCACGTCTCCGGTCGATTGAAAACAATGCTCAAGACTGGCGAAAGCGGCTTGCGCTTCTGGCCCAAGACCGTCGTCAATCCACCATTCGTTAATCATCTTAGAATTCCCTTGCGTTGCGCCTTGACGTAAAGCAAATCGGCTTTAGTCTGTACCTCATGCCACAAACGCTGATTAGCACCAAACTCCTTCCGTAACGGCTGGCCGCTGTACCTACGAATAAACCGTAAACGATCGGTTTTGGTTAGCGGCACATCGAAAGCCGAGTAATAGAGGCTGGCTAGGTCTTTCAGTCGCCACCGATATGGTAGATGTGAATGAATCAACGCGCGATGCAGATCAATCAACGTCAGATCAGGATCAGCATCACAATCGCGATTGCGCAGTAAAAAGTGGCAAATATAAAAGTCGCGATGATTGACCCCAGCATCGTGCATTTTGCGAGTCATATCACACACGAGATTCAACAGCGCACGTTTTTGTTTCAGACTCGGCGGACTCTGTCGCCACTCAATCGCCAAATCTTCAAGAGAGATGGATGGCTCGACCGCCTCTGTGATAATAAATGATTCTTGTGCGGCAGGATTGGCACCTCGCTCAGCAAAAGCCGCAACGGTCATGGTGCCCACACCAGCGTTGGTTAGCGCTTCAACTGCGTTCTTTTCATTGGCGGCGCCCAATATCGGCAAGCGCAGTGATAGCAGATTTTTGATAATCTCCTTCCAGCCGACGCCTTTATGCTGCTTGAGAAAATACCCTCGACCATTGGCTTCGAAACGCAGAGTTCGACGCCCATCCAACTCGCGGTAGACATCGCCGCTGATAGCATCGGCCTGCTCAAAAGGGTCTTTGCCCTGCCACAACTGCTCAAAGGTCGCATTCAGAAACACCTTCACAACTCACCCGCCGCACATGCCATAATTTTTTCAGCCGCCACGTCGGGCATGCTGTAAACATCGGCTTGCGAGGCAAACTCAGCGCCGCGCCTGCGCCACTGATCGGCACTCTCCGTCATCTCTGCCAGCATCTCCGACAGCTGCTGGGCTAACACGGCCCCATCAAAGGGCGATGCCATCACACGTCCCATATCGGCATCTTTTACATAGTGAGCATAACCGCACACATCGGTCACCAAAACTGGCAAACCTGCCACCAGAGCCTCTATTAATACTGTGCCGGTATTTTCATGGCGAGCGGGGTGAATCAACAAATCCGCGCCCTGCATAAAGCGTGGAATATCGTCGCGACCACTGAAAACTTGAAACTGCGCTTCGACACCCAGTCGCTTTGCTTGCTTAAGGATGCCGCGCGGATTGTCTTGTCCAATCACATATAAGAGTGTTTTGTTGCGCTGTTTGGCAGGTAAAGCGGCCAGAGCGTCCAGCGCTCGATCTACACCTTTGGTTTTAAAGCCGGAACCCACCATGAGCAACAAATATTCATCATCAGCAATGCCAAACTCGCGACGAAACTCTCGGCGCAGCTCCACGCTGTTGGGCGGAGCAATTCGATCGCGGGCAATGCCCGGAGGCAGCAAATGCAGCCGCTCATCCGGAGTTTGATAGAAACGCTTAAAAATGGGAATTTGAAGCTGCGAAATCATTAACACTTGAGTGGCGCTCTGTGACGAAAATACGTCTCTTTCGTAGCGTGAAAAGTGTTTGTAGCGACCACCCAGGCGATAAAAATCACCGTAAAGCTCAGTGACTCGAGCCTCATAACAACCGTCGGCGGCGTAATAAACATCCAGCCCCGGCATCTTGTTGAAACCGATCAACAGATCAATCGGATGGGTTTGTCGATGCTCATTGATCCACTGGGTAAAATGACGATTTTTGCTCTGACTGCTCCAACCTTTTTTCGGCACCAGACACAGCTCTATCCAATCGGGCAGTTCACCTTGCCAAGCGAAGGTATAGACCCGAATGCGAGCGCCGCGCTTATGGCAACTTTCCGCAATCCGCACGAGATCGCGCTGCAAACCACCAAACGGGAAATATTTGTACAAACAAAAACCAAGGGTTACTGACATACCATTATTCCGAAGGGATCGCAGCGGTTAGCGGCAGCAACGGCTCGAGCGCTGATAGCAGCACTTCGGCAGTCAGTGGTGAAAACACAGCAGGGTCTTCTACCTGCGTCACCGGCTCACAGTCGGAGGCGCACAAATGTATTTGGTTCTCCCCATAGGCCCCGACTAACGCCGGACTGGTTGGGCCATAAAGTGAAACACTGGGAATATTCAACGCCGCACTCAAGTGACCCAATCCGGTATCCACCGCGACCACCGCGGTGGCTTGCCCCAGTACTCCCGCCAAACCATTGAGATTTAATTTGGGTAAAACTTCAGCGCCGGAGATATCCTTGGAGATACGATAGGCACGCTCTTTCTCGGCCTCATTTCCCCAAGGCAGTCGCACGCGAATCCCTTCACTCGTTAGTTTCTGAGCCAGTGCTCTCCAGTAGTTTTCGGGATAGTGTTTATCGTGACGGGTGGTACCATGCAAAAAAACCACATTGGCGGACTCGGGCGTGCTGCTGCAAAAGCGACTGCGGTCAACACCGTAACACCCTTTCGTTTCTGGCTTGGGGTAGTCCAACGCTTGTGCAAACAACAAACGCGTACGCTCAACCGCATGCATGGCCTTGGGCACCGAGTAGTGATGCTGATAGGCCCAAGCCGCAAGGCGCTCGCGAACAGAGTGCTTATCAAATCCTGCTGTGGGCGCTTTCACCAAGCGACTCACCCAAGCACTCTTGAGTAACCCTTGAGCATCGATCACTAGATCGTAGTGATGCTTTCGCAATTGAGTGCGAAACTGTTTCCACTCCACTGAGCCCATGGTCTTAAAAATGTTTTTGCGCCAGCGACGAATCGCCACCGGAATGACACGATCCACGGCGGGATGCCACTTGGGAATTTCCGCAAAACCCTCTTCGACCACCCAATCAAACTGAATGGAGGGATGTGCTCGCTGCGCATCAGTAATCGCCGGCAAGGTGTGAATCACATCGCCCATGGATGAGGTTTTTACAATCAACACTCTCACGCGGACAACACCTTCTCTAAAGCTTGGAAAACTCGATCGGGCTGAATATCAATCAAGCTTTGGTGAAAACCCTGAGCATCATCGCCCTTTCTAATTTTCAGATAACCATCAATCAAACGAATCACTTCAGCTTTATCACTCAAAGGTGGAGTAAAATCTGGACTGGTAGGACCATAGAGCGCCACTAGTGGTGTATTAACTGCCGCAGCGACGTGCATCAAACCAGAATCGTTGGTCACTACCGCATCACAGCTAGCGAGTAAATCGATGGCTTGAGGCAGAGTCGTCTTGCCCGCCATGCCATAGAAGGAAGCTTGTGCGCGATCGTCAAGCTGCTCGGCAATAGCGTCGACCACTTCAGCGTCTTTGGCAGAGCCAAAACAGGCCACTGCCCCCCCCCCATCAATCAATCGCTGCGCTAAGGCCGCGTAGTGATAATCCGGCCAGCGTTTGGCAGGGCCGAATTCGGCGCCGGGGCAAAGGCCGATGAGCTTTTCCGTCGGCAAGCCAAATTCCTTCAAAGTCTCTGCTTGGGCCTCCGCATCAACCGTTAATTTGGGCGGTAAAATCGGCGGCAGCTCCTCAGCGCGAGCAACGCCTTCAGTGGCTAAGGCAACATAACGCTGCACCATCAGCGGAAACGCCGTCTTCTTCAGTTTGCGGGGATCATTGAGCAGGAAATAACGCATCTCCCCCAGCCAACCCGTGCGCAGCGGAATACCCGCAAAAAACGGTATCAGCGCCGACTTGAGCGAGTTGGGGCAGACAATGGCCTGATCATAGTCGCGTTTGGCCAGCACCGCCGCCAAGCGACGCCGCACCCCCAACTGCAAACTGCCGTGCCCCACCGGCATGGCGATGGAATTAGACACCTCCGGCATGCGCTCGATCAAGGCTCGACACCAATCCGGTGCCAACACGTCGATTTCGGCCTTGGGGTGTTGCAATTTCAGCTGTTGAATCAAGGAGTGGCTCATCAACATATCGCCCACCCAAGAGGGGCCAACGATTAATATCCTGCTGTTCGCCATCTATACTTTACTCGTTCTTTGAGGGGCAAAATAAAACTCGCCATGATACCTCAGTTTTCAGCAAACACCAGTAAAAGAGCGGCAAACTGGGACACCTCAGTATTCCCTTTTGACGGCGGGCTAATTACAATCGCTCTCCGGCGTCAATTTATCCTCCATTGGTGGGTAGCGCCCAGATACATTCACCCGTTCAGACACCCTATTTTGAGGTTCCCCTATGACTGCCTTCGGTAGCGTTTTTATGCCAGAAATGGTTCTAACCGAATTTAATGGAGACAAGTGGAGTGAACCTCAACTGGTGCCTAGTGATAGCATTAGCATGCACCCTGGCGCCCATGTGTTGCACTACGCCAGCACCTGCTTCGAGGGATTAAAAGCCTTTCGCCACAGTGATGGCAGTGTCAAAATTTTCCGCATGGATTGCAATATCGCCCGCTTTAAGCAGAGCAGCGAATTGCTGGCACTGCCACCTATTGACGGTGAGCAGACTCGCGCCATGATCATCCAAGCGGTAGAACGCTTCGCCGATCAAGCCCCTGAAGTGCCTGGCTCGCTCTACATTCGTCCGACTCATATCGGCACCGAACCCGCCATCGGCAAAGCTGCCGGGCCTTCAAGCACCTCCTATCAATACGTATTGATTTCGCCAGTGGGGGATTATTTTTCCGGTGGTGCTGATTCAACCTTGCGCCTGCTGTTGGAAGAAGACGGTATGCGCTGCGCGCCGCACATGGGCCGCATCAAGAGTGGCGGTAACTACGCCAGCGCACTGCTGCCCACACTGAATGCCAAGCGAGATCTAAACGTCGACCAAATCCTGTTTTGCCCCAACGGTGATGTACAGGAAACCGGGGCCGCCAACTTTTTGCTGATCGATGGCAATACTCTAATCACCAAAGCGTTGGATGAGAGTTTCTTGCACGGCGTGACTCGCAATTCAATTCTCACCATCGCGCGTGATCTGGGCATGACCGTTGAGGAGCGTGATCTGTCGGTGGCTGAACTGCTTGAACGCAGTCGCAACCCCAACTGTGAAGCGGCCCTATCCGGTACTGCCGCGGTACTCGCTCCCGTGGGAACCCTGCTGCACAACGGGCAGGAATATCAAGTGGGCAACGGCAAAGCTGGACCCACCACCGCCAAACTGCGCCAGACCTTAAATGATATTCAATGGGGATTGGCCGAAGATACCCACGGCTGGCTGACCTGCATATAAAGCGCTTTTGAATTAAGGCGCACTTAAGTAGAGATGCCTATGAATATAGGCGTCTCTAGAGCAGCCACTCTTCTGAAATAACGGCGATCGAGCAGCAACTGCTCACTCTCGTATCTCGTATCTCGTATCTCGTATCTCGTATCTCGTATCTCGTATCTCGTATCTCGTATCTCGTATCTCG
>PANW01000003.1 GCA_002707785.1 Cellvibrionaceae bacterium | reverse complement strand
CGTACCGGCAACCACTTCATCACCTGTTGCCTTTTCTACGGGCATGGGTTCACCGGTCAGCATGGATTCATCTACCGCTGTCAGGCCGTCCGAAACAATNCCATCAACCGANATTTTNTCGCCGGGNCGCACNCNAACNTGATCACCGAGTTGNACCNGTTCNATGGCNATGTCCACNTCTTCACCATTGCGCACAACNCTAGCCNTTTTTGGCTGNAANCCNATTAAGCGCTTNATNGCTTCCGATGTNCTACCACGNGCNNTAANTTCCAGCGCTANGCCAAGGTTGATCAAGCCGATAATCATGGCTGTCGCTTCAAAATANACGTGCCGCGCCATTTCCGGCACCAGCGAGGGAAAGANCACGACAAACATGGAGTAGATCCATGCGGTGCCCGTACCCAAGGCAATCAAGGTNTCCATGTTGGCGCTGTGATTGGCAAAAGACTTCCAGGCACCGATATAGAAATGCCTGCCTGCGAAANACATCACNCCAAATGTNAAAAGACCAACAATCAACCACACCGCTCGNTCCATCGTNGTGGTAACGGTCATCTCTCCGACAACCAGGCTNTAGATCATCAATGGCACACCAAGNGATAGCGCAATCCACATTTCCNGCATNAAGCGCTTGTGATATGCCTCGTCGGCTTTTTCCTTTTCATCGAGCACACTCTGATCCGAGCTATNGGTGATGCTTTCCGCATCATAACCAGCAGCCCTAATTGCATTAATCATCGCTTCGGCTGTAGCATGACCTGTAACAGAAACCGTNCTCTGTGCCAGGTTCATCACCGCCTCTTTAACNCCNNCAACNTTGTGTAGCGCGCCTTCAATCTTGCTCACACAGCTAGCACAGGACGCGCCGTGAATCCGGAGATATTCGGTCTCNTGCAGGCCATTGGCTTTATCTAATACNTGAATATCGGTTGGNTGCATCGCTCTAGTCCNCTGNGGAGNTAGCATGATCGCCAAAACTGTTGGCGCTANNCCAGGTTTCGATTAGGTGACAAATNCTCTCCCCTGAAGGAGCACGATCAGGTAAATCACNCCANTCACTGGAAGCGGATTCCATACGCTCCATCAGCTTTTGCGCATCGCGCATCTCTTCGCCTATGGCCTCTAATCGCTGGTCAATCAATTTTCGAACTATTGGACAAGTAGTATCGCCAGACGCCGCCATATCCAGGATTTCTCGAATATCCTTCAAGCTAAAACCCAGTCTTTTAGCCGACAATAGAAAACGTAAACGCCTCTCTTGCTGTATTCCATAGCGTCTATAGCCGTTAGCCGTATCCCTTTGCGGTGAAAGCAGGCCCAGCTTGGTGTAATGCCGAATCGTGTCAGCACTGACGCTAAATCGTCTGGCGATTTCAGTTACTGTTTTCATAACATACTTCATCCTGATATGTATCTGCAACCAACTAGTGGAATCGCAAATACTCTCCAGTTACTGTCCGAGTGCTGAAATTAGACGCACCCACCCAAGGAAAGGAATTAATCGTACAACCTAGGTGTAACACCTAGGTCAATATTTAGGAATTCCAAAAAATAGGCGCAGTGACGCCTTTCGGATGATCAGGCGTGTTTTGGGGGATGGAAAATACGAGAAGGGAGCCCGTAGGCACGTGCTCCAAAGGAAGTCCCTGTAAGAGAACTATTTAACAGGTCTATATTAACTAAAAATTCTTGGAATGCTGCTGCCCCACTGATCACACAGGACGAGGCACATATCCCGCCCATGCAATCAATATCGCAATTATCGCAGGATTCCGAGGAAGCAGTTTCAGTGGTGTTTTCGTGGCAAGGAGCTTTCAATGGCTCTTCTTGATTCCCATGATGCACCATGGCAGAGGCCGCTATACTAGAATCCGTCATGAAAAGGGGGTGGGGGCTATCGTCCGCCATCACTGCAGGCACAGCAGCCATTAGAGGTTGAACAATCAACCCCCAAATAACCAACACCATGCCCACTGAACGAATCATATTCTTCCCTTTATATTACAAGTTTTCAGCATATGTCTATATCGACGAACAGTCTTGATATAGATCAAGTGCTGTACACATAGGTTGTATTCATGGGTTTCGCCTCAGTCTTTCGGCGATTAATCATTCATTGGTGAGTAGACTAGCCTGCTTCACAAAAAGCCTGAGTTCTTTCAGGCTTGCCGCTGAAGAGGATGAAAGCTTAACTTCAGCTGGCCTCTCCCCTACCGGATTACAATGCTGTAATCCCCCCACTTAACACGTCAGTTATAGGTAGAGGGTTATGCTGCCTGTAGCAGCCGTTTTGGAGGCACACCTCCTATAGCCGTGTTAGGCCGCTCGTTGTTGTACTGCCATTGCCACTGTGTTGCAAGTTGTTGAGCTTGTTCAACACTGTCGAAGTGCTGCATGTCCAACCACTCGTGCCTCGCTGTTCGGTTAAATCGCTCGATGTAGGCATTTTGTGTTGGCTTTCCGGGCTGGATGTACAGCAATGTAATTTGACGCTAATTCGCACAGTTAACCAGCGCACCGGAGATGTACTCGGGCCCGTTATCACAACGTAATGCTGTCGGTTTTCCTCGCCATTCAATCACCTGCTCTAGGGATCGTATTACCCGCAGAGCTGGCATTGATAAGTCCACATCAATGGTCAAGCATTCACGATTGTAATCGTCGATCAGGTTGAAGCTACGTAAGCTTCTTCCGTCGCTAAGGCTGTCAGACATAAAGTCCATTGACCACACTTCATTGGCAGCCATCGGTACATTCAGTGCATCAGGCTTATCTCGTTTAATTCGCCGTTTTGGCTTGATGCGAAGGTTCAGCTCCAGCTCACGGTAGATACGGTAAACACGCTTGTGATTCTGGCCAAAGCCCTTCACGTTGCGTAAATACAGAAAACATAGGCCAAACGGTGCGCCGTAGTCAAGCGCAGCAGCCAGCCAGCTATCAAAGAGTTCTCGCCTAAGAGACTAGACTGGTAGCGATAACAACTCTCGCTGACGCCATATACCAAACAGGCAAAGCGAACACTGATCTTATGTTTTGCACAGCACGTTGTGCCATCTCTTTACACTGAGGGAGGCTTTACAACTTTCCCTCAAGCGCTTCCTGCCGAAGCTCCGCTTTAAGGCGTTCTTCAGCATACATTTTCTTGAGTCTGCGGTTCTCATCTTCAAGCTCTTTGAGCCGCTTCATCATTGAGGCATCCATACCCCCGAACTTAGATCGCCATTTGTAAAACTGGGCAGAACTCATACCGTGCTCACGGCATAGATCAGCAACGGATACGCCATTTTCATTTTGCTTGAGGATAGCCAGGATCTGGCTGTCACTGTATCCGGATTTACGCATTGTTAGAAAACTCCTTAGTGGATCAATTTTAAAGGAATTTTCTACTTATAACCTCAGTGGATTATTGGGGGGATTACGATGCTGTCTTCAGGTTTGAATCCGTGTCGGTTAATATTAACCTGGAGATTTATTGTAGGTGATCATAGGATTTATTATCAATAATCTTTGTATAGATCGGCATCTAATGCCATCCTAGATAAGCACACGGAATATTAAATAGAATCCGCTGCCACTCTTGCAAAAAAACTCCTATAAACTCGTTAGTATATTTCGACAGCATTGAATTAGAGAATTTATTATGAAAACACTAAGTTTAATTAAAGTCCTCGTCATTTATTTATCCTTTATCGGCCTGATTCACGCGCAATCATCTACGCATGGCCATAAAGTAAAGATGAAAGAAAATGTTTCCAATATGGAAAGTCTGATTTCATCCATGGAAAATGAAACAGACGGATGGACGCTTCGCTCAAACATGCAAGTGCATGCTGAACTGATGGAAAATGGCGTTAAATTGGCGGAAGAAATGGCTAAAGCGAAGCATCGTGAAAATAGGGGCTGCCTGAAGAGAGAGGCAGGAAGCCCTGACGGAGAAACCTGCGATGAAGAGGAAACACAATTGAATGTGCAATACAGGCAAATGGTTGTTTTAATGAAGCACGTAATTAAAAGGCAGAATATCATCCTCAGTAAACTTGGGATTTTGAACAATACAGCCAATAAAGATCAAGAAAAGCATAAATAGGGGTCGACCGCCCTAATATGGAGAAGAAACCTCACCAGGCGCCTAGCCTGCTACGACTACGTAGTTATTTTTAACGCCGGATCTAAGTAGCATTTATTCCTCCACTGGCTTCACAGTATCGCAGCGGTCAAACTGCTGTGGTATGAGTTAAGCTTAGTGATTGTGCTTATGATTTTTTGGAGGGGCTTCTTTAACCTGCGCTATAGAAGCTACTTTTTCTTTAGCATACATTCCGGCTTCAAAGTGCCCCAGTATGTTACAGGCAAATACGACCTCAACACCTCCATTAAACTGCCAGATCAGCTCTTTAGTATGATCGGGTTTTACAGTAACGGTATTGCCGTCTTCCTGTACCATATTAAGCATAGAGCGCATCATTGCAGCATATTTTTTTGTTCTTCGGAATCACCAATTGAAAACTCATTCGAAACCACAAGCTTCACCACATCTCCCGCCTGTAGCTATAGACTATCAGAAAACTGATGTCTCCTTGTATCCAGCGTTGTGACAGCAATAGTCTTGGTAACAGCAGTACCCGGTGCCGGCTTGCCGACAGGAGTACCTTCAGTATCACCGTGTTTATGTTGACATCCTCACCGCCCTGAAGAGACGGTGATTCCTACAGCTAGACGGCGATGTCCCGCCGCGAGAATGTTCTTTGCCGCGTTTATATCGCAATCGTGCTCAGCTCCGCACTCTGAGCAAGTCCATTCTCTTATTCGCAATCCTGATCTACCCTTCGGACTGCTGGCAGGGATGGTCCCGCAGCACGAACAGGATTGGGTGGAGTACGCTTCGTTGATTTCTTCAAAGACAATGCCTGCGTGATCGCATTTGTATTCCAACATTGTCTTGAGTGAGCCCCAGCCAGCATCCAAAACGGACTTTGCCATTTTGGTTTTTGCTAGGCCGGAACTTGATACGTTACCAACGAAGATAGCCGCATTCTCATTCACGAGTTTACGGCTGTATTTGTGTAAGGCATCTTGCCTCCGATGCCTAATTTTGGCGTGTATTGCTTTAACGCGACCCTTGTTTCTTGCTCTTTGCGCAATGCCTAGTTTTGCTTCGAGTCTGCGATACTCTCGACCTTGAACACCGTCTCCGTTCGAGTCAGTAGCCGCTTCTTTGCAGCCAAGGTCGACACCAGTGAATTGAGTGCCGTTAGATGCTTCAACGTTTGCAGTCACAACAACATTGAAATACCAGCGACCTCTTGCGTCTTCATTGAAACTCGCCGATCGGAACTTATATTTTGAGAGCCCGTAAGAGTCCCAAACTTTGAAGTATTTCCCGTTGTGGAACACCTGGCCGTTTTTCCATTTGGCGGCATTGGTGTTGATAGGAATCCAGCCCAGGGATCGTCTTGTTCCACCAGACTTACGCCAGTTTAATTTGGCTTTCTGAAATTGCTTACGGCGAGTGACGTATTCGCCAGAAATACATTGCAAAGTATGACTATGCAAACCAAGCTCTTTATGAGCACCAACAGTGAACGGGTGTAGATCATAGCGTGAGAGCCACACGCCTCTTTCTTTGATCGACCTAGCGCTTAACTCGTTTATGTAGTTCCAGACAAAATTGACAGATCGAGCCATCTCATTAAGACAAGCAACATGTTTGTCTTTTACTCGCAACTTTAGTGTTTTGCTCAACCTTGCCATTACTGTATAAAAACACAGCTGGAATTATTCCGCAATACGGTAGGCGCTATCCTTCCCCGCACTAGAAGTACGGGGTTTGTCGCGCACTCTGATTAATATTGTGTCTTCCTGATGTCTCCAATCTTTCTTCAACCGAGTCGGTGGCCAAACACCTACACTCTCTTCGTCTTTGGATTGAGCAATTCGAGAAGCCGTATTGGCTATCGCCTTTGAAGCGATATTTTGTAGGGAGGTTATTCCTTTGGGGGTAGCATGAGCATGCGAGTCGGATATGGCGGACTGTATGTCCTCTGAGTGGATGCCGATACTAGAAAGTAGCTGAGCCAATTTGTCTTCGGTTAAGACATCCATTGGAACCCCCTTTTGTCTGATTGCTAGGCCAAAAGGGTTTGTACCATCTATCTGAAAGAATGGCTAACCAGACACATGAAGAATGTGTTGATTATAGTTGGTACGCTGTATTCGGAAAGCTCTAGCTGTCTTCACTCTCTGAAGACAGATTATCAAGATACTCTTCCGATAAGCTGGGAGCTACTCTCTCTAGTATGCCGTCAAAATCAGAAGCGCCGGCAAAACGAATCGTTAGCGCCCCACCCCCAGATTTTGAATCAATATTGATTCTGCATGGGAAACAAAGAGTGTCGGATAGTTTCATCTCCAATCTCATAATATCCATATTTGGGTTGTGATCGGACTCCTCTATTTCAGTTGGATTCAGTATCTTGCGAACCCTGCCCTCAAGCTCCCGTACAGACCATTCATTTCTGGCTGCCTTGATACCCCACTCTCTTTGCTGGGCTTTGTTTTTCAAGCTTGCAAGCGCTTTACCGTGTCCTACGTCAAGACGTTTACGCTTAAGCAGGTCTTTAACCTGAGAGTCGAGTGATAACAGCCTGATCGAGTTGCTGATGTAGGGGCGGGATTTCCCCAAGAGCTTTGCTACGTCTTTCTGAGTCATTCCAGGCTGATCTAACATCTGCTGAATCCCTTCAGCCTCTTCTATTGGGTTGAGATCTTTACGTTGAAGATTTTCGGTCAAGCAGATAATCGCTGCTTGTTCGTCACTAAAGTCTCCGACCAAGGCTAGAACATGGTCTAGACCTGCAATCATCGTGGCTCTAACCCGGCGTTCACCCGATATTATTTCAAAGCGCCTGGAGTACTTCTTTCTCGCGACAATGGGGGTGAAGTTCCCATTCGTTGATTTAATGGAGTCCGCCAACTCTTGGAGGTCCCCGTCTGTATCGAAATCAATACGAGTTTGGAAGTATCCTCGATCTAATAGGGAGACGTCCAAGCGCAAGAAATCATAATCTGCCCCATTAAAGAGGTCGTGCTTGAGATAGGCCTTTTCACCAATTTCCTTTGGTGCTCTCTTAGTGTTTTTGGAAGCCATTCGTTCGATCCTGAAATGCTGTCTTCACTCAAGACAGTGCGGGTAAAATAAAGCACGTTATATAGTGCACGTTATACCTGTGAAAGATGGAAGTATCAACTGTCTTGAGTAAAGACAGTTCTAGAAAAATGGTACGTTATCACTTGCACGTTTTACAAATGGACGTTATAAATGTGCACGTTATAGAAAGGCCGGTATACACCCTCATCAGGGCGGCCAAAACTGTCTTGAGTGAAGACAGTTACACAAGACACTGCACGTTATTCAAATAAGGGAAAATACGATGAATACACCTCTTGCAGACCAAGGATTCGAATTAAAACCAATACCGGCCATATTGTTTCTAAACAATAAGGGGGGTGTGGCGAAAACCACTGACAGTTCACTGACCGCTGAAAATCTCTGCTTAACGAAGGGGAAGCGAGTACTGCTTATTGATTTTGATGGCCAAATGAACTTGACCATGTACTGGGTAGGGGTAGACCACAATGAAGACGATGAGCTCATTCCGCCGCGTCACCCTGACTATGACCCAAGCGATGAATATGACCAAGAGCACTTAACTGAGCGGTCTAACATTTGTGATATCTTTCATGGACGCCAAGTTCTACCTCATTCAACATTCCTTGGGCCGGATGATCCAGAGGATATTACCTCCCCTCGAGTTGACATAGTCGCGGGCTCTAGAGAGGGTATGCGCGATATTCTGCAGAATCTCAATAAGAGCGGGTTAACAGACAAATCTACAGGGCAGGTATTGGAAACCACTAACGCTGGTAAGCTGATATCTCAGCTCGGCAAGTTTTGCTCGAATCCTGCTTTAGCAGAACAATACGATGTCATTATCATCGATTCAGGCCCTACTGAGACCCCTTTGTTTAGCGCGGCTATCCAAGCGGCAACACATGTTATCTCCCCATATAAGCCAGAAGAGTTCTCGATCATGGGGACCTCTACCCTGATCAATGCTATTCGCAAAGCTCGTCTGAATCGAATAGGCAGGGAAGAGGAAATTAATTTCTTGGGGTTGCTTCCTTGCTTGGTCGACCTAGGCCGTGATGGTTCACATGAAGAGACTATCACTCAGGTAAGAAATGATTTTGCCGGTGATCACTTCCCTGAAGGAATGATGATTACCAATACAACGGCAATATCGAGTCGACAGAAGAAAACTTCAAAGAAGCCAGACTCTGTATTTTCGCTTCCCCCCTCACATAAGGTTCGTAAACGTTGTGATCCTGTCTTTCAGCATATTCATGATGAGGTATTTTCACTATGAGTAAAGATACTGTCTCTAAAGCGGACATACCCGTACGCAAAAAGAAAAGACCTCTTGGTGGCGGGGCGCCACAATCAGGCAAGAATGCTCCTTCATCTTCGGATAAGCCGCAAGACGCCCTATCAGGAGCGGTTAGGGCTCTCAATGGATTAAAGGAGACGGACGCCTATCTCGAACGTAATAAACTCAATACGGTTTTCCTAAATCCCAAGGAAATCAAAAAAACATTTAATGCCAGGTTTGTGCCTTGCAGCCTAGATGAATTTGCTAGTGTTTCGTGGCCAAGCCTTGATTATGACATTGAAGCCGCTGCGGATTTGTATCCAGCATTGTTGGACTCTCGGCCTTGGTATCAGAAACTTAACGATCAACAGAAAAGAGACTTCACAGAATTCCTCCAACAGATACACGGTACCGCACAGAGCATTAGCGCTGGACGTCAAATTCACCCAATCACTGCAGAACGTGAGCACGCAGCAGCTAACGAAGCATTTATCGTAGATGGTGAGCGGAGGACCCTGTCTGTTCTCTATTCTTGTGGTGCAATCCCTTATGTGAAAGCGCAAATCTTTGACTACATGCTTGACGAAGAAACTCGTGCTCGCCTTAAGGATGAGGCAAACGATGTGCCGGGATTGAGAGACTTTGAAGTTCTAGACTCTAAACTGGCACGTCTTGATGCGAACAGCGAACTCCTCAATATGACGCTACGTCCACTTGGTAAAGAGCTAAAACTAAACAAGGACCGTGCGGCGATCGTTAAAGATGTGGCTAAGCACCCCCAAAGAAAGCCGCTGTTTGACCGTATTCAAAACGAGCGAATGACATGGGCAAACATGAGGCACGTCCTTGATCACGGTATAGATGCTCCTCTACCGACCCTGGCTGTCTCCAACAAAGACAAAACGAAAACAGCAGGGAAGGGTGGCGTTAAGAATGATCCTTTTGGCGATTCGTTAAAGACTATAGGGAAGGGCGTCCAAGGACAGCTGGGGTACTCGTGCAACTTAAAGTACAACGCCAAAAAAGATAGCGTGAAACTCTCATTGGACTGCCCCAAGGAAAAGCTCCAAGAGTTACTCTCTTTGATTGGATATCAGGATGAAGGCCATCTATGACAAAGTCGAACAAGAGGGTCTTAGGAGCCCAGAGCACATCTGGAAATACTGATGAGGAAAGTAGCCGTCTAACAGTACGAATGAGCGGAATTGTTCTCGAGGGCATAAAGGAGGACATGGAAGCAAATGAGTACTCAAAGAAGGATCGATCGAAATGGATCTGTGAAGCGATTCTAGAAATGTGGGAACAATTTAGTAGAGAACCAGATGAAGATAAGGAGCTCTATCTAAAGCTGACCAGCCCGTTTAAAGAAAGTATGACGAGTTTCGATATCTATCTTTCCGAAAAAGCCCTCACTCCCTTTTACAAAATGGTGGAGTTCGCTGAATCAGTAGGCCTTAATAAAGATCCAAAGACCCGCGTCTCATACATGGCAATTAGTATGAGGCTGATACGTAGGGGACGAATCTAAGCATTTCTCTGTCTTTTCCAAAGACAGAATCGATGGCCAAGCAGGGTATTTCATACTGAACTTCCTTGTTTGTTCATTCTTCCTAAATTTACATCTACAGCAAATACCCTCTTTATAGAGGTATTCCAATTGAAATCCCCTTATATATAAACTCAATACTCACGTGTTTCTGTATTTCTCCTTGTGGTTAATCAGACGTATTGCCCATATTTTGTGTAGTTTGCGCCCCATAGACACTATTTAGAGCGTTCCCCTCTATGGGTAGTTCAAAGGTGACAAAGATAAGGAAGTAAATACCAGAATTAAGGAAGTAAACACCTAGCAATAATTATTGCCGGATTTAAACGGAATATTCCCCGATAGGTCTCGATTGCGCCGGTATCTAGAGCAATGAATCCAAGTAACTCAATCGACAAAATAAACGAAATAGCCAATTAAGGAATGAAATACGTCACTAAGAAACTGGTTACCTCAAAAAGAAAGGGAATACCTATACAGAGTTGTGAATTACCTTCTTTGGTAAATGAAATGTCGTTTTAGTTATGAAATCGCAGAACAAAGAACGAAATGACTGGATAAGGAAACTGAACACCCCCAAAAATGGTGTAAGTAGTTGAAATAAAAGAAATAAAGCGCTCGCTATTATAGATATTATGGGTATTGTATTTATTCTGTATAGAGACTTACTGTTTTCTATTATGTTTTTATATATGAATACTAAAGCGCAGCTTAGAACTGGCATCTTAGAGATATAGAAAAGAGAAACCTGGAATCTAAATAATAATTGACGGAGGGTATTTCACAATATACCTTCTCCCAAACAGCGTATTTCATAATATGCACTTGTATACAATTGGGGCCGGCAATGAGCGCTAAAATTGATGACAGCGTAGTTATAACTTTAACCACGACTACGCTTGAGCAAACGACTTTGGTGGAACATCTTCAAGGAGTCTCACCAGCAATTAAGAAGTTCTTAATCTGCCTTATAGAGCATGCACAAGAATGTGGTTTACGAGAAGACGGAACAATAAGTGTTGGTAGGACTCAGTTTCAGAGTGCACTGAAAGCTAAAAAGATAGGCAGCAGTAACGCTAGTGTTTCTCGTAACCTAGGATTTCTCGCAGAACATCAAATTGCAAAAGCCGATCATGAGTTTCGTCAAGATGGCGGCCGTACTGCTCACTATCGGATTTCCGACCTTTCTCCACTAGCTTCGCTTTCACCTCTCCCAGTGAACATTAAGAGAACAGATAAGACTGTTGTTAGCCGGCGAACGAAAGAACTGCTCCGCATGCAACGGAACGTACTCAAGGCAAAGTCTGAATTACAGTTTTTAGAGTCCTCTGAGCACATAAAGCTCCACTTACATGAGCAGATCTTCAATGGTGTTCTAGATAGCGCTATGCGTCTCTCATACAGTGACAAAAGAATAAAGCAGATTGATTGTCTGTATTTCTTCGCAGGTGCTCCTCTACACATAACAACTACGTGCAGCTCAGAAGAGGGGAGTGAAATAATGGCATCTCCCGATCAACGCGCCATGCGATCGATCATATCGCTATGCCGGCAGTCGATCCTGAAATACATTGCTCGCGTTAAAGAGCAGTACGATGACGAAACCATTAGCAGCTGGTCACCAGAGGAATATCTACTCCATATCCCTAACCTGTTTACCGTCGATATTCATGATCTATGCAATATGATGAAAATATCGGTTAAAGGAGAGGGGCCCAATACAGCGGCATCAATGCTTAAGCGCCTGAACGATACAAAATTTGAAGTCGACACAAAGGATAATGCCAAGTTTCGAGAAATGTTCAGTATGACCGGGAAAGGGGATCTACTTGAATTTCGATTTATGAGTAGTCTAGAGATCACCCGAGAAAACGAAGATATTAAAGACCTGTTCGGAGTTCGGGGAGAATTGGTACCGCGCTTCTATTCCTTTCAGCTCGACCCAAGGATTTTTAAGTCTCTAGTACTTAATGCCATGGGACTACTAAGCACTATGTTCATCAGCCACAAAGAACTGGCAGCAGAAAGGTCTGGTATGGCTCAAAGGTTTTCAAACTGGTCACGTAGTTTTATTGGGGGCCGGGAAAAAGGAAACCTGAAAGACCAAGAGTATGACCTCTACGACATGCAAGAGAGGCTATCTCCGGGTACCAGAATGGACAACTTTAAAAAGTACTTCTTGGATATGATGGAGAAATTCAATATAGGTGATCCGCTAAATAAAGATAACCCGCGGATAACCGCTCTTGTATACGGTTATTACATCCACTTAGATAACAGCCAACCTAAGCAAGGTATGGTGATACGCATTGAGAGAGATAGGAAGGATCCAATCGTCGGTGACAATAGCCGTCATCAACAGTACCTAAGAAAACAAGCAGCTGAAGTACTGGAGGATATCGAGATGGATGACTCTTCTTTTGATATGGATGCATACGAGACGTATACCGAAGGTGGAGAGGCCTGATCTGTGAACGTGACGCTGTGTGATGATCTTCTACAGCACGGTTATCGTGTAGCTTTTGCCTGGTGGTGCATAGAGCGAGCTATGAAGGCAGTGGAGGGTACAGCTTTCAATTCCGAACATTGGGCTAAGGCATCACTACCTATGGAGTGGGGTGAAGCGATAGAGTTCTTACCGGTATTGGTGCAACTAGATCGAATCCAAAGTTTTGATCTAGTGAGCCAATCAGAAGTAAGGATTGCCCTGATTGACGATCAACTACAAAGTGAATGGAAAGTATCTCGCAGTGTAGTTATTAACCTAAAACAGCATGGGTTATCTGAGAAGCAAATTAAAAACCTAGCGCGAACATACATGCAGACATTTGCTGTAGCTTCTAGGAAGGATTCATCTTTTCTTAGTTGGGCCCTCAAGAGTCATTACAATTCGGGTGGGGGTGATAAGCCCGTACTTATTGATCGCCATTGGACTCCCTCTAAAGCTGCTGTGGATCAATTGTTGAGTGAAGGCTTGCCAGAGGGGGTTATTAGAGATTGTGTCCCTGAATTTCGCCTTTACTGGCAGGAGGTGGGGATACCAAGAGCGTCTTATCATCAGACGTTCGTTTCCTATGCCCGAAAGGTCTTTAGAGAGCCTGCCATCAACGGGATAGGGGTAGGGAAGTGGTCACCATCGGATCATGCGGTAAACGCTGTATCAGAATCTGGGGATGATAGGAAATTACCTGAACTAATTGCCTCATTTCGTCTTTATTGGGAGGAGGTAGGGGCAAAATTCTCTAGTGACAAATGGGAGAAGTTATTCATCGAATACGGATGCAAGTGATCATCAAAGTGTGAAAACCCCGGCTCTTTAGAGCGGGGAGGGGTAGGAAAGTTCTGATTCGTAACCGCTTTCAAATTGCGCTAATTATCTTTTCCTGAACCTTTAAACGCGCTCGATAGGTAACGACCTACACCTACTTCAGTTACTTCAGTTACTTCAGTTACTTCAAAATATCTTTGCTTCCCACTCTCATCGCCAATATGATGCTCGCTATTACCCAATGAAATCTCATTGACTACCACAGTCTCATTGTTATCTGCACAATGTTGAAGGTGTAGAGAGTAAGCACGAACAGCCCACCGATCACCGAGTTTATACCCCACATAAAACGCCACGAAGCCTACGCCGATACAAGCGTAAAGCACCGTAAAATAATCCACCGTATCCATACTAAAAATCCTGATTAATAGCTCACGGTTATTCTAGAAGGGCTCTCGCCAGCTATCCTGTCAAAAGCGCTATTTGTATTTAACTGCATCACCAACGCACTTTATCGAGGCCCAGCAATTGTTGCCCCAATCCGCATCAGAGTTCTTCTGACAAAGGGTGTTAATTGATGCATCTCCTCCTAACATAACCGTGCGAATCTTTACACCTTGAAGAGCTTCTGCTTCAGAAACATCTTGCTCTTGGTAAAGATTACGGTTACATGAAAGGCCGTTTACCTTGCCAAGAAGAACATAATCTCGACTAGGTTTGCCCTTGTGTATCTCGATTTCTGAAATTCTTGCCCGTTGATCTGAACTTAGACTGTCGATGCTCGGATTTCCCGCGCAGCTGCATAATATCGCTATAAAAAATGCTATTGCCAGTAATCGCATAAATTGTTCCTACAGTAGAAACTCAAAATATATTCGACACGCATCGAAACTATAGCAATATTAGCAATTTTTTACTTAAAGTGGTCATACAGAGTATTATTCGGACAAATTCTAATAGCCCATGGTTAGCTTCGCCCTGATGGATCATTTTTACTTCAACTGCCTCCATATGATCGTCGATCCTATATCGATACACCTTAAAGTGAATAGATTATGAAAACTGTTTTTATCTCTGGAGCCTCTCCAAAATTACTAATTATCGTAGTTGTTGGCCTACTGGTGGCTGGATGCCAAACATATCCATATCCCCGTAATTCTATTGAGGTAGAGAGTCTAACGAAATACACCTCTTCGGACAGAGTATTCTCCAGTCCAGCGTATCCTGTTGGAAACATTAAGGATGGTGTGAACGTGTCTTTTTATGCAAAGGTGTTGGAGGCTGGTGGCGTAAATTACACTATGTGGATAGCCTTTCCTCGTAAGCTAAGTTTGAGGTCCGTGCAAGTAGCAGGAAAAGAGCTAGATTGGAAGTTGGCGCCATCTGATAACAGAATACGTCTGATAGAAATTCCAAGTGTATCTATAACAAGTACGTTTGAACTTGATTTCGAGAACTCTACCAAACAATTCAATATTCCTGACTGGTGGATAGAAGGATATTCTCGAAAAATTGAGGGGATACACCGTAAAGCATACACAAACAATCAAAAGGATATAGACAAGAATGCCTACGGATCTAAGAAACTCTATCGCTCCCCGTCAGCTGGAGACAAAGGATCCTACTATGTGTTGATGCGTGAGAGTGTAGGGCATCGAGTCTACCGAGTGATAACTAGCCGTATAGGAGCAGGGGAGGCCTATACGGATTTCACCGAGCTAAATGTTAGCTGTAACAATATGCAGTTCTTCGTTCTCGGTGTGCTTTCTGAGGACGGTGTTAAAGATAGGCCAACAAAGCAATTTATTGATATATCGGACAAATCAAAATGGTCTACTTTGGTTGTTGGTTCCAGCAAATATGATTTGGTTAATCACATCTGCAAATTATAGGTTTTGCACGCGCACTCAATCAATTTGCGACTAAAGCCGTACTCTAGTGTTGGGAAGAGTAGCTTCATCATTCAACTTGAGTTGAATGATGGTGGTTAATTGGTGTGTGCCAGGCTCAAAGTTTTTTTGGAACGGTCTTTGACTTTGAGGCCGTTAAGGAGGATTGCGAGTTAGCTGAAAATGAATTTTGGCATAGCATAAATAGACCTGGACATTGCACGGACAATGCTTTTATGGAATCATTCTTTCACAGCTTAAAAGCTGAACCTATTCGCGGAACGATATACCGCAAGGCGACGGAGCTTCGACGCGCACTATCAACGTATATCAACGTATATCAATCAGCTTTATAACACGGTTCGGTTACATTCAGGATTAGACGACGAGTCACCGATAGAATATGAACAACGTGCAGCGTAGATAAAGTGGTGTCTATTTTATCGGGGGAAGATCACGCGGTAAGATGCGCAGCTGAACTGGGCATTAAGCGAAATGAGTATGAATGACGATTCGAGAACAACAGCCATAGGTTTGGCTAGATATGCAGCCGACTTCCTTGAGGCTTCTCTTGCAGCCGACGATGTAATGGGAAAAGACCCGCTGGTTGCACCAGTTCCGGTTTTATACTTAATGGGCCATGCGTTGGAGCTATATCTCAAGGCTTATCTTCGCCATAACGGACGATCAATGCGAAACCTGAAAAACCTGGGTCATAATTTAGTAAAGTGCCATCAGCGAGCACAAGAGTTAGGTCTTGATGAGGTGGTTGCCTTTAGCTCAGATGAACTTGAGGTGCTGGGAGTCCTGAACCAGTTGTACCATACAAAAAAGCTTAACTATATAGAAACAGGCGCTAAAGAATTTCCAATGTATGGTCCGCTAGAAAATCTTGCAAAAAAACTTGATAGCAGAATAGCACCTCATGTTGGCTATAAGGAAAGGTTCACCGCTTAAATTCAAGATAACCGGACCAAGCGGGTCCGATTAATAATCGGTTAGAGCTAATAAAGGACATAAAGGGAAAAAATCTAAATGAGTGACAAAGATATACTTTATTCATTATTTATAGCTATTACTTTTCTTATCGGCATTGCCAATTGGTTTCATGCTAGAAAAACAGCTTTTATCAACACTGTCACATCTGAACGGGTTAAATGGATAAACAAACTCAGGGAAAACGTTTCAGAATTTTGTGGCTTAACACATCATTGGGTACATACTGAATTATCAGAAGAAGAATCAAACACAGTATTGAAAGATATTGATAAGGTAAGAATCTTTATTAAGTTGCAGCTTAATCCAAAAGATCCAACAGATAAGGATCTAATACGTATAATTGACAAGATTCCAGAATACACGCACGAATCAAAGAAAGAAAAACTAAAAGAACTCATCAATGCAACAATTATATCAACTCAAGACTTACTTAAAATCGAGTGGGAAAGAGTTAAATTAGAATCTAAACGTGGTGAAATTTCATCACGCAAAGGCTCTAATCGGGTAGCCAGGAGAGCCTAACCTCCAGCCACCACAATACCTTGCATGGGGGGCAGCACAGGGCGTTTCGCTTAGGATGGTGAAGCTGCAAAACAACGTCCGTTATCACACCTTCACTGCAACCCCAATTAGTCTGTTCATGGCACACAACGGTCTGTACGATCACGTTAAAACCAAAATTGCTAAAGTGTCAGGTCGAGTCTGAGCTGTTACATATCATTCAACTCGCTCGCTGGACGATGTTTCTGTTGACGCCCTATCTAACCGCTGCTTTTAGCTGGCAAACTACTAGGATCACTACAAACATCGCATTCAGTTTGTATTCTGTGAAAAGCGGGNCCAAGTTTTGTCCCGAGACAAGCTGGGCAATAGATGGATAAGAAGCGTTTAGGTGGAGCGGGATGGACATGGCGTAGGTTCCATGATGTCAAAGCTCTATTCCTAATACATTTTGTGATTCTGCTGTACAACATGAAGGGTAAAGATTTAAGAAGAAAGCCCCCCAACCAGCCGGTAAATAATAGAGTTTCCAAAATTTTTCTATTTCGTAGATCCATAGTTGCCTCTCAATACGCTA
>PANW01000039.1 GCA_002707785.1 Cellvibrionaceae bacterium | reverse complement strand
AGATCAGCTACCGTTTGAGGTTGATGAAATCAAAGTCAGTAAACCGACAGGATTTCTAGGCCACACTGACTCATCACAGGGTATTATTCATTCGCCAGATGTTCTTCTTCGTAGGCGTCGCACGATAATCAAAGTGCTCTCTAAACACCAGATTGCAGAGTTCTTAGGATGCATTACCAATAAGAAGCACAAGCTTTTTGCACGCCTTGCTCTTGGCTCAGGAATGCGCAGAGTCGAACTTAATACGTTTCCACTAAAGTACGTCATAAACCCAGCGAATCTGCCTAAAGAAAAGCATTGGGTGCGAGTGTATCTAGATCCTAGAGACATGAGCACAAAGGGAGAGCAGCCAAGAAAGATTCTTATCAGCCGTGAACTGATGGCTGACCTTTGGTTCTATGCAATTCATGAACGGTCAGTAGAAGAAGTGCGCTCAGGCAAGAAGCAATCAGTATTTTTCTTGAATCAGCAGGGTGAGCCATATGATGAAGATCAGTCGAGTATTGCTGAGAGATGGAATAAGTTTGGGCTTCCCTACCGTGTCAATCTACACACGCTGAGACATACCTACGCGACACATACTCTGTACAGTCTTAACAGGCTCAAGGCCACGAGAAAGTACCATGGTGACCCTTTGTTGTTTTTAATGAATCGTTTGGGTCACGCTTCATTGCAGACAACAATGAAATACTTACATGTGTTGGATGATCTGGATGTAGAGAACTTAGTTTTTAATCACGATCTTGATCTTGAGGAGCTTTCTATGGATGGCGAGGCGATGGTGGTGGATGGTTAAGCGGAAGAACCGAAAGGATCCGGCAGTCATCAATAGAGATATCACTGATGACAAGGGTATCGAGGCCGACAATGCTCAAGAAATACGTCCAAGAAACACAACAATTGAGTTTCCAAAAAGTGCTAGCACACCAGTAAAAAGCCTCAGATTTGATCAGCTTTATGATATTGGACTTGATGACATCATAAGTCGAATTCATCACAAGATTCAGGATCTAGTAGATGGGCATGTAAATTCACGAGGAACATCATTATCTCTGGCAACAATTCGCTCCTATTACGATGCAACGAAGGCCTTTGGCCGGTTTTGCCAGGCTGAAGCTCAGTTTAGGGGGGCAAATCTGAAGTTCAGTGATATTGATGCAACGTTTATTAAACAGTACTTGAACTACTTGTCTGAGCTTGGGTTTGGTCGAGACTACTACAGCAATACCAAACAGGTACTCACTCGGTGTGGGGTTAGCAAATCGATATTTCCAAAGAACCCTTATCCTAACAGCAACCGAAAAATGAAGGGTGAAAAGAGGCTATCCAAGAGTGAGCGTTCTCAGGTTGCCCGTGCTGTTAGAATGGATTGGGTGGCTATTAAACAAAGCAGTGGCGCATTGAACTCGCAACAGCTAGTTTCATGTGTCATCGGGATTGCTCTACGCACCGGCATGAATCCGACGCCGTTAGTGGAACTCCGCATAGATTGCCTGCTACCGCATCCTCTAAAAGAAGATCGCATGGTCATTGTCTCGTATAAGCGGCGGGGTAAGAAAATTAATGTTACACCAGTTAAGAAACGTCTCGACGACGCCACATTCAAGACTGCGCTGCCAGATGTGATAGAGATCATAAAACTGGTTAAAGAACGCAATGCTGATCTTCGCTCAGGTTCAGCATACCCTGATAAGCTATTCGTCGCCTCTGCGGCAGTAAGTACAGGGTCTGTGCGGCAAGGAGAAGCAATAGCTATGTCTACAGATGTGCTTAGAGATACGCATGGCATTCCCAGATTTGTGAAACGACATAACCTTCAAGATGACAGCGGCAAGCCGCTTATACTGAATACGATGCGGCTCAGAAAGACGTTTGAAAACCGTATCTGGGAGCTATCAGGCGGCGATCCATTCATGACGGCTGTAGCGGGAAATCACTCTGTGAAAGTCTCTGACACCCACTACTTGGAAGTACCAGAAGACGCTAATGAGCGATTGCAGTTCATCGGTGAGGCTCGAGTGAATGATATGCTGGCTACAGGTACGGAAAAGACACCTTTGGCACACTGCAAAGATCCGCTGAATGGGCACCGAGCACCAAAAAATGGAAAATACTGTGATGCCTTTCTTGCGTGCTTTCGTTGTAAAAGTTGTGTGGTAACTGGCGATGATTTATACAAGTTATTTAGTCTTTATTGGATGCTAGTAAGAGAACGGAATAGCATGAGCACACGTGCCTGGTCAAAGCACTTTAGGCATATCCTGCATACTATCGACAATAATATATCGCCTCAGTTTGACGAGGAAAAAGTGCAGTCTGTGCGCGAATATGCCAAGAATTCCCCTCATCCTTATTGGCAAACGCTAGATCAACTGGGAGGAATTAACAATATTTACTAAAGCTAGGGCGATAAGCCAGTTGAGCCAAGCGGTGCAAGCAATAAGAGAGCATCAAGAGGTCCCCCCTACGCTGTTCATCACGACACGAAGTCGGTACGGTGATGACATTATCCATATGCCCGCAAATTGGTTCCCGACAAGCTACAAAAAGAGTTGCCAATCTCTCGACTTCACAAAAGTGCCTGAGTTATGGTGTGAACCTGTACGCCAATCGATCACCCGTATGTTATCTCGTGATAATTCGGCAGGTGATCAAAGGCGAGGGAATACGATTTTTGCGCAATTTGTTCAGATTGTTTCTTTCACAAAGTGGTGTGAAGACAAAGGCTATACACCTGAAGGGTTAAGCCAAGACGCTTACATGGCTTACTTTCACGATTGTCGTAAACTGCCTGGACGTAAACGTGGCACTACCATAAGTGCATCCGCAGTATGCCATCGACTTGCAGCGGTGGAGACCTTTTATAGTCTCCTCAAGGGTACAGTCTATGAGATTGCTGAGCCATGGCCTGAGATAAGCTCATATGTATTGTCTGGTAGAGCCAAGGAGATGCGCGCTACCCGGAGTGGCAAAACAGCTGCCATGCCTGAGGAGGTGGTAAAGACAATTTTCCAGACTGCGGTATCGGTTATGAATACGGCTGATAGATTGTTTGCGGTTGACAGCATATTGATTAAAGTCGCATGTGGGGCTCCCAACCCAACATGTCTAAAAAAGAGATTAAGGGTCGCAGCACGAAAAGCTGGCTTCAAAAATAAACGTGACTTTAACAGTGCACTTACTCGCTTGCGCGATGCCTGCGCCATTGTAATCCTGGTTACCGTCGGTATGCGCATTAGTGAGTTACTGAGTATGAAGGCGGGTGGATATCGTAAAGAAGTTCGGGAAGATATTACGCTTTATTTCATTGAAGCTTATGTCTCAAAAACTGGGGATGGCTTGTCTGAGTTCGTTGCGCCCGAGATTGCTATACGTGCACTTGAAGTACTGGAGAGGTTATCTGCCGTGCTTAGAGCTGAGTATTCTGAGCGGCTCGAGACGGCTAAAAAATCAGGTGATGAATTTATATATAGAGAGATGAAAGCACACGAAAATGGATTATTCCTTACTCGTTACCCGAAAGGAGATAGAGTTTCTACACATACAACCTTTAATTTAAGACTGAAAAAGTTTGTCTCTAACTTAGGAATCGATTGGGACTTTAGCAGCCATCAAGCTAGACGAACGTTCGCTGTGAATGTCGCGCGCTCCAGTCGTGGAGATTTGAGGCTGTTAAAAGAGCATTTTAAACATTGGTCGTTGGATATGACCGTGCTGTATGCAGTGCACGAAACAGCCGATGAGGAATTATGGGACTATGTATATGATGCTGTTTCGAACTTGCGAGTGGAAACCATTGGGGGTTGGTTAGCGGGTGATACACGGCTTGCTGGGGGATTGGCCCACAAAATGATGACCTTGAGGGTCAGCGATGAAGACGTGAAGACCTATGGATCTCGTAAGAAGATGATTGAAGTTGTGTCTGAGACTGTCAATATCCGGAGCACCGGTGTAGCTTGGTGTACAGCAGCGGATATTAATTGTGGTGGCGGTTACGGCACAGAAAAAACACGATGTGCCGATTGTTCTAGTTCAGTAATTGAGGCTAGTCCACATCAGGCGAAGTGGGAAGCAATGCTGATACAGCAATCGGAATTGAAAGGTTTGAATGATATTGGCATAGCTGCGCAACAAAGAGCGGAGAGGGACTACCACCATTGCAGGCAGGTCCTGACCGATTTGGGCTGCGATGTTGATGCCGTTGAGAATGCTCTTGGCTTAGAACAAGGCACTGACCCTCTAGAGGCTACGTTGTGAAAGAAAAAATGTCGAAACGAACTAGACGCAGTTATGAACAAGGTGCAAAGGAGATTAGGCAGGCGACGATTCGCATCAAGAATGGTAAACCAAGGATTGTCGATAAGACGCGCAAGCTATCCATAGCAGCCGTAGCTGAGGAAGCTGGGATGTCCGAGGCTAACATCCGCAACAACTATCCAGAAGAAGCTGACAAGATCAGGGGTGAAAAGAAGAAGGATCTAAAGCAGCAGCGGGATCTCAAGCAGCAGCAAGTAGTGGAGCTTAGAGAGCGGCTTAAAGAGGCGCACGAGGAGATAGCGGACCTAAATAGGAGGCTTCAGGTAGTGACGTCTCGGAATGCAACGTTGGAGGGTTTAGTGGAAGCTCTAAGAAAAGGAACGGAAAAGTCGAATGTGGCGTCATTTCCGAGCCAATAACATTGGCCCTAATGTTAATAGGCTGCATGTTTAAGATCAATTAATAATGTCTTGTTTATATGGAGATAAAAGATGCCGTTTTATAAGAGTAAAACTATACAAGAGCGTGAAAACTCATACCGCTATGCGCTAGGTTTGTTTGAAGCATATTCACAGGCAGAACTCGATATGGTAAACCCTCCAGATTTGGAGCGTCGATTAGATCGTCTTTTAGATTCATCTATACCTGTCAGTGATTTACAGCTCAGCAAAAATGCCAAGCGGGCACTAATGTATATTGGAAGCAAGGAATATAAACAGGATGCAAGTGAAGATAAATTATTCACTATTGTTACTTCTATAGCAGGAAGCATTCCTGGTGTTGGCATCCCAATCTCCGGGTTAAGTATGTTAGTCACGCTTAGTCAAATTGAATCTTCAGCCAAGAAAAATGATGGATATTCAAGCGAGTTATTCAATACGCTTTCTCACTTTGAAGCATTTTCTGGCGGTGCGTATATGCTTGCTGAAAGACAATTTTCTATAAACCCTTCATTTAAGGATATCGTTTTTAACTCACCTATTGGCGAGCATTTTAAGAGATATGAAGAGCAAGAAGCTGCCCTTAACAATCAGATACCTCCCGGTTTAAAGGAAGATATTGAAGGTATTGCAAAGAGTGAAGATATCGATAATCTGGCTGAGCGTTTTCTTGGTCTGTTACTAGGAGAATATCGCTTTGAAATGCCTAATCTAGAGCAAGGTGATGATCAAGTGGTCACAGACTCTCAGCCAGAAGGGCAAAATGTAGATGTTGTACGAATTAACGAAGAACTTGAAAACGACTATGCAAACCGAAAGAGCTTTAGTCAGGTTATGGGTCAGTTTAATGCATATATTTTTAAGTCTGAAGATTTGGGGAAAGCCTTAGCTGTATTTGATGAGTTTAACTATCTGCACTATTTAGCAAACTCGATTGGGAAAACGGGTGTAACCTCATTTTCAGTCTCTATGGCAGCAGTATCCACAACATTCATGCTGGTCGATCTGTTGTCTACAAAGGAGCAAGGCGAATCATTTGAAGCTTCAGTTATGAAAGCTCTTAATTCCATAATGGAGTCCTTAGGTAAGATACAGAATAGTCTTGTAAGGGTCGAGCATAATCAACAAATCCAACTTATGCATACAATGCAGCTGTTTTCATTAGTAAGAAGTCAACAAAGGGAGTCGTTCTATGTATTAAAGAATATCTATGATGAGACTCAACAAAACCTAAATATGTATGCGAGACAAGAAGCATCAGAAAAGATCAATCATGTTATAAAAACTGCCAACATTGCTCTTTACGATGAAGCTAGTGTAAAGAATGCAGTAATAAATTCCTTTATGCATGCCTTGCATGTTTCGAAAGAGCCTGTATTTAGATTTTTTGAAGGTGAGGGCGTAGATTGCTTACGAGCTGTTTTGTCAGGAGAGATGGTATCTGCTTTATTGGGTTATGCCAAAAGGAATACTTATCACGAAGTTACAGCAAATCCAATAGAATATGCTAGAGGTGTAAGCCTAGCTTTAGAGCTAATTACTAGGTATCGATTGGAAACAAAGGAATTTAAGAAGATTCTTCAGCAGTGTTATGAAGAAGGCAAAAATATCATATCCGTTTGCAAAGAAAGTTTGAGTATTGAAAATTGCGATTCTATCGTTCAAGAAATTACTCCGGCATTAGATTCATTTAGAAACCACCTGATAAATGAGTTGCAAGAGTCTTCATTAACCCATTGGGTTGAAGGTGAAAAGTTGCCTGTTAATGATGTGGTGATTGATATCGGTCAGAATGAAAATATATTTATTGATTTTTCACGACAAAAGGTACCATTTACATGGCTAAAGATGAATGAACATGCTTATTCTAAGGCTAGCAATACAGGAGTGGATGTTTTTTATAGCAAAGACTTTATTCTTGATGGTGAGATTTCTAAGTATTTTCGTTTTGAGCCATATGTTCTAAATAAACACTTTAAGCGCTCTTTTGAATATCAATCGAATGATTTGGTTTCAAAAAAATTTGGAAGGAGCGTTTATTCACGGCTACGTCATTACAGGATTTTTTATAGATTCGGTCCAAAAAAGAATACAATCTATATGAATAATAAATATCAATTACAAGTTTCAGAGTGTGCTGAGCTGGGCAGTGACGGAAATTATCAACTAATTAGTAGTGGCGCTACTTTGCTAACTCAAACAGTATCTAGAGGAAAAAATGAAATCCATCATGATTGGGTTGAGCCAATTCAAGGCATGGTTGATGAGATAAATTTAGAGAGAAAAAACTCTCTTAAGGATGTTGTTTCTAGGCTTGATACTCTAAAAGAAAAACCAAACCCGAGTATTCAGGTTAACCAATTGTCAGCTAAAATTGCGTTTCTTGAAGCCCTAAGTCGTTGGTGTTTTATGGGTAAAGATTTTGCTCCATTGATTTTATATAAAAATATTAGCAGCGAGTGTTTATTAATTGACGTAATTAATGAAATTCAAGGATCATCAGCTAAAGGTTCTAGTAATCGTGTGAGTGTTAGAGACATTATTAAGTTTCAGGCAAAGAGCTATGAAGAGAGACTCAAAGAGCTCCTAATTCAACTACAAGATACAACGAGCGCAGGTTTTAGTGTTTCAGTTAATACTATAACCAATACTCTTAAAAATGTACTGGAAGTGAGCGATCTCTCTGAGTTATTTCCACTCACTGAGTGATCAGATGAGTTAATTCAGTTGGCTGTGATTAGCTATATTTTGATCACGGCCCAACTATTCGTAGGCCTAGCTTTAGGCCCTTAAGTGTCTGTTGTTATTCTAGTACCCACTTTCCATAAGCTTCAATGTCGATCATTGGAACTGTGCCACTGAATTGAAGCTTAGAAATCAATTTAAACAAAAAAGCGGTTGCAGCTTTTTCCTCTGATAGTAGCACGAATTCATTTTCCTCAAGATGAAAATAGCCATGACTTGCAACACAGCCAATGTCTAAAAGACCATTATTAATATCGCTCCCTAAATGCTCTGATAGAGAATCCCCAAGGGCAGGGCTCCAGTCGCTTTCTAATGACAGAATGCCACCAATAATCGGTATGAGTGGTTTAGATGGGTATGTTCCACCTGCGTACGGAATGGGTAATGATGTGCGATGTAAACTCCGAACACTAGCCACTTTCTTTTGTGCGTATTCAATCATGCTGGCATTTACAGATTGTTTTGTCTCAAAAACAGCATAAACACTTTCAGCAGGTATGATGATTTGTTCGTTTAGCTGAAAGACAAAAGGAGAATATTGACGGTCATAGATAACAACATCTAACTGATCGCTAAATTTACCGTTGCTGTCTACAACATGAGCTTTGCTGGCACGGTATCTCTCTGGCAAGTAGCTATTGAATAATTCTAGCCAAATGTTTTCCGAACAGTCCCCTTTGGTTCCGGGGTGCCCCATAGTCTCGCGAGCAGCGTTTAGTTTGCGTTCGATATCTTTGTGGAGATGGGTAAGCAGTGTTGAAAGTGACCAATCGCTCATGCTACTTCCTCGTTAAAAGGGGATGTTGGAATAATCTGATTGGTTACTTCTAAAGCGCGCTTAGGACTAATGGCATTGTTTGGATAGGCATCCAGGACAATGGCAGGAATTAATCGTTGAGTAAGATCAGAGAACGTGAAACCATATTTTCGCTGACCATTTGGCCCAGTTGCTTTAACGAAGTGTTTAACATGCTCTTGCTGAAAGCCTAATTGAATTAGCGGGCCATTTAATACAGCGTTTCGTTGGTTTTCATCAGGTCTCGAAAAAGTAAGGATTTCGGCTGCTCTTCTTTTAATTGCCGGGTCAAGCGCATTAACCCTATTTGTACACATGATCACAGCGGCAGGTAAATGGCCATTGGCAATGCGATCTATGCCCCTTATAAAAGCATTTACGCCTGCCCGGTCTTCATGATGCATCTGGGCTGCTTCACGAGATTGCGCTAATGCATCAGCTTCATCAACTAAAAGTATAACTCCGCCCCGTGCAGGGCCAGACGTCGACTTTAACTTTTCGGCTTCTGCTACTGTATATTCAAATGCACTTGAAACTAATTGAGTCATCTCGCCAACTCGCCCCTGGCCACGGCTCGAAAGGCTTAATGGAAGTAATGTAATTTCAATATCTTCCTGGTGTGCAACAGCATCACCTATGGTTTCGGCTAATTCAGATTTTCCAGAACCTACGTCACCTGCCAATACAACAAGTGGAGGTCGTCGCAAGATCATGTTTACGATTTGATCAGCGCCGGAGTGATATTTATTTGCCCAGTTAACTAGGCCATTACTGTTGACCAGTAGTCCTAGAATTTTTGACAGGGAACCAATTTTTTCATCTAATCCAACGAGTCTGGCAAGCCTGTCTCTTGCATCGAAATCAGGGTAGGTAATACGCTGCTCAAATAACTCGTCGATTGTAGGTTTAGTATTCATTAATAACTCCTGACGCTGGAACGAGAGAGGGACTTACCTCCGGATGAATATGTTTTATCACTGTCTAGGTAGCCATCAATGCCTGGCTCATCTGTACCATTACGCTGTACTGGTACGTTTCCACGAAACTGTTCTTTCTCTGAATCTGAAAGGCTCCACCAGGATGATGAGTACTCGAGATACGATTTGAAATTGGCCCCAGAAATATCTTTTCCAGGTCGAATTTTCCCAGGGTCGTCGTTCGATGCCATGCCTAATTCCTGGGCTGTGTACATCAGAGTTGGCTCAATCCAGTTGCCGTTTCTTTGAAATCCGTAAGTTACTTTCTTCAGGTAGCCATGCTTCAAGAATTCAGTTACTTCCTTCTCGTAATCATCGATAGCTCTGTTACTAGGCTTGTCATAAAACCGTTGCATTCTTTTGAGATCGGTAGCAACTTTTGCCGCTATGTGACGTGCGTGTGTAACCGTAAAAGTTGTTGATTCTGTTGTGGTTAGGCTGTAGCTACTCATCATTACCTCACACTTGAAAAGCAGAACCAAAAACTTTCTGCCAGTAATAAACGGTTTCTTGTTTGGTTGGTGCTGATAGTGCTGCGTCTATTGCATCACCAGCATCAAGTGCTGCATCGACAATCATGTCAGCTTGGGAGCTGGTGTATAGGCTGCTTACATTATTTTCGGCATTGACGGGATCAATGATTTTTACGGGCGTGTTTACCGAGCCCACTTCACTGGGATCGTAATAGTCGCTAAACACGATTAGTTTTCGCATATCTGTAGTGGCTATATAGGTAAAAAAGCTCTGAAGCGCTTCTGGATAATCATTGAAATTAACACCCTTGTCGCACAAGTGGGCCAGTATCATCTCGACCATAAACGACTTAAAGCGAAAACCATTACGCTCTCTTTTTTCCTTTCGTGCCCAGAATTTAGCCAGTCGTACCACCTGGCTGAAGTGCTGTGGATGTACGTTTTTACGATTACGAATAAATTCTAAGTGAAGTGGTATGCTGGTTTTTAAAAACGAACCATCATCTTGGCTAACCAAATTGCCATACCAGTTTTTGTCGCCGTAATAGAGTATTGGGACGATATCGACATCTAACCCAGTGCCTCTAAAGGAGACCGAAATACTGTATGTTTGTCGTTTTACCTGATCGGGAGAAAAGTTGGGGAAGGCTTTCTGCAAACACTCAACCAGGTAATCAAGCAACTCCACAATGTCAGTGGGGGCTTCAGCCCCACTGATATAGCAGCCTATATCAATATCATTTAATGATCTTAAGGCCGTACCTTTGGCCAAACTTCCCGAAATCATCATCTTCCTGAGTGAAAAATCTGGGTGCTCAGCAAGGTAGTTTTCTAACCGCTCTCGTAGTCGGCGTGCTTGCGCCCTGTATTCATCAGCCTTCGTCTTGGGTAGGTTGACTTTATCTTGGGCAAATTTTGCTAGGTCTTTGTGGTCCACATGTTTACGCGACATTGGCTGTACCTGTACTTCATTACAGTAAGTTCGGAAGTCTGAACATGATTAAAACATGACAATTTCCGGTAGTCAAGGCTATAATGTACGTCAATACCGAACTTTTAGCCGTAGTAAGGAGTCGATCATGCCGACAGCCCTAGGTTCAAAAATAAAGAAATTAAGAGAAGAAAAGGGCTATACGCTTGAAAAGCTGGCGGATCTTACCGATTCGAGTAAGAGTTATATTTGGGAGCTTGAGAATAAAAGCCCACCAAGACCTTCAGCCGAAAAGGTTTCCAAGATAGCCGAGCAGCTGGGTGTTACGATAGAATATTTACTTGATAGTGAAGCCACAATAACGGTGGAAAAAGCTGCTGACGCGAGGTTTTACAGGAAGTATCAGCAGATGGATGAAAAGACGAAAGAAAAAATTCGATCCATTGTAGATCTCTGGGATGAGGATGACAGCTGACAAAATGACACCCCAAAAGTGGGCTTTTCAACTAACGCATATCTTAAACGCATACGCAGGGCTAGATCGCTTTCCAGTTGATGTAAAAGCCGTTGCAAGGGATTTTTCACATCAAAAGTATCCCGATGATCCCATATCCATGGTTAAGGGAGCAGCTCTTCCTAATTTTGACGGAGGGTTATACAAAGCTCCTCCTGGTAAGAAAGGCTGGGGGATTGTTTACAATAACGATATTGAGTCTGAGGGCAGAATTAACTACACATTAGCTCATGAGTTTGGCCATTATTTACTGCATCGCAATGATTACCCTGATGGCATAGAGTGCGGAGAGCAAGACTTAGTTCGCTGGGATTCGGCTTATGGACAAATAGAGCATCAGGCTAATGTTTTTGCTGCTAATCTGTTGATGCCATTGGATGATTACCGCCTTCAGGTTGATGCCAAGACTAAAGTAGACCTAGATATGATTGGCAGCTGTGCTGACAGGTATGGTGTTTCATTAATCGCTGCAACTTTACGCTGGATAGAATATACCGAAAACAAAGCGCTGATAGTTGTGTCTCGTGATGGGTTTATTCTTTGGGCTAGATCTAGCAAAGCTGCATTTAGAGCTGGTCTCTTTATTAAGACAGCTAATAGGCCTCCAGTAGCAGTGCCCCAAAATTCGCTAGCCGGGGGGCAAATTACTTCAGAAAGTCAGAGAGTCGGGGTTAGGCTGCCTGAAAGGGTTTGGTTTAATGAGGTCTGTGAGGAAATGGTGGTATTTTCCGAGCAATATGACTTTGCAATTTCGGTTCTCCAGTTTGATAGAGATCTAAATTTTTACGGTAATAATGATAATCTTCGGATACTGTAGATTATTCGTTGCTAGTGGATAGGCTCCTACCCACCCATATGAACGGACGATTTATAATTCGAAGCTCTTGGATAGTTTTCCTGTTGATACCAGTATCAGAACTATCATAGTTATGATCTCTATACGTTGTTACGTACAGCGACTTGGTTTGTAGGGCTTACGGACTCGTCATTTACTTAAAATTACCTTACAAGGTTTTCAACTGCTATCTGTCTGTTCACTTTTTATCCTCATATTTTAGTTGTGGGCATAGGAATAGCCGGAAGAGCTTCAATGATGCAGTGTATGGCTATTTGGCGATCTAATTGGGAGTAATTAAGAAAGTAAATGAGATTATTGCATTGGATGGTGCTTTGCAGGCGTTGTACTTATAGGCGGGATATTGATGTGGGTTATTGACTTTGAGGCAAGTGGGCTCACCAAAAATAGCTATCCCATTGAAGTTGGGGTGACGAATGGAAAATTTGAGTATCAAGCCATTATTCGGCCATATGAGCATTGGACTCATTGGTCTGAAGAAGCTGAGGCAATTCACCATATATCTCGAGACTCCCTATTATCTGAAGGCACTAGGCCCAATGATATTGCTATCGAATTGAATGGCTTACTGGTTGATCAGATGGTGTATTGTGATTCACTCCACTGGGACCACTTTTGGTGTAATGTGTTATTTAGTGATTGCGGAGTGAGTCCATCTTTTAAGTTGGTAGACATTCAGGAGCTTGTTTCAAATTCTGACAGCGTTTTAGAGGCTTTCTTGGGGCACAAAAGCAAACTTGAGTCTTCTGGACGTTTCGCACTGCATAGAGCACTAGATGATGCCAGAATTATTCAAGAGTCGTTAACTCTCGCGTTAGCTGGCTGACATATAGAACAGGAATGCGTCATGCTAAAAGTAACAGTAAGTGCTGATGGCCATGTATCGTTATCTAGCGAGCTGCTCAGTCAAGCTGGTATTCAAGATGGAGATGAGCTTATCTCCTATGTCGTTAATCCAGGAACAATAAAGCTAGTTAACTTGGCTGGCGTTCCTGATTCCGTGGTGCGATCTGCGATAGAGCTCTTTGAGAATCAAGACCTCGCTTTTGATTGGCTCAGTTNTCCATTACAGGTANTAAATGGAGAATCCCCTTCATCCTACAGCCGAANAAATGAACAAAAAGTGCTAAGCNTTATTGAAAGAATCAAATATGGTGAATTTGGACAATAGCCNGTTAGACAATCAAGGAAAATATGAGCTTCCCCAAATACAATCAGACTAATTCTCAAGAAAGGCTAGGAGTAAATGCTGTAGCTGAAGCTATGGCGAAAATTGGTCAGATTTGGCGTGAAACACCAATGGCTGATGTTGGGATTGATGGTCAGATCGAATATGTTAGTTCTGATGGGTTCGCAACAGGGAGGATGATTGCCGTTCAAATAAAGTCAGGACCATCATTTTTTAAAGAGAGTAAAGGAGATTGGGTTTNCCATCCAGAGGAGAAACATCGATTTTACTGGGAGAGATTCCCGTTGCCTGTACTTATAATTATTCACAACCCAGATACCAATTTAAGTTACTGGCAAGATGCCCGTCAGGCCTTAAGGGTTGCAAAGCCATCAGATGCAAAGGGCATTAGTGTACCCAGGTTAAATGTCCTACAGGCTACCAGCGCTCAAACTCTCTTTGAAGGGTTTGCGGTGATAGATCAAGATTTCATGGCAGTCGAAGAAGTTTTGGATTATTTGATTAAATCGAAAAGTGGTAATGCATCATTCCCTGTCTCTTACTTAAATCTATTCTGTTCAGGCCTAACTAATATCTGTCGCTCTCTATACTTTGGTATGGATGTAGCGATGACCGTGGCAGAAGTTGAATTACGTAATCAAAATTCGCCATTCAGGGTCGGAATGGGCGACTCCGAGCAAGACTTCCTCTTTGACTATATAAAGTTCATCGTACATCAGCATATAGCTGATGTTGATTTTTCGGATTGCATGATCGATTGGTATGATCGCGAAATGCAGCCATCATTTATGGCGCCATTGACTTCTAGAGGTAAGGAATTAGTTCGGCTTATCCATGATTTAGAAGGTAAGCTGAAATCGGAAGGAAAAATAGAAGACACTGGGAATTTTCATGCCGCACAAGAGGGTTTTGTTCAGTTGCTATTTACCCCAAGCGAGATACAAAGAATCAAAATTACAAACAAAGTTCAGAGTGAGTACTTAAAAAATTCCTAACAAGCGCATATTGTCAAACTGGTTTTATTGAGTACGGAGTATGATTTTTACATACTTATACCGTGATGTAGGTGGCTTCGTCGCAGACTGGGAATTAACTGGATATACCTATAAATCAGAACCCGTGGAATTGTGAACGTAATAGGTTAAAAAAACGTACTAATTTGTACTAAAAATATCAAAAAGTCGTATAACTCTGATTTATTAACAAAAACAAATAGTTACGTTAATATACGCCGTACCAACCCAATTAAACGCTTGGGAGCATCGCCATATGCCGGGGCGAAGAACTGTTGTCGCGCATCTTTCCTAAGTGTTACCAGCTAACGATGGGGTTGTGCTGGGTCGTGAGGTTTACCAGTTCGGCCATATCTATCTTGCGGGAAATTCCTCTATGTCTATCTCGTGTGGGCGTCAACTCTTCTTCTTTTTCCAGTTGATAGATTTCGATATTTGAGAGTTTTGAAGTGGTGATAATCGCGCTGGCTGCTAGTGCTGCTGCTTCACTCATCAATACAATTGCATCGCCGCAATTGCAGTTACTTAGGCAGTCTTTGAGTTGTTGCGGTTGTTGGGTTGTGATTAGGTGCAGGGGCATGCGGCAGTCTCAAAATTGAATGACGTGATCGTATTGATGAATTCGCTTGGACGACTCTTTTTGTTCAATCTCTCCGCCAAGTTTTTCATTTTCGCTATTTCCGTGGATGCTAATGGTTATCCCGAATTGCTCGGCCATCTCCATTTTTTGTTCGATTGAGTTGGCATTGGTTTCTAATGCGCTGGCGCTGAAATTCACCTCAGTATCAAAGCTCATGGCTGCACAAGTGAGTGCTGCATCTAAGCATTCCTCTTGGGCCTGTCCTGTCGTATCTTTTCCGTTGCAGATAAACAAAAGACGTTTCATGGTGGTTACTCCGCTAGCGAAAGGTAATGACTCTATCGCAGTGCATGGCTAGATCGGCAAGCTGCCCCAGCCCGGAAACAGTAAAGCGATTCGCGATCAAAGAGTGCGATGTGGGGTTTTCACGCGAGATCAGATTGCGTTTTGTTGCAGCAGTGACGCAGATGGCCAGTTCGAGTTGGAGTGTTTGGCTGAGTTTTTGCCATTCTTTTTGTGTGGCAGAGGGCGTATTGTTTGCTGAATTGAGGACTCCGTCGCCATAGAAAAAAACTCGATGAATCTTGTGCTCTGCGGAGACTGCGGCGCGAATAAAATCCACGGCGGTCATGCTTGCCTCTGTGTTGCTGGTCACTATGATGCCGTAGTTCATATGGGAGCCTCAGTTCAATGGCGGGNGCGCATGAGGNAAAGTATCAGGCACAAAAAAAGCCCCAAAAGGGGCTTTTTTAGCGTGCGGTTGATTAGTCTTCCGCTGCGCCAATCAAGTGCAAGAGTGCAGTGAACAAGTTGTAGATGTTCAAGTACAGGGAGACTGTTGCCATTACATAGTTGGTTTCGCCGCCGTTAACGATGCGGCTGGTATCAAACAGGATGAACCCTGACATCAGGAATACGATGGCAGCACTAAAGGCCAGGCTGGCACCGCTGACAGAAACACCAAAGAAGCTGGCGATCATCATGCCGACGCCGCACAGTAGCACCACAATCAGTCCAGTAACCAAGAAGCCGCGCATGAAGCTGAAGTCTTTCTTNGTCGTCAGTACGTAACCCGACAGCCCAAAGAAGACGATAGCGGTGCCTGCTAGCGCCTGCATCACGATCTGAGCGCCATTGGCGGTAGACAAGTAGTAATTAATGGTTGGGCCGAGTGAAGCGCCCAGTAAGGCAGTGAATCCGAATACGACATAGATGCCGCTGGCGGAATTTGCTGTGCGTGGAAGAACAAACCAAATGACGGCCAGTGCCGCTAGGTTCATCATTAGTGCGGGCCCGCGACCCAAACCAACGGCCATGGATATTCCACAGGCGACTGCGCTAACCGCCATGGTCATGGCAAGTAGCATGTAGGTGTTTTTCAAGACCTTATTGGAGGAGACGCTTGTTTCAGTCTGCGCCTGTGAGTAGATCTCTTGCATGGTTGTTCTCCGTGAGAGTGTTGATCCAAGTAGCTCTAATCATACAAACACCCACATCAAAATCAAGCGAGTTAACATAACTATGCATGTTTTCTAAGTGTATGATTTATATTTGATTTTTTTGAATCGTTAAATCCGACTCGGGCGCCGCGAGCGCGACGAGGAAAGAATGGCGGTGGGGCAGGGATTCGAACCCTGGGAGCTGTTACACTCAACGGTTTTCAAGACCGCCGCTTTCGACCACTCAGCCACCCCACCGGAACGAAGCGAATTATACATAGGTTTTATCTCACGGCAACCCGCTAACTCATTATTTTTAAAGAAAAATAATATTTCTTGAAGATTATTTTTTGTCAATAAAAAAGCCCCTCTAGAGAGGGGCTTTTAAGGCTTCGCTTCGACTGCGTTGAGTGACTAGCTTTCGCTGACTACTCGTTTGTGGCGGGGGTCGTTTGCCGGGCGTTCTAGGGCTCTAGGTTGGGAAACTATGTCCGCCGGTTTAGAGGTATCCAGTGGAGCGCTCATGCTTGCATCGATCTGGCCATTGGTGATGCTAATTTCAGCGACCGGGCGCGGGTTGACTCGGGGGTCGTTGCCTGGGCGTGAGTAGTTAGCTTTAGTCGGCGCTTCTGTTGCCGCAGCTTGTTCCGGCTGTGCGGGAGTGGGGTCCGCTTCCGGTGCTGTTTCTTCGGCAGCTGGTGCTTCGGTCTCTTCCTTCGCCTGCGGCGCTTCTAACGGCAGTTCCGCTTGGGTGCTCTCCGTTGCAGTCGCAGTGGTGTTGTCCGTTGCTGGCGCTGCTTTACTGGTAGCTTGCTGTACTTGCGCGGGCTCCTGTGTTGATTGAGGCTCGGCAGGGGTGTCAGCACTTGCAGTTACTACTTCCGCCTCGGCTGGTGCGTCGGCTGCTGGAGTGGCTGCCTGTTCTACCTTGGCTACAGTCTCGGCTGGCGCCTGAGGTTCGACTGCAGTTGGGGTGCTCTTGCTGGCCTCGGTTTCTACTTGAGGCTGCTCCGTTACTGGCGACTTCTCTGCAGTGGGTTCCACTGGCGTTTGCTGGCGTTGACGATTTTCATTGTCGGCGGCCTTTTCTTGCTTGGGTGCGTTCGACTTTTCTTCGTTTCTGCGGTTGCCACGTTGATTGCGATTGTTGCGGCGAGCCGGTTTTTCCTCGCGAGTAACGGGTGCTTGTTGCTCTTGCGAATCGATTGCCTCGCCTACCTGTTCGTTGAGGTTTTTAACCTCTTGGGCGCTGTTTTCGTTCCCGTCTCTACGGCCGCGACGTCTCGCCTGTGGCTTGCCGCGCTTGTTGGCGGGACGCTTTGCCGGGCGATCGCTGCTTTCGTTGATACTCTCTTCGTTTTGCTTCGCGTTTTGTTCCTCGTTGTTTTGAGGTTTGCGATTGTCGCGACGCTGGTCACGGCGACGATTAGAGTGTTCGCCGCGATTGTCGTTTCGGCCTTCGTTGCGGTTGTTTTTGCGGTCATCATTGCGATTCCCGTCGTCCTTTTTGCGGTTGTCGACCTTATTGTCGCGACGCTGATTTCGGTTGTTGCGATCGCTACGGTCATCGCGATCACCGCGGTCGTCGCGATCATTGCGATTGCGATTGCGGTTGCGATTGCGGTTTCCGTTGCCCCCACGACGGTTGCGTTGATTGCGTTGATTGCGCTTTTGGCGACGCTCTTCCTCTTCTTCTGCCTTGCGCTTAGCTTCTGGATCACCAAAAAGCGCGTGCATGATGCGAGTGAGAAGGCCTGGTTTTTTCTCTTCTTCTACTTTTTTCTCTTTCGTTGTTTCAGGTGCGGGGCTTGGTGCCGGCGCCAGTTCTGCGGGCTTCAGCTGCTGCACAGCAGGCTGTGCCGAAGCGGGAGCTTCAGGTTTTGNCTTCAGNTCATCCGCTGCTGTTTCTTCGGTAGCTGAAACGATTTTGTAGCTGGTTTCCAGTGTTGATGCTTCGTCATCACGTAANCGCTGAACCTCGAAATGCGGGGTCACCATTTGCTCGTTTGGAACAATGAGTACGCGGGTGTCGTTGCGGTTTTCGATGTTGGAAATGGCTTTGCGTTTTTCGTTGAGCAGGTAGGTCGCTACTGCCACAGGGGTAATTGCGCGAATTTCAGCGCTGCGTTCTTTTTGTGCTTCTTCTTCAACCAATCGCAAGATCGAAAGAGCAATGGACTTGGTGCTTCGAATGGTGCCTTGTCCGCTGCAGCGAGGGCAGACTTTCGATGTAGTTTCGCCTAAAGAGGGGCGTAAACGCTGGCGCGACATTTCCAATAGGCCAAAGCGAGAAATGCGTCCGACTTGGACGCGCGCGCGGTCCATAGAAAGGGCATCACGCATGCGGTTTTCTACTGCGCGTTGATTTTTAACGGGCTGCATGTCAATGAAGTCAATGACGACCAGTCCGCCCATGTCACGCAAACGAAGTTGACGCGCAATTTCGTCGGCTGCCTCTAGGTTGGTTCTTACTGCGGTTTCTTCGATGTCGCTACCTTTGGTGGCGCGAGCAGAGTTGATGTCGATAGAGATTAATGCCTCAGTCACATCAATGACGATAGAGCCGCCGGAAGGTAGTTTCACTTCTCGTTCAAAGGCAGTTTCGATTTGGCTTTCAATCTGATAGCGATTGAAGAGCGGGGTGTCGTCTTCGTAAAGTTTTACCTTGTTGCTGCTGCCAGGCATCATTTGAGCAATGAGGGCTTGAACTACTTCATAGGACTCTTTGTGATCGACAATGATTTCGCCGATGTCTAGACGCAAGTAGTCGCGAATTGCTCGATAAAGCACATTGCTTTCTTGGAAGAGGAATTTGGGTGCCGTAGAGACGCTAGCGGCTTCTTCAATAGAGGTCCAGAGTTTCAGCAGGTTATTGAGATCCCACTGGAGTTCTTCTGCGCTGCGACCTACGCCGGCGGTGCGGACAATAACACCCATGCCTGAAGGGACTTCAATTTTGCTGAGGGCGTCGCGTAATTCTGCGCGATCTTCGCCGTCAATGCGGCGAGAAATGCCGCCCGCTCGAGGGTTGTTTGGCATTAGTACCAGGTAGCGGCCAGCCAAGCTAACGAATGTGGTTAGTGCTGCGCCTTTGTTACCGCGCTCTTCTTTGTCAACTTGAACGACCAGCTCTTGGCCTTCTTTGAGAACGTCCTTAATTCGAGGGCGCCCATCAATGTCCTTGGGGGATTTGCTGAAGTACTGACGAGAAATTTCTTTCAGGGGAAGAAAGCCGTGACGCGTTTCGCCGTCTTCATCGTACTCCACAAAAGCAGCTTCAAGGCTGGGCTCAATGCGGGTGATTCTAGCTTTGTAGATGTTGGCTTTTTTCTGTTTGCGGTTTCGGTTTTCAATGTCTAAGTCGTACAGCCATTGTCCGTCTACCAGTGCTACGCGCAGCTCTTCGGGTTGAGTTGCGTTAATGAGCATTCTTTTCATGCGTTACCTAATTGGTTGGCGCAAGACGTTGGCAGCTATTCGAAGGGAGTGCGAGAGATCAGCCTCTATATCACTGAGCGCTGCTATAAAACACCTGCCGCGCAATAAAGTGCACAGCGGTTGTTTCAGCTCGATCAGTCGGCTGTTGGGAGGCTGTTTCGAGTGGGCTCCGCAAATATCCTATCCGCTGTGTTGCGGTGTGATGGATAGAAAGCGGGCTTGCGTCGGTTCAGTNAGTCTCCATGGACCCAAATGTAATCTCAGCGAANGTTTATCGCTGAGCATTCTTTTTGTGCGTTTCGCAACGCAGCTCGGCTTCGTATTGGNTGTCAGGGAAGGGTTGGTGATCAATNGGGGCNCNCAATTCGTGNCAGTCCCGATGTCTCTGCATCAACAATGAGATGCTCAACGCTTTTCTTCCGTGGGGCAGTGTGTCTGCCTCAGTACCATCTAATATCGAAGAAGGGTGCTGCTGTTGTCGACACTCACAAGAGTATCTCGTGTTCACATTCTTTTCGGATGATCTGCCGCTGTCTGCGCGGTTGTCATCGAGTGCAAAAGAAGCTGCAGCTTTCTATTTTCGCTGCTGATTGCCAGTGCCGNGTGTTTCGTTGTTGCGGCTCTGGCGCTCGACTTCGGGTGCACCATTATCTTGTAGGGCATTGGTAGAGAGGGATTTCCATCTCTTAGTTCCGTTAACCTTCCGCAAAAATCGTTGATATGCGGCGGAAGTGGACCCAAACCCTGTCATCTAGCGGTATTTCCTAGTGATTCGCCTCGTGTATTGCGATATCCGGAAACCTGCCTAGGTAGACCCGTGGACTATAGCAACATTCCCTAATGGCATCAATTAATGTGGGTATTTAACTGATATTTAAGGCTTTTTGTCACTTCGATGAGGGGATAAGGGGTATAATTCGCCGATGGAAAACAAACTTCAAAAAGTCGCCCCCAAGGTGCAGTTTATTGAGATTGATGCGGATCGAGCTGGACAGAGGGTTGATAACTTTCTCATTGGCTTGTTAAAGCGCGTCCCCAAAACCCTTATTTACCGCATTTTGCGCAAGGGCGAGGTTCGGGTGAATAAGGGGCGGGTCAAAGCTGATTACAAACTCAAAGCGGGCGATGTAGTCCGCGTCCCCCCTGTCCGCGTCCCCGATGGTAAGACAGTGCCAAATGCCAGTGAGCAGCTGAAGCAGCTATTGGCGGGGGCTGTTTTGTATGAAAACAAAGGTCTTTTGATTATAAATAAACCTTCTGGATTGGCGGTTCATGGAGGTAGTGGGATCAATTTAGGGCTCATCGAAGTGTTGCGACAGATGCGGCCAGATGATCATTATTTGGAGTTGGTGCACCGCTTGGACCGAGATACTTCAGGCTGCATTATGATTGCCAAGAAGCGCAGCATGCTTCGCCATTTGCACAAGGATTTACGTGAAGGGCGTATTCAGAAGCATTATCAGGCGCTAGTGCATGGGGCTTGGCCGGCCAGATGCCGCTCTGTGGATGCTCCATTGCGTAAAACTGAGTTGAGCAATGCTGAGCGTATTGTGCGCGTTGACCCAGAAGGCAAACCATCGTTGACGCGCTTTAAGATACTCCAGCGCTATGAGCAGTGTACGTTAGTCGAGGCCAAACCCATTACTGGGCGGACTCATCAAATTCGAGTGCACGCCCATCATATGGGGCACAGTCTTGTAGGGGATCCCAAATACGGTGATGATGATCGCAATTTATCCCTGCGGGCGGCGGGTTTTAATCGGTTGTTCCTGCATGCCGCTGGCTTGTCGCTATTCTTACCAGATGCAGAGGAGCCTATCTGGGTAGAGGCGCCTTTGGATGAAAAGCTGGCGGAGCCCCTGCAGCGACTTCAGCGNAGGTAGAGCCGCGAAAGCGGCTGTTTCGAGGTATGACTATGTTATTTGTGTTTGATTGGGACGGTACTCTTAGCGATTCTACGTCGAAGATTGTCGGCTGNATGCACGAGGCGGCAGCTGAGCATAGCCTGCCTGAACTGGCGGATCATCAGGTTCAGAATATTATTGGGTTGGGGTTGCCTGAGGCTATTCAGACACTCTATCCGGAGTTGCCTCGCTCAGGGGTGGAGGCCATGCGGGCGTCTTACTCAAATATCTTCATTGCGGCTGATCAGCAGCCTTCTAGTTTCTTTCCTAACGTCGAAGAAACCCTCGATGAATTNCTGCATCGAGGGCATCGTATCGCAGTGGCGACCGGCAAGAGCCGTGCTGGCCTAGACAGGGTGCTTCATAATTTGCAGTGGCAGGACTTTTTTCACGGGACTCGNTGTGCCGATGAAACAGCCTCCAAGCCTCACCCCAAAATGCTGCATGAGCTGCAGAGAGAGTTCGCGGTTGAGCGGGAGCAGATGGTGATGGTTGGGGATACCGAGTTTGATATGGAGATGGCTCGCCGAGCAGAAGTGGCTAGAATCGCTGTGGATTACGGTGCTCATCACGTGGACAGACTCAAACCCTACGATCCCGTTCTGTGTGTGTCAGACTTTGGTGAAATCCTGTCCTTGGGATGACTCCGGTCGCNAGTGAGAGGCGCTTGCGTCATCAGTGTCCAACCCGCTCAATTTTGAGTTCGAGTGAGTAGTTGTCACCGGATTGAATGCTGTAGCGATTGCCGATGGATCGATCTTTNTGGTTTCCTCGCTCNAGAGAGGCTCCAAGATTTATCCATTCNCCGAGTTGCGCATTGACGGTGGAGCTGTANNTGGCNGTGTCTATTTGTCCGTGGNTNCNCTGGTCTAGGCGTTGGTGGTTGTTNGGCTCAAGGCGCTGTTTCTGCGCGGATATTTCTAGAGTGACGCTGTCATTGCCAGATTGCCAGGGTGTCACATAAAACCCGGTGACCACGGGTTTGTAGTCGCGACTGACGTGGCCATGGTTGTAGTCGTGATCGTAGCGCAGAAAGGGGATTTCTTTGCCGGTTTCTATGCGAGCTGAATAGCCTTCAATGGCTCTAACACTCTGTTCGGTATTGCGATGAGAGTTAGATGAGTAGGTTTTGATCGTGCTGGTCACTCGCTGATTTGAATCGCCAAGAACGACTTTCGCCCCCCCGTCTTTGAGCGGGCGCCCATCCAAGGTNGTTTTTCCGATTTTTATGCTTCCTGATTCACTTTTCGAGCGGTAGCTGGTGCTCGAGTGACGCTGGTTGTCGGTGTGTCCCTTGTTCTGTCTGACATAAATCTTGTATTGCGCCAAAGGGGTGTCGAGCTCGTCGATGAGTGCTCGCAGTTGTGCAAGTTCTGCGGCGTCTCCTCGCAGAATAAGCTGGTTGTTGGCCGCTGTGATGTCGACGCTGCCTTTGCTAATGGATGTCAGTGTTGGTATCAGTAGGTCGGCAGGTCTGTGTTTTAAGGGGATGACTTCTATGCTGTCAGTATTGGCGACGGAAATTGCCGATAGCAGCAATAGCGCGAATGCGAAGCGGGGGCGGAAGTGATGGGNTTTTAGTCTTGTCATAGCTCTACCTAATGGATTGCGCTCGCCGTGTTTAGAGTGAAAGGGTTCTCAGTTCAGCTATGACGTCGCTTTGACGCTCCCACAGCCAGTTGAATTCTTCAAGCAAGGCTCGTGCCTCCGGTTTGGCGTCAGTATTACAAAATCCGTCGTAGTCACCGTCATTGTGCTGCAGAACGACTTGGGTGCNATCGATAATGGCGTAGGCACGGGCTTCGTTCTTCAGCTCTGTCTTGGTCATGCGGCATTGAATTTTACTGGATAGCCGTTTGTGAAGCTCAATCAGGCGATGGCGCGACTGGGTGGCAGGCTTTGGNTTTTTGATTAACAGGCGGATGCAGGCCTTAGGGTGATGGCGGGCCAGGGTGCTGATGCTTTGGCAGATAAGTTCATCGTCGTAGAGTCGAGGGTCGAGCTCCTTGGTGAGGATGTCGAGTTGGCGGTGGCCCTGTTTAAGGCTTTTGAGTAAATGTTTGCGAAAGGCTTCTAGGCTATGNAGCAGCGTAAGCGTGTCGCNAGTCTCCGANGGTCGCTCGTGGACCAAATCTCTNTCGGGCATACCTCTGGCTCCTCNAAGGTGCTTATTTACGCCTCTGCGATGACTGGGGCCTGCATGATTCGGATTTGCCGGGCTTTTGCTAGAGTGCGTATTGTGAATACTCGGGCCTTAGCGATCATGACGGCGCCAGAAAACTAGAGTGCGCGAATAGAGGGGCTTCAGTCAACCGGCTCGAGCTTTTCGCCAGCAATGAGCAGCTTTAAGGTNTCGGTGTCGGTGTCAGCGTCGCAGCTGGCAAGATCACTGAGATCTTGGCCGCTAAAGTGCTGCTGGCTGCATAGGTTTTCTGCCAGCTGGCGTGAGGCAGGGAGTTTCTCTCCATCCACAAACAGATCGCAATGTTCTTGATTGTTTTCAATGTAGGCGAACCGAGCACTAGGGTTGCGCTGAAACCGCTCTACAGGTTCCCAGCGAATCTCTTCAGGGTTTATCTCGTCGATATCGGCTGGTGGGTACTTGGGCTGGGTCATGTATCGGCCAAACCATTCATTGATNGCGTCNGAGTTTAACGCTTTCTGCCAGATGTCTTGAACTTGNTTTAGNCTGTTGGCAGAGATGTGTCCAGGATTGTTCTGCTGCATCAAATTAGGGTCGGAAAAGCGGTCGTCTTCTGACAGGTCCATGAGGCATTCTTGCAGCAGCTCTTCGAGTATTTCGGCTTTGCTNGGGGCGCGAAATCCGACTGAATAGGTGATGCAGTCATCGTCAAGAGCAGTGCCCCAGTGGGCGACTTGCGGTGGCAGGTAGAGGATGTCTCCAGGGGCTAATGTGTGCTCTTGCTGCACTTCGAAATTATCGATGATGTGCAGTTCAGTGTCGGCAAGGATGGGGGTCTTATGGTTACAGTGTTGTCCGATCTGCCAGTGGCGCTGTCCGCCCGCCTGCAATAGAAACACATCGTACTGGTCGTAGTGTGGGCCGACGCTACCGCCTTGAGCGGCGTAACTGATCATGATGTCGTCCAGTCGCCAACTGGGAATAAATCGAAACTGCTCAAGCAGGTCGCTGACTTCTGGCAAGAAGTGGTCGGCGGCTTGAATCAGCAGCGTCCAGTGGCTGGGTGGTAGCTGGGTGTAGATGTTTTCTTCAAAGGGGCCTTTTTTTAGCTCCCAAGGGGTCTTGCCGTGTTCGAGAATAATGCGCGATTCAATCTCTTCTTCGAGCGAAAGGCCAGCGAGTTCGTCCGCAGTAATCGGGCTTTGAAAATCGGGGATTGCCTGGCGAAGTACCACCGGTTTTTTTTGCCAGTAATCTCGCAAAAACTCCTCAANAGACAGGTGGCCGAGTTGTGTCAGTGGCGGTATTTTCATAGGGCTGCTCGGGTAGTGCTGCTGGAGAGGCGCTAGGCCACACCATTACGGTGTGGCCTTTTTTTTGTGCGAGTGAAGAGTTTAGATGTCTTTGGCTTGGCTAACGGCATTGCCAATGTAGTTGGCTGGAGTCAGTTGACGCATAGATTCTTTCGCTTCTTCTGGGATGTCCAAAGTTTCTACGAAGTCGGCAAGGACCTGACGGTTAATGGTTTGGCCGCGGGTCAGCGCTTTCAGTTTTTCGTAAGGCTCAGCGACGTCGTAGCGACGCATAATGGTCTGGATGGGCTCGGCGAGAACTTCCCAGCTGTTGTCTAGGTCTTCTTCTAGGCGAGCGCGATTGATCTCAAGCTTTCCGATGCCCTTCTGGGTGGAGGCGTAGGCGATGCTGCTGTACCCAAAACCAACGCCCATATTACGCAACACGGTAGAGTCAGTTAGGTCGCGCTGCCAGCGTGAAACCGGAAGCTTGGCTGCCAAGTGGTTGAAAACAGCGTTTGCGAGGCCTAGGTTGCCCTCGGAGTTCTCGAAGTCAATCGGATTAACTTTGTGCGGCATGGTGGATGAGCCTACTTCACCAGCGATGGTTTTTTGTTTGAAATAGCCCAGAGAGATGTAGCCCCAAACATCGCGATCAAAGTCGATCAGGATGGTGTTAAAGCGCGCGATTGCGTCGAATAGCTCGGCGATGTAATCGTGTGGCTCTATCTGTGTGGTGTAGGGGTTCCAGCTTAGGCCAAGGCTGTTGACAAAATCATTGGCGTTGGCCTGCCAGTCAACTAGCGGGTAGGCAGACAGGTGAGCGTTATAGTTGCCTACCGCGCCATTGATTTTGCCGAGCAACTCCACGCGCTCAATTTGCTGGTATTGGCGGCGCAGTCTAGCGGCAACGTTCGCCATTTCTTTGCCTACCGTGGTGGGGGAGGCGGTTTGTCCGTGGGTGCGAGACAGCATCGGATCTTCAGCGAACTCATGAGACATGGCGCTGATGGCATCGATGATTTTCTGTGCTTGGGGCAGCAATACTTGGTCACGGCCATCTCGCAGCATCAGTGCGTGAGAAAGGTTGTTGATGTCTTCAGATGTGCAGGCAAAGTGAACGAATTCGGTGACCGCTTGCAGTTCGGCGTTGTCTTTGAATTGTTCTTTGATGAAATATTCGACGGCTTTGACGTCGTGATTGGTGGTGCTTTCTATTTCTTTAATGCGGGCGGCATCAGTCTCGCTGAAGTTGTCGACAATCTTGTCGAGCTGAGTATTGGTGGCTTCAGAGAACGCGGGCACCTCGGCAACACCTTCGTGTTGGGACAGTTTCTGCAGCCAGCGGATTTCAACCTCCACGCGACAGCGAATTAGGCCGAATTCGCTGAATATACTGCGGTAGTCGGCGGTTTTACTGCCATAGCGGCCATCGATAGGTGATACCGCGGAAAGTGCAGAGAGCTCCATTGTTGTAGAAACCATAGTCGTTAGAACCATTCAATCAGTGAGAGTTTAAAGGGGAAATTTTTGAGGCCGTCATCATACCGGAATTCCGAACGCTAGGCCTTACTTTTCTACAGGCGCAGAAGTGTGTCTGCGCACTCAGATAGACGCTTGCGAGAGAAAATTATGTGCCAGCGCTTGCCACCCACTTGACGCCACAAAGTTGCTGAGCGGATGCCCGAAAGCAGCAGGGCTCTCACCTGATTGGCGACGCGGGTTTGTTGTAAGTAGCTAAAATCGCCAGTGACTTGAATGCGAAATTTGAATGTGCTGATGGTGTCGGCGTAAATGCTGCCGACGCTGGAAAGCACGTTTTCATGGGTGGTGCCGAAGTGTTCGGCCTGGCGTCCGCTCTGCTCCAGTCTCGAGCCGATTAGCTCAAGCATGTCTTTGCGCGCCATCATCTTTTTCTGCAGGTGCAATATGCCTAGAACATAGCGGAGGGTGTCAGGATAGTCTCGGTTCTGGTGGTGGTTCAATAGGTCACTCATGACCTTTAGGCCGAGCTCAAGGCCTTTGCTGCCACCCCCATACACGGCCTCTGCGGACTCTGGGTTTGCCACAAAGAGGCTGTTGATTGAGGTGGTCTGCGGTTCGCTAGGGATATAGCCAGTTTTCGCCAGTTGCTCGACTAAGGCAGCGGCTTGAAAGACGCCGGCTAGCGCTAGTGTTGTGTCATTCCAGTTCTTACTCAAAAAAATCAATTCCTTGTGGGGCTGGGCCAAATGTTTGCTGGCTTCATTTAGCCGTGGCTTGTTCTGCTGCCGATTGTGTGGTGTCGGTAGAGTGGGACTGCAGGGCAGCTTCAATGACGCCGCCACCAAGACAGGTGTCGCCTTGGTAGAAAACAACAGATTGGCCGGGTGTGATCGCTCTCTGGGGCTCATCAAACATGACTTTTAGTTGGTCGTTCGCAATCGTTACAGTGCAAGCTTGATCGGGCTGGCGATAACGGGTTTTGGCCATGCATCGAATTTGCTCGGTGCCGGGAGGGGTGTTGATCCAATGGGTCTGAGCGGCTATCAACCCGTCGCTGAGCAGCAGTGGGTGATTCTTACCCTGAACGGCAATGAGCTCATTGCGGGTGAGATCTTTTTTTGCAACATACCAGGGCGCGTCGCCGGCACCTTTTAGGCCGCCTATGCCCAGTCCTTGGCGCTGGCCAATGGTGTGATACATAAGGCCGACGTGTTGGCCGATTTTGTTACCCTGATCGTCGACAATATTGCCCGGCTGAGCAGGCAGGTACTGTTGCAAGAAATCTTTAAATCGCCTTTCGCCGATAAAGCAGATACCGGTGCTGTCTTTTTTGTTGTGCGTGATTAGGTCGTGCTCCTGGGCGAGACGTCTAACTTCGGGTTTTTCCAGCTCACCTACAGGAAACAGGGATTTGGCGAACTCAGCCTCGCCAACGGCATGCAGGAAGTAACTTTGGTCTTTGTTATTATCGAGCCCCTTCAGTAGCAGGGTATGCCCATCGCTATCGACGGCTTTTCGCACATAGTGGCCGGTGGCAATGTAATCGGCGCCAAGGACCTTTGCGTAGTCGAGAAACACTTTGAATTTGATTTCTCGGTTGCAGAGTATGTCGGGGTTGGGAGTGCGTCCCGCCTGATACTCTTCGAGGAAGTGTTCAAATACGTTGTCCCAGTATTCGCCGGCAAAGTTTGCGGTATGCAGCTTAATGCCTAGTTTTTGGCAGACGACCTCCGCGTCGGCGAGGTCATCCTTGGCGGTGCAATAATCAGTGCCGTCGTCCTCGTCCCAATTTTTCATGAATAGCCCCTCAACTTGAAAGCCTTGCTCGATCAGCAGTAGGGCGGCAACGGAGGAGTCAACCCCGCCGGACATTCCGACGATGACTGTGGTGTCTTTGGGAGAGGTGGTTGAGGAGGGCGTGTTCAAGCTGGTTTCCACAATTGTTGGCTGGTTTGTNCGCGCATTCTACCCNTGCTCGGAGATCAGTTCCAACGGGTAGGAAATTCCCAGTCGGTAATCGTCGATGACACGCTTGACCACGGGGCTGCGAAGCTGGTCTTCGATCAGTAGGATTTCTTCGTAATCCAGCCATTCTGCGCCAATGATGCCGCTATCCAGTGTTGCTCCGGCAATTTCTTCTATGGGCTCAGCGATGAGCGTTGTGCGCAGGTAGCTGGTGCCATTGGGGGCGTGGTAGGTGCAAAGGCCCGCTACCCGGGTAGGCACTACGATCCAGCCGGTTTCTTCTCGGGTCTCTCGTATGGCGGCCTCTGTAATGCTCTCGCCGTTTTCGATATGTCCTGCCGGCTGGTTGTAGACAATCTTTCCGTCGCGACTTTCTTTCACCAAAAGGTATCGTCCACGGCTTTCAATAATGGTCGCGACGGTGGCGTGAGGCAGGTTGTTTCGCATAGTTGGTCTATATTTCTTGTAGTGTCAGCGGGTGATTTTGTAGTTTAGCAACAAAAGAGGTTTAGGTTCTTTTGGGTTTGTGGTGGTGCGAGCCCTTTCTGTTGCGCCTGTTCGAGTTTGCTTTGCGGGGTTTTGTGGCTGCGGCTGCCGGTAAATGTACGTTTTCCGTGCGATGCTCGCCCGGCTGCAGCTTGTCTAAGCTCCATGAGCCAATTTTGTATCGAATAAGTCTTAGCGTAGGGTGTCCGATGGCTGCCGTCATGCGCCGAACTTGTCGATTGCGGCCCTCAGTGAGGGTGATTTCAAGCCATTGCGTGGGAATGTTCTTGCGCTCCCTGATGGCGGGGGTGCGCTCCCAGAGCTGCTCTGGCTCTTCGATGGCGCGGCACTTTGCGGGCTTTGTCTTGCCGTCTTTTAAGGTGAGACCGCGCTCAAATTTGGCCAGCGCCTCGGCTGCGGGTATGCCTTCAACCTGCGCCCAATAGGTTTTGGGTTGTTTGTGTTGCGGATCTGAAATGAAGTGCTGGAGTGCGCCGTCGTCAGTCAGCAGTAGCAGTCCTTCGGAGTCGTGATCGAGTCTGCCGGCGGGGTAGAATNCNGGCCGATTGGGCAGTAGATGTTTTAGTGTCGGGCGACCTTCTGCATCTTGAAATTGACTGAGAACCTGAAACGGCTTGTTAAGAAGAATGACTGTACTCACGAGGCTTGTAACCAGTTTGTTATATGCATGATGTAATTTTACTACCTAAATGACTGATATTCTGATAGAATTCGCCGCGCAAATGAGGGCCTGAGGACCAAAAGTCATCAAGGCTGGCTCATTGGAAAAGCAAATTAAATGACGTATGGGAGAAAAAATGTCAAACGAAACGCCGAAGATTATTTATACCCTCACCGATGAGGCTCCAGCCCTCGCCACCTATTCCTTGCTTCCCATCGTTCAGGCGTTTGCCGACCAAGCTGAGATCTCTGTTGAGACCCGAGACATTTCTCTCGCTGCGCGTATTCTGGCGAATTTATCAGAGTTTCTGCCAGAAGATAAGCGTATTGCTGATGACTTGGCCGAGTTGGGTGATTTGGCTGAGACGCCGGCTGCTAATATCGTGAAACTACCGAACATTAGCGCCTCGGTTCCGCAGCTGAACGCTGCGATCAAAGAGCTGCAAAGTAAAGGCTACAAACTCCCTGATTACCCTGAAGAGCCAGCCGATGCCGAGCAAAAGCGAATTAAGTCGCTTTACGATCAAGTAAAAGGCAGTGCAGTAAACCCGGTGTTGCGTGAGGGTAACTCAGATCGTCGCGCGGCTGCTTCAGTGAAAGCTTACGCCAAGAAAAATTCCCATCGCATGGGCAAGTGGTCTCCCGATTCCAAGTCTCACGTCGCTCACATGACTTACGGCGATTTCTACGGTAGCGAAAAATCTACCGTTGTTGAGAAAAAGGGCAGTGTTGTTATTCGCTACATTGGTGATAATGGCAAGATAAAAGTTTTGCGTAAAAAGACACCGGTATTGGTGGGTGAGGTTATCGATAGCGCGGTCATGAGCATTGCCGCCCTAAATAACTTTTTGGAGCGCGAAATTGAGGACGCCAAACAGCAGGAGATACTTTTCTCTCTGCACTTGAAGGCGACCATGATGAAAGTCTCTGATCCGATCATGTTTGGTCATGCAGTCAAACAGTACTACAAGCCTGTTTTCCAGAAGCATCAAGAGGTGTTCGAAAATCTAGGTGTTGATGTTAACAATGGTATCGGGGATGTTTACGCCAAGATGCAATATCTTCGCCCAGAGCAGCAGGCTGAAATCGAAGCGGATATCGCAGCTTGTTATGCCAAGCGTCCAGAGATGGCAATGGTGAATTCAGATAAGGGTATTACCAATCTGCATGTGCCTAGCGATATTATCGTTGACGCCTCTATGCCTGCGATGATTCGCGACTCGGGCAAGATGTGGGGGCCTGACGGCCAACTGCACGATACCAAAGCGGTGATTCCAGATCGCTGTTATGCCGGTATCTATCAGGCAGTTATTGATGACTGTAAGCTCAATGGCGCTTACGACCCGAAAACCATGGGCAGCGTGTCCAATGTTGGTTTGATGGCCAAAAAAGCGGAAGAGTACGGTTCTCACAACAAGACGTTCCTGTCTCCAGGGCGCGGGCGCATTCAGATTGTTGATGCTAGTGAAAACGTTTTGCTTGAGCAGGAAGTGGAAAAGGGCGATATTTTCCGCATGTGTAAAGTGAAAGATGCGCCTATCCGCGATTGGGTTAAGCTGGCCGTTAATCGTGCGCGCACCACTTCCACTCCTGCGGTTTTCTGGCTCGACAAGAATCGATCACACGACGCCGAATTAATTCAGAAGGTTGAGGTGTATCTGCAGGAGCACGATACGCAAGACTTACAGATCTATATTATGTCCCCAGTCGAAGCTACTCGCTTCTCTCTTGAGCGTATTCGTCGCGGAGAGGACACCATTTCTGTGACTGGCAATGTGCTGCGCGATTACTTGACTGACCTTTACCCAATTCTTGAGCTGGGTACCAGCGCCAAGATGTTGTCTATTGTACCGTTGATGAATGGCGGTGGATTGTTTGAAACGGGCGCGGGTGGTTCGGCTCCAAAACATGTTCAGCAATTCGTAGAGGAAGGGCATTTACGCTGGGATTCACTGGGCGAATTTTTGGCCTTGTCAGAATCCTTTGCTCATCTAGCGCACACTTTTGACATGTCCAAGGCTCAAGTGCTGGCTGATACTCTAGATGTTGCCAACGGTATGTTTTTGGATAATAACAAGTCGCCATCGCGCAAAGTGAATGAGCTTGATAATCGCGGCAGTCACTTTTACTTGGCTATGTATTGGGCCAGGGCTTTGGCTGAGCAGGATCAGGATGCCGAGCTCAAGGCGCAATTCTCTGAGCTTGCCAAAGAGCTTGAGGCTTGTGAAAAGCAAGTGGTTCGCGAACTGAATGACGTGCAGGGCAGTGCCATTGAGTTGGATGGGTATTTCCGTCCGGATGAAGCTAAGGCGGCTAGCTCCATGCGCCCTAGTGCAACTTTTAACGCACTGATTGATGGTTTGTCGAAACGCTGAGTTTTAGCTTGCTGAAATCTAGCAAAAAGCCCAGCTTATGCTGGGCTTTTTTGTGCTTACTGATACGGCTTTCCGAGTGAGTTTTGCTTCCCGCCCTAGTATGTGAGCTAGCTAGTCACGGCTTCAGGTGTACTGGCGTTTTGAGGGGTGTCGCTATTAATCTTGCTGGGCAGCTGAATGTTGGTGGCGTGCTGACCCTTGCTGCCCGCTATAATATCGAAAGTCACAACCTGTCCTGCTTTGAGGGTTTTGTAGCCCTCCATTTCGATGGATGAGTAGTGCGCAAACAGATCTTCTCCGCCTTCATCGGGCAGGATGAATCCGTAGCCTTTTGCGTTGTTAAACCACTTGACTGTACCTGTTGGCATGGCTCTGATTCCTTACAAGGGCCCTAGGTGGCGTTTTTTCGTTATTGTTGTTGTCCGCTTTGGTGCAGGGGGGAATGTGATTGCGCTAGAGGGCGCATTATTGGATACATTCAACCGAGCTATAGCGTTATACTCCCTCTACTTCCTTGGAAGTTCTTGATCTTATATCGAACCTGTTTTTTCAAGTCAAGAAATAAAAGTGATCAACTTGCTTTCTTTGTGTGCTTTATGGCGCATATTTAAACGTTTTTACGAGGGTGTGGGCGATATTTCAAATGGGTAATCTGAACAATCTTAAACTAAGATTAAGTGTAGATGACGACGATGCGGACTATGCTGATGACATGGGGGTTGCGTTAGAAGAGGCCAAGCCCCAGTTGAAGCGGCCGTCGATGTATAAGGTCGTACTGCTCAATGACGACTATACTCCAATGGAGTTCGTTGTTGAGACGTTGGAGGTGTTTTTCAGCATGAACCGAGAGCAGGCTACTAGCGTAATGCTTACGGTTCATACCAAAGGAAAGGCGGTATGTGGGGTGTTTACTCGAGATATCGCTGAAACAAAAGCTGCACAGGTTAATGAATTTGCCAAAGAGAATGAACATCCGTTGCTTTGTGAGATCGAAGCAGTAGAGGATGACGAGTAATTCTCTGTAAATTGAACCATTGCTTTAGGGGTGATAGCCAATGCTGAGCAAGGATTTAGAAGTTACCTTAAATCTTGCCTTTAAAGGCGCGCGATCCAAGCGCCATGAATTTATGACGGTGGAGCATTTATTGCTCGCGCTGATTGACAATGACTCTGCTGCAAGCGTGCTAAGGGCGTGTGGGGCAGACTTGAATATTCTTCGCAAGGATTTAATCGAGTTTGTCGACTCGACTACCCCCTTGATTCCAGAGAGCGAAACTGAGCGCGAAACTCAGCCAACGCTTGGTTTTCAGCGAGTATTGCAGCGCGCGGTATTCCATGTGCAATCCTCCGGTAAGAAAGAAGTTACAGGTGCCAATGTGCTCGTCGCGATCTTTTCTGAACAGGAGAGTCAGGCGGTCTACTATCTTAAGCAGCAGAGTGTTGCCCGTATCGATGTGGTGAATTTCATTACTCATGGCATCTCTAAGGTTGCAGGGCACGACGATCATCACGATGAGCCATCTCATGATTCTAGTGAAGATGCTAGCTTAGGCGGCGACGCTCAGTCGCAAAGTCCGTTAGAAGCTTACGCCACTAACTTAAATGAAGAGGCCATGCTTGGCCGCATCGATCCCTTGGTGGGGCGCCAGAGCGAAGTTGAACGCGTGAGTCAGATCTTGACTCGGCGTCGCAAAAATAACCCTCTATTGGTGGGTGAGTCGGGAGTTGGTAAAACGGCTATTGCCGAGGGCTTGGCAAAGCGTATCGTTGATGGTGATGTGCCCGAGGTCTTGGCTGCTAGCGTGGTTTATTCCTTGGATTTGGGGGCTTTACTCGCCGGAACCAAATACCGAGGCGATTTCGAGAAGCGTTTTAAGGGGCTTCTTGCAGAGCTAAAGAAACAAGATCATGCGGTGCTCTTTATTGATGAAATCCACACAATTATAGGGGCTGGAGCTGCTTCGGGCGGAGTTATGGATGCCTCGAATTTATTGAAGCCGCTGTTAACTTCTGGTGATCTGCGCTGTGTGGGCTCTACTACATTCCAAGAGTATCGCGGCATTTTCGAGAAAGATCGCGCACTTTCTAGGCGCTTTCAGAAGGTGGATGTGAACGAGCCGAGTGTTGATGACACTTATTTGATTCTCAAGGGGCTCAAAAGCCGGTTTGAAGAGCATCACAGCCTTCGCTATACCGATACCGCATTGAAAGCCGCCGCTGAATTGTCTGAGCGATATATACCAGACCGTTTTATGCCGGATAAGGCGATAGATGTGATAGACGAGGCAGGTGCTTATCAGCAACTGTTGAGCGCATCTAAGCGTAAAAAAGTCATTGGTGTTCCAGATATTGAGGCGATCGTTGCAAAAATTGCCAGAATTCCGCCGAAAAGTGTCTCCTCATCGGATCGAGATCAGCTGCGTAATTTAGATGAAAATCTAAAAATGACGGTATTTGGTCAGAATGAAGCGATTGAGGCGTTGTCCACCTCGATTAAGCTGTCTCGTGCAGGTCTCAATGTCGCCGATAAACCCATTGGCTCTTTTCTCTTTTCCGGGCCTACCGGGGTTGGCAAGACAGAGCTCTGCAAGCAATTGGCGACCACCATGGGTGTTGAGCTGGTTCGATTTGACATGTCCGAGTACATGGAGCGCCATACGGTTTCACGTTTGATCGGTGCACCTCCCGGTTATGTAGGATTCGATCAGGGTGGGTTGTTGACTGATGCGGTGACTAAACATCCTCACAGCGTGGTTTTGCTTGATGAGATAGAAAAAGCGCACCCTGAAGTCTTTAACCTGCTGTTGCAGGTAATGGATCACGGGACTCTGACAGACAATAATGGTCGCAAAGCTGATTTCCGCAACGTCATTCTGGTGATGACGACCAATGCCGGTGCAGAAGAAATGAGTCGTGCTTCGATTGGTTTTAAGCGTCAGGATCACTCTACAGATGGCATGGAGATGATCAAGAAAATGTTCACTCCGGAATTTCGCAATCGCTTGGATTCAATTATTCAGTTTGGTGCCTTGGATCTTGAGGTGATTAAAACCGTGGTTGACAAGTTCCTTGTTCAGCTACAGTCGCAGCTAGACGACAAGCGAGTGAGCTTGAATGTCTCGGAGGAGGCTAGGAACTGGCTGGCAATCAATGGGTATGACGAAAAAATGGGTGCTCGTCCCATGGCTCGACTTATTCAAGAGAAACTCAAAAAGCCATTGGCAGAGGCGGTACTATTCGGTGATCTTTCGGTCAGTGGTGGAGTCGTAGATGTTGTTGTCGAAGATGGAGAGCTGTGCGTGCAAGTGGAGGAGATGGCGTAGCCCTCGGTGCGATTTGCCTGACGTTAGATGTCGGGCAGATTATTGCTGTGAGGGCTTGGCTCTGAACCGAGTGATTAGCGGGCGCGGTAGGTAATGCGTCCTTTGCTCAGGTCGTAGGGGGTTAGTTCTACTTTAACTTTATCGCCGGTCAGGATGCGAATGTAGTTTTTACGCATTTTGCCGGAAATGTGAGCAATGACCACGTGGCCATTTTCTAGCTTTACGCGGAAAGTGGTGTTCGGTAGGGTGTCGATGACTTCCCCTTCCATTTCTAAATTATCTTCTTTTGCCATTCGGCAACGTCCTCAAGTGGCTACAGTCTTTAGTGCCCAGATTTGAGCAGGCGTGAATTGTGCCTGAAAACGTCCGGAGAGCCAAGTGCTGGCTTAACTTATCCTAATCCAACGATTCTCTGTGAGCAGCTCCAACGGNCTGTAGTCGGTTTTGTAGTTCATTTTTTGGCATTCTTTAATCCAGTACCCCAAATACAGGTTGTTAAGGCCAAGCTGCTTAACCAATTCCAGTTGCCAGAGTACGGCGTAGACCCCTAGGCTACGTTTGTGCTCTTCTGGGTCAAAGTAGGTGTAAACGGCGGAGTAACCGTTATGCAGTCTGTCGCATACCGCCACCGCAATTAGCTTGCTTGATGTGCGGAATTCCAAGTATTCCGTCACCCCCCATTCCGACGTGAGGAAGCTATCGAACTGCTCTCTGCTGGGGGGGTACATGTCGCCATCCGCGTGGCGTTGATTGATGTAACGCTCGTAGAGTGCGTACTGCTCATCTGTTCGGTGTCTGGTGCTATTAACGATGATGTCTTTGTTTCGGTTCCAGCATTTGCGTTGGTTGCGATTTGGTTTGAAAAGATGTGCTGGTACTCGGGCGGGGACGCAAGCTTTGCAATTGTTGCAATGGGGGCGGTAGAGATGGGCGCCGCTGCGTCGAAAGCCTTGATCGGATAGAACGCCGTAAAGTGTGGCGTCGATTTCTTGCTTGGGGTCGACAAAGACGGTGGTAGCTTCTTTTTCTTCTAGGTAGCTACAACCGTGCGGGTGGGTGGCAAACAATCGAATATTGGCTAAATCTGTCATGCCAAAACCTTATTTGCTGTTGCTCAAGTTGATGGGCTGCTCACGAGAGAGGTCTTTGGGCCACTCTGCGGTTAACGAGCCCTCTTTGATGAAGTTTAACAGGTAATTCTCGAAGTCGTGGCGCGGAATTTCTTTCGCGCCTAAGCTCGCCAAATGGTTTGTGTGTACTTGGCAGTCTATAAGCTTGTAGTTTAGTTGCTTTAGCGCTCGAATCAGGTAAATGAAGCCGTATTTAGAAGCGTTGGCGGTAAGGGCAAACATGGATTCTCCAAAAAAAATCTGCCCCATCGCAATCCCGTAGAGACCGCCAACCAATTCATCGTTTTGCCAAACCTCCACCGAATGAGCAAGCCCCCTGGCATGCATTTCTTGATAGGCTTCGCTGATTTCTTCAGTAATCCAGGTGCCTTGTTGGTCAGGCCTAGGGGCCGCGCAATGGTGGATTACTTCATCGAAGGCTAGGTCTGTGGTTACCTCGAATTCACTCTTTTTGAGCAGTTTCTTCATGCTTTTAGAAATGTGCAGCTCCTCGGGTAGAAGCACGAGGCGAGGAGAGGGGGACCACCAGAGAACCGGTTGTCCGTCTTCAAACCACGGAAATATGCCCTGTTGGTAGGCAGCGATAAGTTGTTCGCAGGATAAAGTAGTTCCAGCCGCCAAGAGTCCATTGGGGTCCTCTAAGGCTGTGTCGGTGGGAGGAAAGTCGAGTGAATCTGGTTCGAGCCAAGCTAGCTGTGACATACGAAGAGCGGGACTGAAGAACAGGCGCTAATCCACAAGGGTTAACACCTGTATCTCGACTATTGATCGTCTAGGAATTTTTCAGCATCAAGTGCTGCCATGCAGCCAGCACCTGCGGAGGTGATCGCTTGGCGGTAGACATTGTCGGCCACGTCGCCCGCAGCAAAGACACCGGGTACGCTTGTGGCGGTTGCCTCTCCGTTGAGCCCGCTGTTGATGATGATGTAGCCATCTTTCATCTCAACCTGATCGGCAAAGATGTCGGTATTGGGTTTGTGACCGATGGCGATGAATACCCCAGCAGCTTCGACCTGTTGGGTGCTGTCATCTTTAGTGCTTTTTATGCGTAATCCGGTTACGCCTGAGTCGTCACCCAAGACTTCATCTAAGGTGTGATCCCATATGATGTTGATGTTGCCGCTTTCCGCTTTAGCCAGAATCTTATCTTGCAGAATTTTCTCCGAACGGAGTTTGTCGCGACGGTGAATTAGGGTCACTTCTGAGGCGATGTTGGACAGATAAAGGGCTTCTTCAACAGCGGTATTACCGCCACCAACAACCGCGACTTTTTGGTTGCGATAAAAGAAACCATCACAGGTGGCGCAAGCACTTACGCCTTTACCCATGAATGCCTCTTCAGATGGCAGACCTAAATACTGTGCCGAGGCTCCCGTACAAATGATAAGAGCATCACAGGTATAAGTGTTAGAGCCCTTAAGAGTGAAGGGGCGCTGTGAAAGATCAGTTTCATGAATATGGTCAAAGATGATCTCAGTGTCGAATCGTTCGGCGTGTTGTTGCATCTGAACCATTAAATCTGGTCCCTGAAGGTCTGGTGCGCCGCCGGGCCAGTTTTCCACTTCGGTGGTTGTGGTCAGCTGCCCGCCTTGCTGCATGCCCGTGATAACAACGGGTTTTAGGTTGGCGCGGGCTGCGTATACGGCTGCGGTGTATCCCGCAGGGCCAGAGCCCAAGATAATGACCTGATGATGCTGAACGTCACTCATGAAAGGTTCCTAAATCGACCAAAAGAAAAGTGGGCTAATAATAGGGAAAACTGTGTGAGATCACTAGTAGCTTTAACTATTTAGGGGCATAGAGGAAATCTATTTTGGGTGCCGGCGAATGGTTTGGTATCAGGTGATTAAGAATCAGCCAATGCGTCGAAGGCTTATGCGTTGTTCATGGGGGGTTAACTTCCGGTGATTAAACTCTGGCTTATAAATCTACGCTATTAGTCGATTTGAGAATGAAGCGCCGTCATTATTGGAATATTTGATGCTAGAATGCAGAACCTATAAATGTCATAAATACTGGGCCCTGAGTTTTGCCGGGGCGAGTCAAATCGGGTGATGTGTTGAAAACCAATAATACTACTTCCGCGGCAAATGCTACCGATGGACAGGCCGTACCCCTGAGAATTTTGAAAGAGGGAGCCTTGATTGGGTTGGTGGCTGTGTGTCTGTACTTGATCATGGCGCTGGTAACTTACTCACCGGCAGATCCCGGATGGTCAAAAACCGGTTCAGCCGATATTCAAAATGCCGGAGGTGCCTTCGGCGCGTGGATTTCGGATGTTTTCTTTTCGCTGTTTGGCTACATGTCCTTCTTGTTTCCTGTGCTGATTGCCTATCGGGCATGGCTGGTGTTTCGTGAGCGAAGCAACCCAGCACCCTTTGACCCAGTTATCTTCGGGCTTCGTTGCGTGGGCTTCATCTTAGTCATGCTCACAACTACTGCTATGACCAGCCTCTATTTCGGAGTCGAATCAATATTGCCATTCTCCAATGGTGGAGTGTTAGGGGCAGGAGTGGCCGAAGGGGTCGAAGCGGCTTTCAGTTATAACGGCGGGACATTGCTGCTACTGGCAGTTTTTTTGTTTGGCATTACGGTATTCACAGACCTTTCTTGGTTTTCGCTAATGGACAGTCTCGGACGCATGACTCTGCAGGTTATAGATGCCGGTGCTGCACGCTGGCGGAAACTTCAGGCAGAAAAAGCCGAAAAGCAAAAAGTGGAACAGGTACAAAAAGATCGTCGAGTGGCTATTGAGCGTCAGGTAGAGAAACAGAAAGAAAGAGTGCCTCCGAAAATCGCGCAGCCGGTTAAAAAAGCAAAGCCCAGCCCGCGAGTCGAGAAAGAGAAACAGACATCGCTGTTTGGAGATACGCCAGTGGTTGGCGAGTTGCCGCCAATCAATCTGCTCGATCCCGCAGACAAAACCAGTGACAAAGGGTTTTCCAAAGAGTCGCTAGAAGCTATGTCGCGCTTGCTTGAGTTGAAGCTAAAAGACTTCAATGTAGACGCCGAAGTCGTGTCNGTATTGCCGGGACCTGTTGTTACTCGATTCGAATTACAGCCGGCTCCTGGAGTAAAGGCTAGTCGAATCACCAATCTGGCGAAGGATTTGGCTCGATCTCTCGCCGTTATCAGTGTACGGGTGGTCGAAGTTATTCCCGGAAAGTCAGTGGTTGGCATCGAGATACCTAACGAACATCGCGAAATGGTGCGTTTGAGCGAGGTGTTGGCGTCGGATGTTTACGATAATTCTAAATCTCCCCTGACAATGGCTTTGGGGCATGACATTTCCGGCGAGCCTATTGTTGCAGACTTGGCCAAAATGCCGCACTTGTTGGTAGCGGGTACAACTGGGTCGGGTAAATCTGTTGGCGTAAACGTCATGATCTTGAGTTTACTGTACAAATCGACCCCTAAAGATGTTCGGCTTATCTTGGTTGATCCGAAAATGTTGGAGCTGTCGATTTATGAAGGCATACCTCATCTGCTGACTCCGGTTGTTACCGATATGAAAGATGCCTCCAATGCTCTGCGCTGGAGTGTGGGTGAAATGGAGCGCCGCTATAAATTAATGGCGGCACTTGGCGTTCGAAATCTCGCCGGTTTTAATCGCAAGGTAGAAGATGCTGCCAAAAGCGGTGAGCCTATGAAGGACCCCTTGTGGGTTCCCGAGGATCATTTTGAGGCGGGTTCTGCCGAAGCGACAGCTCCAGATCTGGAAACCCTGCCGGCAATTGTCATCGTTATTGACGAATTTGCCGACATGATGATGATTGTGGGCAAGAAGGTTGAGCAGCTGATCGCGCGAATCGCCCAGAAAGCCCGTGCTGCTGGGATTCATTTGATTTTGGCTACGCAGAGACCGTCGGTGGACGTTATTACCGGCTTGATTAAAGCCAATGTGCCCACCCGTATTGGCTTTCAAGTGTCGTCGAAAATCGATTCACGGACCATCTTGGATCAAGGCGGAGCAGAGCAGTTGTTGGGGCATGGTGACATGCTGTACTTACCGCCGGGCACTAGTGTGCCACTACGTGTCCACGGTGCGTTTGTGGATGATCATGAAGTGCACGCGGTAGTAGAGGATTGGAAGCGTCGAGGAGAACCTGACTATCTCGAAGGGGTCATCGATGACAGTACCAACAGTATTCCAGTGCCTGGAATGGCGACAGAGGGTGATGGCGAGAGCGACGATGAGTCTGATCCTCTCTACGACGAAGCCGTTGCATTTGTCACCGAGACTCGCAAGGCTTCAATTTCCTCCGTGCAGCGTAAATTACGTGTTGGCTACAATCGCGCGGCAAGGTTAATAGAAACCATGGAAGCGGCGGGTGTCGTCACAGAAATGGGGGCCAATGGTGGCCGTGAAGTGCTTGCACCGGCACCCCCCAAACATTGATCGAGAGAGTTTATGCAAGTGTCATTTATGGTTTCTGTTGTCAGTCCTCTCAAGGCCGCATTGTCGTTAATATTGCTGATGAGCTTGTCTGTTTCCGGCCATGCAGAAAGCGACAGTGTGGCTGATGCATCGGGGGCGTTGGTGGCTCAGCTACAACCTTTGGTGACTTTGTCTGGACAGTTTTCACAGCGTCAGTCGAGTTCCGAAGGTGAGTTGCTCAGTGAATCATCGGGTAGCTTTTTAATGCAGCGACCGGGCTTGTTGCGCTGGGAAACGTTGGAGCCCTTTCCTCAGTTGTTGACCACCGATGGCACTAGCCTGTGGATGTATGATCCTGATCTTGAGCAGGTCACAGTATCGAGAGTGTCTGCACAGCTGACGCAAACGCCTGCGGTGATATTCTCTGGTGACTTGGCCGAGTTGAAACGCCAATACCAAGTCAGTTCGACAAAGGCGAATCACTACACCTTGCGCCCGGTGGATGGGGATAACAATTTTCAGCGATTGGACTTAGTGTTTGACGCCGGTTTGCTAAAGGCCATGACGATTCTAGATGGTTTTGGTCAGACAACGGAATTTGATCTCGAGCAAGTTGTGCGCGCTGAATCTTTGCCGCTTGAGCGCTTTCAGTTTGAGCCTCCAGTGGGGGCAGACGTCTTTTTCAATGAATGATCTTTTTGCGGAGCCGGCCTATCAGCCGTTGGCCGCCAAAATGCGTCCTCGTCACCCCGATGAGTATGTCGGGCAAGAGCATTTGTTTGGCCCGGGCAAACCATTGCGAGAAGCGATTGTTCGCAAGCAGTTGCATTCAATGGTGTTGTGGGGGCCGCCAGGCGTCGGTAAAACCTCAATGGCAAGGATGATTGCCGAGATTTCTGATGCCCATTTTGAAACAGTTTCGGCGGTATTAGCAGGGGTAAAGGACATTAGGGCTGCGGTCTCCAACGCACAGCAACTGAAGCAGCAGTCTGGTCGCAAGACGCTGCTGTTTGTCGATGAGGTGCATCGATTCAACAAGGCCCAGCAAGATGCGTTTTTACCTTTTGTTGAAGATGGTACGGTTATTTTTATCGGCGCGACCACGGAAAATCCCTCCTTTTCTTTGAATAATGCGCTCTTATCTCGGTCGCGGGTGTATGTGCTGCGAGGGCTGGAACACGGTCATCTATGTCAAATGATCAATGGCGCCTTGGCCGACTCTGAGCGTGGCTTAGGTGAGCGCGAGCTACACATCGATCAGGATCTCGTCAGTACGCTGGCTCATGCAGCCGATGGGGATGGGCGAAAGGCACTGAACCTTATTGAAATCGCAGCCGACCTCGCCGATGAAGTGGATGGCCGGTGGTTGATTACAGAGAGTATTGTTGAAGAAATACTCGCCAACGATGTCCGTCGCTTCGATAAAGATGGTGACCTGTTCTACGAGCAAATCTCAGCACTGCACAAGTCAGTCCGTGGTTCTAGTGCCGATGGCGCACTCTATTGGTTGGCGAGAATGCTCGATGGTGGATGTGATCCTCTTTATATTGCCCGTCGTGTGGTGAGAATGGCCAGCGAAGATATAGGCAATGCCGATCCCCGAGCGTTGCAGATTTGCTTGAATGCGTGGGAAACACAAGAGCGGCTAGGCAGTCCGGAAGGAGAGCTGGCCATTGCCCAAGCGTTAGTTTATTTGGCGGCGGCACCTAAGAGCAATGCTGTATATAAGGCTTTCAACGAAGCTATGGCGGATGTAAAATCCATGCCCAGCCATGACGTGCCTTTGCATTTGCGCAATGCGCCGACTCAGCTGATGAAATCCATGGAGTACGGCGCTGAATATCGCTATGCCCATGATGAGCCTGGCGGTTATGCCGCTGGAGAGTGTTATTTCCCAGAAGATATCGCGTCTAGGAGCTACTATCGTCCAGTCGATCGTGGCCTAGAGAAAAAGATTGGCGATAAACTGCGTTATTTGAATACGCTAGATGAACAGAGCGATTGGCGTCGCTACGAAGATTGATTCGAAATTCAACGAAAATTCAATGACAGGAAGCCGAGAACTATGACCTGGTTGGCTGTAGCCCTAGGGGGAGCCCTAGGCGCAATGGGACGCTATGGCGTTACCCTGTATACATTTCCTATACTGGCGAATCGGTTTCCTCTCGCGACGTTTAGCGTCAATATTGTCGGTTCCCTATTGATTGGCATCTGCTACGTGCTGATCATTGAAAAAGGAGTAATCGCTCCTGAGCTGCGCAATTGGCTGATGGCGGGATTTCTTGGGGCCTTTACAACCTTTTCCACTTTTGCCCTCGATGCGGTAACTCTTTGGCAAAATGGACACGCGCAACTAGCCGCAATTTACGTCGTTGCGAGCGTGGCCGCGTGTATTGCAGCGGTAGCTGCTGGCATTCACTGTACCTTACGACTTTTATAAATTGGTTTATTACTATGCTTGACCCGAAATTTATTCGAACTGCGCCCGAAGATACTCAGAAAGCCCTTGCGCTTAAAGGGTATGAGCTGGATCTACAAACGTTGATTCAGCTGGACGATGAGCGCAAAGCCATTCAGGTGAAAACTGAAAATCTGCAGCAGGAGCGCAACACTCGATCAAAAGGTATTGGTAAAGCCAAGGCCGCTGGGGAAGATATTGCACCTTTGCTAAAAGAGGTTGATGACTTAAAGCAACAGCTTTCTGAAGCTGAAGGTCAGCTGCATGAGGTGCAGGCAAAGCTCGAGCGTATCTTGAGTGAAATTCCCAATATTCCAGCTGATGAAGTGCCCGCCGGTAGTGATGAAGAGGATAATGTAGAGATTCGTCGCTGGGGTGAGCCACGTGAGTTTGATTTTGATATTAAGGATCACGTTGATCTGGGGGCGAGCCTCAATGGCCTAGATTTCGATACAGCCTCCAAGCTAACCGGTTCACGCTTTTCTGTGATGCATGGTGGGGTTGCTCGCTTACACAGGGCGTTAACTCAATACATGCTCAACACTCATGTTGGCGAACATGGTTACGATGAGGTCTACGTGCCTTACGTGGTTAACCGTGAGTCGCTGTACGGAACTGGACAGCTTCCCAAGTTTGAGGATGATTTGTTCAAGCTTAATGACGAGCGTGAGTTTTATCTGATTCCAACGGCAGAAGTGCCTGTCACCAATATTTTGCGCAATGAAATCGTTCGTGACGACAGTGTTCTACCGATCAAATTTGCCTGTCATACGCCATGTTTTCGTTCTGAAGCGGGCAGCCATGGTCGCGATACTCGCGGCATGATTCGCCAGCATCAATTCGAAAAAGTCGAGCTTGTTCAATTTGTGAAGCCACAAAACTCTGACGCGGCATTGGTAGAGTTGACGGGACACGCTGAGGCGATATTAGAGTCGTTGGGTTTGCCTTACCGTACGGTTATCTTGTGTGGTGGCGATTTAGGTTTCTCTGCAGCTAAAACCTTCGACATTGAAGTTTGGGTGCCTTCTCAAGAAAAGTATCGCGAGATATCCTCATGTAGCTCTTTTAGAGATTTTCAGGCCCGTCGAATGAAAGCCAGATTTAAGAATCCAGAAACCGGTAAACCAGAGTTGTTGCATACGGTGAATGGTTCTGGGCTGGCCGTTGGGCGAACTCTAATTGCGGTGCTGGAAAACTACCAGCAGGCCGACGGAAGCGTGATAATACCCGAAGTTTTGCGCCCCTATATGGGCGGTGTAGAACGTATTAGTTAAGTTCGTACCTGTAGCGGAGGGTGCAATGCTCTCCGCACGGTAACGTTTTCATCTATGCTTCTTACGATCGCTTTTTTCTCGGCGATGGGAATACAATTTTTTATTGGCGTGAATCCATGAGCCATTTTCCTCTATTTGTAGATTTACAAAGTCGCCATTGCCTCGTCATTGGTGCTGGTCCCATCGCGTTGCGTAAAATACGTGCTTTGCTAAAGTCTGGGACCTCTTTGTCTGTTGTCGCTACAAGAGCCTGTGCGGAAGTTCAAGCGCTGCATCAGCGGGGCGATTTACACTTGCAATATGCGAGTTTCGACCCAAAAACCTTCGACTTCAATGGCGTATATTTAGTAGTCGCTGCCACTGATGATCACCCGTTAAATAAGAGTATTGGCGAACACTGCAAGCAGCAGGGCATACATTGCAACGTGGCCAGCGGTTCAGAGGCGGGTGATGTGGTATTGCCTTCGATTATTGATCGCAGCCCCATGATGATCGCACTCCATAGTGGCGGCCGATCACCAACGATGACGCGCTATTTGAAACGACAGCTGGAGGCTTTCATCCCCCGCAACACTGCCAAACTAGTTTCATGGGCAGAGAGCTGGCGCACTAAGGTAAAAGCGGCAATCGACCGTCCTGTGGTGCGACAGCGTTTTTGGGACCGATTATTGTCTGGCATTGCAGCCGAGCATGTGCTGGCTGATCGGGCCACTGCAGCCGACAGCATCATATCGGATCGACTGGCTCAGGCAGAAGCCGGTCAGCATCATGGTGAAGTCTTTCTAGTCGGTGCAGGTCCCGGAGATCCTGAACTGCTGACTTTGAAGGCCTTAAGGTTAATTCAGCAGGCAGATGTGGTCCTTTATGATCGACTGGTCTCTGAGCCTATTCTGTCGTTGTTGCCGGTCAGTTGTGAGCGAATCTATGTCGGCAAGCGACAAGCTGATCACGCGCTACCTCAGGACGATATTAATCAAACCTTGGTGGATCTGGCCAAACAGGGGCGTAACGTTCTAAGGCTAAAAGGGGGGGATCCCTTTATCTTTGGAAGGGGTGGCGAAGAGATTGAGCTGTTAGCCGAGAATAATGTTGCCTTTCAGGTGGTTCCAGGAATCACAGCAGCATCTGGCTGCGCTAGCTATTCTGGAATCCCATTAACGCATCGGGATTATTCTCAGTCTGTGCGCTTTGTTACCGGTCACCTTAGGAGCAATGAAGTGAATTTGCCCTGGCCTGAACTGGCGCAAGAGGGTCAAACTTTGGTGTTTTATATGGGCTTGACGGGCTTATCGGCGATCTGTCAGTCGCTCATTGACAATGGACGAGAGCAGGAGACGCCGGCAGCGGTCATAGAGCGTGGCACGACCCCTGAGCAGAGGGTGATCGTAGGAAACTTGGAGTCTTTGCCAGGGCTTATTGAGAGTCAGCAGGTCAAAGCACCCACTTTGCTGATCATCGGTGAGGTGGTGGCGCTGCACGGGACTCTGTCATGGTACAAATCTAACGTTTAAGTCACCTGAGCGCTTATTTTCCGTAAAGCATGGTCGAGAGCGGCCGATATGCTTGATCAGAAGGTCGTGCAAGCCTGTGCCTGAGTTTTACTCGCCTAGCAAGAAAAGTTAGCGTGTTCAGAGGCTTAGGCTATGCTTGTAATGGCGAGTCTACGCTCGTAATGGCCGTATATCTGTCTGTCACAGGAAAATTATCAATGAGCTGGTTGAGCAACTTAAGCATCAAATACAAAATCCTACTGATTCCATTCGTAGCGATCTTGGGGTTCGTCCTTTTCCTTCTTTTTATCATCAATTCGGGCAGCAAGAATGCCGAAAGGCTCGATGAGGTTAAGAGTATCTCCTTTCCGATACTGGAAATGGCTAATAGCAATATTGTTATATTCTCTAGGATGAACGAACTAATGACCAGTGCCGCCAGCACTGGAGAGCAGGATATGCTCGATAGTGCGCGTAGTAACTACACTCAGCTCAAAGAAAATTTCGCCAGACAGCGTTCTTTGCGTTCAACAGACAGCAGCTCAATCAATGAAATTGAGTCGGAACTCAAGACATTTGCCGATATTTCGATCCCGCTTACCCAAAATATGATCGATGGTACGATGGATTTTTCTCGAATCGCCGAAATCGCCGCTAACAAGAGTAAGAGTTTCGACAAGGTCACGCGAGATTTAGGCGCCTATCGAGACAAGAGCTTGGCGAGTTTTAATGAGGGGGTTGATTTAACCATCGAAACTGAAAAGGACAATCTCAGTGCCGGTATGATTATTGGTGTCGTGACGGTGATATTAACGTTGGTTATCTCCTTCAGTATTCTCATGGTGATCACTAGAGGTTTGGATCAAATTATTCAATCTCTGCGCGATATTGCACAGGGTGAAGGGGATTTGACCCAGCGCTTGGAGCAGAACAGCGAAGACGAACTAGGCACTCTGGTGCACTGGTTCAATGTGTTTGTGGAGAAACTGCACAGTACCATTGGTGACGTTATCGAGGTGATTACCCCTTTGACCAATGTTTCACAAGAATTGAACACGGTATCAGCGCGCACCTCTGAAGTCTCCAGCGAGCAGACCCGCGCCTCTACCTTGGTTTCTAACGCCATGGACGACATGGCTCGCAGTGTAACCAATGTGGCCGAAAACGCGGGCTCTGCAGCTCANGCCGCAGATGATGCCGACGGAGAGGCCAAGCAAGGACTTCAGATTGTCCAGAACACGGTAACATCGATCAATGATTTGGCTGCAGAGGTAGAGCGCGCGGCCGAAGTGATTGTTAAGTTAGAGTCCGACACCGAAAGCGTGGGTGGAATTCTGGATGTAATTAAAGGGATCGCCGATCAAACCAACTTGCTTGCGCTGAATGCTGCCATCGAAGCCGCGCGTGCGGGTGAGCTTGGTCGAGGTTTTGCCGTGGTTGCCGATGAGGTTCGTACGTTGGCATCCAGAACTCAAGAGTCTACCCATGAAATTCAAACGGTAATTGAGCAACTGCAAAGTGCCGCGCGTTCAGCGGTGGGCGTGATGGAGCAAGGTAAAGAGCAGGCTCAGAAAAGTGTCGAACAGGCTGGCGCTACCGGCGCATCTCTAGAGGCCATCACTGCGAAGGTGACGTCCATTACCGATATGAATCAACAAATTGCGGGTGCGACTGAAGAGCAGCAGAGCTTTGCCAATGACATTCAACAAAATGTTGTTAGTATGCGAGATGCATCGGAAGTTGCTGAGCAAAACACTCATAAGGTGTCCGATCTAAGTACATCTCTGAAAAGTTTGGCTGATCAGCTCGATCGCGTTTCATCTCAGTTTAAGGTATAACGAGGAAAGAAAAGGGGGCATAAAATGATACCTATTGGACCTACAGTCACAACTACGCCTAAGTCCAAGTCGGCTAAAACCCTCAAGGCCGCTCATACGAGCACCAGCCACTCAGAGATCTCGAAAAAGCTACCCAAGCGCGCTCAACAGCTCGTGACTGAGCGTCGCTGTAAAGATGATCGGCGCCGTAAGAACGAGCTTCGAACATCAGGTCTCGATCTGCGCTCTGGAGCTGATCGGCGTCGCGGAGCTTCTCAAGGTCATGTAGATCTTAGCGTCTAGCTGACCTCTTCTATTAGTCATCGCTATTAGGCTTATACACACAATTGTGTATTGCAATGGTCTACAAGAGTCCAAGTTTCTATTACACTAGCGCGCATACAAAATATGACGAAGGGGTACTCTTGTGTCGAATTATGATTTTGATTTGTTTGTCATTGGTGCAGGCTCGGGTGGTGTTCGCGCCAGTCGCATGGCCTCTCAGTTTGGGGCAAAGGTTGCCGTTGCAGAGGATACCTATCTGGGTGGCACTTGTGTCAATGTAGGCTGCGTTCCCAAAAAGCTATTTGTTTACGGATCTCATTTTCCGGAAGAGGTTGAGGGTGCAGCGGGTTATGGTTGGAAAGCTGAGGCGCCTAAGTTTGATTGGCCGACTTTGCGTGACAACAAGAATACCGAGATTAGTCGACTCAATGGTATATACGGCAACATTCTTAGCAATGCAGGCGTAGAACTGATTCAAGGGCGCGCAACTATCGTCGATGCAAATACGGTTGATGTGGGCGGCAAGCACTACTCGGCTGAGCGTATCTTAATCGCTACCGGTGGTTGGCCCAAAATCCCACAAATCCCTGGTGCGGAGCATATTATCAGCTCCAACGAAGCTTTCTATATGGAAGAATTCCCCAAGCGGGTACTGGTGCTTGGCGGCGGTTACATTGCGGTCGAGTTTGCTGGGATTTTTAATGGTTTAGGCGCAGATACCGAGCTGGTTTACCGTGGGCCGCTATTTCTTAGGGGCTTTGATAAAGAAGTTCGCGAATTTACCGCTAATGAAGTCGCGCAGAAGGGCGTAAAGCTGTCTTTTGATTTGAACATCGAAGCGGTAGAAAAACTGCCGTCTGGAGAATTGAACGTCACGATGACAGATGGCTCCGAGCGTGTGGTCGATTGCGTTATGGCAGCAACCGGCAGAGCTCCAAAGATTGCTGGCTTAGGTCTCGAGAACACTAAGGTGAGCGTTAATGATAACGGCACTGTTGCGGTCAATGAAGACTATCAAACCGATGAGCCCAGCATCTATGCCATTGGTGATGTCATTGGTCGCATGGAGTTAACGCCGGTAGCTTTGGCAGAAGGCATGGCACTGGCTAAGACCCTCTACAACAATCAACCGACCAAGGTGGATTACGACAATATTGCGACAGCGGTCTTTTGTCAGCCCAATATTGGTACCGTCGGCTTGAGTGAAGAAGAGGGCGTGGCGCGCGGTATAAAACTGCGAGTTTATACCTCTGACTTTAAGCACATGAAACATACCTTGTCGGGTTTGTCCGAGCGCACCTTTATGAAGCTGCTGGTCGATGACGCCAATGATCGTGTGGTGGGCTGTCACATGGTTGGGCAGGATGCGGGTGAAATTATTCAAGGTATAGCGATCGCCATGAAAGCCGGGGCAACTAAAGCGGACTTTGACGGCACAATTGGAATACACCCAACAGCAGCTGAAGAATTTGTCACGATGCGCGAGGCGACTAGAACGGTGTGAGCAAAATTATTTGAGTGTTTTGCTTAATGCACAATCGCGATAAAAAAACGACTCCAAGGCACGCTTCTCGCGTGCCTTTTTTATGCCTCCCGAATAGATGCGCTTTCGCGGGCTATACTTGAAGCATAATCCCTAGTTTGTTTTGAGGATGTGCTGATGTTGAAAGGGTGGATAGCATTCTTTTGGTCTGTTTTAAAACAGCAAACGTGGCAGCCTAACTGGTTGCAATCTGAGGTGCCGGACAAATCTCATTTTCATCGTCGTAGATTTACGGCGCGCTATCGGAACAAGCAGCGCTTGGTGCGTGCGCTGTGGTTTGTGTTTGCGCTTGTGGTGTTAGTGTTTCCACTTCCTCATGTAGTGGTGGGTTTGGGGTTGTTCGTGACCTTTACATCCTTTTCGTTGCTGGATGAAACTGACTGAGGCGGCTGATTGTCAATCTAGTCTCGTCGGAGCCTGTCGCTGACAGCAATGGGGTTCGGGTAATTGAAGATAACGATGTAGCTCGAAATTAAAAAGGTGATAATGGCCGTGGCCTGAATTAAAACCGACGCCTTTTCTCCGATTAGAGCGGCATTGCTAGCAACAAACACAATCAGTAGCGAAAACTCACTAATCTGTCCAAGCCGAAAACCGATGTCCCAAGCAAGTCGCTCTGATTCGCTTTGGCGATGGAGTAAAAATCGAAATGTGAGCGGTTTGATGATCAGTACTGCTGCAGCTAAAACGAGACTGGCGATAAGCACATCGGAAAGCAGATCAATATTGAACCTAGCGCCGAGCGAGAAGAAAAACAGTATAAGGAAAAAGTCTCGAAGCGGCTTAAGGTTAATGGCGATGTACTGTGCAATTGGGCTGGTGGCGATAGTAATGCCTGCAATGAAAGCGCCGATCTCAGCGGAAAGCCCTACGTAGGCCGCCAGCTCAGCGCAGCCTAAGCACCAACCGATTGCTAACAAGAATATGTACTCGTGAAAGCGGTCGAATTTGTGGATGAGTCTTAACAGAATGAAACGCACGAACACATAGGCAAAAAGCCCAAGTAGTGGCAGCGCCAACAGCGTAAGCCCGAGTTGGGGTAAATCAACTTCACCTAGGTCACCGCTGTACAAAATCATAAGACATAAAATTGCCAGAAAATCTTGCAATAAGAGCAGCCCGACCATTAGCTCTCCGGTGTGCTTGTGATGCAANACCGTTGTTGGTAGTAGCTTGATACCGATAATCGTGCTGGAAAACATCAGCGACATTCCGATTACTAAGTTTTCCATGTGGGAAAAGCCGAACAAGTGGCCAATGCCATAACCTGTGAGGGCGAACACGGCTGCACTGACAATGCCAACGCTGGTGGCTTGCTTTAGCACCGAGAGCAGCGCTTTGGGCTGCATATCTAGGCCGAGCAAAAAAAGTAAAAATATAATGCCGATATGTGAAATGTCGGTCACAAGTGTGACGTCAGTAATGAATTCAAGACCGTAGGGGCCGAGTAGGGCGCCGAGGGCGATGTAAGCGACCAATAAGGGTTGTCTTGTATAGAGTGCGATTGAAGCTACGACTGCGGCACCGGTGAAAATCAGAAAAAAAGATTGGAATAGAGAGTCGTGCATAACCGATAAGTCGCCGAAATTGAATGGTCGGTGGGTTAGTGTAACCGTAAGGACGGACTAAATGCGATAGCAGGTGGTTCGAGGAGATGTAAAAAAGGCCGCTAAGAGCGCACTGCTGTCCCACAAATTTCCTCATAACACGAGCCTCATCTGAGGCTCGTTGTCTTTTTGCCTATCTCTATCTGGATGAAGTAGCTGTTTTAACGTCTTGCGACTGAAGACATTCATTTGTAACACCCGCATCATCCGAGCCACTGTCCAGCCTTCTTTCGCGCTGTATCGTGCTATCGCGACCAGTAAATAGACAATCAACGCGATCCAAATTTGAGTCAGTACGGCGTTGCGACTCTGACCCACGAAGTTCTTTATTTTTAAACACCCCTTAATAGCTTTAAAAAATAATTCAACCTGCCAGCGGTCTTTGTAAATAGCCGCAATGGTAGTGGCAGCAAGGTCTAGATTATTCGTGAGGAACTCATAGAACTTGCCGCTTTCAGGGTCTCGATATCCGACCCGGCGTAACACAGGCGCTCCACGTTTTACCGCGTGGGCGCTGCTGAGTTTGATGATTTGATCGCTGCTCACTCCTGAATCTTTCGGAGGTGAGCGACGTTCAATCACTCGGTAGACTGCCTTGCTCCTTAACCGAGTAACGAAGCTAACCCCTTGCTCTGTAAAGGCTCCAAACCATTGGTAGTCCACATAGCCTTTGTCGAAAGCAACCACACTGCCTGCGGGAAACGCAAACTTACGCCCTTGCACCATGTCGTTTTCGTTACCATCGCTGATGGCCACATATTCAGGAATCAGGCTGGCGTGGTTCAGACCGACACTGAGTTTTACATTACCCGTATCGTCCCGGTGCCTAGCCCAGGGAAACACGGACGAAGACAAATCAATGGCGCTGGCATCGAGGCTATAGAGGGGGTGTTTAAAACGGAATTTATGACGGCCAGGCTGCCCCTTGTATTGATGCAGGAGTTTGTAAAACAATGCTTGGTAGAGCTCGGCGGGCTGTTGTTCGTTCAGTCTGGCGAGGGTTGTTTTGGGCACGACCTTAGCGCCCAAGTGATACAGTTTGTCACTCTGTGCGGTCAGGTTGGCTTCGATATCTCGCAGGCTCTGGCGCCCAGACAACTGCGCCATGGCCATTGAGACAAATTGATCCCAGCGAGTGGCTGAGCGCAGTTTTTGGCCTCGATGATGCTCTTTGGCTTGAGCCTCAAAGTCATGTCTAGAAAGCGGTTTTAGAAGTTGGTGAAGTGCGGTGTTATGATGTGACAAAGCCTGAGGTCCTTTAAATACAACGTTTGTTCGCACTCACATTGTACTTGCTGGAGCTCAGGCTTTTTTATTTATCTCAAACTGTGGGACAGCAGTGGCTAAGAGCGGCCTTTTGTGTGTCTGCAGTGTCGATCAGTCTCCGTGCCTAGGCGCGACGACGGAACAGAGGCAGCTTTTCGTCACAGGCAGCTTGGTAGGTCTCGCTAAAATCGCCAAAGGATGCCAAAGCAGCTTCCAGATCGATGCTTTCATTCATGGCAAAGCTGTTAAAGCCGCAGCGTTGTAGGAAAAACAGCTGATCACGAATGATTCCACCGATTGCTCTTAATTCGCCTTCAAAGCCATAGCGCTCGCGCAAGAGGCGGGCAGCGGTAAAACCACGTCCGTCCATGAAGCCTGGGAAGTTTACGGCCACTAGGGCAAGTCCCGCAGCATCATCACCGAGCTGGTCGGCGAGTTCGTGACTGTCTAGCCAAACGCCAATCTCAGCTTTTCGGGCTTGTAGTTGTTCTTTTTGGCTCTGCCATACGTTGAGCGGAACAATTATTTGTTCTGACTCAGTATCAACAGATTCAGGGGTGTCGGTCGATTCAAGAACTGTCCAGCTGTCATCTACAATGACTTTGTCTTTAATTAGCTTTGGCATAAACCTTCTCCTTGAACGGGGCCATACCGATGCGCTGGTAGGTCTCTACAAATTGTTCACCATCGACACGCTGCGCCACGTAGACGTCAATAAGTTTTTGAATTACCGAGGCCATTTGGTCTGAACCAAAAGCCGGACCGAGTACCTTCCCTAGTCGTGTCGTGGAGCCGGCGTTGCCGCCCAGTTGTACTTGGTAAAACTCTTCGCCTTTTTTATCGACACCCAGTATGCCGATGTGGCCCACGTGGTGATGTCCGCAGGCGTTCATACAGCCCGAAATATTCAGATCAATGTCGCCTAAGTCATAGAGATAGTCGAGATCGTCAAACTGTCGCTGTATGGATTCGGCAATAGGTAGTGATTTGGCGTTTGCCAGTGAGCAGAAATCGCCACCAGGACAGCAGATAAGGTCGGTTAAGGTGCCAATGTTAGGGGTGGCAAAACCTTTGGCTTTGGCTGTGCCCCAAAGCTCAAACAGCTGATCTTTGCGCACATCAGCCAGCACAATATTCTGCTCGTGGGTGGTTCTCACCTCTCCGAAGCTGAATTTGTCGGCTAGGTCGGCAATGCTCTCGAGCTGACTGTCAGTGATGTCGCCTGGTGCAACGCCAGTGGGTTTCAAAGAAAGAGTGACGGCAGCGTAGCCGGCGATCTTGTGTTCACGGACGTTACGGGTTAGCCATTTGCTGAATGCCAAATTTTCTTTGCTTTTTGCGGCTAGTGCCGCTTCAGCTTCCGTGTCGTCAAGCGTGGCGTAAGCAGGCGCGGGGAAGAAGCGGCTAGCGCGTTCAATTTCTTCGCGGGTCAATTGCGTTGGCCCGCTCTTAATGTGGGCAAACTCAGCTTCTACTTTCTCTGCAAATGCTTCGGCGCCCATGGCTTTCACCAGAATCTTAATGCGTGCCTTGTACTTATTGTCGCGTCGGCCCAATTGGTTGTAGACGCGAACAATGGCTTCACAATAGGAAAGAATGTCTTCTTCCGGTAGGAATTCGTTAATGACGCTGCCTATGACTGGCGTGCGTCCCAGCCCGCCGCCGGCAAGTACTCGGAAACCGACTTTTCCGGCGTCGTTCTTGAGCATCTCTAGGCCGATGTCGTGGACTTGCACGGCTGCGCGGTCGCTAGCGGCACCAGTTACCGCTATTTTGAATTTGCGTGGCAGGAAGGCAAATTCAGGGTGGAAACTGGACCATTGGCGCAACAATTCGCAGTAAGGTCTCGGATCCACGATTTCATCAGGAGAAACACCGGCGAATTGGTCGGAAGTCACGTTGCGTATGCAGCTACCGCTAGATTGGGTGCCATGCATCTCTACATCAGCTAGCTCCGANAGTATTTGGGGAACTTCAGCGAGCTCAGGCCAGTTAAACTGAATATTTTGACGAGTACTGACGTGACAGTAGCCCTTGTCGTACTTGCGCGCGACGTGTGCCAGTTTGCGAATTTGGGTGGTGCTTAGCATGCCATAGGGAACATTGATTCGAAGCATCGGAGCTAAGCGTTGTACATAGAGTCCGTTCTGAAGTCTAAGCGGAAGAAACTCTTCTTCTTTGAGTTCGCCAGCTAAGTAACGTTCTGTTTGACCGCGAAATTGAGCGACTCGCTCACGTACAATCTTCTGATCATACTCGTCATATTGGTACATTGATAAGTACACCTAATATTTGTAGGGTTAATCACGTCTGCAATGGAGAGCAGGATCTCTTTATAGATCAGGGACTTGAGCTCAACATCGGGCGCGAAGCATACACCATATCAGAGTGTTTCGCGAGGCCGTGAAATGGGGTGAAAGGTAACAGTGTAAGTTACCGCTTATGTGTAAGTTGTTGTTCTAAGAAACAAATTAAGACAATAAGTGAATAAAGCTCGAATTAGTCTTGATAGACTGATTTCTTCTATGCCTATAATCGCTCAGCTACGTAGTTTTAGCTTTCTACTTTCATACGTTTTCGGAGAATAATAATAATGTACGATGAATTTGAAATGCAGGAACCCGGTGATAGTACCGCTGATGCCATTGCAGCAGTTGCACTCATTGCCATATTCGTTGCCACTTGCATCTTCTGGATCAGTGGCCAGTGAAGAGATAACGACCAGCCGCGTCGGCGGCTGGTCGTATTTCCTCTACGCAGGGCGCTTAAGGCCCGTGTTTAATCCTTCCGCACTTGTCCTAGTCACTTCTTCAGCAAGCCCCATTTAGACATCAAATAGACATCAAACCATTATCAAATGTCGGTAGTTGATTTGACAGGTATTGATGTGACAACTATCTTTACTGCGATTATGTGTGCTTAATCCCCTATTACGGAAGGCGTTATGAGTTTTCAGCTTCACAATAGTTATACGTTTTGGATTTCTCGGCTCGCCAGTGTCATGCAGGAAAAATTTAACAAAGAACTGAATACGTTAGACGTTACCTGGCCACAATGGATGGTGATGAACGTATTAACCCATGAGCTTGCTGAGACTCCTGCGCACATTGCGGATCAAATCGGTGTTGATCGCTCAGCGGTAACGCGGTTGGTAGATCGTCTTGAAAAAAAAGGGCTGGTTGTACGCGAGCATGATGGTTTGGACAGGCGTTCAGTCAAAATCCATATAACCGCACCGGGCAAATTGATGGTGAAGCACTTGGACGAGGCGGCGGAACGCCACCAGAAGAAATTTCTAGACGAGCTGCTTAATACGGAGCATCGAGCGTTAAAAGGCAATCTCCAAAAGTTACTTCGGGCGGGCGGGGTTGAAACCGCGTTGCTCTGGAAGCACGTTTAGTTATTGCTGTTACGTGCTCAGTACCCCCTGCACAACACTGTAGACCGCAATGACGAACAGTGCGGTAAATAGGATTCCAGCAGCGATAAACACCCAAATGTTGCCGTGCTTGAAATCTCGCTCTTGATTCTTACTGCTCTGAACGCCAAAGGCAGCTGCAAAAGTACTTACCATCACCGCCCAGAAACCTGGCTTCTTCGATTCGCTCATGACTCATCCCTTGGTCTGACCTAGCATTAGCGTATCAGTCTTTGAGGGCTGCGCAATAGGGACAGTTGTTCAGAGAGAGTGGGCCACCTGGGTACTAGTATTGGTTCTGATTCCATTGTATTCGAGCGTCTTTTTGGCTTCCTTGTAATCCCACAAGCCAATTCTTAGGCGGTAGTAGCACATCTTTCTCTCCTGATCCTTTTGATCATTGCAGCTACTGCGCAATTGCCGATAGTCATTGACGATTTGCAGTGCAAGTTGAGTTTCGAAATCTGACTCCAAATTCGAAGCGTCACTCGCTGCAAGCGCAGTTGTTAGCGGGCATAGTGATATAGCGCCTATAGAGGCCAAACGGCCCAGCTGACGAAAGTGCATAGTTGATTCCCCCAAAGATTTAGAGAGAATTTACGCGACATTAATGACAGTTTGATGATGTGTCTTTGCGTTGTTGTTGTTTGTGAGGTGGAAATGAATTCTATAGCCAGATAGCCGAGATGGATGTATCGAATCCCAGTGGATCTTGGGCGGCGGCGACCGAAGTTTAGGCGATAGCGTATGCGCTATCGCCTAATTATCACGGGGTGGAAGTTTAGTCATCGTAACCTAGTATAGGCTGCAACCAACGTTCAACGGCTGAGACATCCATGCCTTTGCGTTCAGCCAGAGATTCAACCTGATCTTTCTGTATCTTACCGGTAGCGAAGTAACGCGAGTCCGGATGTGACATGTACCATCCAGAAACGGCCGCCGTTGGGTACATAGCGTAGTGCTCGGTCAGTTCTACGCCTATGCGGTTTTCGGCATCCAAAAGTTTGAACAGTGTTGCCTTCTCGGTATGGTCTGGNCAGGCAGGGTACCCAGGGGCCGGCCGAATACCTTTGTACTGCTCTTTGATGAGTTCTTCATTGCTGAGGCTTTCATCTGCTGCGTAGGCCCAGAATTCTTTGCGCACACGCTCGTGCATGTGCTCAGCAAATGCTTCTGCAAGTCGATCAGCGAGCGCTTTTACCATAATGCTATTGTAGTCATCGTGGTTATTTTCGTAGCTCTTGGCCAGCTCTTCGGCGCCGATACCAGCGGTAGTCACAAAACCGCCGACATAGTCCGCAACGCCGGAATCCTGAGGGGCGACAAAGTCCGCCAGTGACGTGTTGGGCTTGGTGTTCCCTGGTTTCTGAATTTGCTGGCGTATGTGGTGCAGCTTGGCAATTTCGGTCGCGCGAGCCTCGTCTTCAAACAGCGCAATGTCGTCGGAATTGACGGTATTTGCTGGCCAAAATCCGATTACCGCTCTCGCTTTGATGAGCTTCTCGTCAACAATTTTCTTCAGCATAGCCTGCGCGTCGTTGAAGAGATTGGTTGCAGCTTCACCGACGACATCATCATTTAATATGCGCGGGTATTTGCCAGCGAGATCCCAAGAGATGAAAAACGGGGTCCAGTCTATCTTGTCGATCAGTTTCTCGAGGGGGTAATCATCAAATACTCGAGTACCGGTGAAGGTTGGAGTGGTAGGGGTGTAACTCTGCCAATCGAACTTAGGGCCGTTGTTGATGGCTTCTACGTAAGTTCGAATGGTGCCGCGAGCTTTGCGCCCGGCATTGCGTTCGCGAACCTTTTCGTATTCTGCTTTCACGTCCTCGACAAACGCCGGACGCAGTTCGTCGCTCAACAAGCTACTGGCAACGCCAACCGCCCGCGAGGCATCGGCCACATAGGTGACTTGATTCAAATTAAGATTGGGATCAATCTTAACCGCCGTATGGGCTTTGGAGGTGGTGGCTCCGCCAATCATCAACGGCTTATCGATACCTTGGCGTTCCATTTCCTTAGCTACCGTAACCATTTCGTCTAAAGAAGGAGTGATCAATCCAGACAGGCCGATAATGTCACAATTTTCTTCCTGCGCGACCTGTAATATTTTTTCACAGGGCACCATTACGCCTAGGTCGACCACCTCAAAATTATTGCATTGCAGCACAACGCCAACAATGTTTTTGCCGATATCATGCACATCGCCTTTAACGGTCGCCATCAAAATCTTACCGTTGCTCTTGGCGGATTCTGACTTTTCTTCTTCGATAAATGGATTCAGATGAGCAACCGACTGTTTCATTACTCGGGCGGATTTTACCACTTGAGGAAGGAACATTTTCCCCTCGCCGAATAGGTCACCAACAACATTCATGCCATCCATCAAGGGCCCTTCGATAACGTGCAGCGGGCGCTCTGCTGCGAGGCGAGCTTCTTCGGTGTCTTCCACGATAAAGGTAGAGATACCCTTTACTAATGCGTGCTCGAGACGTTTTGCAACCGGCCAGCTACGCCATTCAAGGTCCTCCTTCTTTTCCCCCGTACTGCCGTCGCCACGGTATTTTTCAGCGATATCGAGCAGTGCTTCAGTCGGGTTGGCGGCTTCATTGTCCGCAGCTAGAGTGGCGTTGCTGATGACATCTTCTACTCGGTCGCGCAGTTCGCCAGGCAGGTCGTCATAGACGGCTAACTGACTGGCGTTAACGATTCCCATGTTTAAGCCGGCTTTAATCGCATGGTAGAGAAAGACTGAGTGGATGGCTTCTCGTACGGGGTTGTTGCCTCGGAAGGAAAAGGAGACATTTGAAACACCACCGNAAACACCAGCGTGAGGTAAATTCTCTCGAATCCATTGAGTTGCCTCAATAAAGTCGACGGCGTAGTTGTTGTGCTCGTCAATACCGGTAGCTACGGCAAAAATGTTGGGATCAAAAATAATGTCGGCGGGATTAAAGCCAATTTTGTCGACTAGAACGCGATAAGAGCGTTCACAGATTTCAATTTTTCGCTGTTTGGTGTCTGCCTGACCAGTTTCATCAAACGCCATGACAACCACTGCAGCACCATAGCGCTGGCACAGCTTAGCCTTGGCGATAAACTCTTCTTCGCCCTCTTTAAGGCTAATGGAGTTGACGATGGGTTTGCCTTGAATGCATTTGAGTCCGGCCTCGATGACTTCCCATTTTGAGGAGTCGACCATAATCGGCACTTTGGCGATGTCAGGCTCTCCTGCAATCAAGTTGCAGAAACGAATCATCGCGGCCTCGGCGTCCAACATGCCTTCATCCATGTTGATGTCGATTATTTGCGCACCGTTTTCCACTTGTTGCAGAGCGACTTCCAGTGCGGTGTCGTAATCTTCTTCTACGATAAGGCGCTTAAAGCGCGCAGAACCGGTGACGTTACAGCGCTCACCAACGTTAACGAATAATGAGTCCTTGGTGATGTTGAAAGGCTCTAGCCCAGAAAGCCGACATCCCGGCTCTATCGTTGGGAGCTTGCGGGGAGGGTGCTTGGCGACCGCGTCTGCAATGGCTTTAATGTGACTTGGTGAAGTACCGCAACAGCCGCCTATGATGTTTAGAAACCCGCTTGAGGCAAACTCTTCCACAATGGGGGCCATATCTTCTGGTGTTTCGTCGTACTCGCCAAATTCGTTGGGCAAGCCTGCATTGGGGTGAGCAGACACGTGGCACTCTGCAACGCGAGACAGTTCGGCTACGTATTGTCTTAGCTCCGTTGCCCCGAGCGCACAGTTGAGGCCGATAGAGAGAGGCTTGGCGTGGGCCAGTGAGTTGTAAAAGGCCTCTGTTGTTTGGCCGGATAGGGTTCGGCCCGAGGCGTCGGTGATGGTGCCTGATATCATGATGGGCAGCTCGATGCCTTCGCGCTCAAAGTATGCTTGGACAGCAAAAATGGCGGCCTTGGCATTNAGTGTGTCAAATATAGTTTCTATCAGAATGATATCTGCGCCGCCCTTTACCAACCCGTCGCAAGATTCAATGTAGTTCTCTACCAATTGATCAAAGGTGACATTGCGAGCGCCAGGATCGTTTACGTCGGGTGAGATCGAGCAGGTTCTACTGGTCGGTCCAATGACACCGGCAACAAAGCGGGGCTTATCCGGGTTTTTGGCGGTCATGGCATCGGCTGCTTCACGTGCTACTCGGGCGGAGGCAGCGTTAAGCTCGTGGGAGAGACTTTCCATCTCGTAGTCGGCCATGGATACCTGGGTGGCATTAAAGGTATTGGTCTCAATAATGTCTGCACCGGCTTCCATATAAGCCGTATGTATGTCGGCAATGATTTTAGGCTGGGTAATAGACAGAAGATCATTGTTGCCCGCGATATCCATGTGGTAATCAGCGAAGCGCTCGCCGCGATAGTCGGCTTCTTGCAATTTGTAACCCTGAATCATGGTTCCCATGCCACCATCGAGAATCAGAATGCGTTGGTTTATTGCGGATTTGAGTGCTTCGATACGGGTGTTGCGATCAGACATGGGTGAAACCTACTTAAATGGCTGGGCGTGCTTAAAATGTGGTCAGAGAGGGTTCAGATTGCACAAACTACTCTCCAACTCCAATCTATATCAAAATATTTTGATGTAGATCCGGCATTCTATCAGCAAGCGCAAATCCCCCCAAGGGTAAATTGCACTTAGGTGTGGAAGTTTTTTGGGCGAAGGATGGCGTCCAAGCGCTTGTTTTGATTAAACCTTATAAACTTTCTGGTTTTTATGCGTCGGCGTTTTCCGTAGAATGGCGCCATTGACGATTGAGGTTCTACGTAATGGTAAATGCAACGATAACGGATTCCGCGCAGGAGTATTTGGCTGAACTATTGGCGAAGCAAGATTGTGACGGCATAGCGATTCGCATGTTCGTGGCCAATCCGGGGACGCCTCAGGCAGAGACCTGCATCGCTTATTGTCGACCAGGTGAAGAGCAAGAGGGCGATGTAAAAGTCGAGCTGGAGAAGATATTGGCTTATTTTGAAGAGCGCAGCCTTCCGTTTCTAGAGGATGCAAAAGTCGATTACTCGCCAGATCGAATGGGTGGTCAGCTCACCATTCGAGCGCCTAATTCGAAAATGCCACAAGTCAATGATGATAGCCCGATAGAGGATCGTATCAATTACGTTCTCTACAATGAGATCAATCCGGGCTTGGCGTCTCACGGCGGTAATGTGTCGCTGCGCGAATACACCGAAGATCATTTCGCCGTACTTGAGTTTGGTGGCGGTTGTCAGGGCTGTAGTGCGGTTGATATGACGCTAAAAGAAGGGGTAGAAAAGACCCTAATGGAAAAGATTCCCGGTCTCGCAGGCGTTCGTGATGTCACTGACCACAGCGATACATCGCATGCTTATGCCTAGGTGATCGGGCGGTATTGTTCGTTCCGGAAGATCCAAAAAGAGCCGCATTGCGGCTTTTTTTGTGTCTGTAGATTTTGCCTGGGCGAGAAAATTGATTCTTTCCATGTTTGTTGAATTTCGGTAGGGTTTCCCCCTACAAGAAACTGCATTAAAGGAAAATAGACTCCCATGAATTACAACACCCTCAAGTATGAATTGAGTGATCATATCCTTACTATCACGCTCAACCGCCCAGAGCAGATGAACTCGTTTACGGTGGAGATGGCTAATGAGCTCATTCACGCAATTGAGGCCGCGGGAAAAGATGACGAGGTGAGAGTCATAGTCTTTACGGGAGCCGGCAAAGCCTACTGCGCGGGCATGGATTTGACCGCCGAAGGTAATGCCTTTGGTTTGGATGAAAGCCGATTGCCCACAATGAAAGACATGGAAGATAATTACGAAGATCCAGAATTTATTGCCGGTGTGCGCGATACGGGCGGCCGAGTTACGCTTGCCTTATATGATTGCCCGAAACCAGTCATCGGCGCCATTAATGGTGCGGCTGTTGGTATTGGCGCGACAATGACCTTGGCAATGGATATTCGGTTGGCTTCCACTAGGGCTCGTATCGGCTTTGTTTTCAACAAAATTGGTATTGTTCCTGAAGCGTGTTCCAGCTGGTTTTTACCACGCATCGTGGGTTTATCTCAGGCGCTGGAATGGTGTTATACAGCGGAAATTCTGAGTGCGGATAAGGCTAAGGCGGGTGGCTTAGTGAAAGATGTTTACGAGCCTGATGAGCTTTTGAATGAGGCTTATGCGCTGGCAAGACAAATTGCAGACAATGCATCTCCAGTGGCTATCGCCATGACGCGTCAAATGCTTTACCGCAATGCCGCTCAGCCGCACCCTAAAGAGGCGCATAAAGTCGACTCGTTGGCCATTTATTACGCGAGCCTGAAGGATGGCAAAGAGGGGATTTCAGCCTTTATGGAAAAGAGAGCGGCAAATTTTACCCAGCAGACTCCGTCTGACTTGCCGGATTTCTATCCGTGGTGGAACGATTAGTTTCAGTTCGTTTTTAGAACCCTTAAAAAACCGCCTACTGGCGGTTTTTTAATGGCTAGGATGTGGCTAGCTCGTGGCCTCAGAGCATGTAGCTGCAATAGTTGCTGCTGTGACCGAGGATCGTTTGCAGGTACTCGATTTGTGACTCTGAGGTCACATCGCCGCGCGTTAGCTCAATGGGGAAGTCGTCTACCCAGCGAATCTGACATTGGGCAAAAGTGTCTTCTAGCGCGTCATAGTTAAGCTCGGTGAGCATAAACATGGTGTTATCGCCAGCGAGATCTAACTCCTCGCAAAGCTGAAAGGCCAACCTCATGATCTCCTGATCAGTTGGGTTGGATTCGTCGCAGCAGAGGAATACGTAATCGATGCCCATCATTCTGGCCACAGACACGAGTATTTGATGCTCTTCTGGATGAGTTGCGTGAGCAATAGAGTTGATTGCAGGCGATTCTGCAGATCGTATAGATAGCGTTTGAAGTGCGGTCATTCTTTATTATTCTCCGGCACTGGCTCTTTTTGTTGGCAGCGTGACTGCCGCGAGCTATGAACTGTTTGTCCTGTGAATTTGGCTGTTCGCCTAAGTCCATTTCATTTGATACTACAGTAATGTTCTAGAAAATCTACTATTGAATAAAAAAAAGACGGGCATATAGCCCGTCTTTATAAGAATGCATAACACCTGAATCCAATCGGGGGTTATTTAAGATTGCCGTTGCGTTAGCGTCTATCTTTCAGGGCATCTTTTAGCTTGTTAGACATTTCTGTCAGCGTGCGTTCGGTGGTTTCCCAGTCGATACAAGCATCGGTGACGGAGACNCCNTAGGTTAAGTCATCTAAGTTGCTGGAAATTTTCTGNTTGCCAGCAGAGATGTTGCTCTCAATCATNATGCCGATAATGGTTTGATTGCCCTCGATAATTTGGTTGGCAATGTTATCCATCACTAATGGCTGTAGATCGTGGTTTTTATTGGAGTTAGCGTGGCTGCAATCAACCATAATGTTGGTTGAAACGCCGGCACTTTGCAGCTCTTGCTCACACAGGGCAATGCTCACAGAGTCGTAGTTGGGTTTGCCGTTACCCCCTCGTAGCACGACATGGCCGTAAGGGTTGCCCTTGGTGTGGGTGATGGCAACCTGACCGTTCATGTTGATGCCCAGGAAGCGGTGAGGGCTGGATACGGATTCGAGCGCGTTAATTGCCACTGTGAGGCCACCGTCTGTGCCGTTTTTGAAGCCTACCGCTGACGACAGCCCAGAGGCCATTTCTCGGTGAGTCTGCGACTCTGTCGTGCGTGCGCCGATGGCAGACCATGAAATGAGGTCCTGCACATACTGAGGTGAGATTGGGTCCAAGGCTTCAGTTGCCGTGGGAAGCCCCATTTCACTGATGTCCAATAGGAGTTTGCGACCGATTTGCAGGCCTTCCTGAATCTTAAAAGAATCGTCTAGATAAGGGTCGTTAATGAGACCTTTCCAACCTACGGTGGTGCGCGGCTTTTCGAAATAGACTCGCATGACGATGAACAGAGTATCGCTCAGCTCTTCGGCGAGAGTCTTGAGTCGAGTGGCGTAATCTTTGGCTGCTTCTACGTCATGGATGGAGCAAGGGCCAACCACAACGATGAGGCGATGGTCTTTGCCTTCGAGAATGTTGCGAACAGTTTCGCGACCTTCGGTGACTACCTTTTTGGCGGAGTCAGAGAGAGGCAATGCTGTTTTTATGTCTGCCGGTGAAATCAGAATCTCTTGCGAGACGATATTGAGATCGTCTACTGCTTGTTCAGTCATGGAACTACCCAGTGCGGTTACGGTTATAAGGCGCGTATTCTACTGAAAAACAGGGCCTGAGGGAAAACTATCGGTTGCAGTTGCAAGTGATTGTCTAAGGGGCGAGGACCTCTAAGTGAGAAAGCATGGGGAAATAGAGTGCCATTTTAATCGCTTCCGGCTGATCGCTAAACAATTGCTTGTACCGCTCTAATTGGTCTCTGTACTGCTGTGATTCACGTTGCAAAAACTCCGTCTGGGATTCGGAGCTTCCAATATCGCTGCTCTTGTAGTCGATAATCCAACGGGTGTTAGATTCAACAAAAGTTCGATCGAGTATGAGGTTGCTTGCCTTGTTTCGACCTTTGCTCCAAAGGCTCAGCTCACAGGCCGACTGAGAGTGGCTGTTATCCAAAACCCATTGGCCAGTGGGGGAGGATAGAGTGCGCATGAGTCCCAGTTCAATTCTGTCCAGTGCGTCTTGGAGTGATTGCCCATGCAGTCCTAGCATTCTGAGCTGAGCTCGCCAGGCGGGTGTTTGTTGCTGTATACGTTCGCTGTCCCAGGTGGCAACGCCGTCTTCGCAAACTTGTGCCAAGCANCGATGCANAATNGTCCCGGTATGGCGTGCGGCTCGATGACGAAGGTGGTCGTCCGAGACTTGGTTTTCGTCATCCTCAAATTCTTTACCGCGAAAAGCGGCGAGCAAACTTCCTGGGATTAACGCGGGTCGTTGCCATTCAAACGGCAACCGTCTGATCATTGTGAGCGGTGCTGTAGATGCAGTATCTTCGTCGGCAGTCGGATCGCTGTGTATGTTTAGCTCATCTTTGATCTGTGGCCATAGTGGAGCTAATAAGCTGGCACTGGCTGGCGCTTTTACGCTGTCGGATTTTTCGTCGTACTTGACATTGGCAAGCAGGTGTAACCGATTTATCGCTCGAGTGCATCCAACATATAGCAGCCGAGTGGCTTCTAGCGCGCCTTTGAGTTTTTGCTCGCTGCGCAGGAATTGATACAGTTTATCGTCGCTGTCGCCCGTTGCGGCAAGTGGACTAAGAAGCAGCTGCTTTTGGTGTTGGTGGTTGATTCGTTCCATCCACATGAGTAGCTGCTTGTCGTCGCTGCGTTGAATTTTGTCCAGCCCAGGTATGATTACCGTTTCAAACTCAAGTCCTTTAGATTTATGAATGGTCATAACTTGAATTCTGGGGTCTGCTTGTTCGGATGGGCGAGCGTAAAGTGCGCCGACTGCCGTTGTGAATTCTTCCCACTGCTGGATGGTGCCGCCTTCCTCGTAGCGCTCAAGCAGAGCAAAATAGTCCCCGGCATTAGTGTTGTCACTCGGGTCCCCGAGTGATGCTGGTCCTCCTAGGGAGACCCACAAACCTTCCAGCCATTGTCGTAAGTTCTTTCGTCGTCTGTCCTTCCAGGCCAGTCTCAACAGCGGTGTGCAGCGCGACAAAATGGTTTGGGCCTGATGGCTCAGCGTTAGATGCTCTTGGGCGCCTAACACTTGATNGAAAAGTGTATTCGCAGCGTCACAACCTTTTGCCAGAGTNAGTAGGTCAGCGTTGTCGAGGCCAATAACTGGACTGCGTAACAGCGCAAGCCAAGCGTTGTGGTTGGCGGGGAACAGCATGGCTTGGGTGAGAGTTATAAGATCTTGAATCGCCATGCGATTGGCCAAGGGATCTATGTCCGTGGCTTGCCATTGCAGTCCCGCAGTTTGCAGGGCGCTCAGTATCTCTTTAAGGTGCGGTCGATTTCTGGCGAGAATGGCGACGCGATCTTCAGGTTGCTGAGCAAGAGCATCTTTCACCAGTTTGACGACCTTGTCAGCTTCAGCGCGTCGATTCTGAGCATCCACAAAGACGTGGGTATTGACCGCAGCTCCGTCGAGTTCTGCTTTTGCGCCGGCCGAATGGGAATATTTCACGGCGCCACGGGAAATGTCGTCGACTTCGGGAAAGGCTCTTTCAAAAGCGTTGTTTACCCAGTCAACGACACCAGATTGAGAGCGNAAATTAACGCTCAAATCGAGGCATTCGAGCGNGATTGAGCCAATNCCATTGGCTCGTGCATCCAAAAAAATACCGACATTGGCATCGCGAAAACCGTAGCAAGATTGCATGCCGTCACCGACGATGAACAGTGTTCGGCCGTCATNGGNNTGCCAGCCTGCGGTTAAGCGCTCGAGCAATTGCAGTTGTGGGCTGGCGGTGTCTTGGAATTCGTCCACCAAAATATGACGAATCTGATAGTCCAGTTTAAGTGTNAGTTCAGTTGGGGNATCTTCATCCCCCAGNGCGAGCAGCGCCCCNTGAGTGATTTCACTGAAATCTGTTGCGTTGAGGTTTCGAAACGCCAGCTTNANNTGCATCACNGCGTGCGGCATGATTCGTGTCAACCCGTCTAGCANGCGCCATTGGCTATGGGGGTAGTGACAGGGCGGTAAGATGCGAATTAATTGCAGTAATTGTTCTAAATTTGGAATGGCCTTTAGCTCGCTAAGCAATTCGCCCATCTGGTTTTTCTTTTCTTTAGCCGCGGCTTTGCTGTCTTTGTCGCTGCCAGCGGGAAATCCGTAGTTTTTGTTTAATCCTTTGATGGAGCGCCAGCTCCCACTCGCCGTAAGCAGCAAGTCGCTGAGGCTGCGCCATTGGTCGACGCAATCGGGCTGAGTGTCAGGAAGTTCGATAATGCCAGCCAGCGCGCACAAGCTTGAGCTGGGCTTGTCCTCGATAGCGTTGTTGCCGGCGTAGTCCGCCAATAGGCAAAGATCACTGGCAAAGGGNGCGAGNGCCTGACTGACATCAGTAAGGGTTTCCTCAATCACATCGGTCAGCACNGACTCNAAATATTCTCGTGCATTGCGAGCGCTNANCAAAGGAAGAAGCCANTGNTCGCGCTGCCACAGNAGGCTCACCAAAAAACCGGTAACGCGATCTAGGTTGTTGTCTAGGTGTAGGAATAGCTCTTTCAGGTCATGCTGGAGTTGACCGTCTTCTTCGATACTTTTTAGTGCCTGTTGAACCGCTCCTCGGTAGACGTTAGCGGGGTGCTCCAACAGTTGGCTGCGCCCGCCAATACCGCTTTCGATAGGATTGTGTTGTGTCAACGATCGGCACAAGCCGTCAATGGTTTGCACNCNCAATCGAGCTGGGTTCTTCAGTAATTGCCAGTTCTTCTCTTTNTCTCGTGCGATTACGGCCTGCGCTAAGTCCCAGGTGAGCTGCTCGTGTTGGTTTTCTGGACGTTCACTGCTGGCCGCCATGTGTATTGCAGACGCGATTCGTTCCTGCATCTCTGCCGCAGCTTTGCGAGTAAAGGTAATGCAGACAACTTCTTCTGGGTGATCGCAGTAGGGAAGTAGCTTTAACACTCGCTGGGTGAGTAGTCCTGTTTTTCCTGATCCCGCGGGCGCGGTCACTGCAAAAGAACGGGTTGGGTCTAACGCGCTGGCGCGAGCTTGATGATCTTGTGGCAGCACTAGTGCATGTCCCCTTGAGCTTGGTTGTTTAGATAGGCTTGACGAATGTCATCCTCTTCGTGCCAGCGCATTATTGGTGCCAGTTGCTGATAGAACCGTTTGCTGGTCGGAGATTTAAACTCTAATGAACAGTCGCCTTGGAGAAATTCTTGAGCTAAGTTTTCTAAGCTTTGGCGCCAGTGCTGCTGAATCTCCTGCCAGTCCGTGGGCAGGCTCAAGCTGTCGCCTTTAGCAGCATCGAGTAATCCTTCGATGGGGGTAGGCAGCACGCCTAGACCTTTGCAGGCAATCTCGGTGGTGTTGATTTGGGCAAACATTATCGCATCTATGTCGGCGTTATAGCACAGGCAGTAGAGCGGTAGTTGCGGCTCCTCGGGTCGATCGGTTCCCCATTGTTTGGGGTGGGGGGTGCCGGTCTTGAAGTCGATCAATACGAGCTCGCCGCTGCTGAGTTTGTCCATGCGGTCGAGCCTGAGCTTGAGGGGGATTCCCGCAAATTCTACTTCAACGCTTTCTTCGTTAGCGGCTACCGTAAATGGAGTGCGCTGTTTTTCCAGATCCAGCCACTGGCTGATGAGACGGATTTGTCGTTCGATCTCTAGTTGGGTATAAACATCGCCAAACACATCGGGTTCTTTGCGAGTTATGGTTTTAACATGCTTCACGACGCATTCTTCAATCAATTGTCGCAAATGCTGAGTCGAAGTCTCTTTTAGCTTTTGTTGTGACTGAAGCTTTAGCCAAATATCCGACAGTGCATTGTGAAGTATGTCACCACGTTGTATGGCGGTAAAACCAGTCGCCTTTTGTTGCGGGCTTTGTGCACCAAGGCGCTGAAGGGCAAAAGCGGCGAACGGAGATATGGCTTGGTTTTTAAATATCTGGCTGCCGCCGCGCAGCTTCTTTAGCTCGTCTTTGCCTACCGCAGGGGCTGTTCCAGTGTTAACCCACTCTAAAGTACTGGTGTTTGAGTTTTTATAGCGTTGCCACTGGCTCAGGGCGGGTGGCTTGACTGGTTTTTCTTCGAACGATTCCAGCAAGGGGCTTTTGTGTTGTGGGTTACCTTCTGCTGTCGTCGCGTAACTGAAAATCACCTCAGTTGCACACCGGCTGTAACCTTGTGTTAGGCGTTCGGCGTACAATAGTTCGCGATCAGCATCTGCGTGCGGCATGGCGAGCTTACGCTGTAGCTGCAACGGAATAAGTGGGTTGGGCTCTGCGGTAGGCGGCCAACACTGTTGGCTCATTCCCATAACCCAGCAGTGGGTGAACTGCAGTCCGGAGCCTTCGAGAATACCGAGAATCTGAATGGGTGACTCAGGGGTCTGCGGCTGAAAGTGTACTCCGCTAGCCAGCTGACCGAGCTTGTCCAGTGCTTCATGATTCGTCAGTGGNAGGTCCAGCTGATCGAGAAAGCAAAACTTCTCCAACAGCTCGTACCATTGATTCATTTGCTGATATTCGTTGCTGTCTAAACGTCGGTCGCCGGGCCAACCTAGCTTGCGCAGTTGAGATTCATAGAGCGCTGCCCAGCGTGAAGCTGGCATCGATGGGGCCTGTTGTCGCGAAAGTGTTTCGATGTCTTGAAGTTGCGCGTTTAAGGTTTGCCACTGCTCCGTTAGAGAGGGTTGCTCCCAGTTCTTTTGCGAATGCGTGTGTACCATATGTCTCAACTGGCTAGTCTTCAAGTCGTCTCGAATATGTTGCGCCAGCTGGTTATCTAGAATCAGTGCGATCGGTTCTGCAATCGACCAAAACGGTGACATCAAGATATTTCGTAACCGCTCTATCGGGTTTCGGTAGCCGTTAAGCTGGAGCAGTTGTAGTGTGTCCCGAACAAAAGGCGTGCTGCCTAGAGGAACACCTGCGGAAAAATTAAAGGGCAGGGTGTAGCGGGGGGTTTCCGGCAGCGAAAAATGAGGTTCGAAGACCTCAATGAATGTCCGCTCCGTTAGCGATCGAATTTGCCCTAGCTCGGGTGATATAATGCCGATGACGGCATCCGGATTAGAGGACAGGATGGACAGCGACCATTCTGCCGCTGCCAGTATTTCCTCTTCCTTTGAGCCAAAGCTCTCAATTGAGCCTGCAGAGGCCTTTTCTTTTGGCAGAGGGTCTATCTTTGACTGATCATCGCTGAGGGCATCAAAAAGGCGTTGCGTCAGTGGCGGGATGTCGTCAAAGCCAACCATGCAGAGTGCGGTTTCGCCGGCCTGGGTTTTGTTTTCTAGTAGCTCGCAGATTAATCGATGCACTTGTTCGTGGGTGGTTAGATCTGAAGCGGCCAGTAGTTGCTCGAAGTGCGTTGACCATTGTTCAAGTGCTAGTCCGTCCTGCGCTTTTAAGTCTGTAGGGTTCAGATCCCATTTTATGAGTGTCTTGTAGGCCGTGTGGGCGTCTGCAGCGAGTTTTAATGGATTGATGAGTTCAGCACCAGCGCTGTCGCTTTCTATAACCCTGAGCCATAGCTGAGTCTGACAGAACTCGTCGGCAATGCTCAGCGGCAACTCTACTGCGCCTCGATCTAAAAGGTGAGCGTAGGTCTCTGAGATCCATTCGTTTATAGAATATACGCGCGCGGCAGGCCACACCTTGTCGGTTGGTGTGGCTGCTGACCGATGTTGGTTGTAGGCCTCCACCAACTTGTTCCGCAGTCGACTGTTTGGCGTCAAAATGAGTGCGTTGCCAGCTATGGGGTTAAGCAGTGGCTGTATATTAAACAAGCTTATGGGCATGAGCGTGATCTAGCGGTGATAGGAGAGGCGCAATGATCTCATATCGATAATCGAGCGTCATCTAGCCCTATTAGTCAATGGCACTTGATTGAATTTTCGTATCGCTATGGCGTGAGGGGGGATGTACAACGAAGGAGCAATTTTGTTTTGGAGCGGAGATTGGTGCTGAGATTGAGACCCGTGGCTTGCTGGGGGGGCTTCCGGCAGCGATTGCTGCCGGTGAGGGCTGGTTTTATCCTGCCAATCGAGCCTTGTATGCGCGCACGATACCGTTGAAATCGTCAGCAACAGACTTCATTTCATCCACCATGGTGTTGTGTTGCTTGGTGCTGATGTTGCATTTCAAGTAGGCCTCTGCTGCACCGAGGAACGCTTTTACGTCATTCTTGGCTTTAACCATTTGTGGCGTTACAGCGCTTGCTGGGTCAGGAAGCTCAGGGGTTGCAGGTTTATCGCAGGCAAAGGCCAAGGATGAGCAGCTAGTGAGGAGGGCTGCAATAAGGAAGTTTTTCGAGGCTTTCATGGAGGTCAATCCTTCATACATTTTTTTTGATTTAGAGTTGCTTGTCGTGTGTATTATCTTATCGGCAGTTACCAATAAGTCTTAACTTAGCACAGGGGAAAGCGACTTCGTAGCCCTTATTCCAGCTGGGCACAGTCTGGAGGTGCTTTTTATAATGTTGCCGCCATATTTTTGACGCTAAGNCTCTGGTGTCGGTCGGTGGCAGTCAATAGCCGGGCGCTTGACGCGCACTTCGTTGGTGGTCGGGTACTAGATGAGGTCTTCGATGCAGGCGAGATATTGAGCAGACTCATTGGCAAATACTTTTTCGCCGCCCAGCCGATAGGCTTTTTGGAGGTGATTTCGTGCAGAGGGCTTTTCTCCAATGTGAAATAGGCACTGACCCAGGCGCAGATGAATAAAGGGATTGTCGGTAGCATCAGGGCAGTGATCCGCGGATCTGAGAGCTTCGCAGCCGGGCGTGTATTGCTTTAGTTGATAATAGCTGTCGCCAATACCAACGAGTAGCCAGCCTGCTTCGCGAAAGCCTGTTTGGGGCTTGGGAAGTTGAACCCATCCTTGATAGAATAGGCGCAATGCTTTTCGGTAATCGCCCTCATCGTACGCCTGATATGCATCCGCACACAGGGATTTAATCTTTTCTGATATTTCGCTTGGCAACTTGTGCATGGTGTCCGTGTGTTTAATCGAGGTAGATGAATGGTTCATTGGTGCTCGAACGACGGCCGCGTAAAAAGCACACGCTAGTTCGGGCATTTCTGCACCTTGAAATGCGGTGCTGTTACAACGATCTTCCGTGTTTTCGTTTGTGGCAGTCGTTTGTTCGTTAGTGACGGCTCGTCGGCTGTAAATGGNTCGATGCAGCGGCTTGTGTGCACACCGTTCGTTCACTAGATTACGCCCCGAACGATATGGGAAAAGATAATAGCGATCAATCTACAGAATTACAAAAATTGAATATGGAAGAATCATAATGGACNTTGCTGAAATGTTGGCAATTGAGTTGTTACCGCTGTTTTTGCTCGTGATCTGTGTCTTATTACTAGGCTTGTGTTGGTACCGCATGCGAGTCATGAGTACACGCACCGAACAAGCGCAGCACGACTTGAATCGGTTGCAGCATGAGAATGAACTGCAGCAGCAAGCATTTCTGCATCTCCAAACACGTCTTGACGAAACGCTAAGCCGATATGGTGTTGCGCAGGGCGAGCTTGATACGGTTAGAGGCCGCGAGGCGCAACAGCGAGCTGAGCTGGCAGTATTGAAGTCTGCCAATGACGAGCTGCAAGCCTTGAAGGCGTCCTTGCTGGAAAAGGAGGCCAATCTCGCCCAGGCGCGATCTGAGTTAAGTCGAGTGAGTGCCGTGCATGAAAGTGAAAAATCCGCCTTAGAGGAAAAGCTAATTTTACTGAAAGAGGCCCGCGAACAGCTCAATATGGAGTTCAAGGCACTGGCTAATCAGATTTTTGAAGAGAAACAGCGCCAATTTAACGAACAGAGCCAAGTTGCAATTAAAGCCAGTGTTGATCCCCTAAAAACTCAAATAGATTCGTTTAGAAAGAAAGTTGAGGATGCTTACGACAAGGAAAATGCAGAGCGCAATAAATTGGTTGGGTCGATTGCTGAGCTGCAAAAACAGACGCTAAAAATCGGCGAAGATGCCGTCAACTTGACCAATGCATTAAAGGGCGACAACAAGGCTCAAGGCAATTGGGGTGAGGTTATTCTCGAGCGGCTGCTAGAAGAGTCGGGCTTGCAGAAAGGGCGTGAGTATGAGCTGCAAGTCGGCCTAAAAGATGAACAAGGTCGCCGGCGTAACCCAGATGTCATACTCCGTTTGCCGGAAGGGAAGGATATCGTTATCGACTCCAAGGTATCATTGGTCAATTACGAAGCCAGTGTAACTGCGACTGATGAAATAGAAAGGGCCGCTGCACTGAAGTTGCACGTTGCCTCTTTGCGGACCCACATCCAACAATTGAGTTCTAAGTCCTATGAAAAGCTCGAGGGGATCCGTAGCCTTGATTTCGTTTTCTTGTTTGTGCCCGTGGAAGCCGCGTTCATGTGTGCGCTACAAGAGGATCCGAGTTTGTTTCAGGAGGCTTATTCTAAGCACATTGTGTTAGTCAGTCCGACTACTTTACTTGCCAGCCTGCGAACGGTTGAGAATATTTGGCGCTACGAAAAGCAGAATCGCAATGCGGAAGAAATCGCCCGACAGGCCGGTGGCTTGCACGATCAATTTGTTCTGCTGTTTGACTCGTTTGAAGACATAGGTAAACAATTAGATAAGGCAGGATCAGCATTTGAAACCACACGCAAGCGCTGGGTATCAGGGCGAGGAAACTTGATGCGTCGAGTGGATGGTTTGCGTGAGCTTGGTGCAAAAACCAAAAAACGAGTAGCGCTGAGTGAGGTAGAGGAGACTGACGCAGAGCTCAGCGCTGGCTCTCTTGGAGCTAGCTCTGAAGAACAAAATGATAATCGCGACATCGCTGCAAAAGAAAGTAACATCAACTGATGTTGGAGACCTTGCTGTTTTCGGTGTCAGTAACGGCACCGATTTTTGTATGGATATTGATTGGCAGCGTTCTCCGCTCTGTGGGCTTGTTGGGTGAGCGAGTCGTAGGACATCTTTCACAGTTTGTGTTCTATGTCAGCCTNCCTGTGTTGATGTTTTTTGGCGCTCTAAGNCGNCCGNTTGCAGAGGTGTTTGATTTNGGGATGACTCTTGTCGGCGTTGTGAGCACGCTAGTGGTGTGGGGCGCGAGCATTCTCCTTGTCAGGTCGTCAAAACTCTCTGCGGCGGAGTCGAGCGTAGTGCAGCAAGGGGCGTTACGTGGAAATCTTGGGATTGTAGGTATTTCCCTGTGTTTCAATGCCTATGGTGCTGAGGCGTTAGTGCGAGCGTCGATGTTAATGGCTCTGCTTACCGTGGTTTATAATCTCTTATGCGTTTATATCTTTGTGAGCGGTCGAAGCGAAGAGCGTTTGTCGTTGTTTCAGCTGGTCGTCAGTATTCTGAAAAACCCATTGATTGTCGCGGTTGCGTTGGGCTTGCCGCTAGGATTGCTGGGGGTAAAGGTTCCAGAGAAAGTTCTCTATGGAGTGGATACTTTTGTCGCATTAACCTTACCCTTGGCGCTTATCGCAATCGGTGCAAGCCTTAACTTTAAAGCGGTGGCCAATAACCTAGGACAACTTACGCAGGTGGGTATTTTGAAGCTAGTATTGGCGCCGCTGGCGGCAGTCACAGGGGGGCTAATGCTCGGTTATCGGGGCATGGATCTTGGTGTCATGTTTTTGCTGCTGGCGAGCCCCACGGCTACAGCGAGTTTCGTGATGGCAAAAGCCTACGGGGCCAATCATGTACTAGCGGCCAACATTGTAGTTTACACAACCATGTTGTCGTTGCTGAGTGTCAGTGTCGGTGTGTTTATGTTAACGGTTTTCGAATTGATGTAACGAGGTTTGTATTTTGGAAATTTCAACCACGGTTTTATTGTTGGTGGCGATTGTTGTTGTCGTTGTCTTGACGGCTGTAGCGGGTTATTACTTATGGCAACTTAGGTTGCTTAACAATAAGCGTGCAGAGCAACAGAGGGCCCTTGAGCAGGCGGGCAGAGAGCAGCGTGAGCGAGTTAATAAGAGTATTCAGATTATTGCACAGGCGATCACTGAAGATCAGATGACATTAACAGAGGGGGCCATTCGAGTGAGGGTCTTGTTGGACGGTCTTAGTGTCAATGAAGATGTGCAAGAAGAGTTTGCGGCATTCTACCAGCTGGCGAAGGCGACGGAACACATTCCAATCCTCGAGGGTTGGAAGCAGCTTAGTACCAAAAAGAAATTGGCGTTTGATAGCGAAAGAGAGCGCCTTGAGAGTGATTACCGTGATTTTGTGCTCGATGCCGCGGCACGTATACAAGGCCAAGTCTTCTAAAGGGCCCGCTAGCACGCCTTTGCGCTTGCGCCGGTCCGCTTGTTTGCGGGCAAATAGGCCTGCCGGGGCGCGAAGTTTGTTAGAGCTTTCTCTTCAGTAAAACTCCGCACTCGGCGTGATGGGTATAGGGAAATTGGTCAAATAGGGCGAAGCGCTCCACGCTGTGTGTTTCACAGATGGAGTTGAGATTGTGAGCGAGGGTGTCGGGGTTACACGAGATATAAATAATGTTGTCGAAGCGTTTGACGACGTCGGTGGTATGCTCATCCAAGCCGGCTCTCGGTGGGTCTACAAATATGGTGGAAAAATGGTAGCTATCGAGATCGACATCCTTGAGTCGGCGGAAGCTTCTCTCGCGGTCCATGGCTTGTGAAAACTCCTCGCTGGACATGCGAACGATGTCCACATTGGTAACTTCATTGAGGGCGAAGTTGTACCTGGCCGAATTGACTGAGGTCTTCGATATTTCCGTTGCCAGTACTTTATCGAAGCAATGCGATAGCGGGATAGTGAAATTTCCGTTGCCACAGTACAGTTCTAGTAGGTCACCCGATAACGGTCGTGCAATATCCTGCGCCCATTCCAGCATGCGCTTGCAAACCGCTGCATTAGGCTGTGTGAATCCCGTTTCCACTTGTTGNTAGCGAAAGGTTTGGTCGTTTACCTGCAGAGCCTCAGTGACAAAATCTTCGCCAATCACTCGCTTCTGTTTGCGACTGCGTCCGATAATGCTGACGTTCAGCTGTTCGGATAACTGTTTCGCCTTGGTTTCCCAGTCGTCGTTTAACGGCTTGTGATAGATCAAGCTGATAACAGCCTCTCCGCTCAGAGTGGTTAAAAACTCCACCTGAAAAAGGCGTCTGGCCAGCAACTCATCTTCATTGATAGCGGCCAGTAGAGTCGGCATTAGCTGATTGATCTGATTGCTGCCAACCGGGAAGTCTGTGATCGTGAATGGACGCTTGTACTCACCGGGTTCATACATGGCATAGCTTGCGATGTTATCTTCATGCCAAATTTTAAATTCAGCTCGCATGCGGTAGTGGCTGGTTGGTGATGCATAGATATCTAACTCAGCAGAAAAAAACGGCTCAAATTGTCNGCGAATTCTCTCAGCTTTATCGTCAAGTTGCTGTTGGTATTGATCTGGGAATACTTGATTGATTGCCATTGGGCCCGCCGCACGCTGTGAAAAAGAACGCGATTATACGGATAGCAGCCTGACAAGACNAGCTGATTAACGGATTATCTCTGTCCGATAGGAGAGAGGCCTAGGGCCCCTCCGCTTTGGCGGGGCTAGCTCTGTGCTATGAGGCGCTCATGCGCTTTTTATACTTGCGGACGATACTGTTAAAACCCTCCGCAGCAGCTTGCATTTCATCGACCATGCTGTTGTATCGGGCGGTGTCGGACTCGACGCAGGCGAGATAGGCGTCCGCGGCCTTTATGTAAGCTTTCATGTCGTTCTTGGCTTTAACCATTTGAGCGGTTACAGCGGTCCCTGGGTCAGGCAGATTGGGGCTAGGGGGCTTCTCGCAAGCCATTGCATAGCTGCTCAGGCTTAGGGTAGTTGCTAATATCAGGTATGGTAGTTTCACTCGTGCATCCTCATCACTTGTGTAGATCGGGCGGTTTTGATGTAAAAATAGTCCGAATTGAAGGAATTGCTAGCCAAAAATCTGTTTATTCACCGATGACGGTGCTATCCAGCAATAAACCATATGGGCTACAATCGCGNCTTCTTTGTATCGGCAGGTAGGAATTTTTATGAAGTCAGTAGAAATGGGAGACGCCATGAAGGAGGGCATGAGAAGACTTGCGTCCGGTGTGTGCGTCATTAGCTCGCGTGACTCCAAGGGTGAAGCTCACGCCATGACAGCCACTTCTGTGACCTCAGTTTCCGACTCTCCAGCCTCTCTTTTAGTTTGCATCAACAAGTCAACGCGTATGTATACGGCTATGCAGCAGGGGGCGGATTTTTGCGTCAATTTGTTAGGCTGTGATCAAGAAGCGGTCTCCAATCGCTGTTCTAGCGGCGATCAAAACGACGACCGCTTTGATGAAGGTAACTGGCTTGGCGATCAAGCGATACCCTATCTCGATGATGCGCTGGGCGTGTTTTTCTGTCGCCAGGCAGAGAGTATGGAATTTGGTACGCATCGGATAGTTGTTGGAGAAATTACCTCGGTAATGGTTGCAGAAGGGGGCAGTATTGACCCGCTCATCTATCTCAACGGGAGTTATGGAAAAGTAGCCAAATAGGCCGGTATTCTTTGGGGGTAGCGGGACAGCTTGATCGGGGTACTATCATCAAAAAAGGCTCTAGAATCGAATTCTAGAGCCTTTTTTGATGGGCGCTAGAGTTTCTTGCAGTTGCCCCACTCGCAACTGATCAGACGATGCTCCGTGTCGCAAAATGCCCCGTAGACCTCGGTCGGCCACTGGTTTTTGAAGGTAATAAGCTTGGGGCTGCTGCACGCCATGTCGCGCGCGGACTGCTCCACTTTGTAGTGAGATCTGCCGCTTACTGCATTGATGGTAAAGTTTCCGGCCAAACTGGGTATGCGCGCTCCCTTCGCAGGAGGTTCCACATGTCTAGTTGCTTGCTGGCGTAGTTTTTCACGGATCTCTGGATTACTCGGCGTGTGGGAGAGCAATTCTTCCATTTTTCGCAAACAAATCCGTTCGGGACTGGTCTTTACTCGAGCCAAATAGCTGTACTTCGCATTCGCCTTCTCAATCTCGTCGGCGTATAGGCGCAGCGCGTCCATTGCTAGCAACTGTCCGTCGAATGACAGAGTCTTGTCGCTCAGTGATGCACGGTAATAGCTGTCTGCGCCGATGACGATATCCCATTCACTGTTCAGCCATTGTTGATACAGGTTCTCTGAGCTCATCGTGTTTTGGTGAGAGAGGTTCATGCAAATGGACGATAGTTTATCTGCATGTATTGCTTGGTGAATGTAGTCCAAGGTATAGGTTTGCAGTTGGTCTTCCGTCACAGGGGGCGGTGGCGGTGTTGCACAGCCTTGTATGAAAAGAGCTAGAATAGAGGCGGCGACGAATTTCCAACGCGCGATCTTTGCGCTCATAGACGATTTCCTTTTTCAGTTGCATTCGTGTTGTGGCACGTTCGTTATTTCGCGATTTCGCTGGGCGCCATTTGTTGATCGCCATCGCATGTGCTAGCGATGATCAAATCGGGAGACTTACGCTCGGACGCATTATGCCAAACTGCGGATAATTCCGCACCAAATCTGAACGATGTCATTCACCCACATTGATTTCTATAGAACATTTGGGATTTTTAATAGGATTTCTAATGCCGCCGGCAATGTTAGATGCTAACCCTATGTCATATGACCAGCGAGCAATCCCGCTAGCGACCCCTAACCCAATTTTAGGCCATAAAAAATATTCCAATAAAAACGAATAACCTGTGGTTCGATTAACTATACTTTTTTTAACAAGTAATCACTTAGGCCTGTTGGAGTAAGTATGTTTGGTCGAGCGGTGGGCTGGTTAAGCGGTGTCATAATTCTGGGGGTATTCGCAAGTGCGAGCTTTGCAGTAGTTTCTTTTTATAGTGAGCTGCCGTCAAAAAAACCAGCCCCTAAAAGTCCTGTTCTCAGTTTGCCTGACGGCCACGATGCTGTTCAGCGGTTACAAACTACTGCTTACCAAGGGCCACACCCATCACAGTCCATGCGTCCCCGCGACCCCTTTTCTTTTCCTATTGCGCTAGGCAATATTGGGCCTGTAGAGCCTTTGTTTTCAGGGCCGCTAAGCTATCCGCTACTCTGCGGAAAGAATAGGATCACAGGAGAGCAACCCCAAGTTGATAATCAGCAGCGCTGGGGAGTGCCGGTTTTTGATGTTGACCAAGATGGAAACACTACTGAAGATGTTGTTGGTTACAGCAAAGACTGTCTACACAAAACTTCTGCCCAGTATTTTTATCTGAATACGGAAGATGAAAAGTTCTACCCTCTGGAAAAACTGAGTGAAACCGATCATCGCATAAAAAAAATCACGGTAGCGGGTCGAGAGATTGAATTCGTCGTGCGATTGGAAAACGGCACGATCAATCGGCACTTCTATGCTATTGCGGTGCTGCGTGGAGAGAGCGAAGAACTGGCAAGTCCTGAAGGAGATTTCTGGAATAAACGTTTGATCTACCAGTTTAGAGGCGGCGTCGGCATTGGAAAGCGACAGGGTAACCTAAAGCCCGGCGATATTCTCAAGCGACGCAAGACGCAGCTGGAGGAAGGTTATGCTGTAGTCTATTCTTCGGCCAATCAAACCAGCAACCACTACAATATGTGGCTGGCTGAAGATACTGCTCTCCGAGTGAAGGCGCAGTTCATCGCCCTTTATGGCAAGCCGCTTTATACCGTTGGTATCGGAGGCTCTGGCGGAGCCATACAGCAGTACCTATTGGCGCAGAACAATTCCGAGTTACTTGATGGCCTGATTCCTCTTTACTCCTATCCGGATATGGTCTCGCAAACCATCTATGTTCTCGATTGCGAGCCGCTAGAATACTTTTTTGATGTGGCAGATCAGAAAAATTCACGTTGGGATAGTTGGCATGAGAGGGTGCAAGTTGAAGGCTTGAGTTCCTCGGAGGAAGCTTCCAATGTGTTTGCGGTTCTCTCAAAAGCTGCAAGTTTTCTCAGTGGTAATTTCTCTAATCTAACGGCTGGCGTGAAGGGGGCGAGTGAGTGTGTTCAGTCATGGCGAGGGCTGACGCCGTTGATCAATAATCCGCATTACGTTCATTTCTCCAATCATTTTTCCGAGTCGGTGAGCTCCAAGGTGCAATGGACTCACTGGGATGATTTGAGTCAGTTCTACGGTAGGGATGAAAACGGTTACGCCCAAAGCGCATGGGACAATGAAGGGGTCCAGTACGGTCTTGAGGCGCTGCGCGAAAAACGCCTGCCTTTGGACGAGTTCATACGTCTGAATCGAAATGTCGGCGGCTGGGTTGAACAAGGTGAAATGAAGCGTGAAAAGTTCTGGTTTTTGGAAGGGGAGATCTTTCCTGTTGAGCTTTCGCTGTGGAGTCACCAGAATCTAAATCATACTGACTCGGCGGAATTTCCCGCCCCAAGAAGTCGCGCCAACCTTGATGCGATAGCGGGTATTTATCGATCTGGCCACGTGTTTCTCGGCTATTTGGATAAACCCATCTTGGACGTTCGCCACTATTTAGATGATCGGTTGGATATGCATCATTCTTCAGCCTCGTTCATGACACGAGCAAGGATGCTAAAAGCACAAGGTAATGCGGATAACCATATCGTGTGGATGAGTCATGCTGACTTTGATCCGATCAATCACGCGTTTGCTGTCATGGATCAATGGTTAACGAGAATTCGCATAAATCCTACTGCAGGCGTCGTGGCGAATCGCCCTAAATTTGCAGCGGATGCATGCTTCGATGCTAGCGGTAACGTAATCGCACGCGGCACCGGTGTGTGGGATGGAGAATGGAATAACCGCTCACAGGGCGCATGTATGTCCATTTTTCCAAATCATAAAACCTCTCCTGAGATTGCCGGAGGGGGAGTGGGTGGTGACGTCTTCAAATGTCAGCGACAAAGTGTCACCGAAGCCATAAGTCGCGGTATTTACGGTGATATAGACGTATGGCCCCACCTTGAGCAGCTCGAGAATACCTTCCCCAGCGGGGTGTGTGATTATCGGCTGGGTGACGCAGGTAGGCCTGACGACCTGTTGTCGGAATTCACTGTGGCATCAGTTGCGTCAGACAAGACGCCATCGCGCGAGCGAGTTAAGGCTGAGCAGGATTCAGAGTCCAATTCAGCCGAAGACGCAAAACCCATTACGCTGTCACGGCTTGACGCGCCGGCTGAAGTCGAGCTCGACGATTAATCGGATTGTGAGCTTAGCGCCTCAACGGTTAGGTCTTGAGGCCTTTCAAGTGGAAGGTTGATGATGAATTTTGTCCCTTTACCCGGCTGCGATTCGACCTCTATGGTGCCGTCGTGGTGTTCGGTAACAATGAAATAGGTGACGGAGAGCCCAAGCCCTGTGCCCTTGCCGACTTCTTTGGTGGTAAAAAAGGGTTCGAAGACATGGCGCTGTACCGCTTCCGCCATACCGGGACCGTTATCTTCAACCTCGATACACGCGCTGTCTTTGGTGAGTTTGGTTGTCAGTGTGATGGTAGGGTAGAGGGGGGCACCGTATTCCTCATTGGTGAATGCCTGGCAAGCATTGCGCAACAGATTGAGAAAGACTTGCTGCATTTCTGCGGCGGAGCAGTTAATGGGGGGGATTTTCGTGTCAAAATTCTTGTGAATGGTCAGCTGTTCAGAGCCGTCTGGAGTCTTCAGCTCAAAGGAGTTTCGTGCCAGCTCTAAACTGTGCTCGAGTAAATCAGAAATATCGGTAGGTTTGTGGCTACGGCTGTTGCTGCGCGAAAACTCGAGCATATTGGTAACAATCTTTGCGGATCTATCTCCAGCCTCCCTAATACCATCCAAAAACTTGAAAATATCACGGGTCTGTAGATAGGCTTGGACATCCTCAACCGTAATGTTGAGCGATTGCGCGACCTTGTGGTTTTGCTCTAATTCTGGCGACGTTCGTCGATAAATGTTCTGGATGCCATGTAGGATGGCACTAAGAGGGTTATTGATCTCATGGGCCATGCCAGCAGCAAGCTCGCCCAACGACATCATTTTCTCATTTTGAATCATCATGTTTTCAATCCGCACGCGCATAGTCACGTCATCAAGTCGGATAACAGCGCCGGTGATCTCAGATGAAAGAAGAGGGTAGATGGTCAGGTCGGTATGGCGGCTGTGGCTGCCGCTACCATGCTGGATATTTTCGTTAACCTGAGGAACCCCGCTGTCGACAGTGTCGTGAATGATTGTTTCTGTCACTGGCAAATCAGGATAGACCTCAAACAGATGTCGCCCTAGAGCTTCCGTGGCGGCAATGTCTGTCGCCCGCGAGGCAGCAGCGTTCCAGTGGGTAACCGTCCCTTGGCGGGTGACACCGATCAGTACCGACGGCATGGAGTTAATAATACTGTTGAGATAGTCCTGGGTTTCGCGAAGCAATTCTTCAGTAATTTCATGCTTCGCGATTTCATCGTAGAGTTGGTTGTTGATGTTGCGAAGCTTGTTGGTGCGTTCGATGACTCTCTGCTCAAGATCCCGTTGCGCGCCTTTTAGGGCTATTTTGGTTTTTTTGTGTTTGGTTCTGCTCAATTGGGAGATCAGTATGATGACTGCTTGCAGGCCAATGATGAGCCAGAGCCAGAAAGGTGAAAGTGGTTGAGCTCGGGTATGGGGATCGATCGCTTGTGCGATACTAGTAAGAGAGCTGCCTAACAGCACCAAGCCAGTACCGAGTACCAACAGGCGGGGCAATGAGCTGGACCAGCAAAAGCGCATCAGAGGGCGTTGATGTCTACTCATGACATTTTCTCTCAAACGATGGTTGATACATGCTAGCGATCAGCGCGAGATAATGCCAGCCACACGTACAATTTGACTATGAAATCAGCAGCTTAGCGCTATTTTTTCTAATTTATTAAAAACGTTTGACACTCAAATCGATTTAGGTAGAATGCGCCTCTCTTGCACAGGGGGTGGTTAGCTCAGCTGGGAGAGCATCGCCCTTACAAGGCGAGGGTCGGGGGTTCGATCCCCTCACCACCCACCAAGCAGGAAGTTGGTTATACAGCGGACCGGTAGTTCAGTTGGTTAGAATGCCGGCCTGTCACGCCGGAGGTCGCGGGTTCGAGTCCCGTCCGGTCCGCCAATAACCCCACAAAGAGGCTGCCCATGGCGGCTTTTTTTGTGTCTGCTGTTTGAGCCGCGTCTGCTACGTCCTTAGCCTTCCTTCTTGTCGCTCCAATCCCAATCATTTTTCTGAGCCCTCACCTTTCCTCATCAAAGTTCATGCAATTGTCATGAAGTGCGTCTATCTTTTAACTAAGTCGAACGCAAAGGATGTGTACGGCTTGCAATAGAAACACGATAAGCCTATGGAGGTTGTTATGCAGGATTATTTGGAAGACCTGCTGGATGAGCATTTCGAAGACTATGACGATGATGCTTATTCTGAAGACTATTGTGATGTATAGGGTCTAGCTCGCTAGACCCACAGTGCAGCTCTCGGAGCTGTAACCCACGTGTAGAATATCCGTATTTCGCTTTAATCCGACCCAGCCCCAAACCCACCACATGTCGGCGGAGCTGGGCATTCTATAGCTCAGTGATTTGCTCGCATCTATTTAACTCGCTCTCTTGGGCCAGTTTCGACCTATTTCTCTGAGCTGGCTCCCGTCTTGATTGCCGACTTTGTTGAGCTGGTCACAGATGCTCCTGTGCTGTTTGCTGGATAATCCATACCTCAGTGCTCCCTTCCGGATTTACGGGCACCCGACAAATTCAAGTAAGATAGCTTCAGCGCGAGGCTGGGTAATGTTTTATGAGTTTTAGGAACAGCTATGCAGAAGCCGTGTTTATCTTCTCTGGCAAAGATGTTGTTCGCGAAATGCACTTCTCTGAATTTGAGGCGGTATTAGAAGGCTTTGTCCCTCTGGCAGAGCAGGCGGCTCAGTCGGTACACGCCGTCTATCTCCGAGTTGGGACGGGCTGCCGGGTGACCGCCGCTGTCTTCTTCTTGATTGAATTTGATAAGGCCGGATTCGCCGATCGTCGCTGGAATGTCCCTCTTGAGCAGCTTGCTGAAACCTCCGCAGAAGGCCCGGACCTCGGCGCGGGCCCAATCCGGCTGGCGTGTAGAAGTCAGTGCGCAATTGCATGGCACCAGCAACAGCTTTGGGACCCCCAAATGTCACCACAATGTAATCACTTTGCAGCGATCAAGAGATCTATAGAAAAAAATGCACTGCATTTGGTTGTCCCTGACGATATTCCGACCTTATCTGCAGAGCCGGCGGTGAAGACGTTGGATGAGCCTCAGGCCATTGCACAATCTAACAAAAAAGCAATGGCGGATCTTGATGCTCAATGGCGAGCGCGCGTTGCCCAAACTATCAAAGAGGCCCGACTGAGGGTGTCGACTTTGAAGCAGCAGTCGCAGCAACAGATCGATGACTTAAAGGATCAATTAAGGCGACAAAGCGAATCTTCCAAGCGTGAGCAGCTCAAGTTAGAGAGCGAGCTGCAGCTGCAAATAGATAAGGTCAGTGAGCATTCTCATGTTATTGATGGGCAGGAGCAAAAACTCAAGGGCCTGAGAGAGTACTTCGAGCATAAGCTAACCAATTTAAAGAGTGTCGACACTGTTTCTGTGGATACCATTAGGCAGCACCTGCAGGCAGATTTTGAAGCAGAACTCACGGAGCTAAAGAAAAGCTATGAAGAGAAGCTGCAAATGCGAGATGTCGAAGTGATGTACCGAGACACGCAGCTGGCAGGGCTTACCGAAGAGATCGATAAATTGCGCGCTGAAAAGCAGGCGCTGTTGGAATCCAGTGGAAATAATCTACTAGAGCAAATTCAGCGCAGCGGCATCAGTTTTGTGAGTTTTCAGCCTGGTGCTGGGCATATGACTATTCCCGTGGAGGACGTCGCCCGATTCATGAATGATAGTGCAGCCTACACCGCGGAAAAGTGTCGAGTCGACGTAGGCGTGTTTCGGCGGTGGCGGCGCCATTATCAGGATCCGGTGTGCGTCAGGGAAATCGCTGGTGGTACAATTTGCGGTAAGTTACTCACTCGAGTGGATCGTCCGGCGGATTTTGTTGAAGGGAGCAGTGATTGCTGCAATGAGCATCAAACCGCTGATAGCCCGCTCGCGCAAGTTTTATCCTAGTATCGGCTCTGCCGCTTTCCTTAAATCTATGTCCCTTTGGGGGCTAAAGCTCTTAATATGGCTCAGCGCTCCACGCTCTCTCCCAGTGAAGGGGATCTACTCTCCCGGCTACTCCAGTCAAAACCTATTAGCTGGTCGGCGAAAACGCCCCTACAGCGCGTTATGTTGCCGCTGTTTGAAGCCCATAATGTTGAGTTGTATATCAAGCGTGAAGACCTAATTGACTCTCGACTCTCGGGCAACAAGCTTTATAAACTGTACGGTCATCTGCAGCGCGCACAGCAGTTAGAGGCTAAGGGGCTTGCGAGTTTTGGCGGCTATCATTCCAATCATCTTCATGCGCTGGCGTATGCAGGCGCCGCTCTAGGATTGAACACCAAAGCCAGAATTCGTGGTTTTCAACCCAATCAGCTCTCACCGACGTTGATTGACTGCCAGCAGCAAGGGATGGAGCTGGAGTTCGGAAGCCGGCGGAGTTTCACAGATCTGAAGCAGCAGTGTCTTGAGGCGTCTGAAGCTGCGACCTTAGACGATCGCGGGTACTATTGGATACCAGAGGGTGGTGGGGCGCTCGAGGGAAGCCAGGGGTGTCGCGCAATCATTGCGGGCATTCACCGGCAAGCAGATAAATTGTCTCTATCAGACTATAAGTTGTGTGTGCCCTCTGGCACAGGCACCACTGCCGCAGGGCTTTTATCTGGGCTTTCTGAGGGCGACGAATTGTACGTCTACAGTGCACTAAAATTGGGTCAAAAAGCGGAGGCCTACAAAGCTGAAATAGAAGCGCAATCGGGCGCCCACGGTCGACAGTTGACGTTGTTTGACGAAACTGACTTTGGTGGCTTTGCCAAGACTAAGCCTGAACTGTTTCACTTTATGGAGCGCTTTACTGCCTCTACGGGTATCTTGCTGGATCCGATCTATACCGCCAAAATGTTCTACAGAATAGAGCGGCAGGTCGGGGAGGGGGTTTGGAGCTCAGGCGACAAGATCGTAGCCATACATACCGGAGGCCTGCAGGGGCGGAGGGGCTTTCCTCAATTAATGAACAACGATACTCTCGTATCAACCGCAATGAATAAGTAATGGAGAGCACTTTGAACGCTGCTGAGCAGTTAGATTTTCAACAACTCGAAACGTTGGTGCCGTTGGGGGCGTTGATGGAGTCTCACTTGGCAACCCTGTTAGAGGAGAGCGAGCTCTCCTACCGTTTTACCGATGACGTTCTATTTGAAGTGGGTCAATTCGATGGCAACGAGTACTTCTTGTTGGCTGGAGAAGTGGAGCTGGCTGACGCTAATGGCAACACACTTCTGCTCAAGGGTCGCAGCACATTGGAATCCATTGCTCAGGGGCAGCCGAGACAATATCGCGCCAAAGTCATCGCCGACGCAAAACTGCTTATGGTCAAGCGCTCAAGGCTTGAACAGCTGTTAGATTGGAGTCAGTCAGCTGAGCATTTATTGGTCGAGCTGGCCGTGAACCGAGCCTTTGATGAAGATGCCGCATGGTTAGAGACGGTATTGAAGTCAAACTTATTTCTCAAGGTGCCGCCCACGAATGTCGGCGCTATTTTGAAGAAGTTGAAGGTCAAAACGGTGTCGGCCGATGAGGTTATCGTGCGTCAGGGAGAGCTGGGAGATCGCTGCTATTTTATCAAGGAGGGCAGTGCAGAGGTCACTCGAAATCAGCTAGGAGGGCGAGAGTTGCTGGCAACAATCGAGCAGGGGCGCTGTTTTGGCGAGGACGCACTGATCACCGAAACGGTTAGAAATGCCAATGTAACTATGACGTCTGACGGCGTTCTGCTTGAACTCAGCAAAGAAGATTTTTTGCCGCTGCTTAAAAAACCTGATATTCCCGTATTGCAGTGGACCCAAAAGAGCGAAAACACGGTGCTGCTAGACGTGCGCACGGAGGAAGAGTATACCGGTTCCCACTTGTCGTTTGCCGCCAATCTTCCTTTGCATCTTTTGCATCTCAAACATCGATTGCTAAATCCTGCTCAGCGCTATGTGACCTATTGCAGCAGTGGGGCGAGAGCCGCTTCTGCTTGCTATTTTTTGCGCGAACTGGGTTATAGCGTCGAGGCTATATCGGAGCCACTATTTGCTCGACAGGATCTCAGTGAGGGCTTCACCTCTACGGATTACATTCTCAGTGGTGGCGTGGCTGTAGAGTCTGTGTCTTGACGACTCAGCGCTACACGTTCATCTAGTCCGCACTACATTTCGCTTCTCACTTCTCACTGCGCGCTAGGCCACTGTTCAGGCACGACAAAAAAGCGCTCTGATTCTTGCCAATTATTTGAGCCCTCTAGCAGGCTAATTACTTGAATCGGGCTGTCATGCCTGCCGAAATAGTCCCTTAGAGCTTCTCTCGTTTGTTGATGAGATAAAATGCGCTCCGGCGGCACCGCCTGCAGCGGAGCAAGCCATTCATGCTTGTCGAGCATTAACCAATAGGGGCGCTCTTCGAGGCAGTGCCATCGCTTGAGGTTGAGCCAGTACCCAAAATCATGCTCAGGATTGATGTAAGGCTCAAACAAGGGCGGTTGGTCGTCGTCGAGCTGATAAAACAGCCGACCCTTGAAGATCATGTGTGTTCGCAGGCGAGGCACTTTCTGCTCTATGGGCCACGGCATCCAATCTTTAAGTGTGTCTGGCGTCAGGCTGCGAAGTTGCTGGTCGCGCATCTGTTGATATTTCTTGTGCAGCCAATCAATTACATTTGGCCCTACCCATTGAGTTGACTCAGGCAGGGATTTAGCCGTATCAGGTGGAGTTCCTAGCGCAGTCTTAGGCAGTTGAAGATAGAATTTAACCGCAAGCTCATAGTGATCTAAGGCGCCGATTGAGGAGCTCCATCGGAGCGCATCTAGCTCTCCTAAGGTACGACCATTGCGGTGGAGTTGGCGGTTGAATGCCCACAAATCATTGTCGGTGTGATTGGCCCAGTAATACTGCCAGTAGCGTTCAAACATCAATCCTAAGCGAGGACTGGGAGCGGTGTTGATCCAGTCGATCAGTTTGCTCGGATTTTGATCTAGACGCACCAAAAGAAGTTCAAGCTGCTCGGTCCTCGGCTAGGTGTATATTTCATGGCCTTTGGCTGCGTCAATGATAGAGGGCGATGTTAAGCACCAAGCTAAGTTCTGCACTTCTCTATGGTGATAGTTGGCGTTGGCCTCAGCATTCGGCCGGCGGCTGCGTACTTCTGGGGGCGGAGGGGCTGGCATTGCCTGACGACCTTAGTTTAAACGGTTATAATAGACAACTTTACACCACTTACTGGAAAGAGCTCATCTATGTCGGAATTTTCACGCATTGGTCTTGTTGGTCGTCCTGGAAGCGATCGGGCTCTACTCAGTTTAAAGCGGTTGATACGCTATCTTCAAAGTCGCGGTGTCGACGTAGTGCTGGAAGAAGAGACGTCAAATGCCTTGCCCGGGCACACCTTAGAGGTGTCCAACAATGAAACCCTGGGTAAAACCAGCGATCTGGTGATTGTCGTCGGGGGAGACGGCAGCCTCTTAGGTGCCGCCCGTTCGCTATCGAAATACAACGTTCCTCTGCTTGGCGTCAACCGAGGCCGACTAGGGTTCTTGACCGACATCACGCCCGATGACATTGAGGCCAAGGTCGACGAAGTACTGAGCGGCAAGTACATGATGGAAACCCGGTTTTTGCTGGATTCATCGGTAATTCGCAAGGGCGCATTAATCGGCGGTGGAGATGCTCTGAATGATGTGGTGATACATCCCGGTCGCTTTATCCGGATGATTGAATTTGAGCTCTACATTGATGGGCAGTTTGTCTACAGTCAGCGCTCTGATGGATTGATTATTTCTACCCCCACTGGATCTACGGCTTATGCATTGAGTGGCGGCGGTCCAATTATGCACCCAAAGCTAGATGCCATTGTTATCGTGCCGATGAATCCACATACCTTGAGCAGTCGGCCGATTGTGGTTGATGGCAATAGCGAAATTAAGATATTGGTGGGAGAGCAAAACTCAGCCTACCCCCATGTCACTTGCGATGGTCAAAACCACGTAGTCACTAATCCCGGTGATGAAATCCATATCCATAAAAAGCCACATAAACTCCACTTAATTCATCCGTTAAACCATAATTTCTATGAGACCTGTCGAACCAAGTTGGGCTGGGGCAGCCACTTGGGGGATTAGCGTGCTCGCAGTAATAGAGGTAGTGAGATAATGGTATCCGTAGTACAGACTAAGCCTGCACACGTGGACATCATTGGGGATGTTCACGGTTGCTGTGGTGCGCTGATTAGGTTGCTCGATCGGTTGGGTTACAACCTAGTCGACGGCGCTTACCAGCATGATGAACGGCAAGCCGTGTTTGTCGGCGACTTACTCGATCGCGGCCCCGAGATTCGAGAAACAGTCTGCTTAGTAAAATCCATGTGCGAACGAGGCTCAGCGGCAATGGTGCTGGGCAATCACGAATACAATGCGCTCTTGTTTGAGCCCCAAATATCGCGCTGGCTTTTGGGGGAAGACGAAAGCCTAGAGCTACCTGAGCGGCTAAGAGTGTTAATGGCTGAAACCTTAGAGCAATATCGCGACTACCCTGACGAGTGGTTTGAGTGCTGTCGCTGGCTCGCAGCGTTACCGCTTTTTCTCGATGCAGATAATTTTAGAGTCGTGCACGCTTGCTGGGATCACGCAATGATTGAGCAGTATCGTCAAACCTACCCGGAAGAGGGGATTAATCAGGCCTTTATCGAAGCCTCGAAAGCTAAAGGCAGTTTCGAAGTGAGAATCGCAGACCGTTTGACTCGCGGTACGAGTATGCCGTTGCCAGATGGCATGCAGGTCCATAGCAAAGACGGGTTTATTCGTCGCTTCTTTCGCACCAAGTTTTGGGAGGCGAGCCCAAAAACTTACGGTGATATTGTTTTTCAGCCCGATCCTCTTCCTTACGACTTTGCTGATCACCCAATTGAGCAAGATCATAAAGACAATCTATTGAATTATGCGACCGATGAACCCCCGGTTTTCTTTGGGCACTATTGGTTGAGCGGCAAGCCAAAGCCTCTGCAGAATAACATTGCGTGTTTGGACTACAGTGCAGTCAACTTTGGTCGTTTAACGGCCTATCGGTTTGATGGAGAAACTCAGCTATCGCGGGACAAGTTTCGCTGGGTTTATGTCGATCGCGAGGCGGCAAAAAAATCTACAGATTCAGGTGACGGGCAATGAGTGTTCGCTGGCACAAAGTTGAGTTATTCAACGTGCATTACAATCTGTCTCCGCTATTGTCTCAGTTGCAAAGCGAAGGAGTTTTGTATCGCGTTACTGAAGAAAGTGATGGTCAGTGGCTGTGGGTGGATGGTGGCGATACGGCCGAGTCTTTGAAGCGATGGCTAGCCGATCAGGGGGTCGATTTTCGCCAGCCTCCACAACATGAGCAGCCCCAAGCTCTAACAAACCCCGGCGAATCGAGTGTTAATTTTGTGTTGCGGAAGTATCTTGAATTAAAAAATGTTTCTCGACACTTTCCTGTCACTATCTTAACGATTATTTTGGGTGTTGTAGGCGCGCTACTGATTAAATTTGATCAGCACTACCAATGGGTGGGTTGGCTGACTTTCCAACCGGTCGCCAGATTAGGAGATCGCCTAGCCTTTGCGGAGTTTAGCTACGGCTGGGAACAGCTGCACTACTGGCGACTGTTTACGCCCGTCTTTCTTCACTTTGGGCTCTTTCATATCTTGTTTAATGCCTTGTGGATTTGGGAGTTCGGACGACGCATTGAACTGCGTTTTGGCAGTGGCTTCTTGGCTTTATCGATTTTACTGACGGGCGTCGGAAGCAATGTTGCTCAGTACGTATCGCAAGGTACATCGTTGTTTGGTGGCTTGTCCGGCGTGCTCTACGCGTTATTGGGATTTTTATGGATTTACAATCGTTTTCGGCCACACCGGCTAACGACATTGCCGCCAGGTATCATCGGGTTTATGTTGTTTTGGATGGTGTTGGGGATGAGCGGTGCAATTGATGTCTTCATTGATGGCCGTGTCGCTAATGCGGCCCATTTTGGTGGTCTGCTGTGTGGCATATTGCTGGCTTTGATTGGCTCAAAAGTGAAGCTTGGACAACCCTAATTGTTTCCAGCTTAAATTCAAGATTACAACGAAATTGACTTAGAGATGGCTCTATGAACTTTGAAGAATTGGTTAACAGTATAACGCCTGACGTTTACGAGAATATGAAGACAGCAGTGGAATTGGGTAAGTGGGCGGACGGGCGGCCACTTTCTCCAGAACAAAAAGAAAATACCATGCAAGCGATTATTGCTTATGAGCTAAAGCATGTGCCGGCGCAGGAACGAACAGGGTATGTACCACCGAAGTCCCATTCCCACTGTGGTGGAGACGGCGAGGTCGCCGAGCCCGAAGATAAACCCTTGAAGTGGCAGTAACTTGTGACTGACGTGTTATTGGCCAGTGGCCATTTAAAAAAAATGCACACCGATCACGCCCAGCCGGTGAATTACTCGTTGCCTATCGGCGATAGCGTGATCCCCATGAATGCGCTCATAGGGTCCAAAATTCGCATAGAATATGAAGGAGTCATTAACTGTCATCATTGCGGGCGGAAATCCAAGAAGAGCTTTAATCAAGGTTATTGCTACCCGTGCTTTCAGTCACTGGCCCAGTGTGACAGCTGCATTATGAGCCCGGAGAAGTGCCACTACGATGCTGGCACCTGTCGTGAACCAGAGTGGGGTGACACCCACTGCATGACCGACCATATTGTTTATCTCGCCAATTCATCGGGGGTCAAAGTCGGTATCACTCGGCTAAATCAAGTGCCGACTCGCTGGATGGACCAAGGCGCCATTCAGGCGCTGCCCATTTTTCGAGTCGCAACACGAAAGCTTTCGGGTTTGGTGGAAACACTGTTCAAAGAACAGGTGGCAGATAAAACTAATTGGCGAAAGATGCTCAAGGGAGAGGTGGATTTTCTTCATTTGCCGAGTGTCCGTGACGAGTTGCTCGACAACGCTTGGAATGACGTCGTGGCTCTACAAAAGGAGCATGGAGTGCAGTCCATTCAGGTTATTGATGACGGAGACGAATACGAATTTGAGTATCCGGTTGAGGAGTTTCCAACCAAGGTCGTCACTTATAATCTAGACAAACAACCCACGGTTGAAGGCCGACTTATGGGGATCAAGGGACAATATCTAATTCTCGATAGTGGCGTCATCAATATCCGCAAATTTGGAGCCTATCAGGTCAATTTTTACGGCTCTGGCAACTGACGATTTTTTAGGTAATGGCCGAGATTGGTCGTGCCCGACCAAGCGTTGGTTCACCTTCGAACAATCAGCTCCGCCAATGCGCTTTGGTGGGGCTGAGTACTTATAGGAAGATTCACAATGAAAGATGCCCAGCCCAAGATTATCCACCTCAAGGACTATCAGGTACCTGATTTTTTAATCGACAAGACAGATCTTCATGTAACCTTAGATCCGAGGGAAACTAAAGTGCGTGCGCGCTTGTCCATGCGTCGTAACCCCGCCGCTAAAACACCTGCGACAGAGTTGGTGCTAGACGGGCAAGAGATGGCTCTTGTGTCTGTGTCTATCGACGGTAAAGCTCTCGCAGGTAGTGAATATCAAATCGCACCTGAGACACTTACGATAATCAGTGTCCCAGACACCTTTCTATTGGAAACCTTGGTGCGCATCGACCCCGAGTCAAACACGAGTCTGGAAGGGTTGTACAAATCCCGAACCATGTATTGCACCCAGTGTGAGGCTGAAGGGTTTCGAAAGATTACCTATTACCTCGATCGACCCGATGTGTTGAGCGAATTCACAACAACGGTGGTCGGCAGTCAATCCGACTTTCCGGTACTGCTCTCAAATGGTAATAAAATCGATTCGGGCAACCTCGATGGCGGCTTACACTACGCAACGTGGCACGATCCTTTTAGGAAACCGGCCTACCTGTTTGCGTTAGTCGGTGGTGACCTCGATGTCATTGAAGACAGTTTTATCACCCGTAGTGGTCGAGATGTCGCGTTGAAGATCTTTGTTGAAAGCAAAGATCTGGATAAGTGTGACCACGCCATGCGCTCGTTGAAAAACTCTATGCGTTGGGATGAGGACGTGTACGGTCGTGAATACGATCTAGATGTTTTTATGATAGTCGCGGTAGATGATTTCAATATGGGCGCCATGGAAAACAAAGGGCTCAATATTTTTAACACCTCTTGCGTCTTAGCGAAAGCCGAAACCACAACTGATGTCGGCTTTCAACGGGTCGAGGCGGTTGTGGCTCACGAGTACTTTCATAACTGGTCGGGCAACCGAGTCACTTGTCGAGATTGGTTTCAACTCAGTCTGAAAGAGGGCTTCACCGTATTTCGGGACTCTCAATTTTCTGCAGACATGAACTCCGCCACGGTCAAGCGGGTCGAAGATGTCAGCTTTTTAAGAACGATGCAATTCGCCGAAGATGGTGGGCCTATGTCGCATCCGGTGCGACCGCCATCATTTATTGAAATTTCAAACTTCTACACCCTAACGATCTACGAGAAGGGTGCGGAAGTTGTGCGGATGATCCACACCCTCTTGGGAGCGAAGGACTTTCGCAAGGGAAGTGATCTGTATTTTGAGCGCCACGACGGCGAAGCTGCAACGATTGAAAATTTTGTCGCCGCGATGGAGGATGCCAGTGGCCGAGACTTAACGCAGTTTACTCGCTGGTATTCTCAGGCCGGTACGCCACGCGTGGAAGCGAGCGATAGCTTCGATGAAAATACCGGCCTGTATAGCTTAACGCTCCATCAAAGCTGCCCTGATACGCCAGAAGCCAAAGCAGAAGAGAAGCAACCCTTTCTAATTCCTGTTGCCATCGGGCTGTTGGGAGATGCGGGCAATCTGGCGATTCGTCAACAAGGCCAGCCCATTGACGCCGAGACGTCAGACAATACCCATGTCGTTTTGGAGCTGACGGATACAGAGCAAACATTCCACTTCGAGAATCTTCCTGAGCGACCAATCCCAGTTTTACTGAGGGGGTTTTCTGCGCCCGTTAAGCTTACCTATGATTACTCACGTGAGCAGCTGATGGCGATAATGAGTCGTGACGCCGATGGCTTTAGCCGCTGGGATGCGTGCCAAACTTTGGCGTTGGAAGTTGTCAGGGATGG
>PANW01000005.1 GCA_002707785.1 Cellvibrionaceae bacterium | reverse complement strand
AACCCGGCCAAGCTCGGTAAACGCCAACATACTTAAATCAAGATACTTCCAGAATGGTTGAAATAACAGCTAGACGTAGGTTTCATCGCAATTGGATGTGGTATTTTTTTCCTTGAAAAGAATGACCTCAGATTCCAGGTAAAAAACTTTGCGAAACCGCTTACACCAGGGTAATTCGGGGCGCTCTCCAGTACAGCGCCATTTTCTCAGTGTGCTGGGCGACAAACCTAGTAGAGAAGCTGCCTCTTTGGTGGTGAGTTCACGGTCATCAATAGTCGCTGTGGTGTCGTTCATGTTTTGGTTTCCGAAAGAGTCACGAGCACATTAACGGTATGGTTAGTCGATAGTCACACTTTTTGTTTCAGTCCATAAAGAAATATATTTCGAGTACGAGCGCTATCTATTGAGATCGAGCTTTTATAGGATCTGGCACGCCTTGTGAGTGTATTTACTTACAGTCACAAGGTGTAATGAATCACCTAATGGTTACACTGGGTCTAGCCTGCAGAAATTTTGCTAGTGTGCGGGTATCGTTGGAAGTCAGTCAGCCGCTGCCCTAGGTGAGAGCCGACTTCTGGTTGTAAGCAATCTTTTAGTATGAAAAGGATGATAATAAAGGCTAAGAGGCGGTGTATGGTAGAGCTAAAATTGACTAATTAGGTAATATATGATGAACTAAAAGCGGTTCGGTTTGTCGTAAGTGGTCGAGCTATTTCTTTAAAGTCCTTTAACAGTTATTAGATGTGTCATGAGAAAATGGGTGTCTTACATGTTAGTCGTACTGATTGCTCTGCAGTCAGTGTTGGCTGTGGCTGACTCTCATGAGGAACATCATTCAGATACAGACCCACAAGGGATATATCACAGTTTTGCCGATACCGAAGATGGTAATAGTATTGCAGACCAATTAGATGGTGGTCTGTCTTCAGCAGATTCGATAGATTGCCACCACAATCATTGTCCCCATTTCAATTCTATTGTCACACCCACATTCAGTCATGTCTCTGCGAAAGGCAAAGTTCGCCTATTAAGTCTAAGCAGTGTTAAGCCTAATTACATTCCTTCTTCGCTAGACCGTCCTCCCCAAGTCTAATCCTACGCACAGTCTTTTATTGGGTTTATCGCCGTTAGAGCGATGATGCCCTGATTTGTCACGCTTATGTAGGATTAATACCATGCTAAGTATTGAACATGGGGCCGTAGTTGCGCCCCGAAGCAACCGAAAAAGGTTAGGAGTCGGCTTTGCCCTAATCGGTTTGCTGATGCTGCCCGTTACTTCATTGCAGGCAGCAGAGAACACAATCACATTGCAAACTGCGATACAACGTACCCTGGTCAAGAATCCGTCTTTGAAGGTTTTTGATTTTCGTCAGCAAGCGCTGAAAGGCGAGTTGGCTACGGCCGAGCTCCGACCAGCCTATGAACTGGACTTTGGGGCCGAGAACTTTGCGGGTTCGGGCGATTTTAATGGGTTTGACCAGGCGGAGCTGACGATCTCATTGTCATCAGCATTAGAGTTGGGTGGAAAGCGGGATGCGAGAGTCGAGGTTGTCAATCGTGGTTTCAGCCGGTTTGAAGCTCAAAGGCAAGCAGACGCTTTGGATTTATCGGGTGAGGTTACGCGCCGTTTCATTGATGTGTTAGCTGCACAGCAACGAGTGGCTTTGGCGGAGAAAGCGGATCAGCTGGCGAAGGACGCATTGGTGGCAGTCAAAACAAGGGCTAAGGCTGGCGCGTCACCGGATGCTGAAGTTAAGCGTGCCGAAGCAGCCGCAGCTCAGGCTCACCTTACGGTTTCAGCAGAAAAGAAACAGTTGAGTTACCTCAACGTAGCTTTGGGTACACTTTGGGGAGAGACAAGGCCGGATTTTAATCGGGCTGAAGGTGATTTGTACCGTTTTAGTAAGGATGTGGCATTCGAAACGCTGTATGAACGTGTTGAGCTGAACCCGGCGATTCAGGTTTTTGCTGCAGAGGAACGACTAAAGGAAACCGAATTACGGTTGGCCAAGACCCAGAGTCGTAGCGATGTGAACTGGTCGGTTGGATTGCGGCGGTTTCAGGAAACGGATGACACAGCTGTTGTTGCAGGATTTTCCGTCCCTTTGTTTTCCGGACGTCGAAATAGCGGAGCGATTCGTTCAGCCACAGCCGCTCGTGATGTGATCTCTGTACAGCGAGAGGCTGCTTTGCTGGCGATGCGTGCGCAACTGTATCGCGCTTATAGCAATCGGCAGCAGGCTATTCACACCGTAGACGATTTACGTAAGAACATTGTTCCTGCACTGGAGCAGGCCTTGGAGGGAACGCAGCAGGCTTATGAACGTGGACGTTATAGCTATGTCGATTATGTGTCTGCCAGGCAAGAGTTGTTAAGTGCGCGTCGAACCTTGATTGATGCCGCCGCCGCCGCTTTGCGTTATGGCGCGGACATTGAACAACTTACCGCAGAACCGCTGACGGTAGAGCAATATTCTTTCACCAATTTCCAGGAAGCTAAATAATGAATATTTGTATTTTGAAAAAAAAGGGTTCGTTGGGGTTGGTCATCGGTTTTGTAGCGTTGCTCACAGTGAGCCTGGTCGCCAACAGTGAAAGTGATGACCATGCGCAACACGGGCATGAGTCACATGACCATGCAAAGCAGGATTATGAAGAGCATCAGGGAGATGACCATGAAGAGCATCAGGGGGATGACCATGAAGAGGGTCATGAAGAAGAGAATGAGGAGCATGGTCATGAGGGGGGTGATCTAGAAGATCAAGAAGGCGTTGTTGAAATTGCTGACGCGATGGCTAGCAAAGCTGGTATTAGCACCGCCGTTGCAGGTCCTGGTGAAATCAACAAGACGCTGACCGTCTATGGTCGGGTGATTGCCGACCCGGGGCGTATCAGTCATATTCGTGCACGCTTTCCCGGTACGATTACACAGGTAAACGTCAGTATCGGCGAGCGTGTCGAAAAAGGGCAAAAGTTGGCAGAGGTGGAATCGAATGAAAGTCTCAAGCGCTATGTTTTAAAGGCGCCTTTTTCAGGGATTATTACGGCTCGTCATGCCTCACAGGGTGAAGCGACGGAGGAGCAGGCACTGTTCACGGTTGCTAACTTTGATCAGGTTTGGGCGGAGTTCCAGATATTCCCTGGCCAGATGAGCCGTATCGCCTTAGGCCAGCCGGTCACCATGTCAGTGGAATCTGAACAAACAACGTCCACGATCAAACACTTGATTCCCAGCGACAGTGGTCAACCGTTTGTTCTGGCTCGGGCAGCTATTGATAATAAGCAAGGACGTTGGACTCCTGGATTGTTATTACAAGGTCTGGTGAGCGTGGAGCAAGTACAAGCCTCCCTGCGAGTGGACAATCGCTCTTTACAAACGTTTGAAAACCGCACGGTTGTCTTTGTCAAAGAAGGTGAGCGCTACGAAGCACGACCGGTCACACTGGGTCGCAGTGACAGCCGCTTTACTGAGGTATTGGATGGACTGAAGCCTGGTGACGAATATGTTGTCATAAACAGCTATCTGATCAAAGCCGACTTGGAAAAATCCGGCGCTTCCCACGATCACTAAGAGGACGTAATCATGATTGAATCAATTTTGCGCCTCTCGATCGAGAGGCGTTGGTTAATGCTATCCCTGATACTGGTGCTGTTAGGTTCTGGTATTTGGAGCTACCAACAGCTACCCATCGATGCAGTACCCGATATCACCAATGTCCAGGTGCAGATTAACACTGAAGCACCTGGGTATTCCCCGCTGGAATCTGAGCAACGTATTACCTATCCGGTTGAGACTGCTTTGGCGGGTATCCCCAATCTTTCTTATACTCGCTCGCTATCCCGTTATGGCTTGTCGCAAGTCACGGTGGTGTTTGAAGAAGGAACCGACCTGTATTTTGCCCGCAATCTGATTAATGAGAGACTGGGCGTTATCAAGAGTTCATTGCCGCCAGGCCTTGAGCCATCGATGGGGCCTATCGCGACCGGCTTGGGCGAGATATTTTCCTACACGGTGGAAGCTGAACCTGGTGCGGTACAGGCCAACGGCAGCCCCTACGATGCCACGGCATTGCGGGAAATTCAGGACTGGATTATCAAGCCGCAGCTGGCACTTGTGCCAGGCATTACCGAGATCAACACCATCGGTGGTTATGATAAGCAATACCATGTTACGCCCAAACCACAGGCGATGTTGGCTTTTGGTGTATCGTTGGACGACATTGGTGATGCTCTTCGCAGCAATAACAACAACCGTGGAGCCGGTTATGTTGAACGTAACGGCCAGCAGTTGTTGGTGCGTTCGCCAGGGCAGCTACAGGCGATTGTCGATATCGAGCAAGTCGTCATCAAAGACATTGACGGTGTGCCTGTAAAAATTGCTGATGTTGCCGGTGTAGCGATCGGCAAGGAATTACGCACCGGGGCTGCTACCCGCGATGGCAAAGAAACCGTATTGGGTACCGCTATGATGTTAGTGGGTGAAAACTCCCGGACTGTTGCCCTTGCAGTTGCTGAGCGGTTGGAGCAGATACAGAAAACTCTTCCTGACGGTATCAAGTTGGACACTGTGTATGACCGCACAGTGCTAGTGGATAAAGCCATTGGTACCGTGCAGAAAAACCTAGTGGAGGGGGCGTTACTGGTTATCGCGGTGTTGTTCTTGTTGCTGGGTAATATCCGTGCGGCTTTGATTACAGCCGCAGTGATTCCGCTAGCGATGCTGGCGACTATCACAGGCATGGTTAAAGCTGGCGTGTCGGCGAACCTGATGAGCCTGGGTGCGCTGGACTTTGGCCTGATCGTGGATGGGGCGGTGATCATCGTTGAGAACGCGATTCGCCGTCTGGCTGAAGCGCAGCGCAGAAACGGTGGCAAGCAGCCGTTGAAAGAGCGCTTGCAGTTGGTGTTTGAAGCGACTAATGAGGTCATCCGGCCTAGCCTGTTCGGTGTAATGATTATCACGGTAGTGTATATACCACTATTTTCCCTCACAGGTGTAGAAGGGAAAATGTTCCACCCTATGGCGGCAACAGTAGTCATGGCACTGCTGGCGGCTTTGGTGCTATCGCTGACGCTTGTACCTGCAGCCATTGCCGTGTTTATGACGGGTAATATCAGTGAAAAGGAAAACCGTGTTGTTAGCGCGGCTAAATCCTTATATGAGCCGGCATTAAAAGGGGCGATGAAACTGCGTTGGTGGGTGTTGTCAGCGGCGTTATCACTGGTAGTTTTCAGCGGTTGGTTGTCAACAACACTGGGCTCTGAGTTTATCCCACAACTTAAAGAAGGTGATATTGCTCTGCACGCTATGCGTATACCCGGTACTGGCCTGGAGCAGGCTGTCAGTATGCAATTTCAGCTGGAGGAGCGGATTATGGAGTTCCCTCAGGTGGATAAGGTGTTTGCCAAAATTGGCACTCCTGAAGTGGCTACCGATCCCATGCCGCCTAATGTAGCGGACAACTTTGTGATGCTGAAGCCGCGCGATCAATGGCCCGATCCAACGATGACTCAGACGGAGTTGGTCAGGGAGATTGAGGCGGCGGTTAAACAATTACCGGGTAACAACTATGAGTTCACACAGCCGATCCAGATGCGATTCAATGAACTGATTTCTGGTGTGCGTGCCGATTTGGGGATTAAAGTGTTTGGCGACGATCTTGAGCAGCTGGAGGTATCAGCTGAAGAGATTTTAACCGTGATCGAATCCATGCCGGGGGCAGCCGATGCGAGAGTAGAACAGGTATCCGGTCTACCCATGCTGTCGGTGGTGCCCAAACGCTTGGCGATTGCCCGATATGGACTGAATGTGATGATGGTGCAAGACCTAGTGGCAGCGGCGATCGGTGGTGAGCCAGCAGGACTGATCTTTGAAGGTGACCGGCGCTTTGAATTGATCGTTCGTCTGCCTGAGTCTATACGCAGGGACTTGGATGGACTCAGCGAGCTGCCTGTGCCCTTGCGCAATGGCGGTTATGTGCCGCTTTCTGAGGTGGCGACATTGGATATCGCACCAGCACCTAACCAGATCAGCCGTGAAAACGGCAAGCGCCGCGTTGTGGTCACAACCAATGTGAGAGGACGAGATCTCGGTTCCTTTGTTGCAGAGGTTAAAACCCGTATTGCACAAGAGGTCGATCTACCAGCCGGCTATTGGCTGGATTACGGCGGGACCTTTGAGCAACTGGAGTCGGCCACTCAGCGTCTGTCGATAGTGGTGCCAATTACCTTGGTTGTTATTCTAGGTTTATTGGTGATGGCGTTTAATTCGTTTAAAGATGCAGCCATTATCTTTACCGGCGTTCCGCTGGCCCTGACCGGTGGTGTTATTTCACTTTGGCTCCGGGATATGCCTTTGTCGATTTCTGCCGGGGTAGGATTTATCGCCCTGTCTGGCGTCGCCGTTCTAAACGGGTTGGTGATGTTAGCATTTATCCGCGATCTTTGGCATGAGCGGGGCGACCTGGCCTCAGCTGTTATCGATGGTGCTTTAATTCGACTACGCCCTGTTCTGATGACAGCTTTGGTTGCCAGTCTGGGCTTTGTGCCTATGGCGCTCAACACAGGTACCGGTGCAGAAGTGCAACGACCGCTGGCAACGGTTGTGATTGGCGGTATTGTATCGTCAACCATACTGACCTTGTTTGTGCTACCTATCCTGTATCGGTTGGCGCATGGGCGTGAAAAAGTATAACGGATAATTACGTTATATAGAGGCTATACCGCCGCACCCGAAGGTTTGGGGTGGCGGTTTTTAGTTGAACCCGGTATTGGGCCAAGGGGAATGAAATGGGTATAGATAAAAAATTTGAACGTATTTCTGTATTTATTTACTTTGTCGCTGCCATTTCATTGACTTTAATGGCTCTTCTTATTATGGGGTGGTCTGTTTATGAAGTTTTGGCTCATGTATTAACTGTGGATGGTCTGAGCGATGGTTTTGTCTCTAAGATGCTCAGTTCTGTAGGCGCGATAGTCATTTCGGTGGCCATTCTGGACGTTGCCAAATACATGATTGAAGAAGAAGTTGTTCGTAGCAAACAATTGCATTCCCCTAAAGAGGCCAGGGAAGCGCTCACCAAAATCATGGTCATAATTTCGATCGTCGTTGGGATTGAGGGCCTGATCTATATTTTGAAGGCTGGGACAGCAGACATTACTTTGTTGATTTACCCAGCAATTTTAATTATTACATCGGTATTTCTAATGATTGGCTTGGGTGTGTATCAAAAAATTAGTTTACAAGCTGAAAAACTCGAGCAGGATTAATCGTTTAACAAGCTGCGGAGTGGTGGTTATCTTTTAAAGGAGCTTCAATGTTTGAACTGGATTGGGCTTTAGAATTTAGTATGACCGGCAGATTACTATTTGCAGGTTTTTTAGGAGCATTGATTGGACTGGAACGTGAGTTACATAAAAATTCTGCCGGTATTCGAACCTATGCAGCTATTTCTATGGGAGCTTGCACTTTCGGATTAGTGTCCATGCATGTTGATGCGCCTGATCCTACCCGAATCGCGGCTCAGGTGGTATCAGGAATAGGTTTTATCGGAGCGGGCATTATTTTTAAGTCCGAAGATAAGATAAGCGGCTTGACTACTGCCGCAACGATTTGGGCAACAGCTGCGGTGGGCCTTGCTGTTGCTTTCAAAATGCTACTACTACCGGTGCTGTCTGCAGTACTGCTGTTCGGATTATTGGCGCTCCATCACCTGCCTATATTAAGTCAAAAGGAATAGAAAAATGGGAATGCATAGTCATGAGCACGGGGTAGACCGGAAATTATCCATCGCTGTTTTAATCAATATTTTACTAACGGTGGCTCAAGTAGTCGGGGGAGTGTTATCCGGTAGTTTGTCACTAGTTGCAGATGCCCTGCATAATTTGAGTGATGCAGGAGCAATAGTCATTGCTGTAATCGCTAGAAAAATAGGCAATAAGAATGCGAATGAGAGCATGACCTATGGCTATAAGCGCGCTGAGATTCTGGGTGTTCTCATTAATAGCACAACGTTAATTGTCATTGGCCTCTATCTGATCTATGAGGCTTTTAACAAATTCTTTAATCCGACACCTATTGATGGTTGGATAGTGTTTTGGGTGGCTGGATTTGCTTTAGTTATTGATATTGGGACGGCATTTCTAACCTATTCTGCTGGGGCTAGGGAAAGTATGAATATTCGAGCGGCGTTTATTCACAACGTATCCGATGCGCTGGCTTCTGTTGCGGTGATTGTCGCCGGTGTCATGATTATTCTTTATCAACTGTATGTCGTGGATGTTATTGCGACGATAGCCATATCTGTCTACGTTATTTATCACGGTATAGTATTGCTAAAAAAATGCATTTTGATTCTCATGCAGGCAGTCCCGGAGGGGATCAGTATTAATGACATCAAATGTACTTTGAATGATATTGAAGGGGTTGATCAGGTAGAGCATGTGCATGTTTGGCAGCTGGATGAAAATAGGTTGTTTTTTGAAGGACATTTATCTTTAAGGGGGACTGATCGAGCTACCATTAAATCGGCGGTTAGGTCAGCATTAAAACAGAATTTCGGAATTACTCATTGCACTATAGAAGAAATATAGGTGAGGAATATGAGAGTTTATTCCTGAGGTTTAAGGCCCACGTCACTGCAACCAAATGCAGTGACGTGGGGTACGATAAATCGCTAACCCCCATGAATACTGATCTCTATAAATATTCCTGACATGCCGAAAGCATTATCAGGGTATTTTCTCTTCACTTTATGGATACTAAAACCTCAATGTGTGGCTATTGCACTCTCAATAGCAAACCGGCTCGAAAGGGCTTTTCAAGTTGATTCACGCAACCGCGATGAGTGGCTTATCACTTAGTTGTATAGATAAATAAGGAGAAATGCCTGGCAAAAGAAAAAATGAAAGTAGTAGTACTGTCTAAAGCGTGAAAACGAAACCCTGTCGTACCCATCCGGGAATTGGCATTGTTGGTTATGCCGCTATTCAGGTTTTGTGGGAGTGGTGTCCCGTGACGTTAGCAATCAGTTATTGAAATTGCTTCTCCATCCACTGTGGTGGCTGGACAGTCATAAACACTGACCGAAACTTTAACACCGCACTGTTCCAGCTTGAAGACGACTGTTCTGAACGGTCGCACGTCTGTTCCATAGGGCAATTTGTCCGTTCAGAACAGTCGTCTTAGGCGAAGAACGGACAACAAGCCTGACCGGAACGATTAGACACAAACGAAGCTATCTATAACGCACGATCAATTTTTTTGCTTCAATGCCGGTAATACTTAGCTGTCGGCTGATTGGCATTAGATTGATGCATCAATAAATACTTGAAGATTATTTCCTTCGGCCTTGAAAGGTTAACTAACGACTCAGCATATCTTCTTTTTCGAGAATGTGAACACGCTTTAATTCTCGACGAGGAGTTGTCTGTGAAAGATCTCAATTATCAATTAAAGGATTTATGTCAGCGCAATCAAGATGGCAGTCGCGCCACACAAGCTGAACGCTTTCAGTTGTTACAAACGATGGCGAATCATCTTAATGAATTGGGCTATCGGCGAATGGAGGCGAAATCTCTCAAGCCTAAGCATGTCGATGCTTTGGTCACCAAATACCTCGAAGAAGGGCTGACTCCCGGTACGATCAAAAATCGTCTTGCAGCGTTGCGTTGGTGGGCTGAAAAAATCGGTAAGCAAAATGTAGTTGCTAAGGACAATGCCTATTACGGCATTGACTCTCGGGTCTTTGTCACTAACGTGTCGAAAGCGCGTGACCTGGATCAGGAGCTGCTCGAAAAAATCAGCGATCCACATTTAAGAATCAGCCTGGAACTGCAAAAAGCCTTTGGCCTGAGGCGGGAAGAAGCAATTAAGTTCAGTCCGGACTACGCAGACCGAAATACCTACATTCGTTTGAAATCTACCTGGTGTAAAGGAGGGCGGGCACGAGAAATTCCTATTCGAACCGACGAGCAGCGGGATGTTCTCCGGCGGGCACGATTGGTAGCCGGGAAAGGTTCATTGATTCCATCCCACCTGATGTATGTTCAGCAAATGCGCCTCTATGAACGTGAGACGCAAAAGGCAGGGCTATCCAAGTTGCATGGTTTGCGTCACCGCTATGCGCAAGAGCGATATTACGAACTCACCGGAAAGCAGGCACCCGCCTGTGGTGGCCCATCTAGCAGTGAACTCACTGAAGAAGAACGCGCGAATGATCAGGTGGCTCGCTGGGCGATTTCTCAGGAGCTCGGTCATGAGCGTGAGCAAATCACGGCGGTGTATCTCGGGCGGTAAGCAATCATTCAGGAGTTACGCTCAACGGGCGCTGCCCTGGCCGCTGGGCCTTCCCGCCCTCGCCGGTAGCAGGGGTTGCAGCAGCACTGCAACCCCTTTGAGAGGGTGAGAATGATCAATCGCATCAAGGACTACTCGGCTCATGCCTGCGTTCCTCCTTGACGCTGAAACCTCATGACGAATCACACTGTGGCTATTGCAGTCTCAATAGTACCCGGCAGTTACGCTGCCAATCAATCGGTATGGCCCGAAAACGTTACAAGCAACTGCTGATACGTTAGCCAGTTATACCACCCCTACGGGAGAAATGATTTCCCGTAGGGACATATTTCTCTTGTTCATTCAACGATGAGGAGAAAGATGATGGAGTACCTGGAAATGCGAGGTGCAGTAAAACTCAAAGCAGATGCCGATAATGCTGTTGTGCGATCCGTTCTCAGCAAGTTGCGAGAAACCGAGTTTGTCGATGCAGGCTATATCGATATAGGCATTGAGGAAAATATCCTGAGTATCAGTGCCGAAGGCACAATCTCAGAAAGTTACAGTACCCGTGCGTTGTTAACACAGCTGCAAGGTCAGTTGACAGAAACGTCGATGATAGGTGTCACAAGTGTACGGTGGGAAACCCTCGTAGTACTGAAGCACTGGCAGCCAACACCGGCTATGCGACTAGAAGTTAATGATCAACTGGCTTTTGCCCAGTAACCCACGATAAAGGTCTGACTCCCGTCAGGCCTTTATCATTCTTACATCTCCCTCCCTCACTCCTTGAAAATCGATCAATCCTATTCTTTCTTTTGCCCGTGAAAGCTTTTTGCTGCCACTAGCAAGCTGCCACCTCTAATCTGGTGACCGTTTTTAATGATTGGATGAATGGTGGTATTCATGCGAGAGATAGCGATTGGCAGGTGGGTGGCGATACTGGCAGTAGTATTCGTTTATCCGTTATCGGTGCAGGCAGACACTGCGGGCATGGCAGGCAGTCGTATTTTTGAGAGTCGCTATCTTTCTGCCCAGGTGGGTCCTGAGAATGCACAAATCGACTTGCTGCAAAGCATCGTTGATCTACGAGTGCCTGAGAAAACTACCACGGTAGGAGGGGCGCTGGACTACCTGTTGAGACCCTATGGGTTTCAATTAGATGACTCTCATGATCTGAATGAACCGTCAGAAGTAAATGAACAGTACCTTCTGTTCGTATTGACACTTCCCGAACCGCATCGGAATTTGGGAACGATGACGTTAATGGATGCACTGAACACCCTGGGTGGGAAAAGCTTTCGACCTCTAATCAATCCAGTCAAGCGCTCAGTGCGCTATCAGTTGCGTGAGGGGTTTGGCCAGTTCGCTACGGCTGAAGATATGGAGGTCGCCAAACAAGAGTGGCTTGATCAGAAGAAAATAACCACGCTGCCATCGAAAAAGCCAGGGGCAATTTCGGTCGCACAGCAAGAACATCAAACCTACGGGCCGGTGCAGCGGGGCGATAGTTTAAGCCACATTGCCAGTCAGCTCGATCTCTCTGGCATGACAATAGACCAGGTGTTAGTTTACCTCTTTCGTGCAAATCCCCATGCGTTTGCCAATAACAACATGAATCATCTATTGGCAGGCACGGTGCTGAAAATCCCGCCTGTTAATCCTGAAACGCTGCCGACCGCATTTGAAGCCAGTCAGTTCGTTGACGAGCACTATCGTCTATGGGTTCAGCGTGAGGTGACACCATGAATCACCAACGCGCTTTAGCGATAGGGTTGATTTTACTTTCGTCTATTTCCAGCGCAGCGGTTGTGGATACGGATGAGGTTTTAACGCACACATCACAAACCCCCAGAACTGAAATGCCGATTAGCCGAACGATTGAAATACGGACTTTAGCAAAGCGTTGGGGATTGGATGAAGCAGAGTATCAACGTTATCTCGATTTAATGCGTGGCCCATTAGGAAAATGGAGTCCCGACCTTGACCCATTGTTAGCGCTTGGGATGTTTGCAGAGTCTCCGCACGAAGAACAGCGTTACGCCGAGCTGTATGCGCAACAGGAATTTGATTTAACCGGGCGCACGCTGAAATTTCAACAAGCCTATCGCGCATCCTTTGAGCGCCTGTTCCCCAATGAAGCAATGTTAGATCACCGCTTGTTGGCTCCTTACTTTGCGCACCAACAACAGAAGCTTGCAATGAAGGACGCGAAACGATTAGCGCAAAAACGCTTTGTTGATGGAGACCGTCTGCTTCTTTTTGTACCGCCAAATTGCCGTGAGTGCTTGCCGGTGATTAACCGATTAATGGGTTTGTTGTCGAGCACTCAACAAAGCGGTGTCGATGTGTACGTCCGCGATGCTCAAGATGATGGGGCTGTTAGAGCATGGGCGAATGCCCACGCGATAAAAACGACCTGGCTCAATGGACGGCATCTCACACTAAACCGTGATGAGGGGTTACTCCAGCGATTGAAGAGTCAATCCACAGTTTCACCGGTAGATACCATGCCGATCTTTTTAAAGCGTAATGGACGTTTTTTTCAGTTGAGCAGGGAGAGTTTAGGGTTATGAAGCCTTATTTGATGAGGTCATGTTTAGTTAAACCGTGGATCGCCGGGGTGACATTGATGCAATCAGTGGCGGCGGTCGCATTGGAAGAAGTGCCAGTGGCCTATTTAATAGTTGCCAAGAGCCATCAAGTCCCTGTCGATATTCTCTATGCGATAGCAATGGCAGAAAGCGGTACGCATTATCGCGGTGAGCAGGTGCCGTGGCCCTGGGCGTTGAATATCGATGGCCAAAGCGTCTTTTGCGAATCCCAGCAAGATGCAATTCACCGGGTTTCCCAGGCTATCCGAAATCAGCAGTCAGTTGATATAGGGTTGATGCAGGTTAACTGGCGATGGCACGGGCAACGGTTTACCACGATTGACGAATCGCTGGTGCCCATTAAGAACCTCAGTGCCGGAGCCACGATTCTATACGAGCAGTTTGAGCAGACTAATGACTGGTGGGAGGCGGTGGGGCGCTATCACGACCCCGGCCAGGACGCGGAATCGCTCGACAGTGCTGAGCGTTACCGAGAGCGTGTAAGGCAGTATTTGCGGGAGCGGTTCTAATGCGAGGGCTATTCGGACTGCTGTGTCTGTTTTTGTGTTTAGGCGCTCACGCCAGAGAACCACTAACCGTGATTTATGAATCAGGCGATACCTTACCGCTTGGACCCTATCTGCCGAAACGAGCGCCACAGGAAAAGACCACCACTCAGGACGCGAATCGGCAGTTGCCGTTCAAGCTGCCGATCACCACACCTTCAATGCAGCCGGGTAAAGTCACAGTCACCCCAAAAGCATTACGTTATTTGCAGCGACCCTTGTTTTTGGTGGGGGCTGATCAGAAATCACGAGACTGGCTTGCTGAAAAGCGCGAGCTGCTTATCCGTATCGGAGCCGTTGGCCTATTGGTTGAGGCGAAGGATCGTCAGGAGATTGAGGCGGTTTTGGCTATCGCGAAAGGACTTCGTTTGGTGCCTGCTTCAGCCGAAGGCTTCGCCACTAAGCTGGGTTTGAGCTACTACCCAATCCTGCTATCAAAAGAGGGGTGGGAGCAGTGACCGACCGGTATGAAGTCGAGGTGTTGTTACGTCCCCCTGTGGAATTGTCTTCGGCGATAGTGGCGCTGAGTTGTGCGGGGATCGTGTTAGCTGCACCGCGTATCTTGATGATGACGCCATCGGTTGCTTTGTTCAGCGCCGGGTGTCTGGGTGGGGTGGGTGTTTGGCGAGCTCGCCAGGCCTGGCGTGTGATTCAATATCAGCGTCATCTCAAGCGCAGCCCGCGCTATGTCATGTCATCATCCCAAGTGCCGGTGAGTCAGTCGGTGTTGTTCTTAGGGCGAGGCTTTCGCTGGAACCAGACACACACAGAGCGGCTCTATGCTGCCCGCGATAAACGCGCTGAACGTTATCTGCAGCCCAGCGCCATCAAGCAATGGGTTCGTCGCAAAGAGATCGAATGGGAGCATAAACCCCTATTGCGAACGATCATGCGATGGACCGCACTAGATTCCCCTCTGAACCCCGTCCGTCCCCCGCCAGCTATCGGGGGCGATGCCGTCATACACGGCGTCGGGATCAGAGGGGAAACCAATGCCACCATGCCGCTTAGTGACCGGGTTGGACATATGGTGGTTGTTGCTCGAACGCGCCATGGCAAAACCCGGCTGGCCGAGGTGCTGACCACCCAGGATATTCGACGCGGCAACAACTGTGTCATTGTGTTAGACCCGAAAGGAGACGCCGATTATCTAAAGCGTATCTATGTCGAATCCCAGAAAGCAGGGCGTCAACTCATTATCTTTCATCTGGGCTATCCCGAGCTGAGCGCCCGTTACAATGCCATTGGTTCCTTTTCACGGATTACAGAAGTTGCGACGCGAATCGCCAGCCAGCTACCGGGCGAAGGGGAGGCCAGTGCGTTTAAAGAATTTGCCTGGCAATTTATCAACGTCATTGCAGTAGCGTTAGTGGCGATGGGCGAAACTCCGGATTACCTAAAAATTCGTCGTTATATCACCGATATTGATGCTCTGTTGATTCTGTATGGCCGCCATTGGCTGGCTGAAAATGGTCCGGAGGATTGGCAGGATGAGTTGGGGGAACTGCAAGACAGTATCAACCTGAAGTCGTTGCCAAGGATCGATCAGGGCAAAGACCCCGAAGCACTGGCAATGGTGCGCTATCTCAATACCCATGCGACTTTCGATCAGGTGTTAGAAGGGCTAATGTCTGCTTTCCGCTATGACCGTGAGTATTTCCTGAAAATCACGGTGTCCATCAAGCCCTTTCTGGAAAAGCTAACCACGGGCAACATCGCATCGATCCTGGCACCCGATAAGGCGAATACCGACGATCAACGTCCGGTGTTGGAATGGGCGCAAGCGATAAGGTCTAACGCTGTGGTCTATGTGGGACTGGACGCACTCACCGATCCAGAAGTAGCCAGTGCGGTGGGCGCTTCCATGTTCAGTGACCTGACCAGTTTGGCGGGCCATATTTATAAGCATGGCATAGCGCCAAGTAAGACGAACGAGTACGCCAAGAAACCGCCGGATATTGTGATCCACGGGGACGAGTTCTCCGACTTGATCGGGCCGCAGTTCAAGACGCTGATTAATAAAAGCGGCGGTGCTGGTTACCAGCTTAATTTGTATACCCAAACCTGGAGCGACCCGATTGCCGAGTTGGGTAGCGAGGCGAAAGCCGGGCAGTTGGCTGGCAACATCGGCACTATGCTGATCATGGGCGTGAAGGAGGTGGCCACCTGTGAAATGTTCACCAGGCAGCTGCCGGAGGTGAGTGTCAGCGAAATCATGGCGGTTTCCGGCGTCACCGACAATGTCGATACCTCAGCTGGCATTGGTTTTACCTCCAATAATCAGGATCGGGTCAGCATCAGCCGTGTGCCTATGATCTCCCCCGCCGATATTGTGGCGCTTCCCAAAGGGCAGGCATTCGTCCTGCTCAGGGGCAGTGAACTGTGGAAAATCCGTATTCCCATGCCGTCCAAAATGGATGATCAGGAACTGCCCGACGATTTGGGCGACATGCTTCAGCATATGCGGCGCAGTTATACGTCAGTTGTGGACTGGTCCAGTTACTCTAGCAGTATGAGTGGCCGATAGGCCAGGGTGATAAACCCATGGCCAAGTCACAGCAGTATCAGCCCCCTAAAAGAAAAGAACCCGGTCTCATAGGCAGGTTGCTCTCTGGCACTACGCAGCTAATTGCCTGGTTAATAATTAGCCTGATACTCTCTATTTTCATCGAGTGGGTGGGTATGGTGTATTTCTGGCCAGATCAGAGAGATGGCCACGCCAAAGAAATATTCCAAGCCGATCAGGCCTACCTCAACCAACACCTCCAGCAGCAGTCTGTGAATTACAAACGCCTAGCTTCTGTAAAGGCAGAGCGGGCTGTTCGCTGGATCGATCAGCAAGTAGCGTTGATGGGCGTCAAGCAAACGCCACCAAACGACTCAGGTAGAATTTTTTCAGCGGTTGCAGACTGGGCAAGTGGGCTCTATAGCCGCTATGATAGCTATATTCTAGCGGCAGGTTATGTCTCGCAGACCTTTGTTATCCGGTTGACGTTGATTCTATTCTCGTTACCGGTTTTCGCACTCACCGGATTAGTTGGGGCGATTGATGGTTTGGTAGAACGAGACCTCAGGCGCTGGGGTGGTGGCAGGGAAAGCAGCAACGTCTTTAACCTGGCCAAACGATCTATCATGCCTGCATTTGTTATGGCCTGTGTGATCTATATTGGCCTTCCATATAGTTTAAATCCCTCCTTTATCATCCTGCCCTTTGCTTGCCTTTATGGTTTGGCTGTTCGTGTAGCGTTTGAGAGGTTAAAGAAGTACTTTTGACATTGTTTTGGGTTGAATATCAAGATGTTACCCCCCATTTATAAATAGCAGTGTCGTAGACCCCCTTTGCGTGAAGTTTCGAAGTCTTATGATCGTGTCGGAGGGATTTAGTATAAATTTTAGAGGAAATTCCCCATGGAACCTATTTCGATGATAGTTGGCGCACTAGTGGCGGGCTCATCTGCCGCGTTAAAAGATACTGCTAGCCAAGCAGTTAAAGACGCATATTCTGGTTTAAGAACTTTGGTTATTCATCATTGGAACAACCAAGTTAGTGGTAATGACAGTAAGCTGGAGCAAGAAGCCAATATATTAATATCTAATTTGGAGGATGACCCCGAAACATTTCAGGTGCCAGTTGAAAAGAAATTGTCTGAATCCATACCTGAGCCTTCGGCTGAGCTTGTTGATAAAGCTCAGGCGCTATATGAGCTGTTAGATAAGAACGGTTTCGATACTGGCAAATACAATGTAACTGTTCAAGGCGGAAAAGGGGTTCAGATAGGGGACAATAACACGCAAATTAATAAATTTTAGCCAAGTTGAGGGGGCAGGAATTAGTTATGTCTGAAAATGATGGAAGCAACCCTCTTAATGTTCAAGGGGCTCAAATAGGTGATGGAAACAATCAGTACAACTATTTTTTAAACTCCTACCCGCAAAACATTGTTTCAAAGACCATAGCACAGGAATTATTGGACTTAAGGGCAGCGCGATTTTTTGTAGGAGAAGTAGAGCCTGCAGACCGGGCAAAGAAGTTTTGTCATAAGCTTTTGGATGGGGAGTATTCCGCAAGTGCTGATCCAGTAAGGGGTATAGCTTTAGCTTGGTGTTCAAGGGTTCTTGCATATAAGGATATAGCTGCTGCTAAAAAATCTCTTGAAGAAGCCGAGAAACACTCAGGGTCGGAAGAGGTTTCTATCGCTAAGGCTTTCATTGCCTCTTCAGAAGGTGATAGATCGTTAGCGCTGTCAATTTTGTCGAAAATTGACACTTTACAGTCAGTTACGGCTTGCTTCTTAGTGGTCATTCACCACGATACCCCCGCAGAGGGTATTGAATGGCTGAAAAGTGCAGGGCATGACTTTCTTGATCTAGACTCTGATGGCAAGTTTTTATTCATATCTCATCAATTAGATGCTGGAAACTGGGATGAAGCATTTGACTGTGTAGGGAAGCTTGTAAGTCAAGACTTTGAAATAACGCCTGTATTGTACTTTAGTGCCGCATTATCAAATTTGCTTAAAGCTGCTCCAGAAGAATTAAGAAGTGCTTTATTGAGGCACCCGCCTTTAGATGCATCAATTAGATTGTTTGATGACGATGTTTCTCTAAATAGTCGCAGGCTGGCTATTCGTAATTTTTTGTTGTGTAGCAAGGCGGCAGAAAATTCAGGTTGTAGTCAAGCTGCAAATATCGCAAGTGACTATAATCTTTGGTTGCGTCTAAGAGACACCGAATTAAGGACTGATGCTTTAGATGAGTTAAAAGCAAGCCTGAGTGATTCAGACCACAAAATTAGAAGAGTTCCATTGGCACTACAATTTGGGATTCCGATCGATCTAAAACAGTTTGAATCAGAAATACAGCAAAGTATTGTTCGTTCCGGAGGAATCTCTACAGAGATTGCACTGGGCCGGTTAGCTTTAGCGTTTGAGCAAAATTCCCCCAAGGATGTCGCTCAATATGTAGGGAAGTATAAAGACCAGCTATACCAATGCCTAGACAGAATTTATATCGACTCAATTCAAATTGAAGCGCTATCCAGAAGTGGTGACGTTGATGCAGCATCGTCTTGCTTGACCGAGTTGATTGAATATGGATTGCCTGAAGCTCAAAGATTAAAGCTTGAGAATATTATCGCCGAGTCATGTGGTGATGAGTCAATTGGTAAATATAAGGAGCAATTTAATAGAACAAACGAGTTGCCAGATCTCGTTCTTCTGGTAAAGAAACTAGAAAACCTGTCTGAATGGGAAGAAATGCATGGTTATGCATTGGATCTATTTGAAAGAACCCGATCATTAGAAGATGCAATCAGTTTGGCATTTTCGATACATTACTGTAAGCAACCTGATGAGGTATTGAAATTTCTCAATGAAAATTCTGACTTTGTATGTCAGTCCGATCAACTTCGAGGATTGATGGCGGTCAGTTATTATCAGCTTGGCCGATTCTCAGACGCCAAGAAAGAACTGGAGTTAATTGAAGACTCAAAAGTTAAAGATAGACATAAAGAACTTCTTGTTAACATAGCCATCTCTTCTGGAGATTGGGAAAGTCTTCATCACTTTGTTGAAGAAGAATGGAAGGGTAGAGACGATGCTAATCCTCAGTCTCTAATTAGGGTAGCTAAATTAGCTCAATCAATAGGTTCCCCACGTGCTCAACACCTCGTTGAATCTGCTTTGTCAAAAGTTGACGACGATGCTGAGATTTTTATGTCAGCTTACGGAATCGCAGTTGGGTCTGGATGGGAAGATTCAGAAGTGGTTGGACAATGGTTGAATAGAGCTATTGAGCTTTCTAGCGAGAATGGTCCAATTCAAAGGATGTCCTTATCTGATCTCTTAGATAGAAAGCCTGCATGGGATAGTAAAGAAAACGACGTTTATGATCGCCTTAAAAGAGGTGATATTCCTTTGTTTATTACGGCCAGTACACTCAACAAGTCATTGGGTGAGACATTTTTGCTTCAAGCCCTAGCAAACGTAAAAGAACGAGATCCTAGAAGGCGCGTAGCTTTGCCTTCATATAGTGGCGCGCGCGGTAGTGTTTCCGGTTTGGAGACAGTCAAAAGAGTTGGTCTAGATGCTTCGTCGCTATTTACACTGGGATTTCTGGATATTCTTGACGATGTGGCATCCGCATTTGAGACCCTGATTATTCCTCACTCTACTTTAGGTTGGTTGTTTAAAGAGAAGCAAGAAATATCTCACCATCAACCAAGCCGTATATCAGATGCAAAAGATATTCAGCGTCTTGTTCAAAATGGGGGGCTGAAAGAGTTCTCTTCCAATATTGTTGCTGATCGAAATTTGACTAATGAAGTAGGGGAAGAGTTGTCGCTTTTTATCTCCACTGCTGAGGGTAAAAAAACATCTGAATCAGAAAAAAAACACATTGTGGTGAGGCCCAGCCCTGTACACCGCGTTGGCTCATTGATGGAAGAGCAAGCTGACCTGTCCCGATACAGTGACCTGTTAGTTAACTGTAGCTCAGTTGTCGAGAAGCTAAAGATGATGGGAAAAATTAACTCTTCAGATGAAAGAAGAGCTGTCAACTATTTGGCCCTTCATGAACAAAAATGGCCTGTTACCATAGATATCCCGGAAAATTCGGTGTTGTATCTTGACGATTTGTCCGTGAGCTATTTTCAACACCTGGGGCTTCTAGAGGTTTTGTCTGAGACTAGTTTTGAGGTGGTTATTTCTTCTGGGAAGCTCTCTGAAGTCAAGGGTTTGATGAATTTCGAGCACTTAACTAATAAGGGTGAAGAGGTAATTGAGAGGTTAAGGACGTTTTTATCTAAAGGGATTAGTTCTGGAAAGATATTGGTTGGGCAGCAAGCTACCTCTGAAGAAGGTGAAGACCCTGATTTGCTGCATCATCCAGCCTTTTCCTCGATGCTTTTGGTTAATGAGGTCGATGCGCTTTTGGTAGATGACCGGTTTTTTAATAAAAATCTTGGTGGGAAGTTGTTAACTACCCAGGAATTGATAGATTTTCTTTGTGATTCTGGACAGATTAATAATGAAGCTAGAAGTGATTTAAAGACGATTTTGAGGGATGCAGGTTTTTTACTCGTTTCATTGTCGGAAAAAGAGCTTGAATGTGCGCTGTCTAACGCGCTGATAGTCGAAGGAAAGCTTATTGAAAATGTGGAGTTGAGAGCAATCAGAGAAAATGTTCTGAAGGCTCAAATGAGTGGTTATTGCACTTTACCAAATGAAGGGATTTGGTTGGCCAATTTCGTGAGAGTTATTGCTAGTCAGATTCGTAAGCAATGGTGTCCCGATATTGCTGACTCTGTAGCAAGAGCTCGGTCAGAGTGGTTAGCCGAATTTATAGATGTTAGAGGCTGGTCCGGGTGTTTTAATTTTGACATAGGGAGCAATTTTTCAAAGGCGGCCTTTGTTCATCAGGTTATGTCATTATTAATTGCTCCAACTGTGGGAGAAGTTGGTGACAAGAGCAGGTATTTCAAATGGATTGAAGATTATATCTGGCCCCAAATAGTCGATGATAATTATTTGTTTGAGTCAGTTGTACAACGAGCAAAGGACGTAGTTTTTGAATCTGTAGAGAACAAAGGTGGGATGGAGAGCTAGTAATGGATATCGAAGAGTATGACATGAAGCCTCTATATGCAGATGCGGCTATTAAACTATTTCCCCCGGTGGTCAGGGATGAGATTTGGTCGGACCATAAGTTTGTTCTTTCTTTAGGCCTTTCAACAGATGCTATGTTATCTCTAACCGAGGTAGGTGTGGCATTCAAGAGGTCAGTTTTCTACGATTCAATTCGTGAGCTTCTCAGTAAAAAGGATGAGCCAGTAGAAATCTCGGATAATGAGAGTAAGGTATGGAGCTTGTGTCTAAACGATAAAGGAATAATGGAGTTAAGAAGGGAGGAAGTTGTTTGTCGTTTGCCTAGTTTTTCATTTTTATCGCCTTCTTCACAGGAACGTTTGAGCCGATTTTTAGATAATGCTAGCAAGAATAACCTGCCTCCTGGGGTTCTTTCCTCATGGAAGGAAACTCTAACAGAGAGGCCTTTGCTGGATGATGAAGTCGATGCTTTTGAAAAAGATACGACGAACACTCCAGTTGATTGTGCAGAAAAAGTATGGTCAGAAATTAATTCTGGTTCGAGCGAAATCGCTACTCTCTGCCCAAGTAAAATTGAATATTATTCCGGTTTGATTGGCATTTCTAATGAAACGACCACTTTTGATGAGTACTTGAACAATGATTTGAGGGCTCATATTGAAAGTTTGATGAAATGGCGACGAGTGGAAGGATTGTACTGGGCATTCTTATTATGTGCTCATTACTCCGTTTCTCAGGTTATATCTGATTATGTTGCTTCATTACCCCCAGATGATCTAAATAGTCTTTATAAAATGATTGAGCGAGAAGGGGATATCCTTTCACGTATAGGGGCTGTGGAGGTTGGACTTATCATTTTGAAAGAGCGTCCTGAGGTTGAGGGCGTTTTAGAATCTTTGGTTAGGCAGATTCTCGATCAAAAATCTTTAAATAAGGACAGGTCTTGCGAATTGCTATCTGCGTTATTCGTTCTGGTGGATGGAGAAAACTGTCAAAATAGGACTTTGCCTGATGTTTCTCCTTCCTTGAGGAGGTTAGCCTCATTTTCACAAGCTTCATTGCTTGCCAGACAGTTGATCTCGGCGCATGTAGACGTAGAAAGCTTCTCCAAATGGGCTTTCAGCGCAAGGGGGCACGACTATTACTTGAGCAATATGATTGACCTACGGGTTGAGCCTCGATGGCTGCCGGATTCTATTGCACCTGAACAATTGAGGCATGAGTTTATCGGTAGGCTCAATAATGCAGCTTCGATGGTTAGCCAAGAAACATATTCTGACGTACTTTACAATCTGCTCAGAGGTGAAATTGACGGCGGATTAATTGATCAAATCGAGTTTATCCATTCGTCGATGCCAGGGCCACTAGAAGGACGAGATGATAAGGGACCGGCTCCTCCGAAGGAGATACTGGATATAGTAGATAAACAGCTAAATTCTGAAGAGGTTGATGCAAAGTCATTTATTTCATTGGTTAACAGCTGTTTGATTTATCGCCTGGATGTAAGTTTCTCAGAGCGAGCAGCAAAAATTTTGGCGGAGAATCGTAATCGATTAGATTTATCAGGAAATGGAGAAGATCTTCTTGCTGTGCTAAATGGTTTGGCATGTGTTGCCGCCACATCGCGTAGCGTTTCTCTTGCAGATGAATTAAGAGTTCTGATAAGAATTTATCGCCGTGAGTCAAATGTCAATATCAACATTTCTGATTTGGCTAGGCTTGGAATGATTATTTCAGCCGGAAACTCTGACTTTCAAGCATGGTGCGAATATGTGGGCCAATGGTTTACAGAGCTTTCTTTCGAGAATATATCCTATGATGAAGCAGTCATGCTTGAAAGCTATATTTCTGAGCTGTGTAAGTTGGTCCCAGAGTTATGGATTACATTGGGGGGTGCCAGGGCCGCGTGTAAGTCAGTCATATCTCTTGGGAATAAAAGTTAGAGATTACTACAGTTCGGATTTAAATTTCTTTTAATAGGGAAAGCTTTCTCGTACACCTTTCCTTTCTGTTCCGTGATCATTGCTCCAACAAAGGACAATGATCATGTGCACGACAAAAACTCTCATCCTATTGGTAGCTGTACTCTCAGCACCTGCCTATGCTGTCACTGACCAAGAGCGATCTGCGCTCCAGCGCCTGGATGCAGAGCTGGAAGCTATCACCAAAATCATTGACGAAGCCCAGCAGGCAGCGAATCCACATGACCGGAAGTTGGTCGATTACGAGCGCCTGAGAGCTGATCTGCAAAAAATCCAACAAGGCATTCTTGATGCCGCCAACACTATGCGGCGTGAGCCTCGGTCGTTGCCTCCTATTGAAGGAGATTATCGCTGATGGCCGTATCTGCGTCCCAGGAGGCGGCTTTCACCGGGGCAACGCTAGGCGTACCGATGGGTAGCTTTAGTCTAACGATCCTCTTGATTTTGTATTCGGTGCTCTATATCTGGGTCGCCTGGGTCATTGTCACTCAGTGGAAAGCCTGGTCACACCGAAAAATAAATTTCTATGATTTTCTGACTCGATCAGTCCGCTCGATCTTTTTAACCCTCGTTCTTGGCTTCCTACTGCGATAGCGCTAACGAAACACATTCAACGCGAAACTTCTAGCACGAAGCTATTACCACGAAACATGAGGAAGACTATGAACCCCGTAATGCATAAATCTACTTTTAAACAGAAGCGCAATATTGCTCCCTTATCGATGCTTTGGTTGTGGCTGGTATCAATAACAGCTCAGGCACAGCTACCGACACCTGTCGATCCGTCGAGCGGCGCGCCTAATGGCAACTACTTGGCCTTTATGCAGGGATGGTCGGGAGACGCCATTGACTATATCGCCCTGGTTATCTCAGGCGCTGGCTTCTTATGGATCGGCTGGATACTGCTTTCCAAATTCAATGAAGCGCGCAGTTCCAATGATCCTGATTGGGGTTCTGTGGGCTTGACCGCAGTCATAGCTGGTGTGCTGTTGGCAATCGTGTCTTTCTTCCTGAACGAAGCCGTTGGAATCATCTGAGGTATGGAATCGCAGCCGCAAGCAAACGAACTGTTGCCGGTGCGCCTCAATGCCGAGCCGTCGATCTTCAGAGGTTGTTCACTCTCAGAATTGATGCTGCTGGTCACTGTGGGCGGTATCGCTCTGGTGCCCGGTAGTGTCATTGTGTGCGGCCTGTTTGGCTATCTCATGATGGGCGTCGGCATCGGTTTGTTATTGGTGATTGCCTGGGTCGTCATTGGGGCAACGGTATTACAGAAACTTAAACGGGGCAGGCCACTAGGTTACTACCAGTTGCGGCTACGCTTATGGCTTGAAGACCTTCACTTGTTGCGTTCCTCGTTTATACGACAAAGCCGGGTTTGGGATATTGGCCGGAGACTGAAATAATGAAAAAGCCTCTCAATAAACCAACGGCAATCAGAAACAACCAGGCGCGGCAGCGATTGCTGGCCACCAGTGATCATATCCGTACTTTGCGTATCCTTGTAGTGTGTTTGCTTGTCGCAGTAGTCGCGCTTTGGTGGCGTAACGGCGTATTGCAGGAAACTCGACGGCTTTATATTCCTCCCGATTTAACTCAGGGGCTGGTAACCAATTTTGATAGTGTGCCAGCGCCAACGGTATATACCTTTGCTTATTACATTTTCCAGCAATTGAACCGCTGGCCAAGTGACGGAGAGAAGGACTATCCCAAGCAAATATACGCACTCCAGGGTTTTCTTACACCGGGATGTCGAGCCGCGCTGGAAGCGGATATGAATACCAAACAGGAACTCGGTGAACTGCGACAACGGGTTCGCTCAGTACAGGAAATTCTCGGTCAAACTTATACCCGTCAACGTGTCCAGATTGAAACCATCAGTGCGTGGAGAATCTGGTTGGATGTCAATGTCACGGAATCGATTGGAGGCCATCCAGTTAAGGATGTTTTGTTGCGCTACCCCTTGCGAGTTGTTCGATTCGATGTTGATAAAGAGGTTAATCCCTGGGGGTTGGCATTAGCCTGCAATGAAGCCATGCGTCCAGTGCTGTTACCAGAGGATCAGCTTGGAAAACCCTTCCGGCGTCCTGGAGATGAATTATGAAAAGTTGTATTCAAGGGTTGTTTGTGATCTTACTGGCTTTAGCCTCTGCTACTGTCATCGCCGATGTATCAGAGCGTGTGCTTTGGGATAAACGCCCCATTAACGTTCATCTGCAAGTCGGCCATGAACGTATTATTCATTTCCCTGATGATGTGCGTTATTGGCTGCCTGATACGGTTAAACGCCAGGTGTCAGTGCTGGCGGCAAACGGCGTTTTGTATATCAGGGCAGTGGAGCCATTTCCGACAACCCGAATTCGTATTCAGGGACTGAACGATCAACAAATCTATTTGTTAGATATAACAGCCAGTGAAGCTGCAGCCGTTAGCGATGAATTGATTGTGATGACAAAGGAAAACACTCGGAATCTCAGCAAGGAAGCAACTGCGTACAAAACGACAGAGGATTGGCGTATCCGATTGACCCGTTACGCTGCGCAAAAACTTTATGCGCCGGAACGATTAGTCGAAGGTGACAGAGCGATTAAACGAATTCCGGTTGAATCAAAAACGTCAGTGCCACTGATTCGAGGTGGTCTTATAGAAACGGTGCCGATAGCTTCATGGCAAGGCCATGGATTAACAGTGACTGCGGTTAGTGTGCGTAATTTATCGCGACAGTCACTACAGCTACAGTTTGATCGATCCGACTCTCACCAGGCGCTAGACCTAAGTTATCTCATGCGTGGAGATTGGCTGACGGCAACATTGCAACATGACCGTTTGGGGGCAATGGGCGACGAGACAGATACAACCACCTTGTATCTGGTCTCGAATCAGTCTTTCGTGGAAAGTCTTTCCCTGCTGATTGACAACCGGGTTCTTCAAAGTGGGCAAACCGGGAAAGAGGAGATGTAGGATGGCTGGAAAGCACATGAATCCGTTACTGATTGGAGGTGCTGCGCTGGCCATTGGCTGCCTGTCACTCGTGATGTGCTCGGAGCCACAGGAAAGTTACCAGCCTGTTGAACAGATGCCGGGATATGATCCTGCAGCCAAGCCTCAGGATGGTGATACGCAGACCGATACTATCAAAGCATTGCAGGCCTACGCCCGAGAAGCGGTAAAAAAAGCGGATACGCTGAATGCATCGACTAAAGAGAACATGGGTAAAGTGCTGGAGAATCAGCAAAAAGTATCAAAGCTGGAAGCGGCAAATCAGCAGGCCCAGGAAGCACTGAATGAAACCACGGCGACCATAGGTTCGCTTCAGCAGCATCTCAGTCAGATCAGACGTGAACTTAAGGATTTGAAAGAAGATAAAAGCTCAGCTGACATTGGGCAATTAAATCAGGACGGGTTGCCCGTTGGTTTTGGTTTTGATGGTCAGAATGTGATTCCGATCAATCCAGATCAGGGTGCCTGGTATAACCCTATTGATTATGTTGAGCCAGAAACAACAGAAGGCAATAAAGGCCGCTTTACTGGATTGCTGCCTCGTTCACCTAATACGGCGGAAACGAATAACGAGGTACAAGATTCTGAGAAGAAACATCAGATTATTGTCGAGCCGGTTTATACGATACCCAAAGATGCAACGTTGACGGACGGACTGGCACTAACGGCTTTGATTGGCCGTATTCCTGTGGAGGGACAGACACCCGATCCCTATCCAGTAAAAATCTATATCGGCAAAGAAAATCTTTTGGCCAATGGTCACGATATGCCAGAGGTCGAGGGCATGATTTTCAGTGGTCTGGGTTTTGGCGACTGGAATCTCTCCTGTGTCAGCGCCCGCCTAACATCGGCTACGTTCATCTTTGAGGATGGCTCTATCGTGAACCACAGTAGCCAGGGGCAACCCTTGGGCTACATCTCTGACCCTAGCGGTGTGCCCTGTGTGGCCGGGCGCTTTGTCACCAACGCCCCCTCATTTATTTCCCAGCGTATTGGGCTGGCAGGACTGGGGGCGGCGGGTTCCGCCTACGCCGAAGCACAACAGCAGAGGCAAACCTCATCATTAACTGGATCAACAACAAGTACGGTCGTGGGTGACATTAATAAACTGGTCGCTGGCGAGGCAGTGCAATCCGCAACTGATGAAGTCAGCCGGTGGTTGTTGGCACGACAAAAACAGAGTTTTGATGCAGTGGTGGTGAATCCTGGGGTAGAGGTATCCGTCCATTTAGACCGCAGTTTGCCACTGGATAAAAGTTCGATTGCAAGGAGATTACGCTATGCGAAAAATGATTCTGATATTAATCACGATTTGGATTAATACCGGACTACTGTCTGGTTGCACCACTTCCAAGGCAAAAGTATTTGGGACGGATATGCCGTCGATGAAGAGCATTCACGATGAAAAATTCCACAATTCTAACGATAAACCGCTGGTGAGGCCGCAACGTGCCGTCGGCGATAAGGCCAATGCTGAACAAGAAGAGTTTCAGTGGTTACCTAATCCGACGCTGCGAATGTATGTTTTCAGGCACCTGACTGCTGCAGGCCACCCGGTACCTGGATATAGCACCTTTTTCCGGCTTTACACTCAGGACCATATCGCGGCTCCGGGTGAACAGGCAGGGTGGGAATAGAAATGGCAGATAAGCAATTAATGGGCAAGCAACCAAAGCGTGATTCAGCGATTACGGATGCTGATATGGATGCGCTCTATCGTCACCCCGCATCGTTAAGCGATTGGTTACCGTGGGTAGACTACGATGAGTCGTCCGAGACGTTTACCCTCGAAGATGGTTTTAGTGCTGCAGCGATGTTTGAAATTACAGGTGTCTCCACTGAAGCGCGTTCAAGTAAATTCCTGCAAGAAGTTCAGGCCAATATACAAACCTGCATCAACCACACGATTCCGGCACACGATAACCCCTTTGTATTGCAGTGTTTTGTCTCAGATGAAGACTCGCTAGCGGCATTGTCACAATCTTTGAATACCTATACAGAGAGCCATTGCAGGGAAACTCCAGAGCATCGTTTGCTGGCAATTAACTTTGTTGCCCGGATGCAAAGGCATTTCAAGCGAATGACGCAGAGCGCCGGGCTGTTCGAAGATAACACGGTGACCGGCGGTAGCTGGCGAGGAAAGGTGCGTCGTGTACGAGTGTTTTTGTATCGCCGGAGAGAGTTAAACGATAACGAACATATCGACCCCGTTACCGAGATCAACCAGGTCGCGGAACGCTTTGTCACCCAGATGGCAGCCACAGGAATCGGTATTCGACGATGTGATGACCATGATCTCTATGCTTGGTTATTGCGTTGGTTTAATCCCAGAGCTGAAGTGACGGAAGGGGATTTGGATAAGCTCTCTGAGCTAATGGAACTTCCTGAAAAGAAGGAACGGGCATTTAGTCACGATTTGTCCGACCTATTGTTTCTTTCTCAGCCCTCATCCGATGGCGGTCACGGCGTTTGGTACTTCGATGACTTGCCACATAGAGCGATCACCGTGGATGCGTTGCGAAGGAAGCCCTTGCCCGGTCACTTTACCGGTGAGCGACAGGTTGGCGATAACCTGTATGCGTTGTTCGATAAACTACCAGAGGGCAGTATTCTCTCCCTATGCCTGACGCTTCAACCTCAAGACCTCGTCGAGAATCATGTGGTGCAAGTACTCAATTCAGCAAAGGGTGAAACGGCAGAAGCGATGGCGGCTGAGCAGGATGCCAAGGAAGCCTTGAAATGGATGTCCCACGGGGACTATCTGTTGCCCACCGTTATAACGCTGTTCACCCGTGGGGATTCCCTCGCTGATCTGCAAAAGAAGACCAATGAAGTCAACGCGTTGCTGCTGGCTAATGGTTTGCACCCCATTCGAGAGAAAGATGAGTTGTTGCCACTGGATACCTATATTCGCCAGTTACCTATGAACTATGAGCCGAAGCGGGAGAAGGTCAACAAGAAGAGTCGTCTGGTGTTCTCCAGTGATCTGGCCAGGTTATTACCGTTCTACGGTCGCAGTCGGGGCACAGGGCATCCGGGTCTGGTTTTCTTTAATCGCGGCGGCGAGCCTTTGACTTTCGATCCGCTGAATAAGCTGGATCGGGCCAAGAATGCTTTTGGTTTGGTACTGGGGCCTCCTGGTTCTGGTAAGTCGGCACTAATGGTGTACATCCTCTTACAGGTCGCAGCGACCTACGGCGCGCGAATTTACATTATTGAAAAGGGTGGGTCGTTCAAATTGTTGGGGGACTATTGTCGATATTTCGGGCTGAGCGTTAATCAGGTGACACTTCACCCCAAGGAAGACGTTAGCCTGCCGCCTTTTGCTGACGCCTATGAAATGCTCAAAAGAGAACGGGCACAGCAGGCTTCGTTTGATGAAGAGCCCTCAGCTTATGAAGACGCATCATTGGATGCTTCGGATAACAGTGATGATGACGAAGAACGGGATCTGCTTGGCGAGATGGAATTGAAGGCCCGTATTATGATTACCGGCGGGGATAGTAAGGAAGAAGCTGTGATGACGCGGGCGGATCGCCTAACGATTCGTAGAGCTATCATCCTCGCTGCGGAGGAAAAGCAAGCGGCTGGCAGTCGAGAAATTGTATTAACCGAGGATGTGGTTAATGCGTTGAACAAGTTAGCGGCAGATGAATCCAGTACGCCGAAACGCCAAGAGCGTGCCAGAGACATGGCTGATGCCATGGCCTTGTATTGTTCCGGCACTGCCGGGCACTTCTTTAACCGTGTCGGCAAGGCCTGGCCTGAGGCTGATGTTACCATCATGGAAATGGGGCTGCTCGCCAATGAAGGTTATGAAGACCAGCTGGCCTTAGGGTTTATGGGGTTGATGAATCAGATCAACGGTGTCGTGGAGCGTGAGCAATATGATCATCGCCCGACCTTCGTGCTAGGTGATGAAGCGCACTTGATTACAACAAATCCCTTGTTAGCCATTTTCCTGGTTAAGATCGTGAAAATGTGGCGCAAGTTGGGTGCCTGGTTATGGTTGGCCACCCAGAATCTGGAAGACTTTCCCGACGCTGCCAAAAAACTACTCAGTATGTTCGAGTGGTGGATAGCGATGGTTTGCCCCAAGGAAGAGATTGAACAAATCTCACGCTTTAAAGACCTCACTGAGGAGCAGAAGGGCATGCTTCGCGCAGCAAGAAAGGAGCCTGGCAACTATACCGAGGGCGTTGTGCTATCGGACAACCTGCAATGCTTGTTCAGAAACGTGCCGCCACCGCTAGCCCTGGCACTTGCCATGACTGAAAAACACGAGAAGCAACAGCGAGCTGAGATTATGAAGTCACGGCACTGCTCCGAGCTGGAAGCGGTATTTGCTGTTGCTGATGGTATGGGGTCGACAGAGCAGGGGTAGCAGGCGTGATTTGCTCAGGGACAGTTGTCTTCTATTGCTGTACTCGATTTGGTTCTGGCTCATCTCCCCTTAGTTTGTTCTTAACTTTCTGGTGTCCGTGAAAGGTTTAACGTAGCTGTTATGTAGCGATTTCCCGATCATCCCTCCCATGAATAACTTAAAAGGGGATGCGGCGTTGAACCTAACCATCAAATCAGTCCTATTCACGATGTGCTGTACCAGCGTTTTCCAGTATGCCTGGGCAGATGCTGCGCTATGGCCTGAATCAGTAATTGTTGTAACCTCAAGCCAGCGGCCCATTTCCAATGTAGATAAGGTTTTAGTATACGCGGGCAGTTCACAGCCAGATATTCAGGTTCTTAATCTGGATTCAGTGACGGACATAGAGAAGCGCCTGGGTGACGGGTTGCCAATTGATCCTGAACAGGCGCGGGCAACAGTCGATCAGCGCATTGCACGTATAGGTCGTTCTCAATTAGATGCCGATTTACGTGCTGCTTATCTGCCTCTCGGCACAATGATGGTCTATGGTCTTGATCGTTATCCTGTCATCATTTTTGATCAGCAAGCGGTGATTTATGGCGTAACCGACGTGGCCCAGGCAGTCGATCAATATCGTCAATGGCGAGAAGATCAACAAGGGGTGGCTGTCCATGAATAGGGTCTTTCAAGTACTGCTTCTATTCTTGCTGTTACAGGGATACAAAGGATACGCGTTTGAAGCAGAACCAACGACGATAACAACTGCTGATATTGTTGGCGCAATTACGCTGGATCGCTCCTGCCTGAACTATTGTATTACCGGCGTCTGTGTCTGGCTGCGTTGCAGTATTACCGGTTGTGATATCGAAACCAGTATTCGCGTCGCGCACTACAATCCGGACTTGGTCGTGAGTGTCTACGACGAGCCCGGTGATAACCCATGGCAGGAGATGGAATCCTTATTTGGCTCGTTAGATTCAGGAATAGTCAGTGGGATCGTCAGTACCTTTCACGGTGCCTTTGTGGGAGGAGGGCATCGAACCGAAGGAGGTAATCCGGCGACTGATCAGAGCCTGCGATTCAAGGAAGTGACCGCGATTGGTCACCCGTTCTCCTCAATTTCTGACTTCATCGGCAACACAGGGTATTACTGCCCCTCCGAAGCCGAGTCCTTTAACCCTTATCTGCTTTCTTCACTGGATGCATTGACCTGGCGGCTTGGTTTGCCAGAGATGCTGTATTTACAAAACCTGCTACCTGGTCGGCGTGTCGTGGGCGATGGTATCCAGCAACAATGGGGGCCGGTTTGGCCGCGCACAGGGTTTATCAATCAGAAAGATGATGCCAAAGCGGCTGCGGTTGTCGCCCAGCGAGCTGGCAATATCGTTACCCAAACTCGCCAACCACATATCTATAACGCACTAAATGGCAATGGCTATAATCGTACCTGGTTGCCCGGTGAATTGGTTGAGAATGATCCGGATACAGGTGTATGGCAAATGCTGGCACCTGAAGTCGATGAGCAATGTTATGCCTTTGGTGAAAACGACGTGCTGAGTACGCCCTGGTCCCAGGGGCGTCATTCTGAAGATAACCGATACGCGTTTACCTTGTGGCGTCCCTACGAATGCTGTGAGGCAAAGGGTGCTTACTTATTCACTGTTCCGGTGAGGATTTGTTTATGATTTTTGAATATGCGGCCCCCCGGTTTTGTTGGATGGTAATGATCTTGATTGTTAGTTTTATAACCTGTTATCCGCTCATTGCCGCAGAAGCGCCAAGCGACGATAGCCTGTTCTATTACAAGATTGGTGGGGGGCGGGATATTGCTATTCCCCCCAGCCTCAATATCACTACGATTGATTTATCACTAAGCGGACAGGCCTCTGCACTCAGTTGCAGCGGTTTTGATCCAATGGTGGCTATCGAAAGTTCACTGGACAATTTGCGAAATGGTGTCGATAACGCTGTTAATGCCATTGAATTAGCAGCCACAGCCGCGATAGCAAATTTGCCTGGTTATATTCTTCAAAAGGCAAATCCGGGTCTGTATGACTTGTTTCAAAACGCCTTATTGCGCGCCAACGAATCCTTTTCGCTGGCCACTAAAAGCTGTGAGCGTATTCAATACGAGATCGCCAATAACACAAACCCTTTTGATGAGTGGATTACAGTCAGTTGGGGCGATTCCTGGAAGCGTTCAGTAGGTATCGGTGGAGCCAATATTCACGATGCGGTCGACGATGCAGAAGATGCGCCTAACGAGGGGATTGAATGGGTCGGTGGTCTGAGGGCGGGTGGTGTTAACCAGCCGCCGATTCGCGTGCTGTCAGATGTTGCCAAAGCTGGATTGAATATATTGTCGCAACGGCCTCCAGAAACAAGTAGTAACTTGCCTGGTAGCGCACCTCTTGCTCAGCATTTTGACGGTCCTAACGCGGTTGACCGGTGGATCAATAATGTATTGGGTGAGATTGAGGTAGGCCTTTGTGACAGCTGTACCAAAGGGACAAGGCCTGGAAAAGGATTGATTCCTTATATTGAGGAGTCTACTGACGATATCGTGCAGCTGTTAGTGGATCTGGTTTCAGGTTCAACGCAGCCTACACGGGTAAATCTGGAGCAAGTCGAAGCGCCGGGTATTGCGGTGACACTCCAAGTCATTCTGGCGATTCGAAATCAGTCTCCCGACGAAATATCCATTGTCATTAATAAGCTCGGCCAGGAAATTGCCGAAGCGAGGGTCATGGAGGAGGCGATGATCATTCGACGCTTGCTATTGGCAGGTCGGAAAGAGGGCTATGTCGCAGCGAATGAGATTGCGCAGCAAGAGGTAATCCAGGCACTGGATGAGTTGGAAAGCGAAATCAGTAATGTGATTTTCGAGAAAGATGCCCGCGATAAATTTGTTACTTCGACCGTTGTAGAGCTATTGCTGCGGGACAATGCGATCCGGCAATCGTCTGTGAATACGCCTGCCACAGTACCGACTGATCCTCGTCCCCTGAAAAATGGTGGTGTCGAACAATGAGAGCAGAGCAATGAAATTTACCGCTTTAAAGAGACAGTTCTTGCTCTGGGGATATACCTCCGCTGCGTTGGTATTAGTACTCATAGTGGGAGTCGCGGTCAGTATCTGGGGGAGTTCGCAGTCTCCTCAGGCGATAGGTTCACTGGTCGCGAACTTGCCGTTGGGTTGGTGGCGTGCTGGTATCTATAGTTTGCTGGTGCTGTTTTGGCCTCAGCTTGTCTGCCATCTTACCCGTCATCGTCGGAATGACTCTTCATCCTCAGCAAGTCGTCACCCATTAATTATTTTGATCGTTCTTTATGAATGTTTGGTTGTTCAAAACCCTTTAGCGATTTTGTTAGGAAGGGTGGCTTAACGGTATGGCAGTTGATAGTACGCTAGAACTCTATACCACGTTATTTGGCTGGCTGTTCTATAACAGCATTTGGGACGTGCTGGTGGCTACCGGTATCGTGTTTCTGCCGTTTCTGGGGATTCTTCTCGATACTATTATTCGCTCCTATGCGGGTGAAGATGCCGAGGAAGCGGGCAATACCACACTACGTATCGTCGAGGTGGAGTTCTTTGTCGCCTTCTTTGTGATCCTGATTGCAGCCGTGCCGGCGACACCGTTGAATGCTGTCGATTTATCGTTCACGCCACGCGCAGTCATTGGGACGCCTGCGCAGCCAGTGGCGACGGTCAATAACTCACGTACTACCTATGGTGGGGGCATTTCGTTTAATGCCGCACCTGTGACAGTGAATGTACCCGTGTTCTGGTATGCGGTGATGAGTTTTAGTTCGGGTTTTAACCGCGCAGTGATGGAAGATGTACCGCCCACGCTGGATTTTCGGGGGTATGTCGATGAATTGCGCGATGCATCCATTCAAGACCCTAATTTGCAACATGAGATTAACGATTTCTTTCGAGACTGTTTCGTTGAGGCGCGATCAAAATATCTGGCCGAACGTCCCAGCAGCGCAGCAATTACTGCATTGCTAAACAGTTATGGGGAGAGTGATCCCGATTGGATTGGCTCGCATGTGTATCAGGAAATACCGGGATATTACGATAGCATTCGTGCGGATACCGTCAGGGAAGGGTACCCCTGGTCGGCACTCAGGGACGTGGAATGGGATGCGACTAACCATCCTGTTTATGGAAAGCCATTTTGTTCGGAGTGGTGGCTGGGTATTCAGCAATCGATTCTCAGTGAGCAGGGTGATCTCGATTTGCTCTCTGCTGCCGCTGAACCGGGATGGGACCCTGCGCCACGTCGCGATGCGGTTATACAAATTGCATTGATCAATTCTCCGCCGCGTTGGACTACTCGCGGTTACGACTTTGCCTATGGGAATCTGGTCGATTTCAGTGTTGGGGAGCCTGGGGTGATGGTGTCGGTACAGAATGCCGCACAACAAGGTCTGGCTGCTTACGGCCTTGGAAAAACCAGCGTGTCTTTTGCCGCTTATCTACGTGTATTCCTTGAAGCAGCACCCATGGTGCAAGCTCTGATTCTGATGGGACTCTACACGCTGTTGCCGTTCTTTATTCTAATCAGCCGCTACAAGTTTTCTTTGTTGATTATCGGTGCGCTGATCCTGTTCACTGTCAAATTTTGGACTGTATTGTGGTTCTTTGCCTGGTGGGTGGATCAAAACCTGATTCAGGCGTTTTATCCTGACCCTGGCAGCGTGACCACGCTGTTTAGCACTGACCTCACGCTTAAACGGATCATTCTTAACTTTCTTACTGGCGGGTTGTATTTGGTATTGCCATTACTGTTATCCGTTTACCTCGGCTTGGCAGGTATTCGAGTAGCCTCTCAGCTTGATGGTGCTACCCAGGCGATCACCCGTGGCACAGCCGGGGCGGGACGAATTAATCCGCGTTTAGCCGGTCGCCTGAAAGGTAAGAAGGCAGCAGGGAAATGATTTGATCATGAATAACCTAACACATACCCACAGTGGCTATTGCTGTCTCAATAGCACCTTACATACCCGGATCAACGCTTCGGTGTGGTATGCAGTAATTCCTACGGAAATACTGAATGATCTGTTTGTTCACTCACCCAACCGGGGAGCTTGTTGCCCCATTGGGTCGGCGGCTCTTTTTATCACATCAACTCATTGAATCAGGAGCACTGCTATGAGTAAACCAACCGAAAATACAACAACGTCCTCTGCTACTGCAGAAAACAACCGGTACTTCAACGAGTATGCCAATGGTATTGGTTATCTGAACAGCATTCGTGAATTCGGTGCTGAAGGTAAACCTGAACGCTATGCAGCTCAAGTATCGGTTATCCAGGGGCCAGCGGATAACGTGCATTATGAATATCATGATCTCGTTATTTCGTCTGAAACCGTACTCGGTGTTGTGTTAGAACACCGGGAAGCTATCGAAGCCGAAGATGCCAATGTGCTGATTCGCTTTAATATGGCTAACCCTCGTGCCAAAGCATTCATCTATAAACAAGGTGAGCGTGCTGGTGAATTGGGGGCTGCGATAGGTGGCTTCTTGACGCGTATTCATTCCATGAAAATCAACGGTGAACTGGTCTATGAAGACCAACGCACTTTTGATGATCATGAGGGCACGCCTCAAGTCGCAAATGGATAACACGCCACCAGGGCAGTATTGATCTAACGTTATATTCTGTCCATTCCATCCTCATGGGAACCACCGTTCCCATAAGGACCTGGTGTGTTCCCTATTCCTATGGGAGCACATCATGAAAACCGTTAAGCCTTCGAATGAAATGTATTTCGCCGAAACGGCATTCGAGCAGGAAAACCAACTGATTGCTGAAGCCAAACACTTGCTCTATGCACGATTGAAAACCCGTGACCAGGTGTTTAGTTCCCCGCATGAAGTACGCGACTATCTGCGCTTACAGCTAGCAGGGCAGCAGCGAGAAGTATTTAGCTGCCTGTTTGTTGATAGCCAACATAGACTGATTGAGTATCGGGAAATGTTTGCGGGCACCATTGATGGTTGCAGTGTTTATCCCCGTGAAGTGGTCAAGGCTGCTTTACAGGTGAATGCCGCTGCAGTGATTTTTGCTCACAATCATCCATCGGGAGTGGCTGAGCCGAGTCAGAGTGATAGAAGTATCACACAACGGCTGAAAGAGGCTTTGTCATTGATGGATATCCGGGTGCTGGATCACTTTATTGTAGGTGATGAGACAGTGGAATCGTTTGCTGAGCGAGGATTACTTTAGTTGATCAAACCCAATGCCCGTAGAACTTCGGTTTTACGGGCATTTCTATAACTTATTGTCGTAAAGGCCGTCAGCACGTTTTACCGGATCAATCTCACCGCTTCGGTGGTTGTAATGAATAATGTTGTCGGTTGGGGCGTGATCATTTTCGTCATCGCCGCCATCTATAAGATCAACTAGAAATAGCAGGGTGCGCCAGCATAGGCTGAGCACACCGGCAATCAATGCGGCAATGAACAGATAAGACGCTTTGAGCCATTTCATCAGATTAGGCACCTTTTGTAGGGCGCTTAAAAATACAAGTAAGTTTTGCACTGCCTTTGGCGCAATTCACAAGCTCCCACTGCTGCTCACCTAATTTATTCAGCGTTTGGGTTAGTGCCCCGTCATTACCCAGTAAGGGGTAGGTTTTTACCAGATATTCCCAATTTTGCCCCGCTGTTGCCGACGTGGACAAAAGCAGCATGGCCAAGATACATGAAATGCGGAATGAGCTTTGAGTAAACATCCATTGTTCTCCTTAAGTGGGGAGTCCATGTAGGAAGCTACAATTATACTGTAAATGGGGTGATAAATGAGGTTCTGAAGTCACATTTTAGTAGTCAGTTATCAATATACTCGCGTAAAGCGCTCCAGATAAGGTGAAGGTCAAGGTTGGTCTCGTCGGCAATTTTAAGGAAACGCTCGCGTTCATCCAGTTGTTTGTGGTGTAACCAGAGCTTCCAGACCAAATGGTCGGTCTCTTCATCGCATAAAGGAGGTCTGCCGCTGCCTGCACCTCGAATATTAAGGATATTTCGGCGTCGGGAAAACTCCGAAGCATGCATACCAAACAACCGGCGCATCAGGATGAGTGGCGCGCCTTGTAGAAGGTATATATCTTCGAGCTCCCGTTCTTCTCGTTTCTCTTCTAGCTCTTTGATCTGGCGTTCCAAAGCTGATGGATTGATGCTGACAACCAAATAATGCTCTGCGCGCTGAACCAGGAATTTTTGCTCGGTGAGATTGAGCTTGGACATAAGGGTGATCAGGTTATCTGGTAGGGTGTTTATTTTGAAATGAATCGACTGAAGAGACTCAAGCGATGACATCAATGTCTTGGCCGCAGAGCGGCACATTTTATCCTCAAAATTTCCCATAAGCAGTAACACCATCGTTCCCTGACAGACAGCCTGTCCATAGTTTTCGATTGCGGTTCCATGCTATTAACAATGAAGAAAAATTACGTTGAGAAACTTTTCATAACAAAAAGAAATTATTATCAGTGGGGTTGTAACAGCATTCGCCTCCGGATTTGAGTGCCAAATTCGACGAAAGTTGTGTGATTCAATTCACGATTATGACTACCCTGAGTTGCAAATCGACAGCTTATCGGGGGTGTTATATGGAAAGTTTATTGATGGTCTGTTAGCTATCCGGTTGTTGTTATAAGCGGTCTTGGCGACCATTTATAGCTACAAAAATGTTTGTGGCTTCTTTTATGCTTCGTTTGGTTCAGGTTACCCAGGCTATTTTCTGTCTTGTCAGTATGATTTTGACAAGCCTGTTTGCCTTGTCTCTTTCTGGCGTGACTGTTGATACCTTGCCTGATCAAGAAGGTTGGGGGAAGGCCGTATTCTTAGCAGTTTTGTTTATATTAATTGGGTGTTGCATTGATATAGGGAAATATCTGTTTTGGTCTCAGCGCCAGAGAAGCCGCTATTATGGAATGCTTAGCCTTGTTTTGATGATTTTTTCTTGGTTAGCCAGCTGCGCTTTTTTGGTTACGTCAGAGCATGATTTAGTGCGGGAGTCCCAGGTTCGATCTGATCAATACATTGCCCTGCAGTTGAGAATTGAGAGCACCAGGCAGGCAATAGCCTTCCATGAACGCTTGTTGGAAAAACGATTGGGGAGCGCTTACCACAGCCAGTGGAAAGAAAGTGAAACTGATTTGGAGACTATTGCGTCGCTTAAATCTACATTGGCTGATCTAACGGAGGATTCTTCAAATGTAGGGTTGGAAACTGCAGCCCAGGCGGTTCCTACGACTCGATTCTTTGCTGGGGTTGGCCAAGTCCTGAATATTGATCCTCAAGTGGTTAGTGTGATGGGGTACGGAATACTGAGTCTGTTATTGGAATTGAGTACCTTGGGCATGATTGGTTTGGCGCGTACTTTAAAATCAGATCTTGGTGGAGATTATGACGTGCAGGGAGAGACAGAAACTGTTATACAAAATAGCGAGCATGAAATTGAGGTAAAACAAAAGGTCGCTCAATTAACGAGTGATATTCTACAAAGCCGTATTCCGCCAGTCCTTAGGAAAATTAAAGCTGCGCATTATGACCTGGATTTGGATGTTGTGCGCCAAGTATTAAGAAACCTGTTTGATGCTGGAATATTGGAGCAAGACAAGCGAAATAGTTATAAGTTGGGTGATCAGTTCCAGAATATTGCTAGCTGATGCTTTTAGCTATTTGTGGCTGCTACGAGGGGGAGGGGGATGGTAAGAGGCCGGACTCGAACCGGCACGCCCGCGAAGGTAATGGGTTTTGAGAATCCATCATGTCTACCAATTTCATTACTCTAACAACTCTACACATCTATAAATGAGCCTCTTGGAGAGAAGAAGTGGTATGATCCGTAAAGACCGCTTGGATCAGATCAAATTTAAAGCTCTAAGCTATTACTCGTCTTGATGAGGTCTGGTTGTTTTTTGTGCGCCCTGGAAATAAATGTAACTTTTTTCAATTTTTTTCTGATCATGGTATTTTTCATGGTATTGGCTATATGTTGAATTTTAACTATATGAAAAATAAGATAAAAATCCTCTCGTTTACAATCGANTGGGAGTAGGCTGGGTTTTTAGCCTGTTGAAATATAAATAGAAAATAAATCCTGTTAACAGGGTATTGTGCATTATCAATGGTATTTTTTATGGTTGTGGCTGAGGCCTGGTTAAGGTCAAGCCTCAATACCATGAGCAGTGTTTTCAATGACTCATGGTATTGAACCTAACACATTGATTACTAATTTTTTGTATGTATTAGAGGCTTGATGAGATGGTTCTCCTCGCTTTCCAGCGACCAAGCTGGAGAGTGAGAACCTCCGGCGAGGAGAATCATCATGGCTACAATCGAAGTTCTTGGGGTCGATTTAGGCAAGCCTTCTTTTCATGTTATTGGTCGAGACACATCAGATCACACCATTCTTCGCAAAGAACTTACTTGCACAAAACTGATTGAACGCATTGCTAACACTCCGTCACGCACGATTTGAGGCATACGGCGGTGCTCATTGGTTGACCAAGCAGTGCCAGCGACACGGTCATACTTCTCGACTTATACTGCCTCAGTACGTAAAACCTTATGTCAAAAGCAATAAGAAACTCTCGTTCTGATGAGCCTGAACTGCAGCTCGGTGATATAAGAGACAGCGGGAATAGCGGTCGCCAATCATGATCTGCGCCAGTTGCTTCCCCTGTAAAATAAGAAGTTTTCATACCTATAATGGATCAGAATACATCAACGGTAGAGCTGCATATCGAGTTTTTTAGTCTTCCCTATCCCGCACGATATGCATTCATTTATCACGAAGCTAGGACTGTTTTAGGAAGTGGACAACGGCTTGAGCGAGCTCTTCGCCGGCTTCTTCCTCGGCAAAGTGACTCACATTGTTAATCATTGTGTGTGGCTGTCCGTTCGCACCGGGTATACGTTCCTGAAACACCTTTTCTGCGCCTATTGTAAATGCATCTTTGTCGCCGAAAACAGTCATTACGGGTTTTGAAAATGTACGCAACAAGCGCCAGACCATATCGCACGTTGCCAGCTCGGGATCATCCGGCATGACGGGAAGAAGGCTCGGAAACTGACGAACCCCAGCAAGATAGGATTCGTTGGGGAAAGGCGCATTATAAGCGTCCAATATGGCTTGGGCGGCTATTGGGTTAACCGAAGACGCCTCTACAAGGTGGCTGGGGCGGAAGGCCTTATTCTCAGAACAAAGCTTACGCCAGTACAGGAAGGGGTGGATTTCACCCGGACTCTCAAACTGGGCCCATACCTGTCTAATATCCACAGGTACTGGTAACGACTCATAGGCCTGATACATTTGCTCCGTCATCTCCAGCGGCACTCCCCCTTCGCTGTCCGGAAGCACGGTGCTCGTTGGAATTAGGCGCGCGAAGCGGTCAGGATATGCAGCGGCCAGTCGGAGCCCGATTAGCCCGCCCCAGTCCCCGCAAAGTAAATTCACATTATTCAGGTTGTTGTTGACTAGCCATTGCTTCAGCCAGTTCACGTGGCGCGAATACGTATAGTCTGAGCGAAGGGTGGGCTTGTCAGACTTACCGAAGCCAACCAGGTCGGGCGCGATTACACGATAGCCTGCTTTGGCAAGTACGGGAATAACTTTTCGATACAGAAAAGACCATGTGGGTTGTCCGTGCAAGCACAAAACGACTTCGCCGTCCGTCGGGCCTTGCTCAATATGATGCATACGCAAGGTACCTCCCTCTCCGTCGTAGACATCGGTGTAATGCGGAGGAAAGTCATAATCTGGCAGATTGTTAAAACAGGCATCAGGTGTTCGGAGCTTTTTCATACTTTACCTCATTACATAATTGAAATGACTGAGCGTTTGTTTACAGTGTTCTGTTTGTGTTTCCGGGTAGGTGAGCCTAAAAGAGCGACAACAGCGGTTGCGGGCAGATGTCGCCATGCTGGGTAAAGTACCCAAGGAAATACGAAAAATTAAAGGAGGTATAGCACTCCTGTATCGGTATATAGGACTGAGCAGACCTTCATTGAAGAACTGCTTGAACCGCTGCCGCGACCCCGGATTGGCAAGTGAGGGTTAGAGGTCGCTATTTGCTGTTGACCGCAAGTTTGAGCCTCAGAACCTTGATCAGTGATCTTGTCTTTTTTTCTTTGACGGTTTTCTGTTTCGTAACGCTGCGTTGAGTGCAAGTTGCGTCCAGTGATGCAAGCTGTCTTCATCATCAAAGATATCTTCTGGCGCTCGATAATAGGGTATATGGGTGGATTTCTTCTTCATTTCAAAGACGTATTGTTCTGCCCCAGCCTCTTCGAAGGCTGCTCGCGATACATCATCGACCTTAAGCCAAAGCTCGTCATCCGCGACAATTGCAAAGAAAAGCCCATCACAATAAATCCCTGCGACGCCAAACATTTTTCGGGTCGTGATGTGCCCAAAAGGGGCAAATAGGTCTTGGTAAAATTCAAACTGCATGCAAAAGAGCCCCAGCAAAGTCCATCAAGCGTCTAGTTCCTGTGGAGTAATCCATCTTATACTTCATGCCGTCGCGCCCGTCCTTTTTGATCCCGTATTATCTGACATGGCGGTGAGTTTGAGCTTCACTAGTTCGATCAGCAGCCTTACTTTCTTCTTGAGGTCGTTAATGTTGTCGATAGCACGCGCATAGGCCCAGAGTCCTTGTGCGGATACCGCCAGAAAGCCGGCTAATTCCTTGATTTCAGCTCCGGATGGCGACATATCAATTTCGTTGGCTAAAGCGCGGGCGAAGCCGTCGCTCAGTCGATCATAGTGCGTATTCACGATTTTCGCGATTTCATCGTCGTGCGGGCCAAGTTCGGTCAGTGTGTTCCCCATTAAACACCCCCGCGCTGGCAGACCGAATTTTTGGATTTCAGTAACACCATCGTTCAAATAAGCTTCTATGGCGGCTAACCCCGCGTCCTCTGCCTCCACATCTGCAAAGACGGGTGTTACTGCAGCATCTTGAAAGTGAGATAGGCAGGCTAGAAACAACTCTCTCTTACCGCCGAAGTCTGCATAGAGCGCCCCTCGATTGACGCCGGTGGCACTGACCAGATTGCCCACTGAAGTGGCTTCATATCCGTGCTCCCAGAACTGGAGCATGGCATTTCCGACGAGCGTATTACGCGAATGTGATTTTGATCTAGGCATTTTTGGATTGTAGTGGAATGATTGTTCCACTACAATCCAAAAATGCCTGGTAATTCAAAAGTCCGTTACGCCGGGTCCATCGAACTAAGTCTCAGCAGCTCATTGGAGTGCAATCGTAATGACCCAATTTTTCCTAACCGCGTTTATCGCGACGTCGATGCTCGTTTTGGCAGGTTGTCAGACGCCGGCAGTTCTCGTATCAGAGCTGGAGAGCAAAAAGAAGGCGGTTTCTACTGAAACACTTCGCTATGAAAAATCTTACAAGACTATCCACGGTAAGCGGATGGCATATGTGGATGTAGGCACGGGCGATCCGATCGTGTTTCTGCATGGCAATCCAACGTCGTCCTTTCTATGGCGCAATGTCATGCCGCATCTGGAGGGCCAAGGGCGCTTGATCGCACCTGATCTAATTGGCATGGGAGATAGCGAAAAGCTTGATAGCAGCGGTATTGGAACCTATTCCTATGCGGTGCATCGCAAATATCTATTCGCGCTTCTTGAAGAGCTTGGCGTGGAGCAGAATGTGACACTCGTTATCCACGACTGGGGGTCTGGTCTTGGGTTCCACTGGGCTCATCAAAACCCGAACGCAGTTAAGGGCATTGCGTTTATGGAGGCTTTCGTCGCGCCGATCCCAGACTGGGACGATTTCCCTGACAATGAGCGTGAAGCTATTCGAGCGGTTCGCTCTCCCGCTGGCGAGAAAATGGTCCTCCAAGAGAACTCGTTCGTGGAAGGAGTGTTACCTGGGACTATCTTGCGAACGCTCTCAGAAGCAGAGATGGCAGAATATCGGCGACCATTTTTGAACGCTGGTGAAGATCGTCGCCCCACGCTAGCCTGGCCGCGCCAGATCCCTATCGACTGTGAACCTGCAGATGTTCACGCGATTATGTCATCGTATAGCGTATGGATGGCGCAGAACGATATTCCGAAATTGTTCGTCAATGCAGAGCCCGGCGTATTGATCAAAGGGCCGGCGCGTGACTTCGTTCGGAGTTGGTCAAACGTAACTGAGGTCACGGTAAATGGATTGCACTTTATTCAGGAAGACTCACCAGATGAAATTGGTCAGGCGATAAGCAAGTGGCTTCCTCCTTCGCGCTAATTCTTTGCAGTGCTATGCATCTTAAATACTGATGACCAAAGCTAGCGCGATGCGTTGGTTTTTGGTGTGTTTGTGGTACTGACTTTCGATAGGTATCAGTAATTGGAGAGAAAAATCATCGAAAGCTCGCTAGTCTTTAGCGCGGTATTGGGGGGCGTTAAAGGGTCTGACTGGTTTCAAGTTGCAAAACCTGAACCGAATAGATAGAGGGTAGTAGAGTTCATGGCTCGCCGAGGGAAGGGTCGAGCAGCGGTCGCGTTGGCGAACAAAAATGTAACCACGGCTTGAGCCATGCTCAAGAACAGGGAGAGCTATCAAGCAGTTTAAAGGCCAGTCGTTAGAAAGAATATCCGCAGAGAGATCTAAAAGACAGGTAAGACCGTCTTCCAGAGAGCCTGATCATTTCGACGGTTCACGAAACCGCTGCCTCGTAGCGGTCTGGAAGAGCGAGTACATCAGGGGCTGGGAGTAGCTCTCCCAGTTAGGGCCCGAATATACGCCCGCAGCATATAGGCCTACTATTGAATATTTCACTCGCGAAAACGGGGAGGCATATACGCAATGAGGCAGCGAATGGCGGTTCGCCTGTACGATATCCGTTATTTGCGACAAGCTTCTATATTTTCGTCATCATCGAACGATGTGTGTCCTTTTCAGTAATCACTGATTCTCTAGAGAAAATTCAAATGTGCCGGGGCAGGGATTTCCTCCGAACTTTGTGCTGCCATTTTTTCATCCCATATTTCTTTTCCTAGCCGATCATACTCCTTCATCGCTTCCGTCAGATGGTGTCGATGTTGATTGTCCATCAACTCGTCGGGTAATAGGGCATCGATAGCCAGAGTGTTCACCACCTTACTGCCCAACACGAATGATTCGACCAATGCTTGATCTTGCCCCATCTTCTTGAGGGCTTTTTGGCTTTTGTTCAGATCATTGAGTAGCGCCTTGTAATTTTTCTGCAGCCTATTTATCGGCCACAGATTTCTCCGCCAATGAGCTTCCAGCCGTGGCTCGGTTTCAGTGACCGTGAACAACTGCGCCTGTTCGGTGAGACCTAGCTGCAGCAAATAATCCCAAGTGGTTTGGTGGGAGTAGGTTAGGTTGTGAGGTCTCACCCAAAGGAACTCGTCGGAGGGTTTAAAGCCCAAATAGGAGAGGGCTTTGACTGTGTCTTTGTTGCTAGCCACAGATTTTTTGTGCGGTAGGCACACCATCAACCAAGTTTGATCCCAAGGCGTGCGCCTATCTTCACCGATATGCCAGCGTTCGATCAGTTTAGAAACCAAGTTGTCTGTGTGTTTTACGCGGTAATAGCCTCGCTCATCTTGCTCTAGGGCGCCGGAGCTCAATAGGCGTGTCACATTCACTCGCATTGCGTTTGAGCTAAATCCGAACAGCTCGCCGATGTGAGTGATCATACTAATCGGGATGGTTTTCGACTCGCCTTTGCTTAGCACCCCGAGTAACAAATTCTTGGGGCTTACTTTGAATTGAGTCATGTCTCTCTCTTGTTACGAATATTTACATTAATTTATAAATGTGTAATATTTGTGTTGTTACGAATAATTGTAAATATGTATATTTCTGTAATATATCAAAAGAGAGACCAATATGAAATTAAAGACAATGACCTATAGCGTGGATGGGCGTATTGCGCGCATTACGCTTAATCGCCCTGAGCGGGGCAATGGTATCACCATGGATTTACCGAGGGAGCTGGCCTATTGCGTCGAGCAGGCCGATATCGATCCTGCGGTTCATGTGATTGCATTGAGCGGCAATGGCAACGGCTTCTGTGGCGGTTATGACTTGGTGGCATCCGCTGAGCAGTTGGGTGGGTTCTCTGCCGAGGGTACTGAAGGGACCATCTTGAGTCGTGAGCATCAGGGTAAAAACCACGACCCGAAAGAAACCTGGGATCCCATGACCGATTATCAAATGATGTCGCGTAACGTGAAGGGATTCATGAGCCTGTTTCATGCCGACAAGCCGGTTATTTGTAAGGTTCATGGGTTCTGTGTCGCAGGCGGTACCGATATGGCGCTCTGTAGTGACATGTTGGTTATCGAAGACAAAGCCAAAATTGGTTATCCGCCTGCGCGGGTATGGGGTAGCCCAACGACCTCGCTGTGGGCGTATCGTGTGGGTGTTGCTCGGGCCAAGCGTTTGTTGTTTACCGGTGATTGTTTAGATGGAGACGAGGCGGTCGAGTGGGGGCTGGCAACGGATTCGGCACCGCGTGAAGAGCTCGATGAAGTCTTCGAGTCACTGGTTCAGCGTATTTCTATGATGCCGATCAACCAGTTGATCATGATGAAAAAGCTGCTCAATCAAAATATTGAGAACTTAGGGCTATCCAGCACCCAATTAATCGGTACTGTCTTTGATGGCATTACTCGCCACACACCAGAAGGTTATGACTTCCAGCAGCAGGCGGCGGAGCAGGGCTTTATGCAGGCGGTTAAAGGTCGCGATGAACCCTATGGTGATTTTGGTATGAAAGCATCGGGTGTTATCAGAGCTAAGAAGTAGTGCTGCCAATGAATAAACGCTGAGGTTCACGGAATTTCTCAGCGTTTATTCGATTGGAGTATTTGGGTTAGGGCGTCGCCTCAACGGTCACGGGTGAAGACCGTTTAGCGTTGAGTGCGAAGACGCTGAGCCCGGCCAGAATACCCGGTAGCCCTTCATACACGGCGCCATGCCAGCCCATCCAGCGCCACAATAACGCTACGCTGAAACCGACAATCACACCGATGATGCTCAAGTTTTCACTGGGCTTCCAGCCGATGCACAGTGCGATCAGTAGCGGCGCAAAGGCACTGGCAAGTCCCGACCAGGCCATAATGACCAAGCTAAAAACACTTTGGTTGTTGGCTAGCGCCAATAGTAGGGCGCTGCCGGCGATGGCGATGGTGACCAGTTTAATCAGCAGTGGTCGTTCGATCCGGTGAGGAAGCAAATCATGGGTAATGGCGGCAGAGCAGCTCAATACCAATGAGTCGGCGGTGGACATGGTCGCGGCGAAAATGCCGGCGAGAATTAATCCAACCAGTGCCGGTGGTAATAGTTCCAGTGCCATAGTGGGCAGTGCCAGCTCGGCATCAAAGTTACCCGTATCGGCTAAGTAGACTCGAGACAGTAATCCAACGCCAGTGGCTAGGCAGTAGAAAGAGGTGAACCATAGATAATACCAGAGGCGAGCACGGCCCATGGTGCCGGCGTCTTCTAGTGTCATAAAACGCACCATCACGTGAGGTTGCCCGATCACCGACAGGCCGGCGAACATCCAGCTGACGACAAACAAGATGGCGCCGGCTAAGCCTGGGAGTACCAAATCTTTGGGGAACCAATCGAGAAGCCCGTCCACTTGTGCCATGGTGTCGATGGCGCTGTTGATGCCGCCGAGGGCGTGGGTGGCAACGACAAGTAACAGTCCCATGGCAATAATCATGACGATGGATTGCGCGGCGTCAGTCCAAATGGAGGCGCGAATACCACCGGCAAAGCAGTAAATCATTACCAGCAGTGAGCCCATCACGGCGCCGGCCCATTGCGGCCAATCAAACAGTACGTGCAAGGCTTTGCCGCCCGCGACTAATTGCGCACTGGCGTAAGCCAGGAGAAAGATCAGCGATATTAAGCCGATAACACGCTGCAGTTTTCCATTGTGGCCGCCATACCAGTTGCTGAGAACTCCCGCATAGCTGACTTCGTCACACCGGCTGGTGGCTTTGCGCAATTGCGCATGAACGAAGTGTGAGGCGAGTAGATCGCCGAGAATCCAGCCGATCATCAACCAAATAGACGCGAGCCCAGTGACGTAGGTGTAGCCAATGACGCCGATAAACATGTANCCGCTGTTGTTGGTGGCGACGGCGGAAAGTCCGACCAACCAAGGTTTGACGGTATTCTTTGCCAGATAATAATCATGGCGTGTGCCTCGGCTTTGCCAAACAGACGATAGGCCGATTAAGGTGAAAGCCAGTAAGAATCCGACAAACGATACGATCATGTTATTAGCCTTATTGTGAGTATCTAGCGGTGAGCCTATGTGAGGATTTGTAGCTAGTCAGTGATGGTAATAGGAAAGACTCTTTCGTTGTAGAATGATTTGGCGTTGCAACAAGCTACTATCAAGTCGTTGCAGCGCCGCGTTAGATGGGGCATCAAGAGCGGGTGCGTTCTAGCGATTGCTCCTGTTTAAAGTTGGGCTTAGGGAAACTTAGATCGGCCCAGCCTTATCCCTTTAACCTTGAATGGTTTCCGCGTCTAGCTCATAGGCGCCTTCAGCGTTGTGGACTTCTTTGCCGTTGAGCGGTGGATTGAACACGCAGGCCATGGTCATCTCTTCAAACGCTCGCAGTACGTGTTTATCGTGTTTGTCGAGAATGTATACAGTGCCGGGTTCAATCGGGTATTTTTTTCCGTCTGCGAGAGTCTCTACCTCACCTCTGCCCGAGACGCAGTAAACGGATTCAAGATGGTTTTGATAGTGCATCTGAAAGTCAGCGTCTTTGTAAATGGTGGTGATGTGGAATGAAAACCCCATTTGATCTTCTTTCAGCAAAAGGCGTGTACTTTCCCAATTGCCATCAGGGGAAACAATTCTGCGATTGGTTTGGTTGGCTTCTGCTAAAGTTCTAACAATCATATCTGTGTCCTAATCTCTCAATTCTTGGTGTGTCATTGGTATTTTAGGGGGGGCTAGACTTAGATGTTGTAAGTCTGCCCCAAGCACTATCTGTTTATATTCAGTGGCTCGTTAGCCGGCATCGAAATAGGTTTTTTCTTCAGGGATCTGATCAACCTTGGCGCAGACTTCTTGGATGGCTGACTCGACAATGTCGATGCCTTTTTTCAGATTTTCGTCACTGATGATGAGTGGGCAAAGAAACTTCACCACGTGATCATCGGCGCCGCTGGTCTCAATCATGAGGCCTTTTTTAAAGGCGCTGCTGGTGATCTTGCCGGCGATTTCTCCGTTGACACAGTTGATCCCCTGAAACATTCCGCGCCCTTTAGTGGTGAAATTGCCTTCGCCGTATTCGCGAACAATGCTGTCGAGGCGATCGGAGACGTAGCGACCTTTGCGCTTGATCTCTTCAGAGAATTTTTCGTCAGACCAGTAGTGTTCAATGGCGGCTTTGGCGGTCACAAAGGCGAGGTTATTGCCGCGGAAGGTGCCATTGTGCTCACCGGGTTTCCATTGATCCAGCTCTGGTTTCATCAGTACTACGGCAAAAGGTAGGCCGTAACCGCCGAGCGACTTAGATAGGGTAATGATGTCGGGCTCAATGCCCGCTTCTTCGAAGCTGAAGTAATCGCCGGTGCGGCCGCAGCCTGCTTGAATGTCGTCAATAATCAGCAAAATTCCGTGTTTGCGGCAGACGCTTTGAAGACTCTGTAGCCATTCTATGCTGGCGACATTGATACCGCCTTCACCTTGAACGGTTTCCACAATTACCGCTGCGGGAGAATTAATGCCGCTGCTGGAATCGGACAAAACCTTGTCGAGATATTCTGTGGTGTCGATATTCTCGCCTAGGTAGCCATCGTAAGGCATACGGTGTGCACCACTTAAACTGACACCCGCGGCATCGCGATGGTGGGAGTTACCGGTGGCCGCTAGGGCGCCCAAGCTAACCCCATGAAAGCCATTGGTGAAGGTGACAATGTTCTGTTGTCCCGTCACGTTACGGGCAATTTTCATGGCCGCTTCGACAGCGTTGGTGCCGGTGGGGCCGGTGAATTGCACCATGTACTCCATACCGCGAGGCTTGAGTATCTTGTCGTTAAACGTTTGCAAAAACTCACCTTTGGCCTTTGTGTGCATGTCCAGGCCATGGGTGATGCCATCGTTTTGGATGTAGTCGATTAAGATGTCTTTAAAAACGGGGTTGTTGTGCCCGTAGTTGAGAGTGCCGGCGCCGGCGAGAAAGTCTAGATATTCATTGCCTTCTTCGTCCCACATGGTTTCACCCTTTGCGCGATTGAAAACGCGTGGGAAGGAACGGGCGTAGCTTTGTACTTCGGATTCTATTTCTTCAAAAATTTTCATGTTAGGAGTCTTTTGATTGGCTGGGGGCGTCAAAGGGGCCTATGTGAATCAGAGCTTCTGAATCGTGCAGGCCGGCAAAGTGTTTGTCTCTATCCATCCAAGTGGATGATTGGAAGTCGGCGCCAAGGTGTCTGGCGAAGCTCTTGAACAGGTTCCAAGAGGCTTGGTTGTCTTCAGTGATGGTGGTTTCGAGGTGCTGTACGTTACTGCATTGCGGTCGCTCAAGTATGTGAGACAGCATGCGCGATGCTAGCCCCACGCCTCTGGCTTGTTCGGACACCGCCACCTGCCAGATAAACAGTGTGTCGGGGCGCTCGGGCAAAATGTAGCCTGATATAAACCCGACAATGACACCCTGATGCTCTGCGGCGACCGAGGTGGTGGCGAAATGGCTGCATTGCAATAGGTTGCAATAACTAGAGTTGGTGTCCAGTGGCGGGCAGCTTTCAACTAGGCGGAACACCTCCATTCCATCCTCTAGTGAGGGTGGGCGTAATACAATATTTTCTGTGCTAGACAAAAAGCCTCCAAGAATGACATGCATTGATTAGAAGTCTAAACAGTTTCGGAGGCGAATCCGTCCGCAGTGGCGCGTATATTCACTATTTTAGCGTTTAAGGCTGAGGGAGCTAAAAGAAAGTGTTTAGAGTGCTAAACATTGTACACTAAACAATATCTCGGCTCCAGCTGACCGTCCTCTGGAAAGCCTCAGGCTGCCACTCTTATGCTCAGAGCCCTGCGGGGTCAGGGGGTGTGACCGATTAGGCACGATCTAAGTATCGCTCAAGGGCCTGATTGCTCTCGAATTGTTGAGGGGGGGTGTTTCTTTCGTGTTCTAAAGGGCTCTCTGTATAATGTGCGGCTAGAGTCCCAGCAATAGGAAGGTTGTTTTGAGTAGTATTGAAGAAGTCTTAGTGGCCTTGCGCCGTGTTATCAGAGCCACCGATTTGCATTCGAAGCATCTAGCCAAGACCACGGGCTTAACCGCTCCGCAGATTTTGCTGTTGCAGGCCATTCGCGATAAGGGCGAAGTCACTATTGGTGAGCTGGCCAATGAGGTGAGTCTGAGTCAGGCGACCGTTACGAGTATCTTGGATCGGTTGGAAAAGCGTGAGATGGTATATCGTGAGCGCTCAAAAGAAGATAAGCGTAAAGTTCACGCCTATCTCACCGATCAAGCGTCAGAAACACTAAAAGAAGCACCCATTCCTTTGCAGGAGCACTTTGCTCGACGGTTCGGAGATCTGCAAGATTGGGAGCAGACGATGATGATCTCCTCGTTGCAAAGAATTGCTCAAATGATGGATGCACAGCATATTGACGCATCACCGGTTCTGGACATTGGTATGCTCGATCGGCAGGGCGGGGCGACAGAAAAGAGTCAGCTCTTTCACGAAGAGAGCGATAAGTAGCCAGTTTGAAAGGAAGTTAGGAGTGTTGTGGCGTTGGGATGTGCTGACGCTATTCATGTTCAACACCGAGTCGAAGCCCCTCATTGGTCCGTTCTGAGGGGCTAAGTTATCACGATTTTTCAGTTCAGTGCTTGTTCAAAGCTCACCGTTTTACCCGACAGTTTTTGTTTCAGCTCCCAGGCAATCAAATAGTTTACGGGTACCATCAGCAGTGTCACAAAGGTCGCGAATAGAATTCCGAAGCCCAGCGAGATGGCCATGGGAATGAGGAACTGCGCCTGTGTACTTTGTTCAAACAGCAGCGGCATCAAACCAAAGAAGGTCGTTAAAGAGGTGAGCATTACCGGGCGAAAACGCGACGCCCCGGCAGTGGATATTGCTTCGAACACCGATTTGCCATGCAGGCGTCGTTGCTGATTCACAAAGTCTACCAGTACTAGACTGTCGTTGACCACTACGCCCACCAGCGCCAACATTCCCAAAATACTGAAAAGCGTTAAGGGCATGCCCATAATCCAATGCCCAATAAACGCACCTAGTGTGCCAAAGGGAATGATTGACATCACCAACAGCGGTTGAGCGTAGGATTTAAAGGGGATGGCCAGCAAACTGTAGATAGCAAAGAAAACAAAAGCCAATCCCATATAAATGCTCTGGAAGGATTCTGCTTGTTCTTTGGCTTCCCCTTCCAGAGTGTAACCAACACTGGGGAATTGCAGCAAAACACCGTCGAGATACTGTTGTAGGTCTTTGTTGACCAACGCCATGTTGACGGTGCCTTTATCGATGTCTGCGGTGACGCTCAATGTACGCATTAGATCGTTGCGGTAAATTGTGGTGGGGCTGAGGCCGGGTACTAAATCTACGATCTGTGCCACCGGGATGCTGCGCCCGTCCTGAGTTCTAATCCGAAAGTCCTGTAGATTCGCTACGGCTTCACGCTCTTCTTTGGGGAAGCGCACCATTACTCGAACGTCGTCTCTCCCCCGTTGAATACGTTGTGCCTCGTAACCGTAAAAAGCTTCTCGCACTTGCCGAACCACATCGGATTCGCTGATGCCTAATGCGTAGGCTTCAGGTTTGAGTTGCAAGCGTAATTCTTCCTTGCCATTGGACATGCTGTCAGTAATGTCGAAGACACCTGCATGGGTGTTTAAGCGTTCTTTCACTCGTTCGGCGACCAATGACAGTTGCTGAAAATCATTGCCATTGAGTTGTATTTCAACGGGGCTGCCTGCGTGCATGATCTCAGAGCGGAAGGCGATCTCTTCAGAGCCGGGGATCGTGCCAATGAGTTTTCTCCATTCGGAGACCAGCTCTCGGTTACCGACTTTTGCCAATTGTGGGCTGGTTCGGTTTTCCTGCGATAACAGCTCGAATCGAACACGGCCGTAGTTGCTCGATCGTCGTCCTCGACCGGCTGTGCCAGTGGTTGAATGAATGTTGATGATCAAGGATTCTTCGGTGTTGTCGTCTTTATAGCGATTCTGTAAAGCTAATGCTTGCTGCGTTATGAGTTCAATATGCCGATCGGTGACTTCAAAAGGAGTTCCCGTTGGCATAGAAAGAGACACGCTGATGTATTCAGATTCTACTCGGGGAAAGAAGACAAAACGTGTCCAACCGCTAGTCACTACCGCGAAGATAAGAATAAAGGCAGCGATAAAAATGGATAGTGTCACGTAGCGATGGGCTAAGGCTCGATTTAGCAAGGGTTGATAGAAACGCAAGACAAAGCCTTCAAAACCGTTGGCAATATTTTGTTGCCAGCGACTGAAACGGTTTTCTGATCGCTTCGGTCCCAGTTTGATGTACTTTAAATGCGCGGGTAATACGAATTTGGATTCGATTAATGAAAACAGCAAAATGGGGATGATCACCACGGCAATATTCTGAAATAAAACGCCGCGTGGCCCTTCTATCAAGGTCATGGGGATAAAAGCGGCGATGGTGGTTAATATGCCAAAGGTTACTGGGGCTGCGACTTCTTGGGTGCCTTTGATCGCGGCCTGTAAGCCATCTTCACTGTTCTGCAAATGCCGGTATACATTCTCGCCAGTAACAATGGCATCGTCGACAACGATACCAAGCACCAGCATAAAGCCGAACAAGCTCATTAAGTTAAGGGTGACGTCAAAAAAGGGCATCACCAAGAAGGCCCCCATAAAACTCACAGGAATCCCCACAAATACCCAAATGGCGACCGAAGGGCGTAAAAACAGAGTGAGTAAGCCTAAAACTAAAATGCCGCCTTGCAGCGCGCTTGAGATCAAGGTTTGTAAGCGAGCCTTAACAATCTCTGAGCGATCTTTCCAAGTATTGAGCTCCATCCCAACCGGTAAGGAGGCTTGTTGCGAAGCCACGTAGGCTTTGACCTTGTCAGCGACATCAATCGCGCTCTGATCACCTACTCGATACACCTCAATCATTGCCGCCGGGCGACCGTTGAAACGGGTGTTCATAGGATCTTCGGTAAAGGCATCTTTGACGCTGGCGATATCGCCCACTTTGACAATGCTGCCGTCGCTCTGCGTGGCGACGACGATGTTCTCAAATTGCGGACGATCGTAGGCTTGCCCTTTCAGGCGGATGAGAACCTCTCCGCCTTTGGTTTTAACGTTGCCAGCGGAAAGATCCAGCGAGCTGGCATTGATGGCGTCGGCCACTTGCGATAAACGCAAGTTGTATTGACGCAAACGATCTTGAGAAACCTCGATGGCGATTTCGTAGTCGCGCACATCATCGAGTTCCAGTTGAGTGATTCCGGGAATTTGCAGTAGATCATCGCGGACTTTTTCCGCTTGCTGGCGAATTTCCTTTTCCGTCAGATCGCCCGCGACTGAGACAGTAATGACTTCGCGTGTCCGAATGGCCAAGCTGATAACGGGCTTCTCGGCTTCGACGGGAAAGGTATTGACGGCATCCACTCGGCTCTTGATGTCATTAAGCAGTTCTCTCGGTTCGTAACCACTGTCGACTTCAATGGTGACAGAGCTGCTGCCTTCACGGGATCGGCTGGTGATTTTTTCGATACCTTCTAGATCTTGAATTGCTTCTTCTATGCGAATCGCGACCGATTGTTCCGCTTCCTCTGGCGTTGAGCCGCGCAAGGAAACCGAGACACTGATGGTGTCAGCGCCGAAGGTGGGGAAAATCTCCAGAGGAATTTTCAGCTGCAGAGACATAAAGCCCAATAGCAGCAAAAAGATCATCAATAAGTTGGCGGCAACGTGGTTGCGAGTAAACCAAGCGATCATGGTTTGACTCCTGCGGTTTGTGCGGTGCTATCGCTCGCGGGGCTGCTGTTAGGAGTATTGTTTGGCGGGTTGATAAGGCTGACTTTAGTGCCGCTACTGACTTGTCCCATGGGCGAGGTAATGACCCAATCGTCGGCACTCAGCCCTCGCTCAATCACTGTGTCGCTAGAGGTTTGGAAAGCAATGCTAATGTTACGGCGTTGCAATTGCTGCTGCTGTGCGATGTAGACGTAAGTCCCTTGATAGACGCTAGAAGTGGGTACCACCAGCGCCTGTTCTAGTGTCTTTCCGCGGATTTTGGCGGTGACATACTGACCAATTTTGAGTGGCGTTTTGTTCTGTTGTTGCACGGCAAATGGGTCTTGTATCCGTGCAATAACGTACAGTTGATGGCTGGTTTCATCGATGGCGGCTTCGGTGCGGACTATTTTGCCCTGCCATTCGTGGTGAACACCGAGGTCGCTGACAATGGTTACCTCGGGTAACTCTTCAGCTGCCAGTGTGTGATTGCGATAATTCTCAGGCAAGTCGATCAGTGGTAATTCGCTGTTCTTTAAAGGCAGTCGTATTTCCACCACGTCGGTGGCAAAGACTTCGGCCAGCGCCGAATTGCTGTTGATGTACTGCCCCAAGTCCACTTGAGTGTTTTTAACGCGGCCATCAAAGGGAGCGCGAATTTTGGTGCGTTCCAAATCCAGTTGTGCTTTTTCGTAATTGGCTTGAGCGGAAAAGCGTTTGGCTTCGGCGGCGGCCAGCTGTGGTTTACGCAACACCAGCGCCGGTGCTGGATTGCCATCGCCCAAACGTGACCAATCTATTTGTGCCTGTTTGGCTCGGGCTTTCTCTTCTTCCATGGCCAGCTCGGCCTGCAGTAATTCTGCTTTGGCGACTTTGGCGGCGGCTTGATAGTCGCGATCATCGATCTGAATAAGGATCTCGTCTCGGCTGAAAAATCCGCCATCTTTGAAAGTGTGATTCACTTCTGTGATCACGCCACTGACTTGAGAGACCAGTAAGGTTTGTGTTCTGGGTTGCACCGTGCCAAAGCTCGATAATTCAAATTGGTACTGAATCGGAGTCAGTTGCTGTGCTTCCACGTTTAGAATCGGAGCGCTCTGTGGGGGCTTAAGTTTCGGCTTGGGGCCGTTATTCATGATAACTATGGCAATCACGATAGCCGCACCCAAAGTGATAGCCGCAGTGACAAGCTGTTTTTTATTAACGTGCATGAATTAAACTCATTGGTAGTCGCCGCCAAGGGCTAGATAAAGATTGATTCGGTTTTGCAGCAACTGGTTGCGGATGCTGACAACGGTGTTTTGAGCACCAAAAGCGCGCCTTTGTGCTTCCAGTACTGCGGTATAAGTTTGCAGGCCTTGGCGGTATTCTTCGAAGGCCAACTCTTCGGCTGCTTCAGCGTAGTTTTTTGCCGACTGCACCGATTGCAGTTGTTGTTTCAAGGCCGATTCATTAGTCAGGCTTTGCTCAACTTCATTGAAGGCGGTATGCAGGGCACTTAAGTACTGTTGTTCTTTTTGACGCACAACTGCTCGCTGCTGTTGTTCTAAGGCTTTCAGTCGTCCGCCGGAGAACAGTGGCTGGCTGATGCCTCCGAAGACATTCCAAGCCAGAGAGCTACTGTCGAGTAGGTTCTTCAGCTCATCACTGGTATCACCGCTACTGGCGGTAAGACGGAAACTTGGAAAGCGATTTTTGTGGGCAACGGCTAAGTCTTTGTCGCTGGCGAGGAGTTCGAGATAGCTGGCTTGAATATCGGGACGATGACGCACGTTGTTTGACACCAACTGCTCGGCTTCAAGCGCTGCCAAGGCGGGAAAACTGAGGCTCTTTGTGTCTAGTGCTTTTAAACTGCCAGAAGGGTAGTTGCCGAGCAACAATTGCAGTTGGCGGATGGCATTCTTTTCTAGGGCGATTTGCTGTTGCAAATTGTTGGATTCACTGGCGAGATCCGTCTGTGCCAAATAGACATCGAGAGCGTTGTTAATCCCTTGGCGATAACCGCTTTGGATAATCTCCAGGTTGGTGGTCAGGTTGGCAATTCGTTCTCGCAATAGGTTCGACAGCTGGTTGGCGCTGATGAGTTCAAACCAAGCCTTAGCGACCTGCGCTGACAAGGATAATTTGGTGGCGTCGTAGTTGGATTGTTCCGCCTGCAGGCGAAATTCTGCGGCGTCGCGTGAGTTGGCCAGTTTGCCCCATAAATCCACTTCCCAAGCAATATCTACGTTGATACTGCTGTCATTACTATAGGCGCTGCCATCGTTGTTTGATTTCTGTCGTCGCTGGTTAAGCTCCAAATCGAACGTAGGCCACAAGTTTGAGCGACTGCTGATACGCTGTTGGCGCGCCGCTTCAACTCGGGCTCGCGCTTCAGTGAGGGTGAAATTGTCCGTTACGGCTTGCTCTACCCACAGTTTTAATTGTTCATCATTAAAACTCGCCAGCCAAGCTGTGGGTGGCACGCTTTCCTCATCGGTTGAGAGAGTGTCTTCAGTGAGTGCAAAAGGGGCTTGCTGTTCAATGCTCGACTCTATGGCGGTTGTTTGGCAACCAGTCAGAATCACTAGGGTAAATAGGCAAAGAAGCCCCTTGTGCAGTTCAGACTGCCATAGGGAAGGGAGTGTGTCTCGAAACAATAGCACCGTGAGGTCTCTGCTGATTGGGTGGGAATGATTATCGATAAAGTGTTAGCAAGAGTAATGTTTTTTCCAGTTGGTGTCTCTCAAAATGCCCGTTTTTACACTGGTTAACCTTTGTATCAAAAGTGTATTCATACGCTTAATGCCGTCTTAACGCTATTTGATTGGCGGCGTCTTTATAGTAATGGATTGAATGGAGTGATGGCTCAAGTTGGGGTAGCCGCTTCTGTGCATAGGTGAGAGAGAAGGGCAGGATGATAACTCAAGTCTATACGCGAGCAGGGGTGAATTGGATTGATCACCAATGAATTGACGATTGGCCGATATTTTACTGTCCCCATGGGCCGTTTTTTGGGAAAATAGCGCCTTGCATATTCCCCGGCAGGCCTTTAAAACCCTGCATCTTCTAAGGTTTTTACTATGTCTCGCCCTCTTGCCAAGCCGATTGCGGCAGAACCTCTATTTGGTTACCCAAAATACTGGGCCGAATGCTACGGCACTGCGCCTTATTTGCCGATGAGTCGAGAGGAGATGGATCAGCTCGGCTGGGACAGCTGCGACATTATCATTGTTTGTGGCGATGCCTATGTGGATCACCCCAGTTTTGGAATGGCGGTGATGGGGCGCTTCTTGGAGTCACAGGGTTTCCGCGTGGGTATTATTGCTCAACCNGATTGGCGCAGTGCAGAGGCGTTTAAGGCGTTAGGCCAGCCCAATCTATTCTTTGGCGTGTCAGCGGGCAATATGGATTCCATGATCAATCGCTATACCGCCGATCTCAAGGTTCGCAATGACGATGCGTATACCCCAGATGGCGCTCCAGGTATGCGCCCGGATCGAGCCGTCACGGTATACGCTCAACGCTGTAAAGAAGCTTATAAAGAGACGCCTGTGATTTTAGGCGGTATTGAGGCCAGTTTGCGACGCATTGCTCAGTACGATTATTGGAGCGATGAAGTTCGCCGTTCGGTATTGATGGATTCCACCGCTGATATTCTTCTCTATGGTAATGCCGAGCGATCCATTGCTCAGGTCGCTCATGAACTCTCTATGGGTAAAACCGTTAAGGATCTGCAAAACATTCGCGGTACCGCCATTATTCGCAGTAGTGTTCCCAGTGGTTGGACAGAGATAGATTCCACCCGGATCGACTGGCCCAAACATGTCGATGAGATTCCCAACCCTTATGAATTTGATTCAAAAGAGGACGGCAGTTGCGCCAAGAAGGATGAGCTCGACGAGGAGACACAGCCGGTACGTATTATTCCTATGCCCTTGCAGGGCAAGAGTGTTTGGGAGATGGAGAATACTTACATCCGTCTGCCGAGTTATGAAAAGGTCTCGAAGGATTCGATCTTGTACTCCCACGCCTCAAGGGTTTTGCATCAAGAGTCGAATCCGCATAACGCGCGCGTGTTGGTGCAAAAGCACGGCAATCGTGAGCTTTGGGTCAATCCGCCGCCGATTCCTCTTGAAACTGAAGAGATGGATGGTGTGTTTGCTCTGCCGTATCAGCGTCGGCCTCACCCGAGTTACGGCGAGGCAAAAATTCCTGCCTACGACATGATCAAAACCTCGGTGAATATTATGCGGGGCTGTTTTGGCGGCTGTACCTTTTGTTCGATCACCGAGCATGAAGGCCGAGTCATTCAGAGCCGTTCTCAGGAATCGGTACTGAAAGAGATCGAAGAAATTACTGAGAAAGTGCCCGGGTTTACCGGCACCATTTCCGATCTCGGTGGCCCAACGGCCAATATGTATCACCTCAACTGCAAAGATCCTGTGATTCACGCCAACTGTCGTCGACTGTCTTGTGTGTTTCCAACCATCTGCAAAAATCTGGTTACGGATCACAGTCAAACCACTCAGCTGTATCGCAATGCGCGACAAATCAAAGGCGTTAAGCGCGTAGCCATCGCATCGGGGCTACGCTACGACCTGGCCGTTCGCGATCCGGAATACGTGAAAGAGTTGGTGACTCATCACGTGGGTGGTTACCTAAAGATCGCACCTGAACACAGCGAAATGGATACGCTCAATAAAATGATGAAGCCGGGGATGGATACTTACCACGACTTTAAGCGTATGTTTGATAAGTACTCCAAAGAGGCCGGAAAAGAGCAGTATTTGATACCTTACTTCATCGCCGCCCATCCCGGTTGCGAAGACACTGACATGCTCAATTTGTCGCTGTGGTTGAAGAAGAACAAGTTCCGTGTCGATCAAGTACAGACCTTCTATCCGTCGCCCATGTCGTTGGCGACCGCGATGTATCATTCCGAGCGCGATCCGTTGCATAAGCTGAGTTACAAGAGTAAAAAAATATACATTCCGCGCAAGCTCGAACAGCGCCGTCTGCAAAAAGCTTTCCTGCGCTATCACGACCCGAAGAACTGGGCTTATCTGCGCCAGGCGCTAATTGATATGAACCGCAAGGACTTGATTGGCGAAGGCGCCAACCATCTGATTCCTTGGGATGATCAATCCGGCGGCAAGTACAAACATTACAACAAAGCTATTGGTTCTCAGGGACGCAGTGCCGGTGATGGTCGTCCCAAACGCTCGACTGACAGTCGTAAAGCCAAAGGCTCGCGTGCCAAAACGAAACCCCGTCGCCGCTGATGGTGGTCGCTAATAGAAACACGGGAAGACGCGAGTTGTTTAACATAGATGGTGTGAGTGAGTGACAGAGCAAAGCGGTAAATATTGTCTCGATTGGCCCTATGCCTATGGTGGGCCTCAAGCGACGGGATTATTTCGTCAACAGTTGGGCGACTTTTGTGTGGATGAGGCTCTCGGTTTTGATCCTCTCGGTGAAGGTGAGCACGTTTATCTACATATAGAAAAACGGGGTGACAATACCGCATGGCTGGCTCGACAAATTGCCCGTCTAGCCGAAGTTCAACCAATGGATGTCGGCTATGCCGGTTTGAAGGACCGACACGGGATTACTCGCCAGTGGTTTAGCGTGTACTTCCCCAAGGGAGAAGAGCCACAGTGGCAGAGCCTAAATTCTGACAGCGTTACGCTGTTGACGGTTACTCGCCACACCAAAAAACTGCGTCGTGGTAGTCATGCCGGCAATGATTTTCGTATTCGCTTGCGTGATCTTAGCGGTGATCTACAAGGCTTGTCTCAACGTTTGGCTGAAGTCGCCCAAGGCGGTGTGCCCAACTATTTTGGCCCTCAGCGCTTTGGCCACGATGGCAATAATCTACTCGAGGCTGAGCGCCTATTGGTTGAGGGTGGCAAAATCAAGAATCGCCAAAAGCGTGGATTGATCCTCTCGGCCGCACGTTCCTACCTATTCAACTCGGTGTTGAGCAATCGCGTTGCCAGCGGCAGCTGGAAAACTCTGTTGGAGGGAGAGCCCTTAGCGGTATCGAACCAACAGCCTTCAGCGATATTGAACCAAGCGCCCTCGGCGATGTTGAGTGAAGAGGCTTCCGGCACAGTTGAGCAAGAACGGGTTGACCAAATTTTGACCACAGGGCCTCTTTGGGGGCGCGGACGTCCTCTCAGTAGCGGCGAATGTTTGGCTCTCGAGTCTGAGCTTTTGTCTCCTTTAGCTGCATGGCGAGATGGGCTTGAGCATGTGGGTTTATCTCAGGAGCGCCGCAATTTGCATCTGGTGCCGCAGGGGTTCTCTTCATCTCTTCTAGGCGATTGCCTTGAAGTGAGCTTCCACCTCCCTCCGGGGGCCTATGCAACTGTGGTGTTACGTGAGCTGCTGGTGTTGAAAGACGTGTCACTGTCACAGGATATGGTATAGTTCTCGGCTGATAGAGTGATAATCGGTCGCGAAGGCCATCACTGCTGTTGGCCATATTGGCGTTTATTTTTGGGGGAACAGGGTGAGCCTGCAGTTACAAGGTATTGGAATGACCTCGCAACGTACGAGGCAAAGATTGGTGCAGCGACTGTCTGATCAAGGCGTGACCAATCTGCAAGTTTTGGATGTGATGGGGGATACGCCCAGACATATATTTCTCGACGAAGCCTTGTCTCATCGAGCCTATGAAGACACCGCACTCCCCATCGGCTACGGCCAAACTCTATCACAGCCCTATATCGTTGCTAGGATGACCGAAATTCTGCTCGGTGCCGGGGGTAAACTGGAGCGGGTGTTGGAAGTCGGAACTGGCTCTGGGTATCAAACCAGTGTGCTCGCGCAACTCGTTCCTCAGGTCTACAGCGTCGAGCGGATCAAACCGCTACAGGATAAGGCTCGCGAAAGATTGCGTAAAATCGGTTTGCGCAATGTAGAGCTCAAACACGCTGACGGTGGTTTTGGCTGGCCTGAGAAAGGCCCATTTGACGCCATCCTTAGCACCGCAGCCCCGCGTGATGTCCCACCTGAGCTATTTGCCCAATTAGGCCCTGATGGTGTATTGGTTATTCCGGTTGGCGGTGATGCCCAAGAGTTGCGTTTAATCATTCGCGAAGGCGAGAGCGAAAACTTTATCACTCAGGTCCTAGAGCCGGTGAAGTTTGTACCCTTGTTATCCGGCGTCACACGCTAATCTTTCTACTTTGTACTAAAAGGGGCTTTTGCCCCTTTGTCTTATTGGTTCTTTTAACGACAATATTGGAATCTAGTGGTCATGGAACGTACCTCTCAATCCGTCTCTGATGAGGCATTTCCCAATGCTTCTCGGCGCACGGCAAAAAGTTATCTTTCTCTCTATTTGCGCGGCTTAGCCATGGGCGCGGCGGATGTCGTTCCGGGGGTCTCCGGCGGTACAGTGGCTTTTATCACTGGGATTTACACTGAACTGATCGATTCTCTGAAGAGTTTTGATCATCATGCTTTGCAGTCCCTTCTCGCTCGCGGGCCTAAAGCAGCTTGGCAGCAAGTTAACGGAAATTTTTTGCTGGCTGTTTTTGCAGGTATTGTGACCAGCATATTTAGCTTGGCAAAGCTGGTGACTTATCTGTTGGACACTCAGCCCATTCTTGTGTGGGCGATGTTCTTCGGTCTGGTATTGGCGTCGTCGGTAGTGCTATTGCGACAAGTGTCTGGGTGGACTTTGTTTCGCATGGTTTTAGTCGCTATCGGAGTCGCATTGGCAATTGGTGTCTCCATTATAAAGCCGTCTCAGCTGCCAGATAGTTGGTGGGTGCTAACACTCGCAGGCTCCATTGCTATTTGTGCCATGATACTGCCAGGCATATCGGGTGGTTTTCTACTATTGATGATGGGGCTCTACTCCACAGTTGTCGGAGCAGTTTCTCAGTTTCAGCTGATGATTTTACTGCCATTTGCATTGGGGTGTGGGGTTGGTCTGATGGCATTTTCACATGTTCTCAGTTGGTTATTACATCATTGGAGATCGGAAACCATGGCGTTATTGACAGGGGTGCTTATTGGCTCACTCAATATTCTTTGGCCGTGGAAACAGACGTTGGAATCCATACAGAATCGTCACGGAGAGTGGGTGCCGCTGATTCAGAAGAATGTGTTGCCGTTGCAATACAGCAACATTACAGGGGAAAGCTCGCAGTGGTTGTCTGCTTTAGTGATAGCGATTGTCGGTGCTGGTATCGTGTTACTCATTGAACGAAAGTCGAATCGTGCGACAGTTGGCGCTTGAGTTATTATTGAAAGTTTTTGGGGCAAATTCTTCTCTATTTGCTTATTTTTAGTGCTGTGCTTGCACTAAAGTCGGAAAGTTCATTAATTGGGTCTAATTAGAAGTTTTTTTATTGTTTTTTTTATACGTCTTTAGCATAAACCTAATTTTGTAATGACTGAATCACATAATGATGGTCAATAAATAATCAGCTCGGACAGAGACTTTCAATGGTATCTATTGAAGAAAAGGGGCTTAAGTTACTTTTTAGAGTGTTCAATATATTGAGCATTTTGGTGGTCTTGTCCGCTTGTTCTTCTTCAACAAATCGAGCGCCGGTCTATGATCGGGGCTCCGTAACACCACCGAAATCTGGTTACCATATCGTTGCAAGTGGGGAAACTTTGTATTCCATCGCTTGGCGTTACGGAATCGATTATAAAAAACTCGCCGCAGCCAATGGTGTTGGACGCAGCTATACGATTTTTCCTGGGCAGAAAATTTACCTTAATAAAACTGTAACAAAGCAGCGGCCCCGCAAGGTGGCGTCTTCCTCATCTTCTACAAAAGCCAAGTCCTCGCGTTCAAAAAGCACGACAAGATCACAGAAAAAAACGGTTGTAACGCCCGTCTCAAACACAGGTTTGAAATGGCGTTGGCCAGCACCGGGACGAATAATAGCTCGGTTTTCATCTCAAAAAAGCCTAAACAAAGGTATTGATATCCAAGGTGGTTTGGGAGAGCCTGTCACTGCCGCTGCTCCCGGCGTCGTAGTTTACGCAGGCAGTGGGATACGCGGTTACGGCAACTTACTGATCATAAAACACAGTGAACGATTCTTAAGTGCATACGCGCATAACAGTCGATTATTAGTAAAAGAAGATGGAGTTGTTAAAGAGGGTCAGAAGATTGCCGAAATAGGTAAGAGTGGCACCGACCGGAGTAAACTGCATTTTGAAATTCGCCGCGATGGTAAACCCGTAGATCCTTTACGTTACTTGCCCAAGCGATAGAACGATAAGTCAGGGAGCTCAATTTAATACAAAATAATGATAAGCAGCGACTACTGCTGCAGCAGGTTAAAAAAGTGGTCCACTGAGGGTGAAAAGGGTTAGGCGATCTAGAGGTAGTAGGAAGTCTGTATCTAACAATAAACCGAAGACTCACAGGACTAGAAAAATGGCAGTACAGGAAGCGACATACCAAAATAAAGACGAGATTGCTTCTCTCGCCGAAGCATCCCTATATAAAGACAAGAAGCCATCTAAGGCAAAGGCAAAGGCTAAGCCAAAAACCAAACGACCGACCGCGATAGCGGATAGTGATAAANTCCAAAAAACGCTGGATGCTACCCAGCTCTACCTCAATGAGATCGGCTTCTCGCCGTTACTCTCAGCCGAAGAAGAAGTCTACTTCTCTCGCAAGTCACTACGTGGCTGTGATGCCTCCCGCAAACGAATGATTGAAAGCAACCTCAGGTTGGTAGTCAAAATAGCTCGCCGATATGTGAATCGCGGATTGGCTTTGCTGGACTTGATTGAAGAAGGCAATCTGGGCTTGATTCGAGCGGTGGAAAAATTTGATCCAGAGCGAGGGTTCCGTTTCTCAACCTACGCAACTTGGTGGATTAGACAAACGATTGAACGCGCAATCATGAATCAAACGCGAACTATTCGTCTGCCGATTCATGTAGTCAAAGAGCTAAACGTGTATTTGCGAGCGGCCCGAGAGTTGGCGCAAAAGCTTGATCATGAACCCACTCCTGAAGACATAGCGAATTTGCTCGATAAGCCGGTAGCTGACGTGCAGCGAATGCTAGGCTTGAACGAACGTGTGACATCGATGGATGTGCCGATCGGACAATCATCGGATAAGTCTCTAGTTGATACCATTCCTGATCAACACGTCTCAGATCCTGCCTCATTGTTACAAGACAGCGATTTACGTGAGAGTATTGATGGCTGGCTTACCGAATTAACCGAAAAGCAGCGTGAGGTAGTTGCTCGCCGTTTCGGACTGAGAGGCTATGAAATGAGCACGTTAGAGGAGGTAGGGCGCGAAATTGGTCTCACTCGTGAGCGTGTGCGCCAAATCCAAGTCGAAGCGCTAAAACGTCTGCGGGATATTCTCGAGAAGCAAGGTCTTAACAGTGAGGCGTTGTTCGGCAATTTGTGAAGGTTTGAGCGATCAGCTCAAACGGTTAGGCACAAAAAAACCGCAGCGAGCTGCGGTTTTTTTGTGCCTCTTGAAAGTGTTGTTGATCAACGCTCCAAGTATTGCAGTTTGTTCTCGACACCGTCCCATTCAGCATGGTCAGCGGGTGCTTCTTTCTGCTCGGTAATATTGGGCCAAACTTCAGCGAGCTCGGCGTTGAGCTCGATGTAAACCTCTTGTCCTGCGGGTACTTCGTCTTCGGAGAAGATGGCATCTACAGGGCATTCCGGCTCACACAGGGCACAGTCGATGCACTCGTCTGGGTGGATAACCAAGAAGTTAGGGCCTTCGTAGAAGCAGTCTACTGGGCATACTTCGACACAGTCGGTGTGTTTACATTTAACACAGTTATCGGCAACCACAAAAGTCATGGTTAAACTCCACTTTTTCTAGTTCAAATTATTAAGTTCAGGCTAAGGCGCGGATTGTAGCAGCTTGCTTATCGTCGCGGGAGGTTTTATCTGATTAAGATTATTGGTTTTCCCGCTAAGTTGCTCAATTTTAGTACAAGATGGCAGAAGTCGCGGGTTTTGAGGGGGATACCTACCGCGACTCCTTCGATCGTCTGAGTGAATTTTAGTGAGTAAGTCCCTTGAGTTGGTAGAGCATCTCGAGCGCTTGTTTGGGGGTTAGCTCGTCGGGATTTAATTCTTCGATGGCGTCAACGGCTGGGTGAGGCTTGCTGGCACCAAACATATCGCCTTGGAAAGGGTCTTCCTCGGTGGCTATTGGGGACTGCTGAGGCCTTACTGGAGGCTGAGTTACGGCAATAACCGCGGTATCTTCTGCGTTCCCTTCAAGATGTTGTAGTTGCTGCCTTGCTAATGCCACCACATCGGCAGGAATACCCGCTAGCTTGGCGACCTGCAGACCGAAGCTCTTGCTAGCTGGGCCTTCTTGAATATTGTGCAAGAAGACGATGTTGTCGTTGTGTTCTGTTGCGTCCAGATGCACATTGGCCACGTTGTTGTGAGTGTTGGGCAGCTCGGTCAGCTCAAAGTAGTGGGTCGCAAAGAGCGTGAACGCACGCACCTGTTGCGCTAATTGTGTTGCGCATGCCCAGGCGAGTGAGAGTCCGTCAAAGGTACTGGTACCGCGACCAATTTCGTCCATCAATACCAAGCTTTTTTCTGAGGCGTTGTTAAGAATGTTGGCGGTCTCGGTCATTTCTACCATGAAGGTAGAGCGCCCGCCTGCGAGATCATCTGAGGAGCCAATACGGGTGAAAATACGGTCAACCATACCGATAGTGGCGGACTCTGCAGGGATGTAGCTACCAATATGAGCCAGTAAAGTAATCAGCGCGGTCTGTCGCATATAGGTCGACTTACCACCCATATTAGGGCCGGTAACTATCAGCATTTCTCGATCGTGATGCAGACTCAGATCGTTGGGGACAAAAGGATGATCGGAAACTTTTTCCACCACTGGATGGCGACCCGCTTTGTAGGTGATGCCGGGAGTAGCGGTGAGCTTAGGCGGGGTAAAGTTTAGGTTGTCAGCTCGTTCGGTCAAGGTGGTCAATACATCCAGTTCTGATACTGCGCCGGCAGAATTCTGCAGCCCAAGTAGCTGCTGATTCAGCGTCTCAATGATTTCATCGTAGAGAGCTTTCTCACGAGTCAGTGCTCGACTCTTGGCCGACAATGCTTTGTCTTCAAACTCTTTCAGTTCCGGTGTAATAAAGCGCTCTGCATTTTTTAATGTCTGTCGACGAATGTACTCGGTAGGTGCCTTATCTGATTGGGCGCGGCTGATTTCTATGTAGTAGCCATGAACGCGGTTGTAGCCGACTTTGAGGGTGTTGATGCCGGTGCGTTCGCGTTCTTGGGTTTCCAGATCGATCAAAAATTGGCCTGCGTTGGTGCTGATATTGCGCAGCTCGTCCAGTTCATCATCGTACCCCTCGGCGATGACGCCACCGTCTCGAATGACGACGGGTGGGTTTTCTATAATCGCCTTGCCCAGTAATTGTTCGAGATCTGGAAAGGTGGCTATGGTGTTGGCCAGAGCCTGTAGGTGAGCAGAGTCGGTGTCTTTCAGTAATCCCTGTAACTCAGGGTAGGTGCTGAGAGAGCTGTAGAGACGTGAAAGATCTCTCNGGCGAGCCGATCGCAGGGCTACACGGCCCAATATACGTTCGAGATCACCAATACGTTTGAGGCTTTGATGAATGGGCTCAAATTGGTAGTTTTTCAGCAGCTCAGTGATGGCGTTTTGCCGAGATTGTAAAGCATGTAAATCCCTGAGCGGTCGATTTAACCAGCGTCTGAGCAGGCGACTGCCCATGGTCGTCGCGGCGGTATTCAACACGTCAAATAGGGTGTTCTCGTCGCTGCCATTGAGATTGATATCGATTTCTAAGTTGCGACGCGTGGCGGCATCCATGGCCACCGCTTCGTCGCGGTTCTCGCCACTGATACTGTTGATGTGGGGCAGAGCGGTGCGCTGTGTTTCCTGAACGTAGGCGAGCAGACAACCTGCGGCCGCTAGGGCTGTGTCCATGTGATCACAGCCAAAACCAGCGAGATCTTGTGTGCCAAATTGCTGGGTTAAAAGACGTTGGGCGGTCTCTAGTTCGAATTCCCAGGGTGCTCTACGACGAAGACCGCGGCGATTTTCAACAATTTCACTCGCGCTCAATTCTTCCGAGATCAAAAGCTCTGCAGGGTGCAGCCGCTGCAGCTCTCCGAGTGCGGCATCGAGCCCAGATACTTCTAGTACCTGAAATCGGCCTGATCCCACGTCCATGGTGGCAATGCCAAAGGTTTCCTCATAAACGTGAAGCGCGACCAATAGGTTATCTCTGCTTTCATCCAGCAGAGATTCATCGCTGACGGTTCCCGGTGTCACGATGCGCATGACTTTGCGCTCGACCGGACCTTTACTGGTGGCGGGGTCTCCGACCTGTTCACAAATGGCTACTGAGACGCCTTTACGTACCAGTTTAGCTAAATAGCCATCAGCCGCGTGATAGGGAATGCCGGCCATAGGAATAGGCTCTCCACCCGACTTTCCTCGCGCGGTGAGGGTCACATCGAGGAGTTGTGAGGCCTGCTTGGCGTCGTCGAAAAACAGCTCGTAAAAGTCACCCATGCGGTAAAACACCAATTCATTGGGATGCTCAGCTTTGATCTTAAGGTACTGCTGCATCATAGGGGTATGGGTAGTCTTGGAGTCTGTTTTATTGGTCATTGGCGCTGCAATCTGGAATTTGTGAGCTGAGAGAACCCGTGATGGAGCCTCCCGTAGGTGGATTTACAAAGCCGCAAAGCATATCAAATGACAGCCAAGAGAACTATGCCAAAGAGATTTTTGGTTGGAAGGGGGTGCTTCGCGAATTGCAACTATAGGTGCACGAAGGAGAGCTCCTGGTAGCGGCTATAGAGCAGTAATATTGTAAGATTTGTTGTGGCTCTGATATTCGCTGATCCATTGACAGTATTCCGTAAATGGAATTGGCGGGCTATAGAAATACCCCTGTCCAACGCCACATTTGCAGTCGATAAGGAGCTGCTCGATTCGAGGGTTTTCAATGCCTTCAGCAACCACCTTAAGGTTGAGAGCTCGAGCCATATCTAGGGTGGTCTTTACGATGGTGAAGTTCTTGGCGTCGTTGTCCATATTTTGGATAAAGGTTTTATCGATTTTTAAGGCGGTAAATGCCATTTGCGATATATAGGCGAGTGAGGAATAGCCGGTGCCGTAGTCATCAATGGAAAAGTGAACGCCAAGATTAAATAGCGTTTTCATGATGTGATTGACGTCCTGAAAGTTGTCGACCATGACCGACTCGGTGAGCTCAAAAGTTAACATGCCTGGTGGTGTTTGTGTTTTGTTAAGAATACTGGAAACGTCATTTAGAAACTGCGGGGAACATATATCTTTGCCACTAATATTGATGGAGATCTTATGATTTCTCAGTTGTTTGACCTCAGTGAGGTAGTACAGGTGCTGACAGGCGGTACTAAGTACCCATGTGGTTAGTTCATTAATCAATCCCATATCTTCTGCGATGGGAATGAACTCTTCGGGTAGTATTTTACCCAGTTTCTTATGAGTCCAACGAACCAAGACCTCTGACCCAATTACCTGTCTCGTGATTAGGTCAATCTGTGGCTGGTGATACAGCTCAAGCTCACCGTTGCGAATCGCGTGCTGCAAATCCGAAGCAAGAGATAGTTGTTGGCTTTGATTGATGGAGTCGCGTTCGCGATAGAATCTAAGGTGCTTTCCTGAACGATCGGTTTGTTCTACCGCTTGGAAGGCGCGTTTAATGACAGCATCTGCTTGATCATCAAAGCGATTGTAGGTCGAAATTCCGAACAGCGATGTAAGGTTGATGGAAAATCCGCTGACGTTTAGCGTGCCATAGATGTTATTCATTAATTCTTCAAGAACCGCAACAAGCTGGTCTTTCTGCGCTTTACTTTGTGCGATTATTGCAAAAGTATCTTCCGATAACTGTGCGACTTTGGTGGCTGTCCCTTGTCGTGTTTCGATAATTAAAAAATGATCTGATGTTGCTAGGTAATCGTTAACTCGTTGTTGCACGTGACTTGCAATACGGTCACCTTCGGTACTAGAGATATAAGCTGATAATGTTTGGAATTTCTTGATCTTTAGAAGACAGAGATAACCTGATTTCTGTTCGTTAAGTTGTGACTGTAAGCAATAGGATAGGAGGCTTTGGTTGGGGAGTTTTGAGATTAAATCGTGGGTGGCATTGTACAGCGCCAATTCTCGTTGTACTCGCATACGTTCCGCTAAAGCCATTGCCATTAGCGTGATTTCAAAAACAACACCCAAACTAAAGGCGTAATGGGTTGAGAAGGTCGATGGGATTTTTCCAGTCAGCTCCAGTGGTTGAATGGCCGCGCCTATCAGCAATGGCAACCAAGAGACAATATAGAATTTGGCCCAGTAAAAATCACTCAGTGCTTTTCGGATGATAAGGACGAGACATAATCCATAGAGGCCCGCCATCAAGATGAAATAGATGGGGGCTGCAACATATTCTGGAATGAATAGCGCCACTGCTGAAAATCCAATCATTAGACAAGCATAAGTTATGCCGGCTTTGAAATAACGGTCTCTATCTTCGTGATATTTCAGAAAGTAGAGCGCAAAAATTAGCGTGAATATCATTGCCGTCAAATTGATGGATATAATGTGGGACTGAAAGAAGTGCATGAACTTATCGGGCCAGATGTGGTGTCCAAAACCGATAACAACACCAGACATCATTAGAATTGAAATGATGTAGCCGATATAGATGAGATACAGGCTGTCACGAATAACGAAGAATAAAATTAAGTTGTAGAGCGCGATAACCAACATGATTCCGACTAGGACGCCATGAATGAGATGTGTGCTTTTTATGAGTTGGGTGTACTCGGTTTGGGTTAGTATATTTATCCCCGTCTTAGCAATGCCTTCAGTATTTATTCGTGCGTAGATGTCGGTGCTACTTTTTGCATCCACAATGAAGGAGAAAGTGGGCACGCTTCNCTCGAACGGTGTTAGCTCCTGATTGTTCCAGCCTAGTCGTATGTTCTTTTGCATCTGGTTATTAGTGACTTGAAAGACCTGTAAATCATCCAGCATAAGGTTGTCGAAATGCGCGTAGAGGGGTTGTTGCTGCGAGCTGCTATTTCTCAGAGATACTCTCAGCCAATAGACTTTGGGTGCAAATTCCCAAGGGATCTTATTGAACGAAGTGGTGGTGAGGTAGTCCGGATTGTTTATTAATGTGCCAAGGTTGAGTTCACTGTCCTTGGCGGTAGTAAGGAAAGCATATTGGGTGTTGCTGATTACAGAGCCTGAATAGATCTCCGAGTTTTGTGAGACTCGTGCAATGAATGTGAAGACCTGATAGAGGAGCACAGAAAGTAATAAGCAAGCCAGCATCTGTCCCTTAATGCTTGTGGGTGACATGTCTTGTCGGGGCTCCTGAGAAGGTTAGTTTAAGCGTAGCAGTGAGATAGTTTTTTGGTTGTTTTTCTCGTCTCTTTTTGTTGGTTTTTTACAATTGTTGAACGTAAAAAACAGTGTTTTTTTGTTCGTCCCAATAATTTGTACTAGGTTTTTGAAATGACTGATATTGTCGGTTATAAAAACCATAATTTCGATTATGGGGAATCATTGTTATTGTAAGCGCAAATTTTATTGCTGTTATCTGGCAGAGGACAACAATCCAGACGGATATTCTGTTTCTTATGTCGAGAGGTGTGATGCAAGCTTGTTTTTCTCGATAAGAATAAAATGAGCATGTTTTTTGAATTAGAGCGAAATAAGGTATAACTGAGATGATTGATCTGACTCGACGTATCGGCCAGCTGCTAGTGCAGAATCAGTGGCGTATTGGTACGGCGGAATCCTGTACTGGTGGGCTATTGGCTGCGGCTATTACTGAGGTGGCGGGTAGTTCTGCTTGGTTTGATGAGGGGGTAGTTACTTATGCTAATGCCAGTAAGCAGCGTCTTTTGGGAGTCCAGAAGAGCGTGCTTGAAGAGTTTGGCGCAGTGAGTCAGCAGGTCGTTGAAGCAATGGTTGAAGGTGTGTTCGTTAATGGTGCAGATGTCGCACTGGCGACGAGCGGTATCGCGGGCCCCGATGGCGGGACTGCGGATAAGCCGGTGGGTACTGTGTGGATGGCTTGGGGGGTTGATGGTCAGATCGAGTCGGAAATGCGTTGTTTTGAGGGTGATCGACAAGCCGTCAGGCTCGCCGCTAGTGAGTATCTTTTTGGCTGTTTGCTGGAGAAATTGGAGCGCTTTTAAATAGTGTTCGGCTATACAGTAATTTAACTGTATAAAAAAATAGTACTGTTTTCTTGTACAGTATAAATAATTGTGTTTCAATCAGTCCATCATTTACAAGTTGTCGGTATTTGTACTCGAGGTAGGCGGTTGTTGCTAGACCAATCTGGGTATAATCGATAAGTCGATTTAATTCAGCAGAGATGGGGTGACTCATGGATCAAAATAAAGAAAAAGCATTGCAGGCGGCACTCGGTCAAATTGAGCGTCAATTTGGTAAAGGCACTGTAATGCGCATGGGCGACAAAGACCGTGAACGCATTCCATCAATATCAACTGGATCGCTGGGTTTGGATGTCGCACTGGGTATAGGCGGTCTGCCCAAAGGGCGTATTGCTGAAATCTATGGTCCTGAATCCTCTGGTAAGACAACGTTGACTCTGCAGGTTATTGCGGAGGCGCAGAAGGCCGGTGGCACGTGTGCCTTTATCGACGCCGAGCATGCACTAGACCCTATCTATGCCGAGAAGCTTGGTGTCAATGTTGACGATTTGATTGTTTCTCAGCCTGATACCGGTGAGCAGGCGCTAGAGGTAGCGGATATGTTGGTTCGCTCCGGAGCCATCGATGTATTGGTTGTGGATTCAGTGGCTGCCCTGACCCCTAAAGCTGAAATCGAAGGTGATATGGGGGATCATCACGTTGGTTTGCAGGCGCGATTAATGTCGCAAGCTTTGCGTAAAATTACCGGTAATATCAAAAACGCTAACTGCCTTGCTATTTTCATTAACCAAATTCGTATGAAAATTGGCGTTATGTTTGGAAATCCTGAAACCACTACCGGTGGTAACGCGCTTAAGTTTTATTCTTCGGTACGTTTGGATATTCGCCGCATCGGTGCGGTCAAAGACGGTGACGAGGTTATCGGCTCCGAGACTCGAGTGAAAGTAGTGAAAAACAAAGTGGCGCCGCCATTTACTCAGACCGAGTTCCAAATTTTGTACGGTAAAGGCATTAATCGCCTTGGTGAGGTGATTGATTTTGGCGTGAAGTTGGGGTTGGTGGACAAGGCTGGTGCCTGGTACAGCTATCAGGGTAATAAAATCGGTCAAGGTAAGAATAATGTCGTTCGTTATTTGAAGGAGAATCCTGAGATAGCGGAGACGATAGAGGCACAAATACGTGCTGAGCTATTGCCTGAAACTGATGCTAAGCTGGTGGTTGAGGAGGCCGAGGCATAACTTTTTGATGCTAGTAGCTATGTGAAACGGGGCCTTGTGCCCCGTTGTTGTGTGCGCAATGTGGAAAGCTGAAGGGTGTCGTCGGGGCGTGGAGGAGAGTTGGTTGAGCTTTAGCGAAGACATTGTTGATCAGCAGGGAGAGGTCGGTATTGGCAGTGCCCAAGGTAGCAGCGTTGGTGATTTCAAGGCGATACGCTGGGCGGCAATGGGGCTGTTAGCGAGGCGCGAGCATTCTCAGCTGGAGCTCAGGCAAAAGTTACTAAAACGCTTTTCCGATGACGGAGGCTTGATTGACCGAATCATTGTTGGTTTGGCAGAGGAGGCGCTGCAATCAGATGAGCGCTTTTCGGAAGCCTATGTTCGGATGCGTTACGGCAAGGGGTATGGGCCTAGGCGAATACTCGCGGAGTTACGCCAAAAGGGGATTGATGATGAACTATCTGCCGCAGTGGTGCGAGATGGATCTTGCGATTGGTATGAGTCTGCACGGATCGCGCTGGATAAGAAGTTCTCAGGCGGCTCGCTAGTGTCGGCAGATCGAGCCAAAATTTATCGATTCTTGACCTACCGTGGTTTCTTTCACGACCATATTCAGTATGCGATTGAGTCGCAGCGCAATTGATTTTCCAGCGATCGAGGCGTCGTGTGTCATGCTTGAGTCGTCGGGTGTCTAATTCGTAGAGAAAGCATCTAAATAGGTGGGGGTAAACAGTTACCTAGATAGACTCATCCTCATCAAGAAAATTATCAATAGCCCCCTGAAGTGAAGAGCGCAGTCTCTCGCGATTCAGCAATTTTTGTTGTACCGCTGTAGGTAGTTCAGTAAATAGGATGAGGTTTTTTGCCGTTAATAGGTGGATGAGATCCTCTGTAATCCGCGCGATATCTTTATCGGAGTCCGCCAGTGCCAGCTTGGGGTCTTCGCGGGAACAGTTGCTCAAAAATGCTTCAATCTCAGGGTGTGCTTGGGGAAGAAACTCTTCCGCGCCTATGGCTGGGTCACGTAATAACGCGGTTATTTCGCCATTGGCGTTGCGGATTGTGTAAGGCATGAAGCGTCCCATTTATTCCAGTGTTGTGAGTATTTTAGTCGAACTTTCGTTTACAATGGAGGTTAAAGCAATAATTACTGGAAGAAAATGAGCGTCCAAGATTCATCTCTCTCGTTCAAAGAGCGTTTGGCATCTGCAGAAATCGGTGCCGGGGTGTTTGATCCTTTACTGACATGCTTACTACAGTTGGCCAAATTAGAGCACCGTCCGTGCTCTGCCGCCTCAGTAACCGCTGGCCTTCCGTTGGTACAAGAAAAGCTAACACCAGAACTGTTTGTCAGAGCCGCCGATCGAGCGGGTCTTAAAGCTCAAATCGTTAAGCGTGAGCTGTCTGATATTAGTGCTTTAGTCTGTCCTGCCGTGCTTCTCCTCGATAATGATAAGGCCGTTGTCTTACTTGATATTGAAGTTGAGGCCAAACAGGCTTTGCTGCTAGATCCTGAAACCGAGGGCGAGCAGAGGCTTTCGTTGGAAGAGCTTAAATCTTACTACTCGGGCTATTGTATCTTCGCGCGACCCGCTTATCGTTACGATCAGCGAACTCAGCACATGCAGTCAGGAGGGGGCACTCATTGGTTTTGGAGTGTTATTGCCGGATCTTGGAGAATCTACAGAGATGTACTCCTAGCGTCTTTGTTAATCAATCTATTCGCGTTGGCCAATCCGCTGTTTGTAATGAATGTATACGATCGCGTGGTGCCCAATGATGCTATTGAGACGCTGTGGGTGTTGGCGATCGGGATTGTCATTGTTTATGGGTTTGACCTCGTACTAAAGAGCTTGCGCACCTATTTCTTGGAGGTGGCAGGCAAAAAATCCGATGTATTGCTTTCCAGCTACATTTTTCAGCGGGTGTTGGGTGCACGGATGTCTGAGCGGGCGGAATCTGTGGGTGCCTTTGCCAGTCAGTTGCGCGAATTTGAAACCGTAAGAAACTTTATCACTTCCAGTACTGTTACTACCTTCGTAGACCTCCCATTTGTTTTGTTGTTTCTGGTGGCCATCGCCTACATTGGTGGCCCTATTGCTTTTGCTCCTTTGGTTGCGATCCCTCTGATTATTGGTTTTGCCCTGTATATTCAGCGTCCACTCCGCTATGCCGTCGAACAAACCTATCAGGCTGGAGCACAAAAGAACGCGGCGCTCATCGAGACGCTTTCAAGTCTGGAGATGATCAAGGTTCTGGGCGCTGAGGGGCGTATCCAGACGCTTTGGGAATCTACCGTCGGGCATCTCTCGCGTTGGGGGCAGCGTACACGACTGTTATCCAGCTCATCGACGACAGTATCAGGTGCCATTCAGCAATTTTGCTCAGTAGCGGTCGTTGTGATTGGTGTGTATCTCATTGCAGAGCGGGAATTGACGATGGGGGCATTAATTGCCTGCGTCATGCTCACTCAGCGTGCTCTAGCGCCGATGGGGCAGGTGGCGGGGTTGTTAGTAAATTACCATCAAACTCGCACCGCCTATGAAGGTTTGGAGCAGATGATTGCTAAGTCTCAAGAGCGTGAGTCAGGACAATCTTTTGTTCAGCGACCTCGGCTCAATGGTGGGATTCGTTTTGATAAGGTTCGTTTCTCTTATCCGGGCGAGGAGGTGTCATCGTTGGACAGTGTGTCGTTTACGATTCAGCCGGGCGAGCGAGTGGGAGTGATCGGTCGGATCGGATCGGGCAAGAGCACGCTACAGAAGTTGATGTTGGGGCTCTATCACGCTGATGAGGGAGCCGTATTAGTCGATGATATCGATATTAAGCAAATTGATCCTGCAGATTTACGACGAAATATTGGTTGTGTCCCTCAGGATGGCGTTTTGTTTTTCGGTTCAGTTAAGGACAATATCGTCTATGGCTCGCCGCATGTAGAGGACTCTCAGATTATTCGGGCCGCCAACCTTGCGGGTGTTTCAGAGTTTGTAAATAACCATCCGGCTGGCTTTGATCGGTTGGTCGGGGAGCGAGGTCAGTCGCTGTCCGGTGGTCAGCGCCAGAGTATTTCCGTGGCTCGTGCGGTTTTGAATGATCCGCCCATCTATCTTTTTGATGAGCCCAGCACCGGTATGGACAGTAGCACTGAGGTCCAGCTCAAGAAAAACCTGGCGGAAGCATGTGAGGGAAAAACACTAGTCTTAGTGACTCACAAGACATCGTTGCTTTCCTTGGTAGACAGGGTTCTTGTGCTTGATCGCGGAAAGTTAATTGCTGACGGTCCTAAAGAGCCGGTATTAGAAGCGTTAAGAAAAGGACAGCTCCGTGTTGCGCAACCTTAAAAATGCCTTAGCCCACGAGTTCAAAGGTAAGCCTTTGTGGCAGCAGTGGTTTGAGGCTGAAGCTGAAGCAGAAAGCAAAGATATTACCTATATGTCGTCGGCGGCAGGGGCTGTGCTTGAGCAGTCACCCCGAGGTGGTCAGCAATTGTTGTGGAGCATTGCACTTTTCTTTGTCGTAATGCTCACTTGGGCCGGTCTTGCTGAAATCGATGAGTTTACCCGTGGCGAGGGTAAGGTTATTCCCTCGAGTCAGGTGCAGGTAGTGCAAAACTTAGAGGGCGGCATCCTTTCGGAATTGCACGTTCGTGAGGGTGGAATCGTGAAGGCGGGACAGCCGTTGTTGAGGATCGACGATACTCGTTTTTCTTCCTCGCTGCGTGAGGCGGGGGTAACGCTAGAGCAACTCAAAGCTAAGGTTGCGCGTCTCCATGCTGAAGCGGAAGGGATCACCTTTGAGCCTGATGCACTGACTACTATCGATTCGGCCGCCTTGGCTGAAGAATATTCCGTTTATGTCTCTCGTCAGCTCGAACTGCAGAGCCGCAATCAGGTGCTCATTGAGCAAGTTCAGCAAAAGAAGCAGGAGTTGTCAGAGTTGACGGCGAAGCGCAATCAATTGGGTCGCAGTCTGGTGTTGTTAGAGAGCGAAATGACAATGACCCGTCCTCTGGCCGAGCAGGGTGCGATCTCTAAGGTGGAGCTGCTTCGCCTTGAGCGGCAGGTCAACGATTTACGGGGAGAGCAGGAGGGGGCCGAGTTAGCCATTCCAAGGGCTGAATCGAGCTTGGAGGAGACGCGTCAGAAGTTGAGTAACGCAGAGTTGGCCTTCAAGGCTGAGGCACAGAAAGAGCGCAGTGAAACCGCGTCTGAGTTGTCGCGCTTAATGGAGACCAGTGGGGCTCTGGAGGATAGGGTTCAGCGAACGCTAGTGCGTTCACCGGTTGCGGGCACCGTTAAGCAATTGCTGGTAACAACGATTGGCGGCGTGATCCAGCCAGGTATGGATTTGGTTGAAATCGTTCCTATTGAGGATAAATTGCTGGTTGAAGCTAGAGTGCGGCCGGCAGATATCGCCTTCTTGCATCCGGGGCAGAAGGCCAAGGTTAAGTTCACTGCCTATGATTTCTCTATTCATGGCGGTTTAGATGGAGAAGTGGTTCATATAAGCCCTGACACCATTCTTGATGAAAAGGATGAGAGCTTCTATCTAGTGCGCGTCGAAACTGAAGCGAGCTTTATGGGCAGTGAGTCTCAATCGCTCCCGATCATTGCCGGCATGACCGCGAGTGTGGATATCCTGACCGGGAAGAAAACCATACTCGATTACCTGCTGAAACCCATCCTAAAGACAAAGCAGCTGGCCCTTCGGGAGCGATAGCGCTCCTTCTTCATGAATACTAAATGAATATTTGTCCTCTATCTGAGTCGGTATTTGTTAAGTATTTGTAAAAGATCTTCCTTTAGGTGATTTTTTGATCTAATTGGCATCAAAATTAACCATTTATTCCCTAAAGTGATTAGAATATGGTTTTTTAACGGCAAGTTAATCGGTACAATTTTGCTTTGTGTGAACTGTGTCACACTAAAAGGACTTGGGGGCAATTCCTTAGATGAAGAAATTAGGAGCAGTGGTCGCGTTATTGGTTGGGTCAATAGTGACTCACGCATCAGCGCTGACACTGAATGAAACGGTAAAGCATACGCTGGAGACCAATCCAGAGGTTATGGCCGCCCGACATGAATACTTGGCTCGCACCGAAGAGGTGGATATTGCCAAGTCCGGCTATTTGCCTTCTTTAGATGTGGCTGCAGGTATTGGGCGCCAGACTTTGGATGCTCAGTCGACAGGCGGTGAAGAAAAGACATTGACGCGTCATGAGTCGTCGATCGCTGCCAGGCAGATGGTGTTTGATGGCTATGCGACTTCGGAAGAGGTGAATCGTCAGCTCGCTCGAATGAACAGTGCGCGTTATAAGGCCGTAGAGGTAGAAGAGAATACGGCTCTGCGATCGGCGGAAGTCTATCTGAATCTACTGCGTCAAAACGAGCTGCTCGATCTAGCCCGCGAGACTCTTTATGAACATCAGAATATTCACGATCAGATGGTGTTGCGAAATAAGTCCGGCGTTGGCAGCAAGGCGGATTTGGATCAAATCTCTGCTCGTCTGGCTCTGGCCAATAGCAATATGATTTCTGCACAGAGTAATTTGCTGGATGCTCAGACTAATTTCTTCCGTGTTACGGGCTTGCAACCGCAAATCAATGAAATCGAAAAGCCCACTATTGCACAGCCAATACCGGCTAGTCTGGAGCTGGCGGAAGAGTTAGCTGTTGAGCAACATCCAACTCTCAAGTCTGCGTTGGCCGATGTCGATTCAGCGGTAGCTCAGTACGAGGCGACAGAAAGTGTATTTTGGCCTAATTTGCAGATCGAGGCCGATAAGCGCTGGGATGAAGATATTGATGGTGTCGAGGGTGACAGTGAAGATCTCGTCGTGGCGCTCAGAATGCGCTACAACTTGTACAATGGTGGCGGTGACAAATCTCGCCGACGCCAAACAGCGCATTTGCTAGAGCAGGCGCGAGATATTCGTAATAATACTCAAAGGCAAGTATCTGAGAGTTTACGCCTATCTTGGAGTGCTCATCAGACAATCAATAGTCAGCTCAAGTACTTAGAAATGCATGTTCGTGCCTCGTTGGCAACGAAGGGCGCCTACCAAAAACAATTTAATATTGGGCGGCGAACGTTGCTGGATTTATTGAATACAGAGAATGAGGTAGTCGACTCTAAGCGAACTCTGATCAACGCAGTTTACGATCAATTGTTTGCGCAGTATCGAATATTCAACTCCATGGGGCAGCTGCTCGTGGAGTTAAACGGCTCGCAGCCGTAACGCGAAAAAGCGCCGCCTTAGGGCGGCTTTTGTGTTTATAGGGATTTCCAAAAAGGCGTTAAAATTATGGCAGATGGTGTAATGGATAATAAAAAGCCTGTTGATGGTCAAAATATTGTCGCGAAAGTTGTCGCTGTTCAGGGGGACGCAAAAGCCGTCTCCGAAGAACAGGGCAGGTTGCTTAAAGCCGGTGAAGCTGTTCAGTTAAACGATACTCTCCATACTGCGGGCTCCAGTGTGGTTATCGTCAAATTCGCCAGCGGTGCTGTTGTCACATTAGGTCATGATCAAGAGCTTACGCTCGATGAGAAATTCCTCGCCTTACTTGAAGACATTGAAGAAAAAGACAGTCTTGGGGATGCCATTAATTTTGATCGCATCTCGCAGGCGCTAGAAGAAGGTCTCACGCTTGATGAAGTCTTACCTGCTCCGGCGGCCGGTGAGGCAGGCTTTAATCCAGGCTCCGGCGGTGAGTCGGGTACACCAGGAATACGCATTCAATACAACGCTGACAGCACAACGCCAACCAGCGGTTTTGAAACCTCCACTTTTGGCGATGGTGAGCTGTTTCGCCCGGAGTTGCCGGGAACTGAAAACACTTCTGCTCCCATTGCGGATGTCGTAGATATTCTTATCGGGCTTCAGGGGCCTGCCTTCGTAGTGGAGGGTGATCCCACTTCGGATTACCTAGTAACTCTCAGCGATCCTGTCCCTGCCGGCAGCAACCTGATTGTTAGCTTTACCTATTCTGGGGTTGCTGTTGATGGTGTTGATTTCAGTGGTATAGCAAGCGTAGAAATTCCTGCTGGTCAGCAGCAGATTAGTTTTGTCATCAACACTTTGGATGATCTTCTCGCCGAAGGAGCTGAGAGCTTCGAAGTATCCATCGACAGTGTTACGGATGCGTTGGGAAATTTCGCTGGGTATGTCGTAGATACGACTGCTGACTCGGTGACAACGACCATTCAAGATGCATCCGGTTTCGATGCGCCGACCTACACCTTAACCGGTGACGCAACCGTGGCTGAAGGCAATACCGCGAACTATCAAATTACGATTGGTGGCAGCGAGATTCTGTCGGGCGAGAGCGTGACGATCGAGTTGGCCACCGCTGACGGTATCTCTGTTGATCCCGCGCTCGAAGGCGTCGACTTCAACGCAGAAACACGTACCTTGACCATCAGTGGTCCCCTGAGTGTGGGCGACAGCATTCCGTTAACCGTGAGCACGATTAACGACGGTGAGATCGAAAACACCGAAGACTTCAGC